>DATJAS010000048.1:0-45064 GCA_035516035.1 Bacteroidota bacterium | reverse complement strand
CGAATCCGGAGACCAGGGGCGCCTGGCTCGCGAGGCTGTTGTTCGTGCCGCTGTTGGTGGACCTGTAGAGCCGGTCCGTCCCGAAGTAGACGGTATTGGGGTTCCCGGGTCCGAGCACGATGGGGGCATAGAACAACACTGCGTCGCCGCACGTGATCCCGTTCCCGGGCGTTGTGCCGACGCAACCGAGGAGAGTCCAGAGACCGTCTGATGCGCCGGAGACGGATGTCACCCGGGCAAACGCGACCAGGCTGTTCGTCGCGTTGTAGTATGTGTGGTACATAGTCACATTTGATACGTCGGTAGCGTTCTGGTCTATCGCGGTATATCCGCCGTCCCCGTAATCGACCCTGTTCCAGGCCTGCAGCGGCGTGTACATGTTGGTCCCGTTATCCTGCGTCCCCCCGATCGAGAAGTAGGGGTCCGTGGGATGGAGCGCGATGCTCTCGAACTGCGTCGCGCTGAAGTTCGCGTTGTTCTCGCTCGTCCAGGTGAGCCCACCGTCGGTCGACTTGAATATGCCCCCATCGTCGCCGTGCCAGATGACATTGTGCGCGGACGGGGAGACGGTGATCGCGTGCGTGTCGGCGTGCAGTCCCGCATCGTAATTGGTGAACGTGTTGCCGCCGTCCACGGATATCGCGTGGAGCCTCTGGCAGCTGCCGCTGCTCACGTTCCCCCCGACGTGGATCGTATCGTTCGCGGTCGATGTGCCCGGGACGACCGCGATCGCGACGTTGTAGAAGCACTGCCCGCCGCAGAATCCTCCGCCTCCGGTGAGCTTGCCCGACCATGTCGCGCCCCCGTCCGTCGAGATTCTGAGCGCTCCGCCCTGTGTGAGGTCGCTGCAACTGGTGCCCGAGGGGGATTCCGCGGTGGCGGTGTAGATGACCGTGGCTCCGCTCCTGTTGTACAGCGCGAAGCCGGCTCTCACCCCCGACGTCGTCGTTCCGAGCGTCAGCGTCTTTGTGAACACCGGCGTGGCCCCCAGCGCATTTGTGCACTGGTAGACGCCACCGTCGGTTCCCGTGCTCAGGCCGAAGACCGAGCAGACGAGTGAGTCGGGGCCCGTCGGGTCGAGCACCATGTCGCAGATCGACCTGTTCCCCGTGTTGTCGGACGCGCTGGCGGTCGTTGTGACTGTGAGCTTCGTGAACGCGACCGAACCGGCGGCGGCCGTGGCGTTCGTGGACCGCCAGATCCCCCTGGGGGGGAGAGGGGGGATCGTGCCTCCGAGCGGGGAATCGCCGCCGATCCCCAGTGCCCCGCTGGATGTCGCGACAAATATCGTGGCCGGGTTCGTCGGGTGAACGAGGATCTTGCTGATCGAGCGCCCGCCGAAAGCGGTGGTTCCTGCCACACCGCTGTACGCCGGATTGATCGGCCCGACCAGGTTCGGGGACGTGTCCGCATTATCGATCCTGTAGAGCCCCACGCCGGCGTAGCTGTCGAGAGAGAGGTTCGCCTCTCCCGTTCCAACGTAGAGTATCGTCGGGTTGGACGGGGCGAGTGCGAGAGCACCGATTGCAAGCGATTGCGCCGCATCGAATATGGGTGTCCACGTGGCCCCGCCGTCGACCGTCCTGTAGACTCCCCCCTGTGCCGTCCCCACGTAGACGATGCTGGGATTTGTGGGATGGACCTCGACCGCGGTCACCCGGCCGCTCACCGCCGTGGTCACCGACTGCGTCTGCCCGTTCGGGATCGGGAAGGGCCCGATTGGGACCCACGCGGTGCTGGCCACCTTTGCAAGTGACTGGCTCGCGCGCTGCCGCGTCTCCATGATAGCCTTCGACCGGGCGTCGTAGGGGAGATTGTAAGGCAATCCCCTGAGCGTCGCAATGTACTGATCCCTGAGCCGCAGGAACTCTTCCTTCGGCATCGCCCCCGCTATGGACCCGGGAAGATCGGGATCAATGCCCTGGGCGCGGAGTGTGGCCGGCACGCTTGCCAGCAAGAGCAGGATGGCAGAAAGCGCAACGGCGCTCCGTGACACGCGAACTGTCCGCATGCGATCATCCTCCCTTAGACGTAATGGAATTGACATGAATACAACGGGGCGGTCCCGGGGGTTCCCGGGGTCAGGCACTCAATACATGAGGCGTAAGGGGGAGAATCTTGCGGCGCGACGATGGGTTGCACTTGTCGATCGGCACCCCGGTCGAGAGAGACGGGGGAGGGGCAGACGGGACGTGTATGAGACATCTCGATCGCTCGTGTCTGAAATCGCCGCAAAGAACGGTTGGTCAGACAAACTAACTGATGGCCGGCTAATTGTCAACGGCAGATCCGCTCCCGGCGTCGGACGCTTCCGGCGTCCGAGGGACCTTCGGCGGCCCGGAGCGAATGGTACGCGCTCATCCAGAGTATGAATCCCGCGACGAAGGGCCCCGCGGGACTCGTCGGCCCCCCCGGTGCAATGAACGGATACAGGGCGGCTGTCGCGATCATGGCGCCGCCGGGGACGAAGTTTCTGTTATTGGAAAAAATCACTGCCAAAAGAGCACGCATTGCGAAGAGTTACTTCACGAGCACCGTCCGTTTCGCTGCAACGAAAGTCCCGGTCTCGATCCTGTAGTAATACACACCGCTGGCGAGTCCGGCGCCGTCGAGCGTCGCGCTGTGAATCCCCGGCGGTACGACCGCGTCGACGAGCGTCGCGACGTTTCGTCCGAGGGCGTCATACACGCGCAGTCGCACGTGCGCCGTCTGCGGCACCCGGTACGCGATCGTCGTTGAAGGGTTGAAGGGATTGGGGTAGTTCTGCTCCAGCGCGTACGCGGCCGGTGGCGGTGCGGGCGCATCGGTCGTCCCGGCGGCGGGGAGGAGCCCGTACGTGATATACCACGTATGCACGCGGCCCAGCATCGTCGTGTCCAGGCCCATCATCACGTGGTTGTACCCGGGATAGACGTAGAACTGGTGCACGGTTCCCTGTGCCGCCAGGATCGAATCGAGGCGGTAATCGTCCTGGATCGGAACCGTGGTGTCGGCGTCGCCGTGGTGATGCTGGTAGGGGACCGTGATGCCGCTCGCCTGCGGCGACTTGGTCCACGCGAGCTTGTAGTCGTTCACTCCTCCTGCGGACTGCGATGCGGCACGGAACAGGTGCGGGTATGTCCCGACGACCGCTGCGGTGACGAATGCCCCCATGCTGTTCCCGTGCGCGGCGATGCGCGTCGTATCGACGTACCCCAGCGAATCGAGGATCTCGATGCATTTCCGCGCGCGAAGGATGTTCGGCAGGCTGGCGCCCGGCTCCGTGGAGTCTCCCGGCGAGCCGGTCGGCACGCCCGCTGCATGCGTATAGTTGGTGGCGATGCAGACCAGTCCCCACGCGCGCATCGTGCGGGCGATGTTAATCGAATAGGTATTGACGTTGTTATCGTGCCCGTGGCTGATCACGACTGCGGGGAGCTTCCCCGTGCCCGTGGGCCTCAGGAGTATTCCCTGCAGGTCGTAGATCACCCCCGCGACGGTGTCCCGGTACGTCCATGTGGCGCCGTTGGTTGCCGTGGGGGTGCCTGTGAGCACAAACCCGTGGAGCGTCCCGGCCGCCGCAGAGCCGACCGAGGCTGCCAGGATCACCAGTGCTTTCAGGATCTGTGCTGTTGTGCGCGCAATCGTGGAACGTGGTGCCGACGGGGTGAGCTGGGGCATGCCGGATCTCCGCAGGATAGCTACTGAACGCGGGTTCGGGTGCCCCGGTTCCGGCCAGGCGCGCCGGCCTTCGGGTTTGGGCGACTGATTTTCGTACATTAAGCACACCTGTCCTTTCTCTCCCCCTAATGTACCGGATGCATGATGCGCCGAATCACACAGTTTCGATGCCGCGGTTTGTTCCTCCCGCTTGTTCTCACACTCCCCGCGATCGCGTGCCCGGACCTGCTGGCGGCCGCGCAGGGGGACACCGTCACGTTCTTCGTCTCCCCCGGCGGAAACGACGGCTGGTCAGGCCGGATCCCATCCTCCGTTGCGAACGGCGATGATGGGCCGTTTGCATCGCTCGCACGCGCCCGCGACGCGGTGCGATTCGCGCTCGGGCACGGGCAACAGCCTTCGGTCAAGATACGGGGAGGCGTGTATCAAATTCAATCGACCGTGAAGCTCGATTCGGCCGAATCGGGCCTCCCGGATTGGCCTGTCACATGGAGCGCCTATGAAAGGGAGGATGTCCGCCTCACGGGAGGCGCGGCGCTTGCCGGCTTCCACCCGGTGACCGACTCAGCGGTCCTGAAGCGCCTGTCGCCGGAAGCGAGGACTTCCGTGCTCGTCACGGACCTCCGGACCCAGGGGATTGCTGATTTCGGTACTCCCCCCGATCGCCTCAACCTCTTTTTCAGGGGAAAGAGGATGCAGGTCGCGCGCTATCCGTATCGCGGCTGGCTCAAGATCGCGGAGGTCCCCCTCATCGAAGGACACATACTCAACCAGGGGGATCCCCTCGTGCTGAAGGAGGGCATGCCAGCCGGGCGCCACAGCGGGATGTTCCGCTACGGGGGCGACCGCCCCTCCCGGTGGGCTGAGACGCGCGACGTCTGGATGCACGGCTACTGGTCGTGGGATTGGAAAGACGACTACCAGAAAGTGGCGCGCATCGACACCGCCGGCCGCGTCGTTTATCCCGAGCCGCCGTACCATAACTACGGCTACCAGAAGGGGCAGAGGTTCTGTTTCCTCAACGTGCTCGAAGAACTGGACCGGCCGGGCGAGTGGGTACTGGATCCGGAGAAAGGGCATCTCTATTTCTGGCCCCCCGCCGCGCCGGGGACCGGCGACATTACGGTCTCGATGCTGAAAGCGCCGATGATATTCATCGACGGCGCCTCGCACGTCCTGATCGAGCGGATGACGTTCGAGTGTTCCCGCGTGCGCGCAATCATGATCCGCGGTGGGAGCGAGGACATGATCGCCGGCTGCACGTTCAGGAACATAGACAACGATACGAGCGTGGTCATCGACGGCGGCCGGCACAACGGGATCAGGAGCTGCGACATCGAGGACGTCGGGTCGACGGGGATCCGCCTCGCCGGCGGCGACCGCAGAACACTCACCCCCGGGGGAAACTACGCGATCAACAATCACATCCATGCGTACGGCCGCATCCTCCAGGCGTTCAATGGCGCTATATACCTGGAAGGGGTCGGGGATACGCTCGCGCACAACCGGATTCACGACGCCCCGGTCTCGGGGATCCAGTACTACGGGAACGACCATCTCATCGAGCTGAACGAGCTGTACGACCTCGCGCATGAAGCCGGGGACGTCGGGGGTATTAACACGGGCGCCGATTATTCGGAGATGGGGACTGTGATCCGCTACAACTACATACACGACATGCACGGCCCCGGCGAGGGGGGCGTGAGGGGAATCTACCTGGACCTGCCGGGATCAAACACAACGATCGTCGGCAACGTGATCGCGGGCGTGGACATCGGCGTCTTCTTCAACAGCGGGCGCGACAACCGCGTGGAGAATAACATCTTCTACGACTGCCACCCCGCCATCGGCATCTACCGGTGGCCGTTCAAGCAGTATTTTCGTCCCGGGGGCGGCTGGAGGATCTATGAGAAGCTCCACGACATCAGGTACACGGAGCCTCCCTACAGCGTCCGCTATCCAATGCTTCCCCGCTACCTTGACTCGGTGAACCTGGGCGAGCCGTACGGCAACTCCGTGCTCCGCAACCTGAGCGCCGGGGGCATCTGGCTTGACCTCTCCGAGGGGATGGACTTCTCCCGCGTGCGCGTGGAGAACAACGTGGTGGGGGATTCGATGGTGGTGGTCTTCACGAAGAAATGGACGCCGGACTACGACCCGTATCATATCGGCTATTCGTCGACGCACGCGCGGAGCGACAGCGCCATGGCGCGCCGGCTCCGGGAGCGGGGGAACATACTGGCCGATCCGGGGTTCGTCGATCCTGCCCGGCGGGATTTCCGCCTGAAAGAAGATTCTCCTGCCTGGAGTGCGGGATTCAGGAAGATCCCCTTCGGCGAGATCGGGCTTGTCGCCGATGAGTTCCGCGCGACAATCCCGCGATAACGCGCGCGGGGCCTGTTTCACCTGTTGCCTCATTGTAGTATCTTCATCCGGACCATCACAGCGGGGAGATTCCTCTCATGGAACGCCAGGGCTGGGATCTGTTGCTGAGCGATCCGCCGCGTCAGATTGGTTCCATCGTCGCCTACTCGGAGTTTATGCCTCCGCCGCGCATCGGGTGGCGCCCCTGTGACGGTGACGTCCCCGCACCCCGTGTGAGCGGCAAGCCGCATGCCTGGCTCGTGAGCGAGAGGGAGCAAGCGCAGGAAATCCATCCCGGCCTGACGCATGTCGCGGGCGAGGTGCTTCACCGCCTGCAGCGCCTCCACACCGATCTTGCCGCCCGGGGGATCAGCCGCAGCAAGCTCGAAGGAAACCCGTACTATCCTCCCGCCCTCGCCGCCGCTCGAGCGCCCCGCCATGAGAGATTCGTGACGCTCCTTCCCCTTGCTCTTGCAAAGACGCAGGACGACAAGGGGCGCGTCAGGTGGACGCTCTTTGGCGGGAGCGAACAGGGACCCGACCGCGCGTTCTGGAAGAGCTTTTACTCCGCCCCGGGTGTCGAGCGGCCCCGGGAGTCCTCAGAGGAGTTCGTCAGGCGCCTCCTCGTCGCGGCGTATCGCATGTCGCCGGGGAGCGTCGCCGACCTCCGCGCGGCCGGATTTCGGGTACTCCCGGGCGGCGGGGAGTCCGTTGCGGAGCGCTGGCGGCAGGATCCACTTCCTTCGTGGACCGCGCCCTACCTGATGAGCGACGCGGAATGTGCTGAAGGGGCCGAGGGGACGAAGTTCCTCCTCACGTTCCGTCCCTTCGGCCTCCTTCCGCTCAATGTGCGGGACGCGTACGCGGCCGGCCGGCTCCACCTCATTCCCTCTCCCGGGAGCCTTCTCTTCTGGGGTGCGCGGGACTATCTCCGGCTCGGGCGCCGGCTCACGTTTGCCACGCAGATACCGCTCCTGAACGTCTGTGAGCGGAGCGAGGGGTCGGTGGGCCTGCGCATCCCGCAGTCGGGCTGGATGCACGAGCCGCGACCGGGAAACGAAGCGCCCCGGAAGGGCGCGCACACCTGGCGGAACACGTACAGGCGCACGCACAGGTGGGAGCGCGTGGAGCGCCACAGGGACGAGCTGACGGTCCGGGCGGACGAGGACAGGGTCGCGCACGTGCTCTTCAGCCCGGCGCCGATCGACGTCGACCTCTACAACAAGCCGATGGCGCGCAACGCACAGGTCTGGACGCACGAGTGCGAGCTGCTCCTTGACGGTCCGCGGGCTTCCCGCGAGGAGATCGAACGGGCATCCGCGGCGCTCAGACAGGGAGGGGAATTCGGGTACAGGTTCCAGTTCCCCGCGATGCGCGCGGGGAAGTACGAGGTGTACTGGCACCTGCCGCTTGTGGCCTGGGTCGATCCGAAGACGCGCGCCCCCCGGGTCCTGGAGGACGGCCCGTCGGGGTATCTCACGGCGTACGACGCGCGGGAGCCGGATCTCGACAATCCCGTCGAGCTCTGGCCGGAGCTTGCCCGTCGGCCGCATCTGAAGTCGGCGATGGAAGGGTTCCGGAGGAAGTACGAGCACGCGGATCACCAGAACGCGCTGAACTCCAGCCAGCTGATCGAGGTCTCGGAGTTCCTGGGCGGCGCACGGTTGCCGGCGGAGTTTGCCGGGAGCATACTCAACATTCCCCGGGGCGAGTCGGCGGAAGACTGGCTCCGCCGGCTCAGGCGGAGGCGTACGTCGGAGGCGCGCGAGCTCGCGACGGTGCTCGGACGCATGCTGCGAGGTGCGGGAGACGAGCCGGAAACGCTGCCCGCGTCGCTCACGTTTGAAGCCACGGCGACGAGGAAGTTCGAGAAGCAGTACTGGGAGACGATCGCCCGCCTCTCCACCGGCAGGTTCCAGACGAAGGAGAATGCCGACTGCGTGAACGACCCGCCGACGAAATCCATCCGCAGCAGGGCTCACCGCGACCTCGAAGCGCTCGGAGACTGGCTCCTGGATTACTACAGGGACGTGATCGCCGCGAGCGGCATGGAGTCGGAGGCGCTGGCGGGAGATCTCCCGTTCAGGTGGGAGACGGATTTCGCGTTTGACTGGATGGGGGGATGGCGGTCGAACCAGGAAGGGGAGGAGCGGGAGCGCGACCTCCTCGTCGTCATCCCCGGCAGGGACAGGTCGCGGGCGGTGATCATGGCGGATCACTACGACACCGCGTACATGGAGGATCTCTATTATAAGGAGAGCGGGGGGCGCCTGGCCCGCGTTGCCGCCCACGGCGCCGACGACAATCACTCCGCGACGGCGGCGCTCATGCTCGGTGCCCCGGTGTTCCTCGGCCTGAGCCGGTCGGGCCGGCTCGAATGCGACATCTGGCTTGTGCACCTGACGGGGGAGGAGTTCCCGGCCGATTGCATGGGAGCGCGCTACCTCGCTCGACAGATCGTTGAGAAGTCGCTCCGCCTGCGGACGGGGGACGGGAGCCGCGTCGACCTCTCGCAGGTCGGGATCGAGGGGGTGTGCGTGCTCGACATGGTCGCGCACAACAGGCATCCCTACCGGGACGTCTTTCAGATTTCCCCGGGGCTGAGCCCGCGCTCGTACCGCCTCGCGTACCAGGCCCACCTGGCGGCGAGGATGTGGAATGCGGGTGCGGCGGAGTGGAACCGCCTTCCCGCCCGCCGTGGTTTGAACAGGGGTAAGCGGAGCGGGGACGGGAAGACGATCCCGGCAATCGCCCGCCATCCGCAACTGCGGGGTGAGGTCCGCATCCCCCGCGACCCGCGCAGCTCGCTCTTTAATACCGACGGCCAGATCTTCTCCGATGCGGGGATCCCGGTGATCCTCTTCATGGAGAACTACGACATCAACCGGACAGGGTATCACGATACCAAAGACACGATGGTGAACATCGACCTCGACTACGGCGCCGCGGTGGCGGCCATCGCGATCGAAACGGTGGCGCGCGCCGCCCATTCCAGCCAGGAAAGGAATTCGCTATGAACCGGCACGTCTGGATCCTCATGAGCTGCGCGCTTCCCCTCTGGGCTGCCCGTGCCCAGGATGCCGCGGGGGCACAATCGCTCCCCCGCTACGACCATATCGTGATCGTGGTCGAGGAGAACAAGTACTACTCGCAGGTCGTCGGGAATTCCTCAGCCCCCTATATCAACTCCGTGCTGGTGGCCGAGGGGGCGAACCTCACGCGCATGTACGCCGAGGAGCACAAGAGCGAGGGGAACTACTTCTGGCTCTTCTCCGGGAGCAACCAGGCCGTCGGCTTCAACGACGTCGTTCCGAGCAAGAAGACGCACAGGGTGTACCCCTTCCAGACCCCCAACCTCGGGCGGCAGCTCTTCGACAACGGGTTTACGTTCAAGGGGTATTCGGAAGACCTCCCCGAAGTCGGCAGCACGGTCGCCCGCGAGGGACATTACGCGCGCAAGCACGTCCCCTGGATCAGCTTCGGCAATATCCCGCAGGGAAGCGACCCCAGGGTCTCCACGAACCTGCCGCTCACGCTCTTCCCCCGGGACTACAGCTCGCTTCCCACCGTCTCGTTCGTGATCCCGAACCTGATCCACGACATGCACGATCCCGGCGATCACCCGGACGTCGCGGTCAAAAACGGGGACGCATGGCTGAAGGAGAACATCGATCCCTACTACCAGTGGGCGAAGGAGCACAACAGCCTCCTCATACTGACGTTCGATGAATCGGACGACCCGACGGACTTCTCCGGGCTGACGAACCCGGCGAGCAAGTACGTTGACATCGAGAACAGGATCCCGACGATCATCGCGGGGGCGCACGTCAAGCATGGTGAATTCGCGGAGGGGAACGGGGTCACGCACGTGAGCCTGCTGCGGATGCTCGAGGCGATCTACGGCCTGGAGCCGTCGGGGACGCAGCCTCCCAGCGCCCAGATGTTCGGCATCACGTCGGAATTCGTTATTCAGGACCTGTTCCAGCCGTGAGCGAAGCGGTCCATGAAGGGGAGTCGGGGGAAGCAGTCGCGTCGCTCCGGATGGCCTCGGCGACGGGTCTCCTCCTCTCGGCGCTGTTCATCGTACTCTTCGACAGGGCGAAACACGACCCCGATCTCCTCTGCGTCAATCCCTTCGCGGTCGATCCTTTCGACGCAGTTGGTTCGTTCGGCGTCCAGGTCGCGCTGGCTGCGGGCGTCCTGGCGGCCCTGAAGGCGTTTCGTCCCTCCGTGCCGGGGGAGTCCTTTCCCGTTCGCCAGGCATACGTGCTCCGCTCCGTCGCCGTCTCGCAGACAGCCATCGCCGTCACGGCGCTGGCGGATATCGCCGCGCTGGCACTCGCCCCCGCCATGTGGTACGGGACGCAGGCGGGGAACCTGCTCATCCTCCTGACCGCGGCCCTCCTTGTCGTTCCCCTCCTCCTGTGCGCCCTTCTCATCCGTATCGCGCGGCACTCCGGCAGGTGCTCGCAGAATCCCCTCCGTGCGCCGCAGATGGTTCCGTTTCTGATCTGCATGGCGCTCCTTGTGCTCTATCCCGCCGGCTGGCGGGAGGGGATCGCGGGCGCGTTCTTCACGGCCGCATTCGGCATGGCGGTCCTCCTCCTTTCCGTTGCGCTCCTTGCGAAGGCGATGTTCCCCTGCCCGGAAGTCCCGGAGGTCGACTTCCCCGGGGATCTGCAGAGCATCTGGCGGAAGATCGTTCCCCGGAAGACCGTGCAGACCGGTCCCCGTGCGGTTGTTGCGTCGCTCAACCCCCGGGTGCATCCCTGGAGGCTCGTCGTCATCGGGTCCCTGGCCACGGGACTTCTCCTTGCCCTCGCGGAGTTCGCTGCCGAGGGGCCTCCCCGGGACGCCGGCCGCGTCGCGCTCGTCATCGGCGTGTTCCTCCTTTTGGAATCAGGAGGGGTCTGCCTCGGCTATTTCCTTCTCCGGCACTTCCTGGGCGTTTTCAGAAACGACCGGCAGATTTCGTGAATGTCGTTGCCGGCGCCTGATCGCCCCCCGCGGCTTCACCACTCGACGGCAAGCGTAACATACCCCATCGCCGGCACGCGGACCCCGCCGGATGCATCCTGCGCGCCCGGAGTCTCGCCCCGGTCGCACACGCGCACGCTCCGGGGGAGGCGCGCAGGAAACGCAAGCGCCGCCGTCTCATCCTTCTCCGAGAGTGAGCGGATCCGCACGATCATCTGCCTGCCGTCCGCGGTAGACTTCAGTATCGTGACGGCCACACGGTCCCCGCCGAGAGCGATGAGCGGCGAGGCGATCGGATTGACGCTTGTGGCCATCGCGATGAGGGGCTGCGCCTGCTCCGCGGCAAACCTGTACACCCGGGCGAGATCGAACGCGGCGTGCGGGTAGAGCCTGTACCTGAACGCAACAGGCCCGTCCTGCGTCAGCTCCGTGTTCGTGAACCAGTGGTTGTTCATCACCCAGGAGAACACCGTCTGCCCCGGGGCCGTTTCCTTCGGCCAGACATCTCCCTTCCCGTCCCACCCCGCGGTGTTGTTCGCCGTCATGGCCCCGATTTCAAACAGCGGGGCGTCGAGCGACGAGACCGTCACGCCGGACCCGTCATTTGACACGTCGACATACCGCTCGGCGGTGAACCAGGCCCGGTTAGCAGCCGCCCACTGGTCGGCGTCTGTTCTGATCACGCCCCATGGGATATCGACGCGCGTGGTTCCTCCCGGGACATTGAACGGGAACGCAAAATGTATGCCGTCCTTTGGAAGCAGCGGAAGCTTGTCGACCACGTTCGTGATCTCGACGAAACGCTCCCCCGCGGCGAGCCGCACTGACCGCGTCACCGAACGGCACCCCGGGGCACGGGACAGCACCTCAATCTCGCCGACGACCGGGCCCGCCTCCGTCAGTTTCACAGAGACCACTGTGTCGGCGCGCGCTTCGCCGGCGCCCCGGCCCGGCAGCCACCGGAATGCGTTGAGCCCGCCTCCCTGGTACGTCGCGGCGTAGTCACGCCCGGTTGCCTTCTCCACCATGTGTGCGATCGTGCCGCTTTTCCTGTCAAGGACGACGAGCAGCGCGCCGTTATCGAGCGACGTGTCCGTACAGGCGTAGCCCCCCGCCGCTCCAGGTGCCCCTTTCACGACGGTGAAATGCGCGGAGGAGAACGCGGGGATATCGGGCGCGATGAAGACGAGATCTCCCCCCGAAAGTCTCTGCGAGGGAACTTCCCGACCCGCGGCGTCGACGACCCTGTTCCCGATCTGGCTCTCCGCGGGCCCGAGCGTGACCGCTCCGCCGTGGGCCCAGGAATTCGTGTTGATCACCGCGATGCCGCCCCCCGAAGGTCCCTCGAACGGCCCGAGCGCGCCGTTCGATTTGTCCGAAGCGGGGGCGAGCGCGTCATCCAGGAGCGCGCGGCTCCTGTAGTCGGCTTCCCGGAAATAATGTTGTTTCGTGCGCCAGATCGCGTCTGAAAAATAGGGCTCGTACGAGTTCTCTGTGGCGAATGTGTGCTCGTTGCACAGCAGGAGGTATCTCCACGCCTCGTCGAAATCTCCCCGCGGGGCCGGCTTCCCGGCGCGGAGCATCGGCCAGAGGGTCTCGGCCTGCGTCAGGCGCTCCCGGGAATTCATGAAGAGGCGCGTTTCCCGCGCGCATGTCCCGAGGCCGTCCGTCCAGTACTCGCTGAAATCCCCTTTCACGACCGGGAGCCTGTTGCCGTAGCGCTTCTCGAACGTCGACATGATCGTGTGGGCGCTCGCGATGACGACGTGGGGGTATGCGTACTCGGCGTTCCACGATCTGACGCCTTCGGCGAGCTCGGCGTCGATGAGCGCATTGTCCCACATGGCCCAGGCGACGGGGAATATGTCGTAGGGATAGTTGGCCTCCTCGAGCGCCGGCAACTCGCGCCAGAGCGTCCGGTCGAGGAAATTCTCGCGGGGCTTGCCGCTCCGCACGACCGCAGGAATCCTCTCCCTGTCCCTCTGCCCGAACCAGGGACGGCCGGTGGCGCCCCCCCTGTCCATCCCCGCGCCGTATCCCCCGGCGTTCAGGAAGAGCACCTTCGACGTGCCGTCCTGTCCCACCCACCAGAAGGGAAGGTACCTGAAGCGCGAGACCATCTCGTCGTTCCCGCGGCCGCCGTTCGGCATCGTCATGACGTAGCGGATTCCCTCGTGGGCCATCACCCCGACAAGTCCCCACGACATGCCGGGTATGTCGACCTGGACGTACGTGTCGATCGGGCTTCCCGTGAGCCGTGATGCCTCCCTGCCGGGACGGAGGAGCTGCACCATCTCCTCGTCGTTGCACGACGTCGTCATGATGTTGACATAGGATGCGTCGAGACAGAGTTCACCCCGCCTCACCGCTTCGGCGATCCGTCCCGCGGATGCGGGGTCGGAAGCCAGGTACCGTTCGAACGGCCAGATCACCTCCGTGTTCCAGAGATATTTCGCGCCGTCGGGATACGCTCTCGTCGACTCCGCGAGCGCGATCCCCTGGTCGATGTTCCTCTTGTGTATGAACTCGACGTTCTGCTGCGTGTTGGAATAGCCGATGTCCACGTGGGAGTGGGGATAGACGTACACCGTCCAGTGGCGCATCGGGGGCACGCTGAAGGATCTCTCGAGCGATCTCGTTCCCTGGCTGAGCGACACGCGTATCACGGCGCTTCCATCCACGCCGATGGAAGGGGGAAGCAAGACGTCAAGAGAATCCACGCTGTGGCGCGGGGCTGTCGTTGACTCGCTGATTCCCCCCGAGGCGATCTGGATTTTCCCCCCCTCCAGGCCCGGGCTTCCGAACCGGAGCGTGATCTGCCTCCCCGGCTTCCCGTCGCTCCGGAGCTTGTACCAGGGGCGCACCGTGCATCCGATCGTGTCGGGAAACGCGCTCGTTCCGGGATCGGCCGGACGGGGACGATCGCCGCATAGCGGGACAAGTAGCAACGCGAGTCCCATGACTGTTGCAATTCGCAACAAGGACAGATGGATTGTCAAAGGGGGATCCTCCCGGCCAACATTAGGGGTGAATTCTTGGAAAAGAGAGACGCTGATTGCTGCGAGCGATAGGGGAATGACCGGGCGAATGTATGCAACTCAGCAGGGAGTGTCAACCATTGTCCCCAGATCACTCAAACTAACAGATTTTTATTGACATTTTACTTCACATTGTGTATTTAAGGGCTCGGCTTCGCCTGTTCTTCCCAATCTCATGCAAGGCTCAGCAAACAGAATAGAATTTCAAACCGGCCCCTCCCGGACGTGTGCCAGGTTCTATTCCCCCTCCCGTCGGTCGCACATTCAGATCGTGAAATCAAGTCTGCTTCCATGAAGGAGTCAACCCGATGACGACTCTCCGCATCGCGCGGGCACGCCTTGCGACAGCGCTCGTTCTTGCCGGAATGGGCGCGGGCACGCTGAGCGCCCAGGAATCCGCACCCCTCCGGCCGCTCAACCAGTTTGTCCACGACGTCTGGACCGAGCACGACGGGCTTCCCCAGAACGGCGTCTACAGTCTTCACCAGACGCGCGACGGATTTCTCTGGTTCGGATCCCAGGAAGGGCTCGTCCGGTTCGACGGCGTCCGGTTCACCGTGTTCGACAGGAACAACACGAAGGAGATGACGCGCACGTGGGTCTTCCGGCTTCTGGAGGATACGGACGGCAATCTCTGGTTTGCGTACCCTTCGCGTGAAGGCGGGGCGGCGTTCTACCGTGACGGGGTCTTCCATGCCGTGGGCATGAAAGACGGTCTCCGGGACAACACGGTCAGGTACTTGTACCAGACGCGCGATTCGAGCCTCTGGTTCAACCATTTTCCGTGGGGGATCACGAGACGGCAGCACGGCGTGCTGAGCGCGTACGGGCGCGCGCAGGGACTTCCAAGCGACACCGTCTGGGCGCTCAGCGACGACTCTCACGGTAATTTCTGGTTTGACACGCCCGAAGGGATGGTCCGCTCCGGCCCCGACGGCAACACGCTCTACTCCAAAGCCAGCGGCATGCCCACCAACCGTGTCTGGTGGCTTGCCCACCGCGGTAACTGCATATTCGAGGACTCGGGAGGGGCAATCTGGATGCCCACCGATTCCGGTCTCGTCCGCCTTGCGGACGGCGCTCTCAGGACGTTCACGACGAAGGACGGCCTCCTGGACAACCGGATCCTCGGGATCGACGAGGACAAATCGGGAACGCTCCGCCTGATCTCAAAATCCGGGATCACCACGATCGCGAATGGGACGGTCAGGGCCTTCAGGCCTCCCGTGCCGTTTGATATCGTAAACGACTTCCTCTCCGATGCGGACAACTCGCTCTGGGTCGCCTCGCTTCACGGACTGTGGCGGTTCAACGGCGGCGTGTTCGATCACTTCGGCCGCGAGAACGGGATGACGGACGAGACGATAAATACCGTCCTCATCGACGCCGAGGGGAGCATCTGGTTTGGCACGGACAGCGGCGGGCTGCATCGTCTGCGGGAAGGGAAGTTCGTCACATACAGCACGGAATCGGGACTGAAGGACCAGGTGGTCTCCACCGTCATGGAAGACCGGAAGGGGAATCTCTGGGTCGGCACGATGGTGGGGGGCGTCGCGAAGCTCTCCGGTGGAAAGGCCACTGTGTACGGGAAGGCGGACGGCATCAGCGGCCAGATCTTCTGTCTCACCGAGGACCCGCAGGGCGGGGTCCTTGTCGCGGCGCAATCAGGCGTATTCAGGTACGATAACGTGAAGATGTCGCGATTCGCGGTGGACCCGGCGACTGACGGCCCCAGCGCACTGTTCTACCGGGCGAACGGCGATCTCCTCGTCGCCGACGCCTCGAAAATCTACACGCTCGTCAATCACCGGTTGAAGCAGCTCACCCGGTCCCAGGTGCCCGGGGGGTCAATCTCCACCGTTCTCGAAGATGCGCACGGCACGCTCTGGGTCGGATCGTTCGGCTATGGCCTGTACCGGGTCGAAGGGGACTCGCTCCGGCATCTCACGCCCGCCGACGGGTTCAACTCGGTGCGCGTGTACGGGATGTTCCCTGACCCGGACGGGGACCTCTGGGTCGGTACGGAAGATGACGGGGCCTACCTGGAACGCGGGGGGAAATTCACGCATTTCACGCCGGCCTCGGGGCTCTTCGGCTACACGGCCGCCAATATCATCGAGGACGACGCCGGGTCGATGTGGTTTTCAAACAACAAGGGGGTGTACAGGATTCGGAAGCAGGCACTTCTGGACTTCGCGGAGGGGAAAGACTCGTCGTACACGTACGACGCGTACGGTACCGCTGACGGGATGAAGTCGTTCGAGACGAACTTCCTCGGCCACCCGAATATCTGGAAAACGCACGACGGACGGATAACGATCCCGACAGTCGACGGTCTGGCCGTCGTCGACCCGGCCGGCATCCGCCTGAACACGGTTCCTCCGCGTGTCGTGCTCGAGCGGTTCTCCGCCGACAACGCCGTCCAGGATGTGCACTCCGACCTGCGGCTCTCTCCCGGCACGAACAACCTCGAATTCCAGTATGTCGGGCTTTCGTTCATCGGGTCAGACCGCGTGCAGTACCGCTATCGCCTCGAAGGATACGATAAAGACTGGGTCAACCCGGGAACACGGAACGTAGCGTACTACACGCACCTCGGGCCGGGGGATTACCGCTTCAGCGTTAAGGCGGCGAACGCCGATGGCGTATGGGACACGACCGGCGCGTCGGTGTCGTTCTCCATCCGGCCACATTTCTACGAGGCCGGCTGGTTCTACGCGTTCCTGGTGATCGGGATCGTGTTTGTCGGCCCGTCGATCTACCTTCTGCGCGTGCGCCAGTTGAAACAGCGCGAGGTCGAGCTCGAGAAGCAGGTCGAAAACCGGACGAAGGAGCTCCGCGGCGCGCTCGACAACCTGAAAGAGACGCAGAACCAGCTCGTGCTCTCCGAGAAAATGGCCTCCCTCGGGCAGCTCACGGCCGGCATCGCGCACGAGATCAAGAATCCCCTCAACTTTATCACGAACTTCGCCGCGCTCTCAGGCGACCTGGCGAAGGAGCTCCGGCAGGAGCTGGTCGCCGAGCGCGACCACGTCGAGCCCAAGCGCGCCGCCGAGATCGGCACGCTCCTGGACGACCTGGAGCAGAACGTCCAGAAGATCAACGACCACGGGAAGCGGGCCGACTCCATCGTCCGGGGGATGCTGCTCCATTCCCGCGGGAAAGCAGGTGAGCGTCTGGAGACCGACCTGAACGCGCTGCTCGCCGAGTACACGAACCTGGCCTACCACGGCATGCGCGCACAGGATGCCACGTTCAACATCAAGATCGAGACCGACTTCGACCCGACGGTGGGGAAAGTGAGCGTCGTGCCGCAGGACTTGAGCCGCGCGTTCCTCAACATCGTCAACAACGCCTGCTACGCGGCGAACGAGCGGAAGAAGGCCTCCACGAACGGCTTCAGCCCCGTCGTCAGGGTGAGCGCGCGCAGCATGGCCGACAGCGTGGAGATCCGCGTCCGGGACAACGGCACCGGCATCCCGCGCGCGATCGTCGACAAGATATTCAATCCCTTTTTCACGACGAAGCCGGCCGGCGTGGGGACGGGCCTCGGACTCTCCCTCACCTACGACATCATTACGCAGGAGCACCGGGGACAGATCAGGGTCGACTCGAAGGAAAACGAATTCACGGAATTCATCATCACCATACCCCGGAATCCGGGGAACGACGGGGGGAACCGCGCATGAAGATCATGATCGTCGACGACGAAACTGATGTCGAGATCCTCTTCCGCCAGCAGTTCCGCAAGGAGGTCCGCGACGGGATCGTGGAGCTCTGCTACGCGTTCTCGGGCGAAGCGGCGCTGAACTACCTCGAGAAGCAGAACCCGCCGGACGTCGTGTACATCCTCTCGGATATCAACATGCCGGGCATCACCGGCCTCGAGCTGCTGAAGACCGTGAAGCAGAAGTATCCGCAGATCCGCGTCTCCATGATCACCGCGTACGGGGACGAGCAGAATTTCAACACCGCGATGTCCACGGGGGCGGAGCAGTACTTTACGAAGCCGATCGACTTCACGCGCATCAAGGAGCACGTGCTGAAGGTCGCCTGACTCCCCGTCATCGCGAGAGGCGTCTCCCCTGTCATTGCGAGGGGCGTCTCCCCTGTCATTGCGAGCGCTTTTCGCGAAGTCCGCTCTTTGGACCACGCCGCTTCTTGGCGTGGCAATCTCGCCGCGCGATGCCGGGTCACAACTCAAAGGTAAAACTGCATGGCGTATAAGATCCTTGTCGTGGACGACGAGCCTGACCTCGAGCTGTTGATCCGTCAGAAGTTCCGGAAGCAGATCCGCGACAATGAATACGAATTTGCATTCGCGCAGAACGGCGTCGAGGCCCTGACGACCATTTCCCGCCAGCCCGACATCGGGATGGTCCTCTCTGACATCAACATGCCGGAGATGGACGGCCTGACGCTCCTGCAGAAGCTCGGTGAGCTGAAGAACCCCGCCCTCATGGCGGTGATCGTGTCGGCGTACGGCGACATGGACAATATCCGCACGGCGATGAACCGCGGGGCGTTCGACTTCCTCACCAAGCCGATCGACTTCAACGACCTGGAGGCGACGATCACCAAGACGATCGTTCAGCTCGAGGTGCTCAAGCAGGCGATCCGGGACCGGGAGCAGCTGCTCTCTGTGCGGAATGATCTGACGACCGCTGCGCGCATCCAGCAGTCGATCCTGCCGCAGAAATTCCCTCCCTTCCCGGACCGGCACGAGGTCGACGTATACGCGCAGATGACGCCGGCAAAGGAAGTGGGGGGGGACTTCTACGACTTTTTCTTTATCGACCAGGATCGCCTGGCATTCCTCATCGGCGACGTCTCCGGCAAAGGGGTGCCGGCGGCGATATTCATGGCCGTGAGCCGGACGCTCCTGAAGGCAATCGCGACGCAGGTCGTCAACCCCGGGGAGAGTCTCCGCCGGCTCAACCAGCTGTTGATCCCGGAGAGCAACGGCCGGATGTTCGTCACGATCTTCTACGGCATATTGAACACGCGGACGGGTGACGTCCAGTTCAGTTTCGGCGCGCACAACCCCCCGTTCA
Organism: Bacteroidota bacterium; assembly: GCA_035516035.1. Lineage (GTDB taxonomy): Bacteria > Bacteroidota > Ignavibacteria > UBA10030 > UBA6906 > Fen-1273. The sequence goes on along the minus strand of DATJAS010000048.1, from coordinate 25,971 downwards.
TAAAGCGGAAGGACGGAACGGTGGAGCGCATCAGCCAGGATTCCGGGTTCCTCCTCGGCATGATGGACGACATGGAATACGACGTCCACAAAGTGACGCTCCGCCCGGGCGACACGATCCTCCTCTACACGGACGGCGTCACCGAGGCGATGAACGGCAACGCGGAGCTCTTTGCGGAATCGCGCCTGGTTGAGGCCCTCGCACGGTCGAACGGGGCCCCGCTCCCGGAGATGCTCAGGGGGATCCAGGACGACATCCTCAAGTTTGCCGCAGGGACGACCCAGTCCGACGATATCACGATGCTGGCGCTCCAGTACAGGGGAAAAGGGGCCTCCTGAGCCCCCGCCGTCGCGGGCCGTAGACCCGTCGTCGCGAGCCAAACCCCAGTCATTGCGAGCGTTTTTTGCGAAGCAATCCACGTTTTTTTTTCTTTTATTACCCCGAATTCACCCACACCATCACCCCACAAATCCCACAACTACATTCAGGAGCTACGCACATGCGCACCTTCGCCAGGGCCCTTGCCCTCCTTGCAGCCGCCATCATCGCCGGCGGCGCGAACAGCACACTCGCCCAGCCCGATCCCCACGGCAAGCCGGAGAAAACAGGCGTCGGGAAGACCGAGCACTACGAAGTCTGGCAGGATCAGGGTGGGTGGCATCTCCGCACGTATACCAAAGAGCACGACCACCACTTCAGGGGAACCATCACGGCCCGCGACGGCGAGATGGTCGACGTGAAGGGGTACATGCTTGAGCACAAGGGCCCCCAGAAGGACCTCTTCATTCTCGGGCCGGAGCACCACGTGCTGACGTTTGACTTTTCGACGAAGGGCAGCGTCGACGGCGTTGACTTCCGGGTCAAGGGAGACAAGCCGATGCTCTCCTTCACGCTCATGCTTGGCGAGAAGGAGCCGAAGTTCGAGCCGACGCGGATCTTCATCGGCAAGGGCTCTGCGAATCCGGGCGCGAACCCGTTCGAGCTTCCCGCCCACGGCGGTAAGATGTAGGTTGCACGCGCGCCGTCATTGGTCCGGCGGCCCGCTCTGATATTTCTCCTCTGCTTGCAAGGGGCAACGCCCGCGGCGCCTGAGGCGCCGCGGGCACCCCGTAGCAATCCGGGTCCGTCGCTTCACAGACAAAGCTTCTCCAGCCCTCCGTTCCTCCCCTCCCTTGCTCTGCGTGTCCGATCTTACGCATCTCATCGTCGTTCTGAGGCACATATGTCATTCTGGCGAAAGCGCAAGTTTCGCTGAGATTTGACTTCACAACCTGCAGAGACCACATTCCCCGGGGGGAATCAATGAAGAAGCCATCACCGGCTGACTCCCTGCGTCCGGCGGCGCCGTCATTGACGGGGCCAATTCCATCACGCTCGTGAACACTGCGCTTCAAGGAACCGTGGAAGGGTTCAAGCTCTGGAAGACAGCGCCGGTGAGCGGCGCAGCGACCGTCTCGATCAGCGGGGGCTCGCTCACGGTGACGGCGGGAGATGCATTTTACGTCACGGGCACGACCGGCAACCCCGCGAGTGCCGCCATTACCGTCGCGGGGGGGACGACGATCAGGGCCAGCTCGGGCAACATCCCGAACGTCGACGGGGGGAGCACGGCGTCGCTCAGTATCGACGGTGACACGCTGACCGGAAATCTCATTGCCGACAACACGAGCACAATCACGGCAACGCTGAAAAACGGCGCTGCGTTGACCGGCTACATCAACGTCGCCTCGCTCTCGCTCGACGGCACGAGCACATGGGCGCTCACGACTTCTTCTTACCTCAAGACGCTGACCGATGCACCGGGCGTGTCCGGAACGTCAGTGACCAACATTATCGGCAACGGTCACAGCCTGCACTACGATTCGACACTCTCGGGAAACAAGTACCTGGGGGGAAAAATCTACTCTCTTGTGAACGGCGGTTTTCTCACCCCCGGCAGCCTGACCTCGGCGACGCAGGGGCAGCAGGCAGCTCCGGCGACGATTGCCCTGCGCCAGAATTACCCGAACCCCTTCAATCCCACGACGACCATCTCCTTCGACATTCCTGCACGGAGCCACACACTCCTCGCGGTGTACGACATGCTCGGTCGCCGGATCGCGGTGCTTATCGACGGCATGCTCGATGCGGGGACGTACACGGCGCCGTTTGACGGCACTCGACTTGCGAGCGGCATTTACTTCTACAGGCTGGAAGTCGCAGGCGCGATCAGGACGGGGAAGATGGTCCTGCAGAGGTAACGGACCGTCATTGCAAACGAGGTCCGCTCGTAGAGTCGCGCCGGCGGGGGCGAAGCGACTTACAGCGGCCTGAAGATGTGGACAAGCTGCCCGAAGTAGCTTGAATACGGAAACGTCGCCCCCTCCCTGAGTCCGTACATGCCCGCCTTCCTTTCCTTCGGATAGTACGCAGTTCCCCAGATCCAGTCCCAGAGTGACAGCTTGGTCGACAGGTTCACGCCCCCCTCCGGTGTTTCAAGGTCGTGATGCCAGCGGTGCAGTTCCGGCCCGTTGAACACGTAAAGCAGCCACCCCGTCCTGATATCAATGTTCGAATGGTTGTACATCCCCCAGAGGGCGTCGATCATTCCCTTGACCATCGGGACTTCAGGTGAGGCCCCCAGGAGGAAGATCGGTGCGAATTCGAACGTCTGGGCGATCAGTATCTCCGCGGCATGTGACTGTGAACCGGCGAGGAAATCAACATGCAGCGGTGCGTGGGCTGTTTCGTGTATTCTCCAGAAGAATCCGGTCCTGTGTTCGATCCGGTGAAACCAGTATTGCCAGAGGTCGTGACTGACGAGAAACAGACAGAGCTGAATCCAGAGGGGCCACTGGCGCACGAGGTGAAAACGTGACAGCCCTGTCAACCCGTCTGTCCAACGAATGAGCGCTGCGATAAGGAGTGCAAGGAAATACGACTGGACAAGCGTGTACCAGAAGAGGTCGGTCCAGTATCCTTCCCGGAAGATCCTGTATCCCGGGATGTACGGATACTTCCGCTCGAGGAGTGTCAGCAGGAGGCCCCAGCACACAATGATCATCGGCGTGAGGAATTCGAGCCTCATCACGGAGTCTCCTTCCCAACTTGCAGAAAGAACGGACCAGAGGTACAGGGAGAGTAGGAAACAGTCGCGGCATAGTCAACACCTTGAATCTGTTGGGGGAACCTCGTAATTTTCCCTCCCACACCTTCGCCAGCGAAACATGCCAGTCCTGAACACTGCCGCGCTCGCCGTCCTGTATATTGCCTCGACTTCACTCTGCCCGGGCTATCCCTCGGGTCCGGGGTCTCCCGCCGATTCGAGCGCCAGGCCGTCGGCCGCTCCGGCGGACACGCAGGTGATCCCGCTTCCGTTTGAGGTACTGATCACCGCCCCTCGCATGAGCGTCCCGCTCAGGGAGACGGCCGCACCCGCGTCCGTCGCCTGGGAATGGCGTCTTGGCGGCATCTCCGGCGTTCTCTCCGTCCAGGGAAGAAACTTGGCGGACACGAAGTACGTTGCATTCACCGAGCCCGATTCCGGGGGAAATTCCTACCAGCCGGGTGCCGGCCGCGAGATCATGGGTGGACTGAGGATCCACCTCTGATGGCGAACTCGCGTGGTGCAGCATCCGACGAGGAAAGACTCAAGCGTCTCAATGCCCTTGAACTGACGGCGCGCAGGCTCGAGCCGCTCCCGGCCGAGCGACAGAGAATCGCCTCCGAGACGCTGTCGTACGTCGACGCGTTCATTGAATCGCTGCCCGGGGAGAAAGCCTACGCGGGGGGGACATGCCAGGGCCTGCGGAACGTGAAGGTCACTGAGTCGGCCAAGCCATTCGGCGAGGTGTTCTCCTACCTGCGGGACGAGATGAACCGCGTGGGCATCAACTCTTCCTCGGGTTCGTGCTTCGGGTACATCCCGGGAGGCGGCATCTGGACGAGCGCAATCGCGGATTTTGTCGCGGCGGCGACCAACCGGTACGCGGGGGTGTATTTCTCGAGCCCCGGCGCGGTGATGATCGAGAACCAGATGGTACGCTGGCTCTGCTCGCTCGTCGGGTATCCCGACGGAGCCCACGGCAACCTGACTTCCGGTGGCTCGATCGCGAATCTGACCGCGACACAGGCCGCGCGCGATGCGGCGGGCATCGATTCCACGAATGTCCGGAAGTCCGTCGTTTACGCCACGGCGCATGTCCACCATTGCATAGACAAGGCCCTGCATACGACCGGGCTTGGCGAGGCGGTGCGGAGGGTCGTGCCGATGGATTCGCGTTACCGGATGGATCCGGCGGCGCTGGGGAAGCTGCTTGCCGGCGACCGGGACTCGGGCCTGAAGCCGTTCCTGGTCATTGCGACGGCTGGCACGACGGATACGGGCGCGGTCGATCCCCTCGATGCCGTGGCCGACCACTGCGAGGCGCACCGGGCATGGTTCCACGTCGATGCGGCCTACGGGGGGTTCTTCCTCCTCGTCGACGAATTGCGGGGGCTCTTCAAAGGGATCGAGCGTTCGGATTCCCTGGTGATGGATCCGCACAAGGGCATGTTCCTCCCGTTCGGTTCGGGAGCAGTACTCCTGCGGGAGGGAGGGAAGCTCACCGCGTCATATGTGCACGACGCCCCGTACATGCAGGACGCACTCGGGTTCGACGAGATCAGCCCGGCGGACGCGGGCCCGGAGCTGAGCCGTCACTTCAGGGGCCTCCGGATGTGGCTCCCGCTCCACATCCACGGCGTCGCGCCGTTCCGGGCGAACCTGGAAGAAAAGATGCTGCTGTGCAGGCACTTCGTCGACGGCGTCCGCGCGCTCGGGTTCGAAACGGGTCCCGACCCCGAACTCTCCATCGGTCTCTTCCGCTATCCGCACGCCGCGGCAGGCGCGTTCAACAGGAAGCTCCTCGAGGCCCTGCAGGACGACGGGAGGAGCTTCTTTTCGTCGACGGAGATCGACGGCGAATTCTGGATCAGGTGCGCGGTGCTCAATTTCCGCTCGCACCTGGCGGAAATCGGGCTGGCCCTGGACGTTGTCAGAAAAGGGCTGGAGCATCTGGCTGACACCCGCCACAGGGAGCCTGATACTCCGCGGAAACCGTAACGCCGCATGCTTGCCATCATCAGCGATCTTCACCGGAACGGGATCAGGAGGAAACGGTATACATGACACCGCTCCAACCCTGGCGTGAATTACCTCGTAACAGAGTATGCATTTCAAAACCGCTTATATGACGCGTCCGGTCACGGCGTTGCTGGGAGCGCTTGCCCTCCTCTCCGGGGGCTGCGGGCGCGACAATTCCAGTGTGAGAATTATCGCGGACAGGGATTCGTTGCTGACAATCGAGGTCATCTCCTGCCGGGATTCCGTCCTGAACCCCGGGTCTCCCGGCTGCGAGGATGTAAAGTACGGCTTCGAGGGGGGCCGCGTGGTGAAGCTGGGGGGGATGTACCATCTGGTGACGGCAGAGATGGCGGGGGATCCGTTCTGCGTCAACATGAGGATCGCTCACTGGGCGTCCGTCGATGGAATCACATGGAACCGCCTCGGCACGCTGCGCCGGTCCGACGGCGACTTTACGGGGAATTCGCAGCGTGCCGCGCCGTGGGGACCAATGGTCGTTTTCGCGGAAGAGGAGAACCGCTGGCACATGGTCTACGTTAATTACCGCTCGAAACCGGAGTACCACAACTATGACGGCGTGATCCAGGACGCGGTGTCGGATAGTGCGGGTATCGACGGCATCGGTGGCCCGTACAGTGACGCGAACGTCCTGCTCAGGTATGACGTCGATCCTGATCCCTGGGAGGGATTGCAGGGGACGGATTCCTTCTTTCCATACAGGGTCGGGGACCGGTGGTACGGGTTTTACGGGAGCGCAACGATCGAGCTCTGGGGGAAAGGCTGCAAGTGGAACATCGGGCTCGCCTCCGCCGACCGGATCGGGGGACCGTGGAAGAGAATGTCGGCCATGAATCCCATCGATTCGACGAACTTCGCGGAGAACCCGATCGTCTCACGGCTGGATAACGGGCTCTACATCGCCATCGTGGACGGCGGGCCCTGGGTGAACAAAACCGGGTACATCCTCTCCTGGGACGGGATTCACTGGTCACACGTGAGGCACATCGATTTCGAGCCGAAGGTCAGGCGCTGGTGGCACGAGATGCGAACGCCGCTCTGCCTTATTAAAGAACCGGACGGGACGTACACCATGTTCTTCACCGCGTTCAAGGACAGGCCGGCGAAATTCGGGATGCTCAGCAAGCTCACCCTGAGGCTCACATATAACGGATGAACGAACATGTCCGGCGGGGCCGGCGGCTACCACCGGCGCGGCGGCCCTCGCGATCAGGTGCTGCCGTCATGTCCCTGCGCCGGCAATTCCCGCCTGAAACAAAAAAGCCCCCCGCGTATGCCGCGGGGGGCCCACTGACCTCACCGGATCAGTTCTTGACGTACATGCTGTCGCGATCCGGCCACACGATCACGTGGACTTCGACCGCGGAACCGTTGTAGATTTCTGTCCCGATGCCCATGATTTCGAGCGACGCCGCGGAGCCGCTGCCCGCTCCGCCGACGCTGATCGAGTACACGCCGTTGGCGTTCGAGGGCTTGTTGGTCAGCAGCGTGATGGACGTCGTCGTCAGGAGGCTGAACGAGTTGCCGCCCCCGCCGAGTGACGTCGGCCTGCGATAGAACTGCTGCGCGCGCGAAGCCAGGTTCACCAGGTCGTTGCTCAGCGCGTCACGGTTGGCGCTGATCGCGCTGTCGGAGAACATCGTGATCCCCACGGCAACTGCGATACCGACGACGATGACGCCGAGGATGATCAGAAGAAGCTGCTGCTGTCCCATGAATGTATCCTTCCTTTGTGTGTGGGGTGGCTGTCCGTTTTCTTCCCTGGAGTAATTTCAATCGGTACAACCTGCATGCCAGCCGGGACCGGCCGTTGATCCCCTGAAAAATCGGTCTGCCCGATGCGCGCTCGCAATCGAGATGCAATATTGCCCTGCATCGATTGTACAATGTGGAACAGACGGGCTTCCCGGAACCCCTGTGGCGTGGATCACCCATGCTCATAGGTGACACTTTTTCCCATTGACATTCGGGATCAAAGTGATTATCATTGACTAACCGGTCAGTCAAAAGGACACCCATGTCCCCCCGATCGAAGAAAACCGCTGAGCAGATGAGGGAGAAATCGCGGCGGGCAATCGTCCTTGCCGCGCTGGAGTTGTTCGCCAGGAAGGGCTACTCGGCGACGACCGCCGACGCAATCGCCCGCAAGGCGGGCATTTCCAAGGGCCTGATTTACTCCTACTTCGATTCGAAGCAGGACATTCTCTTCGGGATTTTCGACGAGCAGATGGACCGTGTCTTCCCCCGGTTTTTCAACGAGAAGGACGCACGCCCCCCGCACGAGCGGCTTGTCTCCATCATCAACTCGTGGCTCGAGCTGATCACGAACGAACCGCTCCTGGTCAGGCTCTCGCTCCAGCTCAACCTGGACGACGACTACCGCCGGATCATCAGGTCGAAGAAGGCGATGAAATACTACAACAGGTTTCTCACCGAGATGAAGAAACTCTTCAGTGAGCTTGGCTCCGCCAGGCCAGACCTGGACACATATCTCCTGATGTTCCTGTTTGACGGCGTCGTTGCAAACTACACTGTGGCCCCCGATCTCTTTCCCATCGAGGAGATCAAGATTCACCTTGTCGACCTCCTTACCTCGCGCTGGGAGACGAAATGATCGTCCCCGGAAATCGGGCCGTGAAAATCACCGCGGCTCTGACCAGCGGGGCGCTGCTCGTCTCAGCGCTACTCGCCGCACCGGCCGGCTCCGCCTATAGCCAGAGCGGCGAGCTCCACGGCCAGGCGTCAGGCTGGCTCACCTCCGTGCCGGAGCATTCAGCGGTCTCCCAGGTCGGTCTCCGGTACATCCCGGATTTCCTGGGGTCGATGCACGCGTGGACTGACTTCGACCTGAACGCCGAGGTCTCGCTCAACGGGCTCGCCGATGCGAACATCGACAGGAGCCGTCCGCCCGAGTACGACCGGATGCTGCAACTGTACCGGGGGTGGGTGAGGCTTTCCACCGAGAACTTCGAGGCGCGGCTCGGCCTGCAGAAGCTGAGCTTCGGACCCGCGATGCTCTTCCGCCCCCTCATGTGGTTTGACCGGATCGACCCGCGGGATCCGCTCCAGCTCACGGACGGGGTCAATGCCATGCTCCTCCGTTACTATTTCCGGAACAATGCGAATATCTGGGTGTGGGGGCTCTACGGTAACAGCGGCACGAAAGGGTGGGAGCAGGAACCCACCGAACATGGGACCGCGGAATACGGGGGCCGCATACAGACGCCCCTCTGGACCGGAGAACTTGGCGCAACGTACCACCACAGGCGCGTCGACCAGGCGCCGCTTGCGCCTTCCCTGGTTGCCCCCGAAGACCGGTACGCCCTCGACGGGAAATGGGACGTCGGCATCGGCGTCTGGTTTGAGGCGGCGCTCATCCACCAGCAAACCGTCATCCCGGCCATGACATACCAGCGTCTCTGGACGATCGGGGGCGACTACACCGTGTCGATCGGGAACGGCCTCTACATCGCGACGGAGTACTTCACCCTCGACAATCCAGCCAGACCGCTGGGCGGCGCCGCCGGGCTGCACTTCTCCGGGCTTTCGATGAGCTACCCGGTCGGGATCCTCGACCAGGTCTCGGCCATGATCTACCGGGACTGGGGGGGAGGCGCTTGGTACCGGATACTCACCGTGCAGAGGAAGTACGACGACTGGATATTCTATGTCCTGGGGTTCTGGAACCCGGACACCATACGCCTCTACGGCAACAGCGCCGGGTCGAATGCATTCGCGGGGAAGGGTTTTCAGCTCATGGTTGTTTTCAATCATTAGCCGGGGGCCTCTGAGCCCCCGGCCGGTTCATCACAAAGGACGGAACGTTCTATGCAGGATTCAGCGGTCATCGCGACGGAAAAGCTCGACAAGATCTACCCCCTCGGCCAGACGACGCTGAGAGCGCTCGACGGGGTCACCGTGAGCATCAGGAGGGGGGAATTCGTGGGGCTGGTCGGCCCGAGCGGCTCGGGGAAGACCACCCTTCTGAACATTATGGGCGCTCTCGACGCGCCGTCGTCGGGAACCGCCGAGGTCCTTGGCAACAGAATCGAATCGCTCACGCACACGGCGGCCGCGATGCTCCGCAATACGCACATCGGGTTCATTTTTCAGACATTCAACCTTCTCCCGGTGTACACGGTCTACGAAAACGTCGAGTTTCCTCTCCTCCTCCAGGGAATTGATGCCGCCGAGCGTCGCCGCCTGGTGGCCGATGCGCTCGAATGGGTGGGACTCGCCGACAGGGCCGACTCGAAGCCGGCGCAGCTTTCGGGCGGGCAGAGCCAGCGCGTGGCGATCGCCCGCGCTGTCGTCAAGAAGCCGGAGATCGTCCTGGCGGACGAGCCGTCGGCCAACCTGGATGCGGCCAACTCCCATCATATCATGAAGACGATGGTCGGCATCAACCGGGAGCTGCACACCACGTTCGTCTTCGCCACGCACGACGAAAAGGTGATCGGCTACCTGCGTCGGAAGATTACGCTGGTCGACGGGAAGGTAGCGCGCGACGAGCGCCTCGCGCCCGAGCCCGGGGGGGATCAACCATGATGATGCTGAAGCTGGCAATCCGCAACACGCTCGGCGCGGGCCTCCGCACGTGGCTCAACGTCGTGGCGCTCTCGTTCGCGTTCGTGGCAATCATCGCGCTGCAGGGGTTCTACGACGGCATGAACGAACAGGTCCAGCGGGCCACGGTGGACGCGCTCTACGGCGGGGGGCAGTACTGGCAACAGGCGTACGACCCCTACGATCCCCTGACGTACGACGACGCGCACGGGGAAGTGCCGCCGGCGCTTGACTCGCTCATTGCGGACCGTCGCGCCGCGGCGCTCCTCTTCCGCAGTGCGACGATCTACCCGCACGGCCGCTTCCAGCCGGTCCTGCTCAAGGGGATCGACCCCGCCCAGCAGACGCTCTCCATCCCGTCGGGACTTCTGACCGACACCTCCGACGGGATACCGGCGCTGATCGGCGCCAGGATGGCCAGGAACATCGGCGCGGCGAAGGGGGACATGATCACCGTGCAGTGGCGCGACGTCCACGGCACGTATGACGCGCGGGATTTCCGGGTCGTCGAGGTATTCAGGACGACCGTGCAGGAGATCGACAACGGGCAGCTCTGGATGCCGCTCGGGCGGCTCCGGGATCTCACCGGTCTGCCGGGGCAGGCCACGATGATCGTCCTGAACAGGACCGCCGCCCCGGTCCGCGACGCGGACGGGTGGACGTTCAGGGACCTGGAGTACCTCCTCAGGGATCTCCGCTCGCTCATCAGGATGAAAGAGGTGCAGGGGAGCATCCTGTATATGATGCTCCTCTTCCTGGCGATGCTGGCCATCTTCGACACGCAGGTCCTTTCCATCTGGCGCCGGCGGCGGGAGATGGGGACGCTCATGGCGCTCGGGATGACGCGCGGCGGGATCATCGGGCTCTTCACGATGGAAGGGGCGTTCCACAGCGTTCTCGCCGCCGTGGTGGCCGCGGCGTACGGCATACCGCTCCTTGCCTACCTGGCCAACACGGGTATGGGCCTCCCCTCCGCCACCGATAACTTCGGGTTCGCCCTCGGCGAGCGGCTCTTTCCGGCCTACTCCCCGGCGCTGGTCTTCGGCACGATCGTCCTGGTCTTCGTCGTGACGACGATCGTCAGCTTTCTCCCGACACGGAGGATCGCCCGTCTCAGGCCAACGGACGCGCTGAGGGGGAAGCTCACATGATACGATTCCTGATGAAAGGACTGCTGCGCGACAGGTCCCGCTCGTTTTTCCCGCTCCTGACCGTCTTTGTCGGCGTCCTGCTGACCGTCGCCCTTCAGTCGTGGATGCACGGGGTCATGTCGAGCCTCGTCCAGACGACGGCGCACTACACGACCGGCCACGTGCGGGTTACCACGCGCTCCTACGCGAAGGAAGCCGACCAGGTGCCGAACGACCTCGCCCTCCTCGGCATCGACACGCTCATCGCCGGCCTCCGGCGCGACTTTCCGGATCTCCTCTGGACACCCCGGACCAGGTTCGGCGGGCTCCTCGACGTCCCCGACGCCCGCCACGAGACGCGGGCACAGGCGCCGGTGACGGGGATCGCGGCAGATCTCCTGTCGCCCGGGAGCCCGGAAGGGAAATACCTTGAGGTCGGACGTGCGATCGTAAGGGGGCGGATGCTGCGCGCGCGGGGGGAGATCGTGGTCGGCGACGAGCTTGCGGGGAAGCTCCACGTCGGGCCGGGGGACACGGTCACGCTGATGAGCTCGACGATGTACGGGAGCATGTCGCTCACAAACTTCGTCGTTGCCGGCACTGTCCGCTTCGGGATTGTCGCGATGGACAAGGGGATGATCGTGGCAGACATCGCCGATATCCAGCAGGCGCTCGACATGGCCGACGGCGCGGGGGAGATCCTGGGACTTTTCGCCGATGACATTTATCACGAGGAGCGGGCGAATGCGGTTGCCGCCTCATTCAACAGCCGCTTCCCTGCGGCGGACCCCAAGTCGCCCGGAGGGCAGTTCACTCCGGTCATGGGCACGCTCAGGACGACGAGCGGGCTTGCCGATTACATGGATATGGTCAGCCTCTACTCGGTCGCCCTGATCGCGATATTCACCGTTGCCATGTCCATTGTTCTCTGGAACGCGGGGCTGACCGGCAGCCTCCGCCGCTACGGTGAATTCGGCATCCGGCTCGCGGTGGGGGAAGCAAAATCCCACGTGTACGTCACGCTCCTCGGCGAATCGGTCATGATCGGCCTGGCCGGGTCCCTCCTCGGCACCGCGGTCGGCGTCGGGATCGCGTACTACACCCAGTCACACGGGTTCGACATCGGCTCGATCATGAACGAGAGCACGATGATGATCCCCAACATCGTCCGCGCGGAAGTCACGCCGTTCACGTACGTGATCGGGTTCCTGCCTGGACTCCTGGCGACCCTGCTGGGCACCGCGATCTCCGGCCTGGGGATTTACAAACGACAGACGTCAGAGCTCTTCAAGGAACTTGGGACATGAGAAGACATTGTGCGTGCGCGATTCTCCTCCTTGTATCACTCCGGGCGGCCGCCCAGGCGCCCGACGGCGACGAGATCCTGAACAGGGTCGACCGGAACATGTTTGCCGAGACGAAGATCGTTCAGTCGCGGATGGTGATCCACGGCAGGCGCGAGACGCGCACCGTGGAATCGAAGTCCTGGCAGCGGGGGACGGATGAGTCGTATACCGAGTTCACCGCACCCGCCAGGGAGAAGGGGACGAAAATGTTGAAGCTGAAGGACATGCTCTGGGAATATTCCCCCTCCACGGACCGGACGATCATGATCTCGGGCCACCTGCTCCGTCAGTCGGTGATGGGGTCCGACCTTTCCTACGAGGACATGATGGACGACCCGCACCTGCCGAACATGTACACGGCGACGGTTGCCTCGGGCGACACCGTCGACGGACGCCGCTGCTGGGTGCTGAACCTCGCCGCGAAGAAGACGGATATCGCCTACGATCACCGTACCGTGTGGGTGGACAGGGAGCGCTACATCCTCCTCAAGGAAGAGCTCTACGCGAAGAGCGGGAAGCTCCTCAAGAGCGTCGACGTGCGCGAGGTCATGAGAGTCAAGGACCACTGGCTCGCGAAGTCGGTGCTTTACAAGGACGTGCTCAAGGAGGGGGAGGGGACTGAATTCTTCAGCGACGACGTGACGCTCGACGCGCCGATACCGGACTATCTGCTTTCCAAGGCATCGTTGAGGAGATAACACACATGTCATTGCGAGCGAAGCGCGTATTTTGCGTGGCGCCGCAGGCGATACGAAGCAATCTCACGGCAAAGGCGGTGACCCGCGACCTCCGCCGCCTCGGTTCGCCGTCGCGCGCCCGGGCCTCTCGCTGGTATTTCAAGACGGGGAAAGGTGAATACGGGGAAGGGGATGTGTTTTTCGGGCTGACCGCCGCTGAGCTGAGGGGGGTGGCCGCGAAATACCGGGATCTCCCCTTGCATGAAATCGGAATTCTTCTCAACAATAAAGTCCATGAATGCCGCGCCGCCGCGCTCGCGATCCTCGTCCGGGCGTACGGTCGGGCTGACCGGGAGGGGCGTGAACGGATCTTCCGGTTCTATCTTGCGCGCACGCACCGGATCAACAACTGGGACCTGGTCGACCTCTCCGCGGGCGACATCGTGGGGGAGCACTTCCTGGAGGGGGGGAGGGAGAGGCTCACTCGCCTTGCGCGCTCGACCTGGCTCTGGGACAGGAGGATCGCCATCATCGCGACGGGGGCGTTTATCCGGCGCGGCCGGTTCGCCGATACGCTCAGGATCGCCCGGCTGCTTCTTAACGACGAACACGATCTGATCCACAAGGCGGTCGGCTGGATGCTGCGGGAGGTGGGCAAGCGATCGCCTGCGACGGAGCAGAAGTTCCTGGACAGGCATGCCGCCAGGATGCCCCGCACGATGCTCCGCTATGCGATCGAGAAGTTCCCCCCGCGCAAGCGGGCGAAGTACATGGCGATGGGCTAATCCTGTCATTGAGAGTGGCGCCTCTGGCGCCACGAAGCAATCCAGCCCCCGAGAGAAGGAGTCGCATGACCAAGAGCCGCCTGGAAGCGTTCAGCGACGGGGTGCTGGCGATCATCATCACGATCATGGTGCTGGAGCTCAGGACGCCGCTGACCGCCGAGCCGTCCGGTCTCCTGCCCCTCGTGCCGCTCCTTCTCAGCTACGCACTCAGCTTCGTCTTCCTCGGCATCTACTGGTCGAACCACCACCACCTCTTCCAGGCGGTGAAGAGGGTGAACGGGAGCGTTCTCTGGGCGAACCTCCACCTTCTGTTCTGGCTTTCACTCACGCCGTTTGTTACGGCGTGGATGGGCGCGAACCACTTTGCCCCGTGGCCCGTGGCGCTCTACGGCGTCGTGCTCCTCTTTTCCGCGATCGCGTATTTCATACTCACGAGGACGCTCCTGGCGATCCACGAAAGCGATTCCGTGCTCGCCAGCGCGCTCGGTTCCGACTTCAAGGGTAGAATCTCGGTCATAATCTACATGGTCGCCATCCCGCTCGCGCTTGGCTACGCGTGGGCCGCGGGCGCGCTGTACGTCCTGGTGGCCGTCATGTGGCTCGTGCCCGACAGGCGGATCGAGCGGATCCTCCGCTAGTCCCCGTCATTGCGAGGAGCGCTTTTCAGCGACGAAGCAATCCATCACCCCAACAAAGGAGCCTTTCCATGCCCGAAGATCCCGAAGTTCCCACAGAACACCTTCACGAAGCGATACACGAAGAGGCCGAGAAGGGAGCATCGTGGGTCATGGCCGTGGCTCTCTCAACCGCCGTCCTGGCCGTGCTCGCCGCGATCACTGCCCTCCTTGCCGGCAATCATGCCAACGAGGCCATGATGGACCAGATCCAGGCGTCCGACCAGTGGGCGTTTTACCAGGCGAAGGGGATTAAGGCCGCAGTCCTCGAAAGCAAGTCCGAACTCCTGAAGGGACTCGGGAAGGAACCCGCCGCCGGAGACGAGGAGAAGCTGGAGAAGTACAAGTCCGATCAGAAAGAGATCCAGGCCGTCGCGGAGGAGAAGACGCACGCTTCGGAAGCTCATCTCGCACGCCATGAAACGCTCGCAAAGGGTGTGACCGTGTTCCAGGTTTCCATCGCCATCGCCGCGATCGCCGTGCTGACCCGTCGCCGCTGGATGTGGTTCACGAGCATGCTCCTCGGCCTCTGCGGCTGCGTGTTCCTCGTGCTCGGTATCATCTAATACCCCGTCAATGCGAATGAAATCCCCGTCATTGCGAGCGCTTTCTGCGAAGCAACCAGGCCGTCTTTGCGAGGGCGCGCTCTACGCGCCCGAAGCAATCTCGCCCGAGATTTCTTCGGGGTGCCTGCAGCGCCGCTCGCATTGACAGGCGACCTGTATTGACATCTCCCCAACCCCGGCGTACCTTATATTATCGCCGGATTGGCGCTATGCCCGAAACGCTCACTCTACACGATCTCCTCGCGGAGCATGTCCGGGAAGGGGATCTCTACACGAAAGACCCCAACGGCTGGGTGCACTGCTTCGCCTGCGGCCACCGGTGCAAGATCCCCCCGGGGCGCGACGGCATCTGCAAGGTGAGGTACAATCGCGACGGCGTGCTCTATGTCCCCCACGGCTATGCCGCGGGGATTCAGCTCGACCCCATCGAGAAGAAACCCTTCTTCCACGCTCTCCCCGGCTCGAACGCGCTGAGCTTTGGGATGCTCGGCTGCGATTACCACTGCGCTTACTGCCAGAACTGGATCACGTCACAGGCGATCAGGGATCCCGAAGCCGGGAGTCCCCCCACGCTCGTCAGCGCGGAGAGGCTTGTCGCCCTTGCTGTGGAGCACCATGCGCCGGTCATCACGAGCACGTACAACGAGCCGCTGATAACGAGCGAATGGGCCGTCGACATATTCAAGGTTGCGCGCAGGCACGGCATCAGGTGCTCGTACGTCTCGAACGGGAACGGGACGCCGGAGGTGCTCGAGTACATCAGGCCGTACGTCGACCTGTATAAGATCGATTTGAAGAGCTTTCAGGATAAGAGCTACAGGCAACTCGGCGGGAAAATCGAGAACGTGCTGGACTCGATCAGGAGGATACATGAGCTGGGGATCTGGCTGGAGATCGTGACGCTGACGATCCCCGGATTCAACGACTCCGACGGGGAGCTCACGGACATGGCGCGGTTTCTCGTCTCTGTCTCACCCGATATCCCCTGGCATGTCACCGCGTTTCACCAGGACTACAGGATGACCGATCCCGACCCGACACCGGCCCGCACGCTTCTGCGCGCTGCAGAGATCGGGTATAACGCGGGCCTTCATTTCGTCTACGCGGGAAACCTCCCCGGCCTCACGGGGCGGTTCGAGAACTCGAACTGCCCCTCCTGCCACACACTGCTCATCGAGCGCCGCGGATTCACCGTCCGGAAAAACACGCTCGTCGATGGATGCTGTCCTAAGTGTCGTGCCCGCATCCCGGGTGTTTGGTAAATCCCTTCACCGCTTCCGTCATCGCGATCGCTTCCGTCATCGTATCTGGGGGGATGGCTAAGGCTTGAAGCCCACGCTGCGCCAGAGTTCCGCGGTATTGTACATTGAACCGTTCGTGATGACCCACTCCACGTTGCGGAGCTTCCGGAGGTCTTTGAGCGGATCGCCGTTGACGATGATGAGGTCAGCCCGCTTGCCCGTCTCGACGGTACCAAGCTCATGCTCGAGCCCCATCACGCGGGCAGGCACAATCGTGGCAGCCTGTATGGCCTCCATTGGCGTGAACCCCGCTTCGTTGTAGAGCTCCATTTCTCTGTGGAGGCTGTGCCCGGGCACTGTCTGGTCCGTGCCCGCGACGATTGTAACTCCGGCCCCGTGCAGGGCGCCGATCACTTCGAGAGCTTTCCTGAGTATGGCCTCATCAATGTTCGCAATCGGGGAGGGGGGGCCGACATCTGTGAGCTGCGCCGCCAGCTCGGGAGCGATTTTTGACGCGCCGGACTCAAAACTCGCGACGGGCTTTGCAGTGCTGGCCGTGGAGTACTCCGTCAGGACGGCAGTCGGATCGACGACGACATGGCGTTGCTTCAGGAATGCTATCGCCCTGCGCGCCTCGGGAGAATTCAAATCGATACTTGCCTGCGCCCGCATCTGATCGAGCTTTGTCGCCCCGGGGGGAAGCGGCGGGTGCATGATATCCAGCACGTAGTGGAGGTGGTTTATCTGGTCCTGGCCCGCCTCGACGACCTGGTAGATGTCGAGGCCGTTCGGGACATGGCCTGTGACTGTCATGCCGAGCCTGTGCGCTTCGGCCGCAACGACGCGGAGCTCTTCCAGTTTGACGGAGCTGTAGATCTTCATCTGCCGAAAACCGGCGTCGTGGTAGCGGTGCACCCACTCAAGCGCCTCCTCCGGCGTGTCGACCCTTTCCACGCCGATGGCGAAGGGGCTGGAACCGTCCACGATGCCGGCGCAAAGAATCCGGGGACCGAGCCCGCGCCCCCCTGCGATTGCATCACGTACGGCCGTGATAAACTCGAATTCGTTCCCGCAGTCCCGGACTGTCGTAACGCCCGCCGCCAGGTATATCGGTCCCCATTCCACCTGTTCAACATGCGCATGCATGTCCCAGAGCCCGGGGAGTATTGTCTCTCCCCGTGTCTGCACCACGCGGGCGGAGGAGGGGATCGGGACGCTTTTTGCGGGTCCGGCTGCCGCGATGCGTCCGTGCTCAATCACCACGGTAGCGTCCTCCACGGGAGGTGCCCCGGTTCCGTCGATCAGCGTCCCTCCGACGAGTGCGATCGATCCCTCGTGTATCCCCGAGACCCCCCGGGAGAAATCGGCGAGCGCGGCCATCTGGTCCGCCCCCGCGCGACCGACGAACTTCCCGAGAGAGGCCTCATACTCGCTGCCGACAGCCTCGAAGTGATCGAACTCCGCGTCCGTGCTCACCACTGCCGCAAGGCGGAGTGTGTTATCAAACCATATTGACTCACGCCCCCATATCAGTCCCTCAACCGTAAACCGGCGGAGGCGAGCCGGGCCCGAGGCTGTCTCAACCGTATCAAACCCGCGAGGCTCGATGCGTACCGCGCTTCCGGGTACGGTCGGAAGCTCCTTCGGCGAGCCGTGAGAGGCCCAGAAGCGGACCATGAGCATCTGCATTGTCACCGGTGCGTAGCCGGCAATCGTGAAGACATTCGCCGCACGCGCGCGCGTCGTCCACACGTCCCTGTCGCGCACGCGTATGGAATCCCGCCCGACGACGACCGAATCGTCGATTCTCGAGGAGCGCGAGGTTCTCCCCCTGATGCCGAAACTCTCGGGTGTCAGATCAACCGAGGATTGAAATGTCACGGCAAGTGGCACAGGCCCGCCCCTGTCCGTGAATTTGAAACTGATCGCGGTGCTGAGCCGGTCCCCCGACCGCGTAACGCGGTACGTTTCCTGGCCTATCGGGTTCTCGAACTTGTGGAGAATGAACGAGCCTTCCTCCGCGACGGCACTGTCGCCGCCGGCGAATGAGGGCGATGCGGAGGAAACGGAGATCAGGAAGGTGACGAAGGCGCGCCGGAACGCAACCGGTGTGCTCAGACGCATGGCAGGCAATCGATGATGTCCACGAAACCCACCGAGCCGGCGGGGGCGGTGACGCCGTAATCGACCCCGCCGAGACCAAACGGTCCTCCCCTGTTGATGTCGAATGCGCGCACGGTGTATGAACCCGGCACGACGGGGAAGACAACGGTACCGCTGGCGTTCGTGTACGCGGTGTCTGCAAACCCCACGAGGACGACTTTGATACCCGGTATCCCCTGGCTTCCCCAGTGGACGTGCGTGACTATCAGGCTCTGTTCGACGGGAGGTCCAAAATCACGACAGGAGATGAGGAGAACCGCGAGGACCACCAACGGTGAGACCAGGATCAGGCGTTTCATAAGCGCTCCTTCCGGCAGCACGAGCCGGTCGAACGTTTGGCTGCTGACAACCCCAATGTAGCGCCCTCCGGACCGATATGCAATGCGCCAACGATTGTCTTGAATTTCGGGCGGGTTACAGATATATTGACAGGACTGCACTGTCATTTTCGCTTAGACCAGTACTGCTCTCTGTCACAGGCGAACCAGAGTCGCATGGCACCAGAACCCCCTCCCCGGTCCGCGTCCGAGATCACGTCGCGCTACACCTACGGCGGCTGGCGCCGCCAGAAGGGGTGGGCCCCGCTGGAGATCGTCGACGCTGAAGGATGCTACTTCACCGACGCCGCGGGGAAGAAGTACCTCGACTTTTCGGCCCAGCTCATGTGCGTCAACCTGGGGCACAAAAACAGGGCCGTGATCGCCGCGATCGAGGAACAGGCCCGCACACTCCCCTATATTGCCCCGAATTTCACCACCGCTGCACGCGCCAGTCTGGCGCTCAGGCTCCTGGACGTCCTCCCCGGGGGACTCGAGAGATTCTTCTTCACGACATCGGGTACCGAGGCCAACGAGGCTGCGTTCAAGATCGCCCGGATGGTCACCGGCAAGTCCAAGATCATCTCCCGCTACAGATCCTACCACGGCTCGACGGGAGGCTCGATTGCCGCCACCGGGGATCCCCGGCGGTGGGATATGGAGCCTTCCGGGAAGATCCCGGGCGTCGTCTTCGCTCCCGAGGTCAACTGCTACAGGTGCCCGCTGCTCCACACGTATCCCGGGTGCGGGATCGCCTGCGTCGAGTACATCGCCCACATGATCGAGAACGAGAGCGACGTCGCGGCGGTGATCGTGGAGCCGATCGTGGGCACAAACGGCGTCCTGGTTCCCCCGCCGGAATACATGCCCCGGCTGCGCCAGATCTGCGACGAGCACGGTGTGCTCCTGATCGCGGATGAGGTGATGACGGGGTGGGGAAGGACCGGCGAGTGGTTCGCGGTCGATCTCTGGGGCGTGAAGCCCGACATCCTCACCACCGCCAAGGGAATTACCACGGCCTACGTCCCCCTGGGCCTCTGCGCGACGACGGGGAAAGTCGCCTCCTGGTTCGACGAGCATTACCTTTCCATCGGCCACACGTACGAAGCCCACCCGGTGACGCTCGGTCCGGCTGTTGCCGCGATCGACGAGATGAAGCGCCTCAATCTTGTCGAGCGGTCACGGTCCCTGGGACCTTACCTGGAGGATCGCCTGAAGGCGCTCATGGCGAAGCACCCGGCGATCGGCGACGTCCGCGGCGTCGGCCTCTTCTGGGCGGTCGACCTGGTGAAAGACCGCGGGCGGAAGACGCCGTTCAACACGATGGCCGACAAGATTTCCGGCGTCCCGCTCACGGTCGACCGTGTGGCCGCGGCGATGATGTCCCGCGGCGTCTTTGCACAGGCCTGGGTGAGTCACATCGTGATCGCGCCCCCCCTGGTCATCACGAAGGAGGAGATCGACGCCGGCGTCGTGGCACTGGATGCATCCCTGGAACTGGCGGATCGCGAGGCAAGTTCGCAGGTCTGACACGAGTTACACAACGAGGAGGTTCCATGTCACTGCGTCCGGTCAGGAAAATCGTCCAGGCAAGGCCGACGCTCGAGGGGGCGGGTGTCCACCTGCGCCGAGCATTCGGGTTCGGGAACACGACGGAGTTCGATCCGTTCCTCCTGCTGGACGACTTCAGGAACGACATCCCGGAGGAGTACCTTGCCGGATTCCCATGGCATCCCCACCGGGGGATCGAGACCATCACGTACGTTCTCGCCGGGACGGTGGAGCACGGCGACAGCATGGGGAACCGCGGCGCCATCGCGGCGGGGGACGTGCAGTGGATGACCGCCGGCCGGGGGATCATCCACCAGGAGATGCCGAAGGGGGATCGTGCCGGGAGGATGCACGGGTTCCAGCTCTGGGCCAACCTTCCTTCTTCGCTCAAGATGACCGCGCCGCGCTACCAGGAGGTAAAATCCCCGGACATCCCCGAGGTGACGGACGATGACGGCACGCGCGCCCGCATCGTCTGCGGGAGCTTCTGGGGAACGAAAGGGCCGGTGGACGGGATCGCGGCCGACCCGATATATCTTGATATATCGGTCCCGCCCGGCAAGAGAAAGACGCTTCCCGTCGCGCACACGAGCCACGCCTTCGCGTACGTCTTTGCCGGGTCGGGGAAGTTCTGCAATGCATCGGGCCCGCTCGCCGTGCCGACGGAAAGCGTCGAATGGCTCCACTCAGGTCCCCCCCCGACGGAGGCCGACAATCGTTCGCTCATACTCTTCGACAGCGGCGACGAGGTCACTGTCCAGGCCGGGGACGACGGGATCAGGTTCCTCCTGATCTCCGGGAAACCCCTCCAGGAACCCGTCGCCTGGTACGGCCCGATCGTGATGAATACGCAGGACCAGTTGAGGCAGGCGTTTGAGGAGCTGGAGCGGGGGACGTTCCTGAAAGACCCCCCGCGGTAAACGTGGCAAACCTTCCGGGGTCACGATGAAAATCAACGCCATCATATTCGGCGCCACGGGGATGGTGGGGGAGGGGGTATTGCACGTGGCGCTCAATCACCCGGCAACGGAGTCGACGCTCGTTGTGGGACGCCGCACGTGCGGCGTGCGCCACCCCAGGCTGCGCGAGCTGGTGACATCCGACTTCAGCGACTTCTCCCCTGTCCAGAATCAGCTCCGGGAATACAACGCCTGCTTCTTCTGCGCCGGGACCACGTCCGTGGGAAAGGGGGAGGAGGAATACCGTCGCATCACGTACGACCTGACGCTGGGGGCGGCGGAAGCGCTCGTACAGGTCAACTCGGGGATTACGTTCTGCTACGTCTCCGGGGCCGGGACCGACAGCACAGAAAAGGGGCGCCTCATGTGGGCGCGCGTCAAGGGGAAGACCGAAAACGATCTGACGAAACTCCCGTTCAAGGCGGTGTACAACTTCCGCCCGGGATTCATCAAGCCGATCCCGGGGCTGAAGAACTCGTTCGCCGTGGCGCGTGTGCTGGGGAAAGCCTACCCGGTCTGGAAAGCGCTGGCGCCCAACTACGTCTGCACGCTCGAGGACCTTGGACTCGCGATGATCCACGCCGTCGAGCGGGGCTACTCGAGCACCGTCCTCGAAAACAGGGACATTGCACTCCTCGCCCGATAGATGCCCTCACGCCCGACGTTCTTCGCCTCGCAGGCTGAGTTCAGGGCCTGGCTCTCCGCCCACCACGATCGGGCCGATCAGCTCCTGGTCGGCTTTCACAAGAGGGGGACCGGGAAACCGAGCATCACGTGGCCGGAGTCGGTGGACGAGGCGCTCTGCTACGGGTGGATCGACGGCGCGCGTCTAGCCGTCTGTCCGCCCCTTCGAGACCATCCTCATGTAGTGGATGCCGTCGTGCGTGAACGTGAGCGAGCAGAGGTCCCCCTTCGCCCCTCGCTCGAATGACCACGAATACAGGCCGGCCCCCCTCGGGTCGTCTGTCACCGCATCGAATCCATTCAGCGTCTTGACGAACCTGGCATTCCTGTAGGTCGATGTTACGCCACCCGAGTGGACGCGGAGGAGCGTCCCTGATTGAATCTCGAACCAGGCGTCAAGCGGGAACGTCTCCCTTACGAGCGTGGTTACCCTGGGTCCTTCAGCCATCATCCGCATCGTATCGATCGGATACCGGCCGTCGTAGTTTGGCCCGCACCCGCCGAGTATCAGTGTGAAGGCTATTGCTGCAACGAGGCGTCTCATCGTGTAATCCCCCCGGTTTCCGGACTATTCCAGGCTTCATCCCCCTGTCGCCGCACTCCGGATAAACCTCACGATTTGTGCCATTTTTCATGTTCCCCGAATCACTCTGTTTTCGTAAACCTGCCACTCCGCCGGGGTGAAACAATTACCCATCTCTGTAACTTTTTCATTGATTCGGAACTCAACACCGCTTGACACGCCTGGAGTGCGAATTTCCGGCCCGGTGACTTGACAAACCCGCAATTTTTTCTGATAATTGTGCAGTTTTTACGTCTCACCTGTTCATTTTCATCAGCGTTGCTTTACAGGCACTTCACCCACCACGAAAGAGTGCCCCATGAGCAGCCCACGCGCACGCACTCCCCGGCGTTGCAATCCGGGCCCGATGGCCTTGATGGCCATGATCTCCTTCGGGCTCACACTCCTCTTCACCGCTCCCCTCTTCTCACAGGCCAGGTCCCCCGAGGCACAGGTTAGGACGCCTGCGGCTGGTGCAGTATTGCGCGCGCCTGGGCCGCTCCGTCTGACGAGCCCTCTGCCGGGAGCGACGCATGCGGAGGAGGAGCCGCTCCTCTTCAGGTGGGAGCCGGCGGCTGCCCGCCCGGGAGAAAGCGTCCTGTACCGTCTCGTCATCGTCCCGGTCTTTCAGGAGCAGACTGCTGATGAGGCCCTCGCTCAGAACAAGCCGCTCTTCGAGGGGATAACGAACGAAACCTCGTTCTCGTACGAATCGGGCGCGCCTTCCTTCCGCCTCTACCCGATGGTCGCTTCGTTCGCCTGGCAGGTCCAACCGGTCGACACGGGAGGGCACCCGCTATCGGGCGTGATGAAAAGTAGCGCCGCGACGTTCAGGCTCGGCCCGATTATTCCCCCGGTCGTGAAGAAGGTCATCCCCGGAACGCTGATAGCAGGCACGTTCAGGATCGATGTCGAGGAATACGATTCTCCGTCGAAGTCCCTCGACCCGAAGCTCCCGAGCGGGACCGGTCGCGTGAAATTTGCATGCCCCCCCGTTGTTCTCCCCTTCCCCTGGAAAGGGCTGAAGCCGCTCACGAAATCGTTCGAGGTGGTGCAGAACGTCACGGACTCGCTCGCGCAGCTCTCGCTCACGGAGGCGCTCCTCGTGAACCCGGCCGTGCGTCCCGGTGAGACTGTGCAGCTCAGCCTCCCGGCGAGGAATCTCGCCTCCGAGACGCTCGCGGACCGGGGTCTCATCCTGGGGATACTCAAAGGGCTCTACGGCCCCCAGGGCATCCGCGTCAGATTCCGTGATGTCGCGTGGAAGGGGATGCTCGCGCAGACAGTGATACTCACGGACGGTGTGGCGTGGTATCCGTCGTCGCCCGCCGTCCCGCCCGTTCCCGCCGAGGTGGGCATCGAGCCCGGGTTCACGCTTGATATCGACTCGCTCGTCATCACGCCGTCGAAGGCGACTGTCCGCGGCGCGATCCTCCTCCCTCAGTGCGTCGTGAGCGCGACGCAGTGTGCGAGGTCCTCGCTCCCACTCCCCTGGACGGCGATCACCGGCCAGTGCGAGCTGTATGCACAGGTCCCCGACTCGGCGTTCGGCCCCTTCTTTATCGGGCAGACCGGGCTCAACGTTTCGGGAAAGGGATACACGATCGACTTCTCGAGCGTCCATTCGGATCCCTCGGTCGTTCCTTCACTGGGCAACGCCTGGAAGGGCGTCGTCCTCAAATCCGGCGCGACGCCCGATCCCCCGGCCGACACGGTGCTCTCCAACCGGGGATACGTGAAGGCGAAGTACACGTTCACGAACGCCCTCATCACCTCGTTCGGCCTGGCTGCGCGGCTTGACCTTGCCTCGCCGTTCGCCTTCCGCACAGTCGAGCCGATCGGGTACACCGTCGTCATGCACCCACCGGGGGCGTTCCTCCAGGTAGGGGCGTGCGGCATCACGGGAGGGGAATTCCTCCGCGGCGAGATACGGCTCCCCGTCGCCGCGATACGCAACGAGCTCGGCGGCATGGTCCGCGCGGGGTACGACACGCTCCGTGTCCAGTCCAACATGGACCTCTTCGGCGCCGTGGGTGTGCCGGGCGGGTTTATCTGGGGAGAATTCTCTCGTACGGCCGGTGCACCCAGGTTCTACGAGCTGGGAATCGATCCGATGCATCCCCTTGCGGCCGGGTACTTCTACCTTGCCGCGCGCGCGTTGCCCCCCTGGTACCCGATCCCGGGGGGCGTGTTCACGGCCCCGACGGCATTCCCCCCCGTCGCGCTCGAAGCGCAGGGGGTCCAGGGTATCACGCTCACCTCGCTCGGCCACAGGCAGTTCACGATCTGGACGCAGGACGTCCCCGGCAACGGAACGATCCTCCACCCGCGCAAGCTGGTGTTTGCGGCGGAATCCGTGTTCCCCGCCTGGATGAACATCATCGGTACGGGGATTCACACGGAAGTCCGCGTCGCGACATACCAGGATCAGCCCGGCGAGGTGGACCTCGGGCCAACCTGGTCGACGGATCCCCGGTACCTGGGAGAGACGCCGTTCAGGGTGTCGTTCAAGGCGGACGCGCAGTCGAAGGAGCGCCAGATGAAGATGCAGTTCGTGGAAAGCGCCACCTGGTTCAGCGACTTCGACGGGCAAGTGTTCCTCGGCGGGCCGATGGCCGACACCGCCCGTTTCACGAACCTGACCTTCACGTCGACGGCGGAAGCGGGGGGCGCCCAGCTCGACCTTGCGGACTCGCTTCACATGCAGTACTGGGGGGTCACCGCGGTGGCGAAGAACCCCGCGCAGTCCGCGGGGGTCATGTGCGTGAAGCTGGGCGTTATCTACCTCACGGCGGCGGGAATCGACGAGCCGCGGCATTTCGGGCGGCCGTTCTGGCTCACGTGGGGAGAGGTGAAGGCCTCCGGGAACCTCGGCCGGCTCTTCTTCGACTACAACAGCGGCGGCCAGACGTTCGACCTCTTCGGCTACACGCCATCGTTTGTCAAGCTCTCGGACTATGGACCCTCGTCGGCGACCGATACCGGGTTCGTGATCACGTACGGAAATCTCGCCTTCAACTTCTTCGGCGCGAAGCCCCTCTGGGTGTATGACTGGAAATCGCCCAACCGCCAGGGCGACCCGTACCTCGGGCGCACAGTGCGCATCCCGCAGGTGACCCCGTACGCGTCGGGGAGCACCAATCTCCACCTGGCGCGCAACTGGGGA
Source organism: Bacteroidota bacterium (assembly GCA_035516035.1). Classification (GTDB taxonomy): domain Bacteria; phylum Bacteroidota; class Ignavibacteria; order UBA10030; family UBA6906; genus Fen-1273. The sequence goes on along the minus strand of DATJAS010000048.1, from coordinate 462 downwards.
GACGGCGTGGCGGATCTCAGCTTCAACGTCGTGTACGACAGCCTGTTGCAGAACGGTTTCATCGGCCCGGGGTCGGCGTCGATCACGAAGTTCGTCGTCTTCAGCCTGCCGATACCCGGGATGATCAACGTGAAGGCGGGGAGGAGCTGCTTCTCGCTCAACTACGAGCTGGACGTCGGCTTCAATTTCGGTCCGATCATGACCGCAAGCTCGCTGAACAAGATCTGGGGGTGCGGCTGCATCGTGGGTGAGAGCCTGGAGCGGGTCGCCGTCGGGGGCGAGCTCTCGGCGAACCAGGGACTCGGCTTCAGCATACTCGCCCGCCAGGCGGGGGCTGTGAGCGTGGTGATGGGCTTCAGCCCGTCCGAGACGGACTTTCTTCTCTGGGGGGACGCATTTGCCGTCCTCCTGAACAACAACGCGGAGGTCGAGGGCTACATCACGCTCACGATCAACAGGGAT
>DATJAS010000047.1:0-11908 GCA_035516035.1 Bacteroidota bacterium | reverse complement strand
TATCTGGGTCGGCGGCGTCGACATCGACGAGCGCGCGGGGCTCGTCTACGCGGCGGGCAAGGAGAGTCGAACGCTGACCACGCTCGACATTGCCACCCGCTCCGTCGTCAGGACGCTCGATCTCCCCGCGACGCCCTACACCTGCCTCGTCGCGCGGGTCCGCCCGTACGTTTTTGTCTCCCTCTGGGGAGGGGGGGCCATCGCGTTCGTCGATCGTACGGGGGGCGGCATCACCAGGACGGTGCGCGTCGGCAATCACCCGTGCGACATGGTCGAATCGCCCGACGGTGGCTCACTCTACGTCGCCAACGCCGCCGACAACTCCGTTTCGGTCATCGATATCGCCTCCGGTTCCGTGCGCGAGACGCTCGAGACGGGACTCTTCCCCGGACTTCCCGAGGGGAGCACGCCCAACGGCGTTGCTCTCAGCGCCGACGGCGGGACGCTCTACGTCGCCAACGCGGACAACAACTACATTGCGGTCTTTGACGTCCGGCGCCCGGGCGACACGCGCCCGGCCGGGTTCATCCCCTCCGGGTGGTATCCCACGTGCGTGGCCCTCCTCCCAACGGACGGGCGCATTATCGTGGCTAACGGGAAGGGGGGCTCGTCGCGCGCAAACCCCGGCGGTCCGAACCCCTCCGAGCCGCGCCATTCGAGCGAGTACATCGGCTCACTCTTCATGGGTTCGCTCTCGCGAATCGATCCGCCGGATGGTGCGGCGCTCCGCGCCTATACGGCCGCGGTCTACGCCGACTCGCGGCTCGGCAAGCCGGCTCCCCGCCCCGGCCCGACTCCGCTCCTCCCGGCAGCCGACGGCACGAGGGCGATCCGCCACGTCTTCTACATCATCAAGGAGAACCGGACGTACGACCAGGTGTTCGGGGACATCGGCGCGGGGAACAGCGATCCATCGCTCTGCCTCTTCGGCGATTCCGTGACTCCGAACATCCATGCGCTTGCCCGCCAGTTCGTCCTGCTCGACAACCTGTATGCGGACGCCGAGGTGAGCGCCGACGGCCACAACTGGACGATGGGGGCGTATGCCACCGACTACGTGGAGAAGACCTGGCCGACGCAGTACGGCGGCCGCGGCGGGGAATACGAATACGAAGGAGGATACCCGGACGCCTACCCGGCCTCCGGGTACTTCTGGGACGACTGCGCCCGAAACGGCGTGAGCTACAGGACGTACGGCGAGTTTGCGCGCAACCCGGGTGAAGGGAGCGACACGGCCGCCGGGCTTCTTCCCTCGCTCGCCGGGCACACTGCGCCCCGCGCGCACGGATGGGACCTCGACTACTCGGACATCGACAGGTACAGGGACTGGGAAAAGGAATTTACCGCCTACGAAGCGAGCGGCGACCTCCCCGCGTTCCAGACGATCAAGCTGCCGAACGACCATACGTCGGGGACCCGCACAGGGGCGCTGACCCCCCGCGCCTTCGTGGCGCAGAACGACCAGGCGCTCGGCATGATCGTGGACCGCATCTCGCACAGCAGGTACTGGGCCACCTCGGCGATTTTCGTCATCGAGGACGACGCGCAGAACGGTCCGGACCATGTCGACGCCCACCGGACCGAGGCGCTCGTCGTGAGCCCGTGGACGAAGCGTCATTATGTCGACAGCGAGCTCTACTCGACGAGCAGCATGGTCAGGACGATGGAGCTGATCCTCGGGCTTCCGGCGATGTCGCAATACGATTCTTCCGCCACGCCGATGTTCAGCGCGTTCAGCACGACGCCGGATGCCTCCCCGTATGCCTCCAGGCACGCGCTGATCAACCTGGAGGAGCGCAACGGACCCCGCGCGTACGGCGCGGCAAGGAGCGGCATGATGGACTTCACGCGGGCCGACGCCGCGCCCGAGCGGGAGCTGAACGAGATCGTCTGGCGATCGGTGCGCGGGCCTTCCTCACCCGTGCCGGCTCCCGTGCGGAGCGCGTTCGTCGTATCCCGCAGGAGCGGAGACGAGGACTGACATCGCCGGGGGAGCGCTTCCCTCCCGGCGGTATTCCAGCTCGGACCCGAAGAGGCTGTGCGGGACCATGTACACGGCCAGCGTGATGAGCGCGGCCGCCGCCGCCCAGAGCCTCGGTTGCCGCACGCGGCGCCGCATGATCGCCGCCGCGGCCCAGGCTGCGAGCGCGGCCACGGTCTTGTTGTCGGTCAGGTCGGAACCGAAGGGCCACCCGGTCCAGTATGCCCCGAATGCGTATTTCTGGACGATCGGTCCCATGATCAGGCCTCCCCCGCCGAGCAGGAGGATCGTCATGGCAATGAGAAATCCCGTCCTGTCTTCGCGCGTGAACACTGCCAGCCCCGCCCGCGTCGAAAAGAGCATCCCGGCGAACATCAGGAGAATGTGCACCGCGAGTATCCCGGCCGGCACGTCCCCTTTGAAGCGGAGTACCGCCGGCCCCTCCGGAGGAATGACGACCGTCTCTCCCCCCCTCCGCAGTGCGACCCGGTAATCGAGCTTTCCCGCAGGCGGCTGGGCCGGGAGCATCGCCCCGAGCGCGTCCCCTTCCCTCTCCATGACGCCGGAAATCCACGGGTCGTGTGTCCCGTGCCTCCGCCACAGGATCTCGCCGGTGACGAGCGTGTCCGGTGCGCCGATCGTCACCGGGGCGCCGGATGCGCTCGAGTGGCTCCTCTCCAGCGTGTAACCGATCCTGTTGCCGCCGAGCGTGCACGTTCCCCTCTCGGGATACGTCGGCCCGGTCACGCGCTGGAAATATGCGGAGGCGGCCGTCACGACGAATGCGGCGATCCAGGCGATGTGCGTTCTCTTCATGGACTTCTCTGGCTGCCTTTCGGGGAAGGACCGCAAAATATAGCAAAAAAGGACGCCGCGCGCACGCCCTCCGGGCGCCGGCTTGATTCGGCGGTCATTTTTGGCTACCATAGGCTGAGCAAGTTGCATCGCGATTTTTTTCCCTGCCAGGCTCCCCCCCGGGGTTGCTGCACTCAATTCTCCACCCCGTTCTTCTGTCATCGGCTCACACGGGCCACCGGTCTGAGGGGCCACGCCATCCCGCACGCTCCGGGGTGCATAATCACGAGGAAGGAGAGTTCATGAGCATAAGCCAGCTTGCACGGTCGATCGCTGAATCGCCGACGCTGAGCCTCAACGAGCAGGCGCGCGTCCTCCGTGAAAAAGGGGAGGCGGTCATCCACCTGGGGGCCGGAGAACCGAAGAACCGCGCCCCCATCAACGCGATCCTCACGTCCGCCGCGAAGCTGACGACCGGCGACATCAAGTACACGCCGACAGACGGCATCCCCTCGCTCAAGAAGGCGATCATCCGCTACACGGAGGAAAACTACGACAGGATCCCCGCCCCGGAAAACGTGATCGTCTCGGGCGGGGCGAAACAGTCGCTCTACAACCTCCTCTTCACGCTCCTCAATCCGCAGGACGAGGTGATCGTGCTCGCCCCCTACTGGGTGAGTTACCCGGAGATGATCAGGATGGTGTACGGCCGCCCGGTGATCGTCACGCCGGAGGACGGGAGGTTCGTCCCGACGATGAAGGAGATCGAGGAAGCCGTAAGCTCGTACACGCGCGCCATCATCGTCAACAGCCCCAACAACCCGTCGGGCGTGATGTACCCGGAGGCCCTGATCGGCTCGCTGGTCGAGTTCTGCGAGAAGAAGGGGATCTACCTGATCATGGACGATATCTACCACAAGCTGGTCTTTGACGGCAAGACACAGATATCGGCCTACAGGTTTACCACGAAGGATTTCGAGTCCACGAAAGTCATCACGATCAACGGCATCTCGAAGCTCTACGGGATGACCGGCTTCCGCATCGGGTGGGTCGTCTCAAGCAAAGCACTGACGGACGTGATGATCAATGTCCAGGCCCAGACCACCTCCTGCACGTCCGTCCTCCTCCAGGCGGCGGCAGAAGGGGCCCTCACCGGGCTCCAGAGCGCCGTCGACGCGCTGCGCCTGACCCTGGAGAACAACAGGAATGTGATGGTCCAGGAGCTGCAATCGTTCAACGGCGTCAGGATCACCAGGCCGGACGGCACGTATTACTGCCTTCCCGATTTCCGGGCCTACAACGCGAATTCGGTTGAGCTTTCGAAGTTCCTCCTTGCGAAGGCGCTCGTCGTGACGGTGCCCGGGAAGGAGTTCGGCATGGAGGGGCACCTCCGGCTCAGCTACGCGACGACGATCAAGGACGTCCGCCAGGGGGTGGAGCGGATCAAGTGGGCGCTCGACCCGAACTCGCCGCGGGAGATCTATATCGGGGAACGCAAAATGGTACGTGACTGGCTATGAACAACATCCTGAACATCTCGACCCCGGCGCAGGCCGAAGCGCAGGCCCTGAAGAGCGACTACGGCCTGGAGAGCCACGGGTTCACGAACCTGCGGATGGCCTACTGGAACCTCCCGACGGAAGCGCTGTACGAGGAGATCGCATTCCGGCGGGAGGCGCGGATCACGCACATGGGACCCGTGGTCGCCAACACCGGCAAGCACACCGCCCGCTCGGCGACCGACAAGTTCGTCGTGCGCGAGGCCGGCACGGAGGGACACATCTGGTGGGGGGAGTACAACCGCCCGTTCAGCACGGAGAAGTTCAACGACCTGTACAACCGGCTCCAGGGATTCCTGCAGGGACGGGACGTCTTCGTGCAGGACTGCTACGCCGGCGCTGATCCCGCATACCGGATGCCGATCCGCATCGTCACAGAGCTCGCGTGGCACAGCCACTTCGCCCGCAACATGTTCATCCAGCCGGAGACGCTGGAAGAGTACCGCCGCCACGTCCCCGATTTCACGATCCTGTGCGTTCCGTCGTTCAAGGGAATCCCGCAGATCGACGGGACCGCCACCAACACGTTCATCGTGCTGAACTTCGCCGCGAAGATGTGCATCATCGGGAACACGGCGTACGCGGGGGAGATCAAGAAGTCGGTCTTCACCATACTCAACTATCTCCTCCCCCTCGACGGCGTGATGCCGATGCATTGCTCGGCAAACGTGGGAAGCGGCGGGGACGCCGCCATATTCTTCGGCCTCTCGGGAACGGGGAAGACGACGCTCTCGGCCGATCCCGCGCGGCGCCTCATCGGCGACGACGAGCATGGATGGAGCGAGGAGGGGGTGTTCAACTTCGAGGGGGGCTGCTACGCGAAGGTGATACAGCTTTCCGCCTCCGCGGAACCGCAGATCTACGCGTGCACCAGGAGATTTGGCACGATCCTGGAAAACGTCGTGTTCGACCCGGTAACGCGGACGATCGACCTGGACGACGAATCGATCACGGAGAACACGAGGGCCTCATACCCGCTGGAATACATCGAGAACGCCCTGCCGGAGAAGCGGGGGGGACACCCGAAGAACATCATCCTTCTCACCTGTGACGCGTCGGGAGTGATGCCGCCGATCGCGAAGCTGACGCCGGACCAGGCGCTCTACCAGTTTATCTCGGGATACACATCCAAGATCGCGGGCACAGAGGTCGGTCTCGGGAAGGAACCGGAGATGACGTTCAGCACCTGCTTCGGGGCTCCCTTCATGGTCCATCACCCCTCGTTTTACGCGGACATCCTGAAACGGAAGATCCTGAAGTACGGCGTCCATTGCTGGCTGGTGAACACCGGGTGGATCGGCGGCCCGTACGGCGTCGGCAAGCGCATCAGCATCCGGTACACGCGGGCGCTCCTGAACGCGGCGCTGGGAGGAGGACTGCTGGATGTTCCGTATGCGACGGACCCGGTATTCGGCTTCGCCGTCCCCCGTTCGTGCGAGGGCGTTCCCGGGAGCGTGCTCGATCCCGCCGGGTCGTGGTCTGATCAGAAGGAATACATGCAGCGCTACCGGGAGCTGGCGTCCCGGTTCATCGAGAACTTCAAGAAGTTTGAAAGCGGCTGCCCTCCTGAAGTCCGCGCGGCAGGACCGAAACGCTGAGCCCGCGGGAGCGGCCGTTGGGCACGCCGCCCCGCCTTCTCTTACAGCCAGACGCTCCAGCCGGCCGCGACTGCCAGCTCGTTGGATCCGCTCCTGGACCCGGCGCCCGGGGCGTTGAGCGTGACCCGGAGGTACTGGACGCCGATCGTCAGCAGCCCGCGCTCCGTCACGGCGGCCTTGATGCCGAACCGCCCGCCGAATGTGAATCCCGACACGCTCGTCGTCGACCCGCTGCGGATGAGCGAGCTTGACGTGAATCCCGCGAGTCCCTCGACAAACGGGGTCACCATCGTGGGCGTGTGGAAGTTGTAGGACGGCGCCACAAGAAACCGGAGTCGCACCGTGCTGGTGTCGCCCGATGTCGTTACGCTCACCCCCGCCGGGTTGATCCCCAGCTCGAATCCCTCCATGACGAAATATCCCGCGTACGGCATGAACGAGAGATCGTACACCCACGAACCGGTGTTTCCGCCTGCCACCGGCTGCACCGCGGTGAACGCCGCGCTCCCGCCCAGCTCCACAGTTCCCGGCGAGGCAAAGCGCTTGCGCGGGGGCGCCTGGGCCGACGCGGAGGCGGCGCACAGGAGCACTGCGAGGATGAGGACGAACGGGGTGACGTGCTGGCGCATGCGGCCTCCTGTGATTGTTGACCGACGAATATAGGAATAACAGGAGATTTTCGCTACATTGGCGCACCATGCGCCAGACGCTCCGCTCCCTCTGGATCTGGACCGCGGTGGGGACGCTCATCGTCGCGTGGCTTCCCCTCCTGGCCCTGCTCCGCGTCTTCGACCGGGACCCGGCGAGGTACCGCACGGGGCGGTGGTTTCGCCGGCTCGGCGTCGCCATGACGCGCGTGAACCCCTCCTGGCGTCTTGACCGCGACGGGGAGAAGATCGCCAATCCCCGGCGACCCTACGTCGTCGTGAGCAACCACCAGTCGCTTGCCGACATTCCCATCATCTCACACCTCCCCTGGGAGATGAAATGGATCGCAAAGGCGGAGCTCTTCCGCGTGCCCCTCGTCGGCTGGATGATGCGCCTGGCGGGCGATATCCCTGTCGACAGGTCCGACCCCCGGAGCGGCGCGCGCATGCTCCTTGCGGCGCACCGTTGCCTCGCGCTCAAATGCTCCGTGATGTTCTTTCCCGAAGGAACGCGTTCCGCCGACGGCCGTGTGGGGTCATTCAACCAGGGGGCATTTCATATCGCGATCAAGGCAGGCGTCCCCGTTCTCCCGTTGGCCGTGGACGGCACGCGGGACTGCCTCCCGAAGAAGAGCTGGAAATTCGGTCCCCCGCTCGACATCCGTCTCCGCGTCCTCCCTCCCGTGGATACGGAGGGATATCCGCCGGGGAGGGCCGGTGAGCTTGCCGGAGAGGTCCGGCGCCGGATCATCGCACAGCTTGCCTCATGGAGAGGCGTCGAACCCGGTGCAGTGGATGCGCTGGGTCCCCCCTCCTCTCCGAAACCCTGAACGATTCTCTCACCCGTAAAGGCCTCTTCTCATGGTCCGCCGTATCACTCCCGGGCGCTACAAGACAGACAAGCAATCGTTCGATCTCTATTTCCGTACGTATGAAGAGCTCTTCGCCCCCCTCGCAGATCAGCCGGTCCACCTCCTGGAGCTGGGGATCAGCCAGGGAGGATCGCTCGAGCTCTGGCGCGACTATTTCAGAAAGGGAACGATCGCGGGGATCGACGTCGCCCCCGTGTCGCTCAGCGACAGGAGCGGCCGGATACATGTTTACCGGGGCCTCCAGCAGGACTGCGCGCTCCTTGACCGGGTGCGCACCGAGACGGCGCCCGGCGGTTTCGACGTCATCATCGACGATTGTTCGCACATCGGCGAGTTCACAGCGCTGAGCTTCTGGCACCTTTTCGACCGACACCTGAAGCCCGGCGGGCTCTACATCATCGAGGACTGGGGGACGGGATACATGCGGGGGGCGCCGGACGGGAAATCCTATCATCCCCGCGCGAGGGCGGGTTCCCTCCGTTCACGCCTCCGTCCCGTCGCAGAACGGCTTCTCACGCATCCTGCGGTTGCGGGCAGGCCTCTTGCGACCCGGCTTGTCCGGGCGGCCATGAACCGGCTCGTCCGGATGAATTTCCCGAGCCACACCAGGGGCCTCGTCGGGTTCGTGAAGCAACTCGTGGATGAAGCGGGGATGGGCGATATCACGCACCCGGATTGGGGGACGCCCCCGGCCCGGGCGTCGAAATTCCGGTACGTCCGCTTCTCTCACGGACAGGTGATCATCGAAAAGGCAGGCATCGTGCCGGGCGCCGACCGGACGCGCACCGCGAAGCCGCCGCGGCCCCGCGGCCGCCGGACCCCTGCCCCGCGCAGATAAAGAAAAAGGCCCGCGCGACGGACATCGCCGGGCCTCTCCTCTGCCGGGTGACCGGCCTCAGTTCGCGCTCACGTGGGGGGAGAGCTTGTCCAGGAGGTTCCGCTTGGGGACCGCGCCGATGATCTGCTCGACCACCTTTCCTCCCTTGAAGATCATCAGCGTGGGAATGCTCCGGATACCGAACTTGAGCGGGACTTCCGGGTTGTTGTCCACGTCGACCTTTCCCACCTTGAGCTTGCCGTTGTACTCCCCGGCGATCTCCTCGACGACCGGTGCGATCATTTTGCAGGGGCCGCACCAGACCGCCCAGAAATCGACCAGCACTGGCACGGTCGACTCGAGCACTTCCTTCTGGAAATTGGCATCGGTGATCTCAATCGGCTTCATAGGAACTCCTTTGCTGTGTCCATCCCCCGTTGTCATTGCGAGCGCAGCGAAGCAATCTCACGCGAGATTGCTTCGCAAAAAACGCTCGCAATGACAGGGCTATTGCGCTGTAAACCGTATGCTGTCGGGCCCGAGCATCTGGCGGACCTGGTCGACAAATCCCCCCGAAGGGTCGACGGCGAACCGCCGCGTCTGAAACATCGTGGTCGCGTGGGCGTTGCGCACGCTGAAATAGCAGGGGCAGTTTCCCCGGTGCTCTTCCATGACCTCGCGGAGACGCACGATCGTGCTTTCGGCGATGCCGTTGAGGTCGATGGAGAGGATGATCCCCCTGGTGAACTTCTCCCGCACTTTGTCCATCGGCGTCACCTCGTTCACGAGGATCTTGAGCGCGTCGCCGTTCGCCTCTCCCTTCCCCACCACCATGACCATCGCGTCGACCTGCAGGATCGCCTGGTACTTCGCGAATGCGTCCGCGAACACGATGCATTCCCCCTTGCCCGTGAAGTCCTCGATCCCGACGAACGCCATCGTGTTGTTCCGCTTGTCGATCTTCTTCTTGACCGCCGTGACGATGCCGCATGCCCGGACCGTCGCGTTCGGCCTGAACCCGGAGAGATCGCCCAGCCGCACGTTGGCCAGTTCCTTGATTTCGTGCTCGTACCGGAGGAGCGGATGGCCGGAGACATAGAACCCGAGCACCGACTTCTCGCGCGTGAGCTTCTCCGCCTCGGACCAGGCCGTGGCCGGCGTCATCGCCGGGTACTGGACCGGCGCGGCGCCCCCGCTTCCTCCCGTGTCAAACAGGCTCGATTGCCCGTTCAGTTCCCGTGATTGCACCGCCTGCCCGAACGCCGCGGCGCGCTCGAGGTTCTCCATGTACTGTGCGCGGTGCTGTCCCATCGAATCGAACGCCCCCGCCTGCACAAGGCTCTCCAGGCATTTCTTGTTGACGAGTCGGAGGTCGACGCCGCTGCAGAAATCGAAGAGGTTGGCGAAACGCCCCCTCTCTCCACGCGCGCGGATGACGGTGTCGATCGCGCTTTCCCCAACGTTCTTGATCGCGCACAGCCCGAAGCGGATGCGTCCCCCCACCACCGTGAAATCCAGCCCGCTCTCGTTCACGTCCGGGGGGAGAACCTCGATCCCCATTTTCCGGCAGTCGTCGATGAGCTTCACGATCTTGTCCGTGCTCCCGATTTCCGACGAGAGCGTCGCGGCCATGAACTCCTGCGGGTAGTGCGCCTTGAGGTACCCGGTCTGGTAGGAGATGACCGAATAGGCGACGCTGTGCGACTTGTTGAATCCGTACGAGGCGAACTTCTCGATGAGGTCGAAGATCTCTCCTCCCAGCGCGCGCGCGGTGCCGCGCCCGGCGGCCCCGTCGATGAATTCCTTCTTCATCGCGGCCATGAGGCCCTTGTCCTTCTTTCCCATGGCCCGCCGCATCAGGTCGGATTTCGCGAGCGTGAACCCCGCGATCTCGCTCGCGATCTTCATCACCTGTTCCTGGTAGACGATGACGCCGTACGTCTCCCGCAGGATCGGTTCCAGCGCGGGATGCAGGTACGTGATCTTCTGCGTCCCGTGCTTGCGCGCGATGAAATCGCCGATCATCTCCATCGGCCCCGGCCGGTAGAGTGCGTTCATGGCCACCAGGTCGGAGATCGACGTCGGCTTCAGCTTCCGGAGCCAGTCGGCCATGCCCGAGCTTTCGAACTGGAACACGGCGACCGTGTCCCCCCGCGAGAAGAGCTCGAACGTCCGCGGGTCGTCCTCGGGAATCGCGTCCAGGTCGATGGACACGCCGTGGTTCTCCCGGACCATCCGCAGGCAGTTCTCCAGGACTGACAGCGTCCGGAGACCGAGGAAATCCATCTTGAGGAGCCCGGCCGCCTCCAGGTCCTTCATGTTGTACTGCGTCATCACCTCGGTCGCCGGTGTCTTGTAGAGCGGGACGAAATCGCTGATCGTGCCCGGCGCGATCACCACCCCGGCCGCGTGCATGCCCGCGTTCCGGTTCATCCCCTCCAGGACGAGCGAGGCCTCGATGAGCGTCCGCATCTTCGGGTCGGGACTCTCCGCGACCCACTTCAGGTCCGGGACCGATTCCAGCGCCTCCGCCAGGGGCCTGACTTTCCCCTGCTCGACCGGGATCTGCTTGGTGATGGACTCCAGCGTGCTGAGCGGGATCCCCAGGACGCGCCCGACGTCTTTCAGAACCGCGCGCGCCGAGAGCGTGCCGAACGTGATGATCTGCGAGACCGAGTCTTCCCCGTACTTCTCGCGGACATAGCGGATCACCAGGTCGCGCTTGGCGTCAGAGAAGTCCACGTCGATGTCGGGCATGCTGATCCTGTCCGGGTTCAGGAAGCGCTCGAAGAGGAGGTCGTACTTCACCGGGTCGACGTTGGTGATGCCGAGCGAATACGAGGCAACGCTCCCCGCGGCGCTCCCGCGCCCCGGGCCCACGAACACGCCCATCCTTCTGGCCGCACGGATAAAGTCCTGCACGATCAGGAAATAGCCGGCATAGCCCATCCTGGCAATCACGTCGATTTCGTGCTCCAGGCGCGCGCGCAGCTCCTCCCCCGCCTCCGGGTACCGCCGGGCGAACCCGTCGCGCGTCAGCGCGGCGAAATACTCGTCGAGCGTCGCCGCGCCCGCCTCCGGCGGGATCGGGAAGCGCGGCATGTGGTTCGTGCCGAGATCAAGCTTCAGGTTGCATTTTTCCGTCACCTCAAGTGTCGATGCAAGCGCCTCGGGGTAATCCTTGAACAGCGCGTGCATTTCCGCCGACGTCTTGAAGTATGCCTGATCGGTTTGATAGCGGAATTGCGTGTAATCGGGGGTGTTGGTGCTGCTCGCGTCGGGGATGAGCAGCATGATGTTGTGCGCCAGCGCGTGCTCGTGCTTCAGGTAATGGACGTCATTCGTGCAGATGAGCTTGAGCCCCAGGTCCCGGGCCAGCCGCGGCGCCTTCTCCCTGACCGTCTTTTCCCTGTCGATCCCGTGGTTCTGTATCTCGATATAGAAATCTTCGCCAAAGATCTCCCTGTAAATCCGCGCCGCCTCGTAGGCATCGTCGTCTCTCCCCGCCGCCAGGTGCGCAGAGACGACGCCGCCGGCGCAGGCCGAGAGCGCAACGATCCCTGCGGCGTGCTCCCGGAGGATCTCGGTGTCGATGCGCGGCTTGTAGTAATACCCGTCGAGATGCGCGCTCGTGCAGAG
>DATJAS010000046.1:0-9698 GCA_035516035.1 Bacteroidota bacterium | reverse complement strand
CGCTGAAAACCGTGGTCATCGGCTCGCTTCACGAGGGGGCGGTAAAGCGCCCACCCGAGGCCCTGAAGCTGGAGATCATGAAGAGCCATCCCGATCTGCCCAATCCCGCCACGTTCCGCTGTGACGTGGACATCGATTTTCCGTTCGTTGAAACGCTGCTCCCGGTTGCGAAACGGAAGCTGATGGCGTGCCTGGCGGCATAGATTGCGTCGTCGCTGAGAAGAAATCCTCGCAATGACGTTGTCATTGCGAGCGATTCTTGCGAAGCAATCCAGGCCCTTGAATCTTACCCCGTCTTTCATTATCTACGCAGGTCGTTTCCGTTCATTCCCATAGTCCCGGAGGTCCCATGCGGATCGGCTCATCGCCCCAGCGTCCTGAGGTCCTGGAAGTGCTCCCCCCTGAACGATCGGTGATGGAGCTCCCGCCTCCTGGGGCCGCTTCCCTTCACATGCCGCCGCGCACGCGCCTTGACTCGATCGACCTCCTGCGCGGGCTCGTCATGGTCATCATGGCCCTCGACCACGTCCGGGACTACTTCACGAATGTCCGCTTCGATCCCCTCGATCTCACGCAGACAACCGGCGCGCTCGCGTTCACGCGCCTCGTCACGCACTTCTGTGCACCTGTTTTCGTCTTCCTCGCGGGGACGGGGGCGTACCTTTCACTCTCGCGCGGGAAATCCCGCGGTCAGCTCGCGAAATTCCTGTTGACGCGCGGCCTCTGGCTCATCGTGCTTGAGCTGACCGTCGTCCGGCTCGGCTGGGAGTTCAATTTCAACTACAGTCTCGCTTTCGTCCAGGTCATATGGGCGATCGGGTGGTCGATGATCGCCCTCGCGGCGCTGGTATTCCTCCCTTTGCGCATTGCAGGGCTGATCGGCGTCGCGATGATCGTGACGCACAACCTGACGGATTCGGTGGATCCGGGCCGGCTCGGGATATTCGGCTGGCCCTGGCAGGTGCTCCATGCGGGCGGTTTCATTCCGTACGCGCCGGGGCGGCTCTTCCTCGTGGCGTACCCGTTGATTCCCTGGATCGGCGTCATGGCGGCGGGGTTTGCGTTCGGCGAGGTATTTAAGACGGATGCGGAAAAGCGGAAGCGGCTCCTTTACGGCATTGGCGGATGCATGGTCCTGCTCTTTGTCGCCCTCCGATCCTGGAACATCTACGGCGACCCGACGCCCTGGAGCGTCCAGGCGACGGGCATTCTGAGCGTCGTGTCATTCCTGAATTGCCAGAAATACCCTCCGTCGCTCCTTTACCTCCTGATGACGCTGGGGCCTGCAATCGCGCTCCTGCCTCTCCTTGAGAAATGGAAGGGGAAAACGGCGGGGTTCTTCCTGGTCTACGGGCGGGTGCCGATGTTCTACTACATCCTCCACCTGTTCCTCTTCCACACGCTCGCCCTGGCGACCGCCGCGCTTATGGGGTTTGACACAGGGTTCCTTTTCGGCAATCCGTTCGGCTCCCGGTGGCCAGATGCGTGGGGCTTCGGCCTTGCGGGCGTGTACGCGTTCTGGGCTCTGACGGTGCTTCTCCTGTATCCGCTCTGCAGGTGGTTCTCGCTCCTCAAGCAGCGACGCAAGGATGCCTGGCTGAGTTACCTTTGAATAACAGGCGGCGTTCACGACGACGTCACGCGTCGCCCCCCTGGCTCGGGCGTCAACGGACGCCGCCGCCGCGCCTCGTTTCTCCGGATTGAGCCTCAGCCAAGGATCACGACCACGTCGTGCACCGTCCCCGCAGGCTGGGGGGGGATGGGGATGGATGCGGGCTTCCCGTCAAGCGTGATGGTTCTGACCCCTTTCTGCACCCCCGCGGGGTTGCGCACGCTGATCCGGTATGTCGCACCGCGCCACTTCCTCTCGAGATCGAACCCGGGCCACGCGTGCGGAATGCAGGGATCGATGACGAGCCCGTTGTACTCAGGCCTTATCCCGAGCATCCAGTGCGTGGCGGCGTAGTACGCCCACCCGCCGCTCCCTGTGAGCCAGGGGTGCCGCGCCCTCCCGTGAGCCGTATGGTCCTTCCCCATAATGAACTGGCAGTACGAGTAGGGCTCCGCCTCCCTGATCTCGATCATGTCGTTCTGGTTGTAGGGGAGGAGGGCGTCGTAGAACTCCATGGCGCGGTCCCCCCTGCCGAGCTTGCACTCCGCCACCATCGCCCACGGGTTCGGGTGGCTGAAGATCGCGCCGTTCTCCTTGATCCCGCGGTAAACGCGCGTCACGTAGCCGATGTCGTCGTCCGGTTTCGTGAACGTCGGCCACACGAGGTGGATGCCGTACCGTGAGAAGAGGTGCGTGTAGACCGCATCCATGCACCTGAGTCCCCGCTCCGCGGGCGCGACGTCGGAGAGCACCGCCCAGCTGTTGCTCTCCAGGAAGACCTTCCCCTCCTGGTTTGCGCGGGTGCCGATCTTCTTCCCCTTGCGCGTAATGCCACGGATGTACCAGTCCCCGTCCCAGAGCTCCCGCTCGCACGCTTCCCTGACTTTTCGCGCCAGCGCGTCGTACCGGGCCGCGTCCGTCGGCCGGCCGAGCGCAGTCGCCGCCTCGACGAAGTGCATGAGCGCCCAGTGGTGCATGAATGACACCATGGCGCTTTCGCCCCCGCCCAGGTTCAGGCAGTCATTCCAGTCCGCCCGCAGGCCCTTGCATATCCCGGTCGCGCCCACCTGCTCGGCGGAAAAATCGAGCGCGCGCTTCATGTGCTCGTAGACGGTACCCTCGCCTCCGTCCGCGAACGGCACGACGACATCGAAAAACGCCATGTCGCCCGTTTCCTTGACGTACTCGCAGATGGTGGCCACGATCCAGAGTGCGTCGTCGGAGCAGGTGTCCTTGAGGCCGTGGATGATGTCCGCGGGACTGGGGGTCGGGACGACTGTCGGGAGCTTCACGCCCGGGAGTTTCTCGTCCCTCGGCTTGAACACCTCGGGGTCGAACAGGTGGAGGCCGTAGCCCGCGCTCACCTGCCCGTGGAGGAGTTCCAGGATCCGCTCCCGGCATTTCGCGGGGTTGGTATGCACCACCGCCATCACGTCCTGCGACGTATCCCGGTAGCCGAGCCCCGTCCGGCCCCCGACCTCGATGAACGAAGCGAACCGCGACCAGACCACGCACGTCTCGGCCTGGAGCAGCGTCCACGTGTTGAGCATCGTGTTCATCCCCTGGTGGGGGGTGCGGCACTGCAACACTGAAGTTTTGGCGCTCCAGTAGTCCCGCAGGGCCGCAAATGCGCGGTCGACTGCGCCGGGCGCCGAGTATTTTGCCCTCATTGCCCTGCCGGCCTCCCGGTCGCCGACGCCGAGCATGAACAGGAGCCGCGCGCTAGCACCCGGCGCCAGGCGCAGCCGGCGGTGCAATGCGCCGCAGTGGTTGCCGCCGAGCTCCGTGGAATTGCGGCATGTCCCTTCCTCGACCGCTTCCGGGTTCGACTCCGTCCGGTAATTCCCCAGGAACCGGTCGCGGACGCAGTCGTAGCTGTCCGGCGTGAAATCCGCGGCGAAATAGTGATAGGTCCAGGGCTCGTAGAAGAAATCGTTCTCGATGATCCCGTCCGCGAAGCTCGAGCCGGACGCGTAGAGGGACATCTGGAGGTTCTGGTTGTCGATCTCGATGTGATGGAACGAAAACTCGAAATACCCGAAGACGCTGAGCGACCGCTCCGTCGCACCGTCGTTCCGGACCGTGACGTCCCACAGTTCCACGTCGTCATCCACCGGGATGAAGAGCGTCTGCTCGGCATGGATGCCCCTGACGTCCGAGAGGAACCGGCTGTACGAAAGGCCGTGGCGGCACCAGTACGACGCCTCCGCCAGGCTCTTCCCCACGGGCTGCCACGAGACCGACCAGTACTCTCCCGTTTCGTCGTCGCGCACGTAGACGTAGTGTCCCGGCCTGTCCAGGGGAATGCCGTTCTGCCGGAACCGGGTGATCCGGTGGTGCTCCGCAGTCTTGTAAAACGAGTACCCCCCCGCGTTGTGGGAGATCACGGTGCACATGTCCCTGACGCCGAGGTAATTTGTCCATGAGACGGGGACGTCGGGCCGCTCGATGACGTATTCCCGATGTTCATCGTCGAAGTATCCGTACTTCATCGTGTCAGCTCCTCGGGTGCGTGATCAATGCAGTGGACGGAAGACGCGATCGATCGCTTCCAGCAGCGGGTGCGAGCCGTCCGGGAGGGCGTCGTCGGTGATTTCCCAGATGATAAGCCCCCTGGCTCCGTGCGCGGCGACGTATTCTGCCTTGAGGCGCACGGATCCAGGATCGTCGTATGAGACGAGCGTGCGCCTGACGGGGCTGGTGAGGTACGGAACCATCGCGTAGGGATCCCAGTGCCTCGTGAACTCTCCCATGTGCCCGGCGATGACGGCATAGACTGCCCCGGCGGGGGAGAAGAGCACGGTATCCGCCCCGCTGTGCGCGCCCAGCAGCTCATTACAATCGGTAAACGTATGGCCGTAGAACGGTACGCCGAGATTGATCTTGCGCGCCGGCACGCCGTACTTCCCGTGGTACAACCGGAACGCCCCGTCCACGGTCCGAGCGCTGTCCCCCCCCGGTCCGGCGTAGAGGGGGGCGTTATGATACGCCATCGGTTCCCACGTGCCGTACAGGTCGTACGTCATGATGTTCAGGAAATCCAGGAGGGGCGCGACGCGCCGTATGGACATCACGCCGGCGCGCACGTCGAGTGCGGGAAGGGCGGCGCTCAGCACGAGGTGCCTCCCCAGCGAACTTCCGAGCCGGTTGAGCGTATCCCGCAGCGTTTCGAGAAGGAGTGGAAATGTGCCGCTGTCCGCAGCCGTCCCGTTATGCTCTTCGAGCCCCGGAAACTCCCAGTCGATGTCGATCCCGTCGAAGCCATACCGGGTAATTGCCGAGGCGCATGACCGGGCAAACGTCCCCCTCCGCCCGGCGTCCGACGCCACGCGGGGGAACTCGCCCGAATCTTCCCACCCGCCGATGGAGAGGAGCACGCGCACGCCGTGCCGGTGCGCCAGGGCGACGAGCGACGTTGAGCGGGCGCTCCCCCTTGGCGACGCTTCTGGGAGGAGTATGCGCGCGTCCCCTGCCGTGTCCCTTCCGGCGATCGTGCCGTCCGGCCGCGGCGCGAAAAACGCGTAGTTGATCACGGTGAGCCGGTCAAACGGGATATCCGCCGGGGCCAGGCCGTGCGCGCCGGGCCGCCATTTCCAGGAAGGATAGTAGCCTACGACGTCCTTCCTCGGCTGTGCAGAACCGGAGAGGAAGCTCAGTGCGAGGAGCGGAAGGACTGCCGCGCACCAGCGAACACGGAGGGAATTCATCGCCCTTCCCCCGGGTCCGAAGCATCGCCGCCGGCTGCTGCCCCCGCGTCCGGTTCCGTGACCGCGGCCTCGGCTTCAGTGTTCCGGAATGGGACCAGCCACGTCATGACGAACGAAGGGATCGTCGCCACCATCACCCAGATGAAGAAGTTCCTGTACCCGAGCCAGTCGCTGATCATGCCGCTCAGCATTGACGGGATCATCATCCCCAGGTTCATGATTCCGGTGGCGAATGCGTAGTGCGCCATCCGGTACCTGCCCGGGGCGATTTGCTGCATCATGAACAGCGTCAGCCCCGTGAACCCGAAGCCGTAGCCGAAGTACTCGCACACGACCGCTCCCCCGATCACCCGGAGGTCGGTCGGCATCGTGATCGCCAGGAACGCGTACGCGGCGAACGGGATATTAAAGAAACAACAGAGTATGAAGAGCGAACGGCGGAGCCCGCGACCGGCGATAAAGTACCCGGCCAGGAGCGATCCGACCACGAACGCGGCCGCTCCGAACGTTCCGTACACGATGCCGATTTCGGACGTGGTCAGACCGAGGCCTCCCTGTTCCCGCGCGGCCTTAAAGAAGAGGGGGACGATCTTGATCGCCTGTCCCTCCGCAAACCGGTAGAGAATGATGAAGAGGATCCCCCAGACAATGTACTTCTTCTGGAAAAACGTCCGGACGACGTCCCACAGCGTGGAGAATCCCTGCCGGAGCGTTGTGACCTGCGTGGCCGCGCCGCCGGTAGGGAGGAACTTCGCGTGATAGAGGCTGAGAAGGATGAGTATTGCGCCGAACACGCCCATCACGGTCATCCAGGCATGAACGATCCCGACGCTCAACTCCAGCTGCCCGGCGAGGTACACCAGCGCCCCCTGCGTGAACACCTTGGCAATGTTGTAGGCGGCGCCCTGCCAGCCGACGAACTGTGCCTGAACCTTGGGCGAGAGGACATTGATGTAGACGCCGTCCGCGGCGATGTCGTGCGTCGCGCCGTTAAAGGCAATGATGGCGAAGAGCGCGAGCGAATACCTGAAGAACCCTTCCAGGGGAAGCGTGAGCGCCAGGAGACCGAACGTCACCCCCCCGATGAACTGGGTACCGACGACGAAATACTTCTTGGTCTTGAACATCTCCAGGAGCGGCCCCCAGATGGGCTTCAGCGTCCACGGGAGCATCACCAGCGAAGTCCAGAACGTGATGCGCGCATCGGCGATCCCCATGTTCTTGTACATCAATGCCGAGACCATCGCGATGGCGACGAACGGGAGGCCCTCGGCGAAATAGAGGGTTGGGACCCAGCGGGAGGGATGAATGGGGACCGTACGATCGGAGGTCATTATGTGCTCTTTCCGGGAAAACTGTGTCGCCGCGGGGAGGGGCCCCGCCGGGAAGTCCTTCCTGATCCTTATGCGGGTGTTGGCACCATCTTTGCTCGGACTGATTTTCAAGAATTAACTTGACAAATGCTCCGGGCCAGCCTATATTCCCATAAAGTTGGTTGTGCCAACCAACAAACCCCCCGGCAATCTAGTCCAGTTATGAGCATGCAATGAGAAACTGAGTATCAGCATTTTCGTTTTATCTCTAATTGGTTGGCGAAACAAACTAATAACATACACAATCAATAGCAAGACCTTCTTCTCAGCAATCATGATCAACCCGAGAAGACCGAGACACGATCACGTCATAAGCGCCAACTCGCGAGTCGTCAGGAACATCAATCGGGCCGTCATACTGAATTCTATCAGGGAGCGCGAACCGATTTCGCGCGCCACGATCGCCAGGCTCACACGCCTCAACAAGAGCACCGTGTCAAGCATCGTCGCGAGTCTGCTGAAAGAGAACCTCATCGTGGAGGAATTCGAGAAGATTGCCGCGGTGGGACGGAACCCGATCAGCCTCCACCTCAAGCGGGGGCAGAACCTGTACGGTGCCATCTCGTTCGATTCCGCCGCCACGCGCGTTGCGGTCGTCGACGTCGACGGCACGATACTCTACACGGACAAGATCACGAGCGAGCCGCGCCCTCCGGAACAGTTCGTCCGCGCGTGTGTCGAAGGGCTCGTCGCGCTCCGCACGAAGCACAGCCTCCCGGACTTCAAGGGGATCGGCGTGAGCGTTGCGGGTATCGTTGATTCGATGCAGTCCAGGGTGGTGTTCGCACCGAACCTCGGGTGGGAGAACGTCCACATCGGCGATCTCCTGGCGCGCGCATTCCCGCACGCGACGGTGACGGCGGTCGAGAACGACGCGAAGGCGGCGGCCATCGCCGAGCTCTGGTTCGGCAGGCACAAGAACATCGAGCTTTCGAATTTCGTGTTCCTCTCTGTGGGCCGGGGGATCGGGGCCGGCATCGTGATCGACAAGCACATCCTCAACGGGGAAATGCACCTGGCGGGCGAATTCGGCCACATGATTCTCTTCGAAGGGGGGGAACTCTGCGCGTGCGGCAACCGCGGGTGCTGGGAAGCCTACGCCTCCGACCGCGCGACGGTCGCGCGCTATGCGCGCGCGAAGTCGATGGATGATGATACGGCGCGCGTGCTCACGATCGACGACGTGATTGTCGCGGCAAAGAACGGCGACGGGGTGGCCGCGGAAGAGCTCAGGACGTCGGGACGGCACCTCGGGACGGGGATCGCGAACGTCATCAAGGCCGTCGATCCCGCGGCGATCATCATCGGCGGTCACATCACCCGCGTCTGGGATCTCGTCTCCGCCGAGATCATCGAGTCTGCGCGGCGGCACTCCTTCTTCAGCGAGAGGGGGGGGACGCCGATCCTGCCGACGTCTCTCGTGCGGCGGCCGTCGCTCCTGGGGGCGGCGGCGCTTGCCCAGAGAAAGTTTTTCGGGGACCTGCGGGTAACGGTATGACCGCGAAGGGACACACGGACGCGAGGCAGCAGCTTGCCGGGGTGGTGGTCGGGGTCGACCTCGGAGGCACGAACACCTCGGTGGGGATGGTGGGCGACGACGGGAAGCAGCTCGTCCACTCCGTGTTTCCCACGCACCCCCGGAGCAGCGCGGCGGACTTCGTCCGGCGCCTCGCCGGGGTCATCGCGGAGCTCGGCACGAAGCTGCCGGCCGGCACCGCGGTCCGTGGAATCGGGATCGCCTCGCCGGCGGCGAACGGACTCCGGGGGACGATCGAAAGCCCGGCAAACCTGGAGTGGGGGACGGTCAACATCCGTGACCTTGTCCAGCAGCAATTCAACGTGCCTGTCGCGGTGGCCAACGACGCCAATGCAGCCCTGGCCGGCGAGCGGCTCTACGGCGTGGCGCGCGGGATGAAGAACGTGATCATGCTGACGCTCGGCACGGGCCTCGGGGCGGGTATCGCCGTCGACGGGCGAATAGTCCAGGGGGAGAACGGTGCGGCCGGCGAGTTCGGCCACATCACGATCAACCCCGGCGGGCGGATGTGCGGGTGCGGCAGGCGCGGCTGCGTGGAGACCTACGTATCGGCGTCGGGCCTCTGCCGGACGGCCGTCGAGCTTCTGGCTGAACGGCTCGAGCCGAGCGCGCTGCGCTCAACGAGTTTCAAGGACATCACGGCGGAGATGGTGTCACGCCTCGCGGGGGAGGGCGACCCCATTGCGCGGGAAGCCGTGGCCGTCACGGGGAGGCACCTGGGAATGCTGGTGGCCAACCTGGCCGCGGCGTTCGACCCGGAGGCGGTGGTCCTCTACGGCGGACTTGTCAACGCCGGGGAGCTGCTGGTCGCCCCGGCGCGGGAGACGTTTGACCGGAACGCGATGAACATCTACAGGAATACCGTGCGCATCCTGGTGTCGTCATTGAACAACGGCGAGGCGGCCGTCCTTGGCGCGGGCTGTCACGTGCGCGACCTTATCGCCGGGAAGTCGCCCGGCTGACGCCCCCCCCGCGGACGCGCCGCCGGAATCGCACTCATGCATTGGAGGAGACACTCACCGTGAAAACGCTCATGCTTGTCGCGCTGCTCGTGTGCGTCGCTGTTCCCGTTGCGGCGGTCGCCGCGCCAGCCGGTGTGAACATCGAAGGGACGGTCAAAGACGCGCAGACGGGGGACCCCCTGCCCGGGGCGAACGTCGTGCTTGCCGGCACCAGCCTCGGGGCTTCCGCAGACATCAACGGGAGCTATATCATCCGCAACGTGCCCCCCGGGTCCTACACGATCAAAGTAACGTACGTGGGGTACAAGACCGTGACCGCGCCGCTCCAGGTTGCCGAAACGAGCCCCGTCACGCGCAACTTCAAGCTCGAAGCCGTGAGCCTGGAAGGGGAGACCGTGGTCGTGACGGCGCAGGCCTCGGGACAGAACGCCGCCATCAACCAGCAACTCGCCTCGAACGCCGTCACAAACGTCGTCTCCGCGGCGCGGATCCAGGAGCTGCCGGACG
>DATJAS010000045.1:0-9950 GCA_035516035.1 Bacteroidota bacterium | reverse complement strand
CTTCGGCGTCGTTGCCTGCGGAATTGACCACGATGACCCCTTTCCGCGCAGCCATCAACGCCGCGATCGAAATCACCGCGGTGTGGCCGTTCATGTCCTGCCATGTCAGGCTCACCCAGCCGGGATCGAAGTCGAAGTACCCGAGCGACGTGCTCGTCACCTGCACGCCCAGGCTCTCGGCCCACTCGATTGCGGCCGCCCAGTTGTCCTCCTCGATCGGCGTCTCGCTGCTGTCGTTCTCCGTCCTTGCCAGTATGAACGACGCCCCGTACGCGGGACCTATCAGCCTGCCGGGTGTGTACCCGGCGATTGTCGAGAGCGTGTAGACACCGTGCGCCCCGAACCCGGGATCGGGATCGTTCGGGACGACGCTGGTCTTGTGGTCGACGAAGTCGTGCTGCGCGATGATCCTCGGTCGGAGCAGGTCGAATGCCTCGTGGCCGGGCAGCCTGACGCCATTGTCGAACATCCCGATGATGATCCCCTGTGCTGAATTCCCCGTGGCGTTGACTGCCGGGATGTTCTCCAGGCTGACCTGGGGGAGCGACTCCCCGTAGTCGAGCGCCCCCGTGCCTTCCGGATGCCTCGCCGCCGGACGCGCCGCTCCGGGGGGGCTTGCCTCTGTGCCGGCGACGCGGCGGTACCGCATCAGGAGGTCCACGGTGCGGACGCAGGGGAGGGCTTCGATCTGCGCGATCTGGCCGCTCGTGGCTTCCGCGCTGACGGCGTTCAGCCAACGCGATACCTGCCGGGTTCTCGCCACGAGCGGAGCCACGCGGGCGATGTATGCGGGGCACACGGGGAGGTCGGTCTCATCCACAATGCGATCGGCGGGGAGCACCGCGGCCCTCCGCTGGAGGGCCCGCGCGGACACGAGCGAGAGGGGCGGGGGAAGGGGCGCGCCGGGTCTGACCCCCTTGTCCGTGAAGAATATCCAGACGGGGATCGCTTCTCCGGGCCCGGAGCGCTGGAGAGCCTCCTGGAGCCTGCCGGTCAGCGCCTGTCCGGCGAATGCCCCGGCCGATACAAGCGGCAACAGGAGCCAGGCGGCCGTCCTCTTCATCATTGCACTCAGTCCGCGGAAAAATCTGATTGGATGGGCGCCGGCATACCCGGCGCCTCAGTATACGAAACGCCTCCCGGCGAATCAACGTCGTGCCGAGGAACGTTTCCGGGCGACGAAGCGCGTTTTTTGCGTCCCGCCACCGGCGGGACAATCTCTGCCTTCAGTTGAAACACACTTCCGAAATCCTTAGTTTCCCCGCATGGAAACCTCCGGCCCCCACGCCGACCTCTCACTCAATACCGCAGTCGTCCGGTCATTCCTCGTCAGGTTCATCGCCGATGAAGTGCGCAACGCGGGTTTTGCGCGGGGTGTCGTCGGGCTCTCCGGGGGAGTCGACTCGGCGGTGACTGCATTCCTGGCATCCGAGGCGCTCGGGAGCCGGAACGTGACGGCGGTGATGATGCCGTACAGGACGAGCAGCAGGGAGAGCCTCCTCGATGCGCAGCTCGTGGTTGATGCGCTCGGGATCCCCTCGGCCACGGTCGACATCACGCCGATGGTCGATCCGTTTATCGAGTCCGCGCGGGTCGAAGACCGCGTGCGTGCCGGCAACGTCATGGCGCGCCAGCGGATGATCGTGCTCTACGATTTCTCCGCGCGGGAACGGGCGCTTGTGCTCGGAACGAGCAACAAAACCGAGGTGCTCCTGGGCTACGGCACGCTGTTCGGCGACATGGCGAGCGCCGTCAACCCGCTCGGCGACCTCTACAAGACGCAGGTCTGGCAGCTTGCCTCCGATCTCGGCGTCCCGTCGCGGATCGTGGAGAAGAAACCGAGCGCGGACCTCTGGTCGGGCCAGACCGACGAAGGGGAGCTCGGATTTTCCTACGCGGACGCCGACCGGCTCCTCTTCGCGATGATCGATGAACGGCACACGGACGCGGAACTTGCCGCGATGGGTTTTGACGCACGGTTCGTCACGAGCGTCCGGGCAATGGTGCAGAAGAGCCAGTTCAAGCGGAGGCCGCCGGTGGTGGCGAAGCTTTCGCACAGGACGGTGAACGTCGATTTCCGGTACGCCCGCGACTGGGGCCTATGAGCGAGGAGATCCGGCGGGGCGCGCTCTATGTCGTCAGCACGCCGATCGGGAACCTCGGCGACATCACGATGCGCGCCGCAAGCATCCTCTCCGGCGTCGACCTGATCGCCGCCGAGGACACGCGCGTCACGCGCGTGCTCCTGGACCACCTGGGCGTGAAGAAGCCGCTCGTCAGCTATTTCAGCCGCAACGAGCGGCGGCGGTCGCGGGAGCTGGTCGAGGCGCTCCGGAAGGGGGAGTCGGTCGCAGTGGTCACGGACGCGGGGACGCCGGGCATCTCCGACCCCGCCTGGGCGGTCGTGCGCGAGGCGATTGACGCCGGCATCCCCGTGATCCCGGCGCCCGGCGCGAGCGCCCTCCTCGCGGCGCTGGTCATCAGCGGGCTGCCGACCGAGCGGTTTGTGTTCGAGGGGTTTCTCCCCCTGAAGAAGGGACGGAAGACGCGCCTGGCGTTTCTTGCCGGGGAACCCCGGACGATCGTGCTCTACGAATCCCCTCACCGCATCGAGCGAACGCTCCGGGACGTGCTGGAGGCGATGGGCGACCGGCCGGTTGCGCTGGTGAGAGAGGTGACGAAGAAATTCGAAGAAGTCCGGAGGGGAGCCGTGTCGGAGGTGATCGCGGCGCTCGGCGAGCGCGCTCCCCGCGGTGAATTCGTTCTCGTAATTGCCGGGACATCGTACCGGGCGGGCGCTCCCTCCCCGGACGACGCCGGATCCTGACGGAACGCATATGACCAGGCAGAATACACACGCAGTGCCGCTCCGCACGAAGGGACACCCCGTCCTGCTTGAAGTGAACGCCCGGGTCCTTCTCAGGGAGCTTTCCGCGCGGGAAGGAAAGCGTCTCACGCTCGCCGCGATTCCACCCGGCCTGCTCGACGAATGGTCCGGGCTCGGGATCGACGCCGTCTGGCTCATGGGGGTCTGGCCGTCCGGCCCTGCCGGAATCGCCATCGCGACGCATGAAGAATCGCTCCGCGCCGAATACAGGACCATACTCCCTGATTTCACAGACGCCGACGTCGGGGGGTCGCCGTACGCCGTCCACGCGTACGAAGTGTCGGGTGCGCTGGGGGGCCCGGAGAAACTCGCCGCGCTGCGGGAAGCACTCGCCTCGCGGGGAATCGGGCTCGTGCTCGACTTCGTTCCCAATCACACGGCCAACGATCACGCCTGGGTGAGCACGCACGCTGAATACTACGTGCAGGGGAGCGCCGGCGACGCGGAGGAACGCCCGGACATCTTCTTCCGCGCCGCCGCGCGGAGCGGGCCCGTGACGCTCGCCATGGGGCGCGATCCGTCCTTTGCGGGATGGACCGATACGGCGCAGCTCAACGTGATGCACCCGGGCGCCCGGGGGGCGATGATCGGGGAGCTGGCGAAGATTGCGGGCATGTGCGACGGCGTTCGCTGCGATATGGCCATGCTGGTCATGAGCGAGATATTCGCCAGGACATGGGGGAGCCATGCCGCCCCGGCGGGCGCGGAGCCGGCCTCCGGCGAGTTCTGGACGGAGGCGATCGACGCCGTGAGGGCGAAACACCCGGGGTTTCTTTTTATCGCGGAAGCGTACTGGAACCTGGAATGGGACCTCCAGCAGCTGGGATTCGACTATACGTACGATAAGACGCTGTACGACCGGCTCCTGCGGGAGGGGGCGGGATCGGTGCGCGATCACCTCCGCGCGGAGATGGAATACCAGCGGCATTCGCTCAGGTTCATCGAGAACCACGACGAGCAGCGGGCGGCGGTCTCGCTCTCCTCGGAGCCGTGGCATTTCGCCGCGGCGGCGGTCATCAGCACGATTCCCGGCATGGCGTTGTTCCACGAGGGAGAGTTTGAGGGGCGCAGGGTGAAGCTCCCGGTGCAGCTCACGCGCAGGCCCGTGGAAGAATCCGCCCCGCGGACGAAGGCCTTTTACGGCAGGCTCCTCTCCGTTATCGCCTCCCCCGTGTTCCGCGAAGGGACGTGGCGGCTCCTGATGCCCCGTCCCGCGTGGCACGACAACTACACCTGGCAGAATTTCCTCACCTTCTGGTGGCACAAACCCGGCGCGGGGACGAGGCTCGTCGTGATCAACTATGCCCCCCTGAGCGGGCAATGCTATGTAGACGTTCCCCTGGAGACCGTCCCCGGGTCGCAGATCGAATTCCGCGACCTGATGGGAGAGGCTGTCTATGTTCGCGACAGGCACGGCGTCTCATCGAAGGGGATGTACTTCGACATCGCGCCGTACGGACTGCACATCTTCGATGTGACTTCTCCGCGGTAAATTCTCCACGGCAGGTTCTGGGTGTTACCCGTCCCGGCGAAGCCCCCGGCACAGCAAGAGCCGGGGGCTTGACATTCTGGCGGAATGTACTATATTGCTAGCACTCTTCTATTACGAGTGCCAAGGCCCTTGTTATACTCAGCTTACTCTTTTAAAATAAATAACTTACAAATCAGGAGGATACGCTATGAAGATAAAGCCGTTGGCTGATCGAGTCGTGATTAAGCCGTCTCCGGCTGAGGAAAAGACAAAAGGGGGTATCATACTCCCGGACACAGCGAAGGAGAAGCCTGTGGTGGGAGAAGTTGTTGCGATCGGTCCCGGGAAGGTCACCGATGATGGCAAGAAGGTCCTCCCCGAAGTGAAGGTGGGCGACAAGGTGCTCTACGGCAAGTACTCGGGCACCGAGGTGACGATTGAGGGGGAAGAATACCTCATCATGCGCGAAGCGGACATCTTTGCGATCGTATAACCCCCAACGAGTGTATTAAACCAAAGGAGACGAACAACAATGGCAGCGAAGTCCATTCAGTACAACGTCGAAGCCAGGGCGGCGCTCAAGAAGGGCGTCGACCAGCTTGCGGACGCGGTGAAAGTCACGCTCGGCCCCAAGGGCCGGAACGTGGTCATCGACAAGAAGTTTGGCGCCCCGACGATCACCAAGGACGGCGTGACCGTGGCGAAGGAAATCGAGCTGGAGAACCCGCTCGAGAACATGGGCGCACAGATGGTGCGCGAGGTCGCCTCCAAGACCTCCGATGTCGCCGGCGACGGGACGACCACCGCCACGGTGCTCGCCCAGGCGATCGTGCGCGAAGGACTCAAGATGGTCGCCGCGGGTTCGAACCCGATGGACCTCAAGCGCGGCGTCGATATTGCCGTCACGAACGTCGTCGAGGGACTCAAGGAGATCTCGAAGCCCGTCGACAAGACGAGCAAGAAGGAGATCGCGCAGGTCGGCGCCATCTCGGCCAACAACGACAGCGTGATCGGCGAGCTCATTGCCGATGCGATGATGAAGGTCGGGACCGACGGCGTCATCACGGTGGAGGAGGCGAAGGGGACCGACACGACCATCGAGGTCGTGGAAGGCATGCAGTTTGATCGCGGCTACCTCTCCCCCTACTTCGTGACTGACGCGGAGGCGATGGAAACGGTGCTGGAGAATCCCCTGATCCTCATCCACGACAAGAAGATCTCGTCGATGAAGGACCTGCTCCCCGTGCTCGAGAAGGTGGCGCAGACCGGCAGCCCGATCCTGGTCATCGCCGAGGACGTCGAGGGTGAAGCCCTGGCGACGCTCGTGGTGAACAAGCTCCGCGGCACGCTCAAGGTGGCGGCAGTCAAGGCTCCCGGGTTCGGCGATCGCCGCAAAGCGATGCTGGAAGACGTTGCAGTCCTGACCTCCGGCACGGTAATCTCCGAGGAGCAGGGCTACAAGCTCGAGAACGCGACGCTGAGCTACATGGGCCGCGCCAAGAAGGTGACGGTCGACAAGGACAACACGACGATCGTCGAGGGGGCGGGAAAGAAAGACGACATCAAGAAGCGGATCAACGAGATCAAGGCCCAGATCGAGAAGACGACCTCCGACTATGACAAGGAGAAGCTGCAGGAGCGGCTGGCGAAGCTCTCCGGCGGCGTGGCCGTCCTGAAGATCGGCGCGGCGACCGAAGTGGAGATGAAGGAGAAGAAGGCGCGCGTCGAAGATGCCCTGCACGCCACGCGGGCGGCCGTCGAGGAGGGGATTGTTCCCGGCGGCGGCGTCGCGTACCTCCGGGCCTCCGGGAAGCTGAACGCGCTGAAGTTGGCAAACGAGGACCAGGCGACGGGCGTCGACATCATCCGCCGCGCCCTCGAAGAGCCGATCCGCATGATCGTTGCGAACGCGGGGCAGGAAGGCTCCGTGGTCGTCAACAAGGTGAAGGAAGGGAAGGACGACTTCGGGTACAACGCGTTTACCGAGCAGTACGAGAACCTGGTGAAATCCGGGGTCATCGATCCCACGAAGGTTGCCCGCACCGCGCTCGAGAACGCCGCATCCGTCGCGTCTCTCCTCCTGACGACCGAAGCCACCATCGTCGAGAAGCCGGAAGAGAAAAAGCCGGTTCCGCCGATGCCGGGTGGCGGCGGCATGGGCGACATGTACTGATCGCACTCCGATCAGGAACACGAAGCGGCTCCCGAAGGGGGGCCGCTTTTTTTGTCATCGCGCATGGCGCCTGCGGCGCCACGCAAAAAGCGCGCTTGACATTGCACCCTCTCCTTCTTATCATGGAAACCAGAGAAACCCTCACGGTTTCCGTGGTCACGCTGATGACGACCGAAGACCCCAGAAGAAATTTAATAATCAGGGCAGCTACTGAACGGTTCCTCGAGGACGGGTTCTCCTCCGTCTCCGTGGCCGACATCGCTTCCCGCGTCGGCATGAGCAAGAAGACGCTCTACGTCTTCTTTGCCGGGGGGAAGGAAGAGCTCCTGCGGGCGGTCATGGATGCGATGCTCGAGGGGATCCGCACCGAGCTCCAGGCGATCGTCGCCGGGGAGGGGGATTTCATCGCGACGCTCGATAACCTGATGGCGTTCCTCCCGCGGCGGCTCGCCCTCCTGAACAAGCCGATGATGCGCGACCTGCAGCGGCACGCGCCACAGATCTGGCAGCACATCGAAAAATTCCGGAGGGAGCGCCTCTCGAACGAGTTTCGCTCGCTGATCTGCCGCGGGAGAGAAGAAGGGTATGTCAGGGGAGACGTCGATATCGACATCTTCCTCAACACGTTCATCGGCGCCGTGGAGGCGGTCGTCAACCCAGCGTTCCTGGCGGACGTCCCCTGCTCGGCGGCGGAAGTGCTCCGATCGATCAAGACGATATTCTTCATGGGAATACTCACGGAGAGCGCGGCCTCCGCGTTCGCCAGGCTGCAATCCGGGAGCCCCCGTTCAGCAACGACAGGGAGTCATTCATGACACACGGTGTTCCGGCAGCGGCGGCGTTCGCCCTCCTCCTCTGCTCATGTTCCGGCGGCTCCGGCGGAAAAATCGAATCCTCCGGGACGATCGAAGGGACCGACGTCAACATCGGCGTCGAAGTGGGGGGGAAAATCACCGCGGTGCGCGTGGACGAAGGCTCGCGCGTCGCCGCGGGCGACACGCTGCTGGACGTGGACGACACGGAGTACCAGATCCAGCTCCGGCAGGCGGTGGCGAACCTCGCGTCGTTCGAGTCCGCCTACCGGCTCGCGCTCGAAGGCTCGCGCAGTGAGGACGTCCTGCAGGCGCAGGCCGCGTATGCGACCGCGCAGACGGACTTCGAGCGCATGAAGACGCTCCTGCCGGAGCATTCGGTCACGCAGAAGAACTTCGACGACGCATACGCGCGGTACGTCGCCGCGGAGCAGACGTACCGGAAGCTGAAGACCGGCCTGCGGCCCGAAGAGATCGAGGGGGCCCGCGTGCGCCGGGACCAGGCCGCCGCGCAGGCGGACCTGCTGAAAAAGCGGGTGAGGGACTGCCACGTGATCGCCCCGTCGGGAGGCGTGATCACGCTGCGGGGAGTCGAGCCCGGCGAGCTGGTGACGCCGGGGATGACCGTCCTGCGCCTGACGTACCTGGACAGGGTGAAACTCATGATCTACGTGAACGAGGCCGACCTCGCCTTCGTCCGCCTCGGGGAGAGCGCGCGGATCAGCATCGACGCGTTCGCACCCGGAAAGTCCGTCGAAGGGAGAGTCACGTTCATCTCCCCCGTGGCGGAGTTCACCCCGAAAAACGTCCAGACAAAAGAGGAGCGGACGAAGCTCGTCTTCGGCGTCAGGATCGAGGCGGACAACCCCGACGGGATGCTCAAGCCCGGGCTCCCGGCCGACGCCGTCATCGCCGCTTCCGGGGGGAGCCCGAAGTGACCGATGCCGTCGTCACGGAGGGTCTCTCCCGTTCGTTCGGGCCGGTGAAGGCGGTCGACCGCCTCTCCCTCACGATCGGCCAGGGGGAGATGTTCGGGCTGGTGGGACCCGACGGTGCGGGGAAGACGACCACGATCCGCCTCCTGTGCGGGATACTGGCGCCGGGGGACGGCCGCGCGACCGTGCTGGGGCACGACATCGCGCGCGAGGCGGACGCGGTCAAGCGGGAGATCGGCTACCTTTCCCAGCGCTTCACGCTCTACGGGGATCTCACCGTCGACGAGAACATCGAGTTTTTCGCGGAGATCAACCGCGTCTACGACTACCGTGCGCGGAGGGAGGAGCTTCTCGAGTTCACGCGGCTGGCGCCGTTCAGGAAGCGGCTGGCCGAGAAGCTCTCCGGCGGCATGAAGCAGAAGCTGGCGTTGGCCTGCACGCTCGTGCACGAGCCGCGGCTGATATTCCTGGACGAGCCCACCACGGGGGTGGACCCGGTATCGCGGAGGGATTTCTGGCGGATCCTGCAGGCGCTCCTCCACAGGGGGATCACGATTGTCATGACGACGCCCTATCTCGACGAAGCGGAACGCTGCACGCGCGTCGGGCTGATGAACCGGGGGTCGCTCATGCGCGTGGACACGCCGGCCGCCCTGAAATCGCTGATGCGGGGGGAGATCCTGGAACTGGTCTGCGACAGGGTCCGGGACGCCGCCGCGGTTCTCCGCCGGGTGCGGGCCGCGGGGGAAGTGCAGGCGTTCGGCGACCGGGTCCACGTCGTGGTCGAGAGCGCTGCCGCGCACCGGCGGGAACTGCTCGCGGCGCTGGAGCGGGAGGGAATCCGCGTCGCGGGGGAGAGGCGGATCGAACCCTCCCTGGAAAACGTGTTCATCTCGCTGCTCGGCGACCGGGGAAGCGCGGGAGGCCCGCAGTGACCGATCACGCGATCGAGGTTGACCGCCTGACGAAGCGGTTCGGCAAGTTCACCGCGGTCGACGACGTGAGCTTTGCCGTCAGGCGCGGGGAGATCTTCGGATTTCTCGGTGCCAACGGGGCGGGCAAATCGACGACCATACGGATGCTCTGCGGCCTTCTCCCTCCCACGGAGGGGACCGCCCTGGTCGCGGGCTTCGACATCCGGACGCAGCCGGAGGACGTGAAACGGAGCATCGGGTACATGTCCCAGCGGTTCTCCCTCTACGACGATCTCACCGTGGAGCAGAACATCAGGTTCTACGGCGGGGTGTACGGCCTGCAGGGGGACGCACTCGATCGCCGGAGGGACTGGGTGATCGCCATGGCCGATCTCCGGGGGCGCGAGCGGAGCCTGACCGGGACGCTCTCCGGGGGATGGAAACAGCGCCTGGCGCTCGGATGCGCCATTCTCCACGAGCCGCGCATCGTCTTCCTGGACGAACCGACCGGGGGCGTGGACCCGGTGTCGCGGAGGAATTTCTGGGAGCTGATCAACACGCTCTCGGCCGAGGGGATCACCGTGCTCGTCACCACCCACTTCCTGGACGAGGCGGAGTACTGCAACCATATCATCCTCATCAACGCCGGCAGGCTCATCGCGTCCGGGAGTCCCTCGGAGCTGAAACGCGCGCACATCACGCAGCCGATACTGGAAGTGCGCCTCGACGGCGGCGCCATCGTCGAGGCGCTGGAGACC
>DATJAS010000044.1:0-83853 GCA_035516035.1 Bacteroidota bacterium | reverse complement strand
GCGATCGACGATGCCCAGAGGTCCGCCCAGTAGGGGAGCCGTTCGTCTTCCTCGAATTGCGCGGGGGTGATGGCATCGACGAGGGAGTTGCTGTCGCGGACTGCAAGGAGCGACCAGGCGATGGAGCCGGCGCGGATCTGTTCTGTCACGACGTCGTAGCGGGCCGTGATCGACTTCGGCGGGAGCACGATCAGAATGTGTAGGCGAGTCCGAGCTGTAAGACCATCCCGTCCGTCTCCACGCGGGAGGGGAAAGGAGCCGTACCGACGTCAATGACGGTGTCCTGGTAGCGGATGGCGGGGACGTTAAAAGCGCTGACGGACGAGAACTGGAGGTCCCGGAATTTCAGCTCGAATAGCGCCTGGACTGCGTCGAGGAACCGGTAGCTGATGCCGCCGACGACGTGAATGGCGAACCCGGGGGTGTTCTGGACCGACGCGGCCTCGACGCCGCCGAGCGAGTACGTCCTGTTCCCGAAATAGACACCGCCCCCCCCGCCCATGTAGACTCCGAACCGCTCGCCGGAGAGGGGAAGAATGAAGTACCCCGTCAGCTCCACGTTGAGCGCCGTGTACCCGTCTTTCGTGGGAATGTCCGTGCCGGTGAGCGTGCTCGTCCCCGAGCTGGAGAGGTAGTCGGCCCCCAGGGCAATGGCGATGTTCGACTCGGGGAGCCTGTAGCGGACTTCCGCGCCGTAGCCAAAGGCGCCGCTCAGGTCGAACGTGTTGCCCTGCGCCACGGGATCGGCCGCATCGGGCGACACGTAAATCAACGAGCTCGTGGTGAGGTTTCCCTTGAGGACCACCGTGAACGGTCCGTCCCCCGCGTGCAGGGCGACGGGCGCAACAAGCGCCGGGAGGAGGAGCATCATGCCTCTCCACCCCCGGGCGGCGGTCCTACCGGTAGAACAGATCCCGCCTGTCTTCAATGTCGGCCTTCTCCTTCAGCTTCGCAATCCACTCCGACAGGAAGCGGCTCCGTTTTTCCTGCAGCATGCGCGAGCGCAGGACTTCCTTCTGGGCGGCAAACGCGCTTGAATCGAACGCCGTCCGCGAAAGGAGCTGGATGAGATATGCTCCCCGCGTCCCGAGCACGGGGGGCGAGATCTCCCCGACGTTCAGGCCCGTGACGGCGCCGATAAAGTCGAGATCCCGCCCGACGCCGTTCACCGAGCCCCCGGCGGTGAACTGCCCGGTGAGCTGCACCTGAACGGGAGGCGTCCCAAATGCGAGCTTCGCAAGGCTGTCGCCCGGGGCGAGCGACGCGCGCGCCTGCGCGGCGAGCTCCTTCGCCTTCTCCATCTTCTTCTTGCGGAGCGCCAGCGGCCTCAGCGCGTCTTTCAGCTCCTCGAACGGCCTGACCCCCGCGTTCTTCGCCTCGCTCACGCAGAGGACCACGGACCCGTTGGTAATCGTGTAGGGGTCGCTCACCGCCCCGACCTTGGCGCCGAACGCCCAGCGCACCGCGGCCTCGTTGATCCCGACGCCGGGGATGACGGTGGCCTTCTCCTGGATCTGCGTCTCGTGCACATCGAAGCCCGACTGCTGCGCCTCTTTCGCGAAGTCGTTGTCCCGCGCGTTGTACGCAAAGTCCTTCGCCCGGTCCGCGATATCGTTCTTGCTCTGCGAGCTGGCGGTGATCCGCATCAGGATGTGCGCGATGGTCACCTCGCGGTTGTCCCGTCCAAGGATCTTGATGATGTGCAGTCCGAACGGGGTGCGCACCGGTCCCACCACCTCCCCTGTCTTCCCTGCAAAGGCCGCCTTCTCAAACGCCGGGACCATTCGTCCCTTCGTGAACCAGCCGAGGTCTCCCCCGCTCCCGGCGTTCGAGCCGTCTTTGGAATACTGGCGGGCGAGCTCCCCGAAATCCTTCCCTTCCTTCGCGTCTTTCATAATGCCGAGCGCGAGCGTCTTCATCGCCGCCGAATCGGGCCCGCCCATCGGCAGGAGGATGTGCGCCGCGTGGACGTACTCGTTCGCGCCCTGTTTCTCCGCAATCACCTTGACCAGGTGAAGCCCGTCCTGGTCCTGCACCGGTCCGACGACCGCTCCCGGGGAAGCCGCAAAGACGGCCTTATCCAGCTCCGCGCTCAGCTCGCCGCGGTGGAACGTCACACTGCTGTCGGGGCGGTCCGAATACGTGTACACCAGCGAGAGGAAATCGACGCCGGACTTCGCCTTGGAGAGCGCGTCCTCCATGTCCTTCTGCCGCCCGGATGTGTCGGCGGCGGTGGGGTTCTCCGGGAAGAGGACGTACTTCAGTTTCCTGCTCGCCTCATATTTGTACTGGTCGATGTTCTCCTGGTAGTACGCGCGGATATCGTCGTCCGTGACCTGCACGTCGTTGTCTTTCACCAGGACGCCCGGATCGAACAGCGCGTACGCGGCCTCGTAGCGCACGCTCCCGTCCGCGTACCGCTGCATCAGCTCGCCGTCGGTCACGCGCACCGAGGCCAGGATGAGGCTCTGGAGCTTGGCCTGCGTCCGCTGCTGGCGGAGCATCTTTTCGAGATCCTGGATCTTCCGCATGCCGTAATTGGGATCCTGTCCCCGCGGGTCCTGGATATACTGGTTGGGGTTGCCCAGGACCTGCTCGTACATCTCCCTGTTAAAATTGCCCGTGGAGTCGGTAAAGTTCCGGCGGAGCTCCTGGGGGGGATTGTCGCCGAAAACCCAGTCGCGCAGCTCCTGGTCGCTCACGGTGATCCCGAGACGGGCGACCTCCTCGGCGACCAGGCGCTCAGTCACGATCGACTGCCACGCCTGGTCGCGCAGCTCGCGGCTGGCCGCTTCGTCAGGATCCTGGCCTGTCTGCGATTTGGTGTTGTCGCTCAGGTTCTTCACGAGCTCGGAGAACTCTCTGTACGTGACTTTCTTCCCGTTCACCTTGCCGACCCAGTCCGACTGGCCGCCCCGGATGCCGAGGTAGTCCATCCCCCACTCGAACACGATCGTGATCAGAAACGCGATGAGAAGTCCGAAAAGAATCACAGGCATGCTGTCGCGCATGCGCGTCATGATAGGCATACGAAACCGAAACCTCCGTGCGGAAGAGAAAAATGATGCTGGACAAAAAAAGATAACGCAAAGGTCCAGCAAAAGCAACGCTTTTCTCGTTGACTTTTAGAGCATGCGGGCGTATATTTATGAGCTTGGACGAACAGTGCTCTATCCCTTCCACGCAACTGATCCCCGTACGTTCGACCTCGGAGGCTTCTTCGTGAAAAAATACGCCGGCAGACTCATCATCATCGCGGCATGCGTCTTCCTCGCTGTCTACGAGCTGCTCCCGACATGGCGCGACTACCAGCTGCGCCAGGATCTCGGCAAGCTCGCGGGCGACGACAGCCTCTCGTACGTCACGAGGCACGAGACGGAGCTGCGCGACGCGCGCGCCAGGCGCATCAAGCTGGGCCTCGACCTGCAGGGCGGCATGCGCGTGGTGCTCGAGGTGAACGTGCTCAAGCTGATCGAGGACCTCGCCAAGAACAAGGACGACACGTTCAACCAGATCATGAAAGAGGTGCACGCGGAAGCCCGCACCTCGGAAGAATCTCCCGTCCTCCTCCTGAGGCGGAAGTTCGAGGCCCGGGGCATCAGGATGAGCAGGTATTACAGGAATCTCCGCGACAGCAACGACGATATCTACAAGTTCCTCGACGACGAGTCCACCAAGGCGATCGACCGCGGCATGGAAATCGTGCGCAACCGCGTCGACCAGTACGGCGTCTCCGAACCGTCGATCCAGAAACTGGGCGGCTCGCGGATCATCGTCGAGCTTCCCGGCGTCACGCACGAGACCGAAGTGCGGCAGCTCCTCCAGGGGACGGCCCTGCTGGAGTTCAAGCTGCTCAAGGAGCCCGACGTGACGTACCGCGTCGCCGAGTCGATCGACAAGCTCCTGGCCGCCAGCGCGAAGACCGACACCGCCCTGGCCGACAGCCTCTTTGCCGGGACCGCCAGCGCGGATTCCTCGAAATCCGACAGCACGAAAGCCGACACGCAGAAGATCAGCACGCCCGAGGGAGAGCTTTCCGCCGAGGAATTTTCCCGCAAGCACCCCTTCTTTTCGATCGTGATCTTCTCCCAGCAGTTCCCCGGCGAGGGACTCGTCTCCGAGGACAACAAGGAGAAGGTGCGCCGGTTGCTGGACCGGGAGGACGTCCAGAAGCTGATCCCGAACGACATGGAGTTCCTCTGGAGCGCAAAATCGCGCATCCTGGGGGAAAAAGGGCAGGAGAAGAAATTCTTCACGCTGTATCCTGTGAAGAAGACCGCCGAGCTGACAGGCGGGGTCATCGTGAACGCCAAGTGGCAGATCGACCCGAGCTACAACAAGCCGATCGTCACGATGGAGATGAACAGCGAGGGGTCCCGCGAGTGGGCGCGCATCACGGGCGCGAACATCAACAAGCGCATCGCGATCGTCCTGGATAACTCGGTCTTTTCCGCCCCCAACGTCCTTACAAAGATCACCGGCGGCCATTCCGAGATCGAGGGGATGGAGAGCGAGACGGAAGCGAAACTGCTGGAAATCGTGCTGAAGGCCGGCGCCCTCCCCGCTCCCGTCGACATCATCGAACAGCGGTCCGTCGGGCCGTCGCTGGGCGAGGACTCCATCCGCGCAGGCATCACGTCGTCCCTCGTCGCGATCGCGCTCACGGTGCTCTTCATGGCGGTGTACTACCGGACGGGGGGGCTGGTGGCGGATTTCGCGCTCATGTTCACGGTGGTGTTCCTGCTGGCAATCCTCGCCGCGTTCGCCGGGACGCTCACCATGCCGGGCATCGCAGGCATCATCCTCACGCTCGGCGTGGCCGTCGACGCGAACGTGCTCATTTACGAGCGCATCCGCGAGGAGACCGCCGGGGGGAAGACGCCCCGCGCGGCCATCGACGCCGGCTACAGCAAGGCGTTCACGGCAATCTTTGATTCCAACCTGACCACGCTCCTGACCGGAATCATCCTGTACCAGTTCGGGACGGGCCCGGTGCAGGGTTTCGCGCTCACCCTGATGATCGGCATCGTGGTGAGCCTTTTCAGCGCGATCATCATCACGCGCGTGGTCTTCGACATGATGGTCGACCGCAGCGGCGTCGCCGTCAACTTCGGATAACTCGCAAAGGGAATTGAGCACATGAGGTTCCTCGGAAAGACCAGTATTGACTTCATGGGGAAGCGGCACCTCTGGTACGCCGTGTCCGCGACCGTGATCGGACTGGGGATGATCTCCCTGGTCGTCAAGGGCGTGAACTACGGAATCGACTTCCTCGGCGGCACCGAGATCGTCGTGCGCTTCGCCGACAACGTGGACGTCGGCGACATCCGCTCGGCCATGGACAAGAACGGGTTCACGAAGGCCGAGATCAAGACGTTCGGCAGCGAGCGCGACATCCTCATCCGCACGCCGGAGCAGGAGGAGGGAACGGTGGTGGGCGACAGGATCCGCGCGGCACTCCAGGCGCAGTTCCCCAAGAACCCCTTCATCGTCCAGAAGGAAGACAAGATCGGGCCCAAGATCGGCGCCGAGCTGCGGCGCGACGCGATCTACGCGGTGCTCGCTTCCCTCGTGGCGATCCTCCTGTACCTGGGTTTCCGCTTCAAG
Organism: Bacteroidota bacterium; assembly: GCA_035516035.1. Classification (GTDB taxonomy): domain Bacteria; phylum Bacteroidota; class Ignavibacteria; order UBA10030; family UBA6906; genus Fen-1273. The sequence continues at coordinate 78,246 of DATJAS010000044.1, read as the reverse complement.
TTCCTCTGGGCCGCCGGCGCAGTGGCCGCGCTGTTCCACGACGTGCTCCTCACGCTGGGACTCGTGTCGATCTTCGACGGCGTCATTCCCCACCTGAACCTGGAGTTCAACCAGACGATGGTGGCGGCGTTCCTGACGCTCGTCGGCCTCTCCAATAACGACACCGTCGTCATCTTCGACCGCATCCGCGAGAACCAGAAGCTCTTCCGGAACATGGACCTTCCCACGCTCATCAACAAGAGCGTGAACGAGGTGCTGAGCCGGACGATCATCACCTCCGGCACCGTCTTCGTGGTGCTCGCCGTCCTCCTCTTCTTCGGCGGCGAGGTGACGCGCGGATTCGCGTTCGCCTCCCTGGTGGGCATCGTGACCGGGACGTATTCATCGATCTATATCGCGAGCGCGCTGGTGGTCGAGGTGGTCGTACGGACAAGGACGCAGGGCAAACTCATCGACTAACCGCCATGGAGTTCACGACAACACAGCGGGGGACAGTCACCGTCATCGCGCTCCAGGGGAGCCTCATGGGAGGCCCCGACGCGACGGCGCTCAACGGCACGCTCCACGAGCTGGTCGGAAAGGGACAGGCCCGGGTTGTCCTGGACATGCGCGGGGTGCAGTTCATGAACAGCTCGGGGCTCGGGATTCTGATCGGCGGGGCCGGCACGCTCAAGAACGCCGGCGGCGGGCTCGCCATCGCGGGCGCCTCCGAGAAAATCCTGGCCCTCATCACGATCACACGGCTCGGGAAGGTCCTGGCGACCTACCCGACGGTCGACGCCGCCGCGGCGAGTTTTCCGCAGTGATTGCTTCGTCGCGCCTTCGGCGCCTGTGGCGCCGCAGGCGCCGCGACTCGCAATGACATAGATCGTCATTGATTCCGGCCTGAAAAACCCCCACCTTTCCGTCAGGAACGGCCGGGGGTTTTTTGTGCCCGGCCCGCACATTCACACGAGGTTGCAGACGCCATGCCAGTGCAGATCATCGTCGGCGCCCAATGGGGCGACGAGGGAAAGGGAAAAGTCGTGGACATGCTCTCGGAGCGGGCGGACATCGTGGCCCGCTACCAGGGGGGCGCGAACGCCGGCCATACGGTGTGCATCGGCGACAAGCAGTACGTGCTTCATCTGATCCCCTCCGGGATGTTCCACGAGAACATTACCTGCGTCATCGGCAACGGGGTCGTGATCGACCCCGCAGCGCTCATGAGCGAGATCGCGCAGCTCCGCCAGGCAGGGATCAGCATCAGCGGGCGCCTCCTCATCAGCCACAACGCCCACCTGATCATGCCGTACCACAAGCAGCTCGACGCGATCCGGGAGCGCGTCTCCGAGAAGATCGGCACCACGGGGCGCGGCATAGGTCCCGCCTATATCGACAAGGCGATGCGCACAGGCATCAGGATCGTCGACCTGCTGGACCGGGACGAGGTCGCCCGCAAACTCGCGGTGAACATCGAGGAGAAGAACCAGATCCTGACCAAAATCTACGGCGAATCGAAGCTCGACGTAGACGCGATCATCGCCGAGTACCAGAAGTTCGACAAGGAGATCGACGAGTACATCACCGACACCGCGGCGTACCTGAACTCCGCGCTCGCCGCCGGCAAGCGGATCATCGCCGAGGGGGCGCAGGGGGCGCTGCTCGACGTCGACCACGGCACCTACCCGTTCGTCACCTCCTCCAACCCCACCTCCGGCGGCGCGTGCACGGGGCTGGGGATCCCTCCCACGTCCGTGAACGACATCGTCGGCGTGGTCAAGGCGTATTCCACGCGGGTCGGCAACGGGCCGTTCCCCACGGAGCTGACCGACGCCACCGGCGAGCGCCTCAGGGAGATCGGGCACGAGTTCGGCGCGACCACCGGGCGCCCCCGGCGGTGCGGGTGGTTCGACGCCGTCGCGCTCAAGTACTCGGCCATGGTTAACGGCATCACACGGATCGCCATCACGAAGCTCGACGTGCTGGACGAATTCGACGAGATCGGGGTCTGCGTGGGATACGAGCTTGACGGCAAGCGGCTCCGCGCATTCCCCACCAACGCGCGCACGCTTGAACGCGTCCGGCCCGTGTACGAGACATACCCCGGCTGGAGATCGTCGATCGCCGGCGCGCACACGTACGCCGACCTGCCCGCCAACGCGCGCGCGTACGTTGAGGCACTTGGCAGGATCACGGGCACCGCGGTCTGGATCGTCTCGACGGGCCCGCGCCGCGACCAGACGATCACGCTCACCTGAGGCTCCACGGCAGGGCACGGCCATGAAAAATCCCTTCTCCGGACTCCCGCTCGGCCAGGCGGGGAACTTCAAGATCGCCCTTCTGGCGTTCGCGTCCCTGTTCGTCCTGGGGACGCTCATCTACTCGCAGCGTCTCACCAACCAGCTCCTGGTACGGGAACGGCAGGTGGTCGGCCTCTACGCGAAGTCGTACGAGTATATCTCGAGCCCCCGGTCTTCGTCGGGTGATTTCACGTTTCTCTTCGAGGAGGTCATCCGCACGGTCGATTTCCCGGTGATCCTCACGGATTCGGCCAACGTGCCCATCCAGGGATACTGGAAGAACATCGACATCGACAGCACGCTCAGCCAGTCGCAGCAGCTTGCCTACGTCTCCGGGCTCCTCCCCAAAATGGACAAGGAGAACACTCCCATCAAGGTTGCACCCTACGACACCGTGGTGCTCAACTACGTCCATTACGGGGAATCGGAGCTCGTGGCACAGCTCCGGTGGCTCCCCGTACTCGAAATCGTCCTCGCCGGGGTGTTCATCCTCGTCGCGTACGTCGGGTTCAGCTACATCAAGCGGACGGAGCAGAGCAACATCTGGGTGGGAATGGCCCGCGAGACCGCGCACCAGCTCGGCACGCCGCTCTCCAGCATGATCGGGTGGCTCGACCGCGCCAAATCGGAGGGGGCCGGCATGAGCGGCGTGATCGAGAGCCTCCAGGAGATGGAACACGACGTCGAGCGGCTCAACAAGGTGGCGGCCCGCTTTTCGAAGATCGGCTCGCGGACGGAGCTGAAGGAGGAAAACCTGACGGAGGTGATCGAGGGAGTCATCCGTTACATCGCCAAGCGGATCCCGCGCTCGGGCAACAAGGTGGACCTGGTGATCGAGACGCCGGGAGAGTTTCGCGCGGACATCAACAGGGAGCTGTTCGAGTGGGTGATCGAGAACCTGATGAAGAACGCGCTCGACGCGATGGAGGGGGCGGCCGGAAAGATCTCGTTCAAGATGTCGCAGATCGTCGGCAAGACCACGATCGACGTAACGGACACCGGGAAGGGGATCGACCCGAAGTTCCACAAGGAGGTCTTCCGGCCCGGGTACAGCACCAAGAAACGGGGCTGGGGGCTCGGCCTGAGCCTCTCCAAGCGGATTATCGAGGACTACCACAAAGGAAGGCTCTTCGTCAAGCAGAGTGCCCCGGGGGCGGGAACCACGTTCAGAATACGGCTGGGGTGACGCCGCCTCCTGACCCGTTGCCGGCGGCTCGTGCTATCAGCGGCTCACGCAGCACGCAGATCACGCGGTCTGCAGCTCACGCAGTCGGGTTTCTGTTCACCTGCTCTGACAGGCCCGGCGGGATTGTCAGGTAGCGCCAGTCCGGCCCCTTCAGCATCTTCCCCAGGAACGCCATCTGCCCCACGTGATAGCTTGCGTGCGCAAGCGAGCGGTGGAGCGCGGCCAGGACCGAGAGGGACTGGGTGCGAATCGTCACCGTCCTTTCAAGATTCCCGTCGTCCAGCTCCGACAATGCCCTGAAGAGCACGTCCCACCCTTCATTCCATTTCCGTAGAATTTCCTCGCGTGCGACGCTTCTGGGTGCAAACTCAGATTCTCGATCCCTATCCGGCTTCTCACCGTCGCTCGTCAGGAAATCGGTGAACCTGGAACGAAAATTCCCTGAAATGTGCCAGGCGATCATTGCGACAGAGTTTCCGCTGCGGGGAGGGACTTCGCACAGCTCCCCCGATGTGAGCTGGTCTATTGTTGCGTCGCCAAGTTTCCTGTAACGGCGGAATTCAGTCTCGATAGAACTGATGACAAAGCGCATGTGCCCTCGTTTCGGAGTAAAACACTAGCCGAACTTGAAGGATTCCCGGGGGCCGCTCATATGGATCGGGAGTTTGAGGTACGCTCCGAACTCGTCAAGCATGAAACTTCCCGGAAAACCGGAAAGGGCATACTAGGGCATGACGATGAAGAGGCCGTATGCAATAAGCGAGTAACCCACGCGAGTCCCCTCCGGCGTCTCGGCGAATGTGGGCCCGAGCGAGAGACCAACGAAATGATATGTCGCCTCGGCTCCCACATGAACCATTTTCATCGCCCCAACGGCGTAGACGTCCACCAGCATACCCGCATAGGTGTCAACTCCTACGCGCCTCGTGACGCTCAACTCGACGCCCAGTGTAAATCCGCCACGATCCCCGAACGTGTACCCGCAGCGCACGCCGGGGCTGATAAACGTCTCCCCCACCTGCGCACTTAGCAGCGAGTTGCCGAGGGCGAGCGACGCCAGCGTGAGGAAGAGAATCTTCATTGCCCGGATGAGTGGAGCCCTGCGTCGGATGATCCCCCGCCGGCTTGAATGGATTTCCCAGATGCACGCCGCTTTCGCCAGGCGAAGATCAGCCCCACGATGACGCATCCCCAGAATAAGCTATTTGCGATGATGATAAGCGTCTGCCCCCACTGGTCGGTCACCGTGCGCACGAGAACGTCAGCCGGAAAGAGGAACACTTCCATCGCGGTTTCCCAGAAGACCTCCCAGGGCGTTTCGGCGGAACGGAATATGATGAACCCGTTGTAGATCGCAAGGAGTGAGAGAGCAAAGTGCAGGCCTCCCACGATCGCCGCCCACAGCAGGTATCTCCCCGCGCGTTTCATCATTCCCACCGACATTACCGTGGCTCCACACCGCGGTGCTGGAAGCGCCGGAGCAGTGAATCGGGGGGGAGATGCCACGCCGAGTCCGGCCGGCTCCCCTTCCACGCTGGCGGCCTTCCCGCGATCGGCATGTGGTCGATGTTCATGGTGTCCAGGGGAGCAATTGCAATGAAATACCGCATCCCGTTAAACGGGACTGATGTGATGACCCGCTGTGGGAATGCCTGGCCGTGCGGCTGCTGCGCGAGAATGGAGTCCTGCGCAACTGCAGGGCAGAGGGGGGTGAGCACGCCGACGAGTATCACGGCGACCTTAACTACACGACGTGAGATAGCCATGGTAAATGCAGGATTGTCCCGGCAACTTTCCCGGCTACGCTGATGCCGTGTAGCAAACCTACAGAACAGAAAAAGGAAGGGCAAGTGAGGGGAATTGCCGCGGAATATTATCTGTCATTGGGGGCGAATTCTGCGGAGCAAATTGCGGAGACTGCCACGCCTAAGAGCGGCGTGGTCCTAGACTCGCAATGACCATGGCGTCAGATTGCTTCGCTTCGCTCGCAATGACAGACTTAGTTCAGCCCGAGGATCAGTCGCGCCTTGGCGCGGCCCATCTCGAAGGTTTCGCCGAGCTTGGGCTGAACGAACTCGGTGTCCTGGACGGGAAGCTCTTCATCGGGGGCAATGATCACGGGGTTGATCACCTGCTTCCCCCCTTCTTTGAACGAGAAATGTTCTGACGCGGCGTCGAATACCTCCTCGATTCCCTTCCTCTGTTCCACCGGAACGGAGTCCAGCACCACGGCACGGAGCTTCCCGAATGCTTCGAGATCGTTGTTCACATCTTTGACGGTGTCCATGTCGCGAAGGAAATAGAGATTCGGCAGAAGCTCGAGCGCCGTGCGCATGAGCATCGAGAATACGTTCGGAAATACCGCCCGTATGCTGTGCTCAGTGATATTGGGGTATGAAGGATACGTGTTGACTACGTACAGCTCGCTTACACCCCCGAGCTGGAGGACGCTCTTGATGGGTGTCTTGTTCGAGATGCCGCCGTCGGCGTACAACTGCTTCAGGTTCCGCAGCGCCGGGGGGACCCGCGGATCCTCCACGATGGTTTCGACCGGTGGGTACGCCACCGTGGTAATTGTGGAGGCCATGATGTATTCCATGGCCTTGTGTGTGTCGGGCTCGTCGGTGATCGACCTGACGTACGCCGCCCCGGTGTTGAGAGAGCTGAGTGAGACGTAGAACTCATCAACCGTCCGCTTCGCTTTCACCATGTCGTGGCGGAAGTAGTTCTTGACGTACCGGTTGTAGAGGGGGGTGTTGTCGAAAATGGAATCGACGCCGTGGACGAAGGGCCACCGGTCCATCCGCGTTGTGGCGAATTTCAGCATAAGCCCGAATATCCCCCAGCCGCGGATTTTGTAGACGTCAGGGTTGGTGAGCTGCTTCCACTGGCGCTCGATCTCGCGGCGTGCATCCGTAAGGTCCGCCGCCTGGGCGATGCTCATCCCGTTCAGCGCGCCGACTGATGTGCCGGAGAGGATGTTGATCCTCCTCCCGGTCCTTTCAAAAAATCCTAACAGTTCGACGAGTGCCCCGGCCTGAAATGCGCCGCGGGCGCCCCCCCCTGAAAGTACAAGCGCAAGTTTACCCACGAGGTGGCAGGGATGCTGAGTGGGACGGGACTACCAAGTGCAGAAGATACGAAACTGCGGCGCGCTATTCAAATCTGAGTCGGGCTCAACACTTCTGAAGCTGGTCCGACAAACTTATTAGCGGAAAGCTATTTATTCCTTCGGCGACCACCATCTCACCGAATTCTTGATATTGTCAAAGACGATGTAGTAACCCCCATAGTGCAACGTGGTGCTAAAGTCATACACAGAGCAGGCAATGCCGTTTGGAGACCCCATAAGCGACTTCACCTCGCGGTAAGACATTCCTTTCCTGAGTTTCCGCCAGTTCCTCGCGATGCGCTGTGTGTCGACCTTAGGCGAAATGTCCGCCCTGGCTGAGTCTGGCACGATCACATCCTGGATGACGATTTTCTCCTGCGCGGGCTGGTTATAAGGACCGGCGATCAGGAGGAACACGAAGAGGAGTATCATGCCCATTATACTCCCGGGGTCCGAAAATGTTCCAGCGACTCCCGGGCGGATCGAAATACGCGGTTCAGCATCGAGCGTGTGAGCCTGCCGGTGAACGTGTTCTGCTGGCTGGGATGGAACGAGGCGATGAACGTGTAGGGGCCGATCCGATAGCGCGCGCCGTGGCCGAAGGCGGGCCTCTTTTTGTATTCGATCAGGCCGAGCTCGCTGAATGAAGTCAGTGCGGTGTCAAACCCGATCCGGCCGAGCCCGACGACCACACGGACGTTCTTCAACAGCAGGATTTCGCGGTGGAGAAACGGCCTGCAGTTCCTGATCTCGGCGGGGAGAAGCTTGTTCTGGGGCGGGGCGCAGCGGCATGTCGCCGTGATGTAGCACCCCTTCAGCGTGAGCCCGTCGTTGCGTGATGTAGATTCCGCCTGGCTCGCGAACCCGGCTTCATAGAGGGCACGGAATAGCCAGTTGCCGCTTTCGTCTCCCGTGAACATTCGACCCGTGCGGTTCCCGCCGTGTGCCGCCGGCGCTAGTCCGACGAGAAGGAGCTTCGCCTCAGGATCGCCAAACCCGGGATTCGGTTTCCCCCAGTAGGTCTCGCCGGCAAATCGCCGGACTTTCCGGCGCGCGATATCCTCTCTCCAGCGAACAAGCCGGGGGCACTTGCGGCAGGCGACGACGTCCCGCCGGAGCCTGGCGAGACTGTCAGCCGCCATTCCTCATTTCCCTCCCTCCACCACTGGAGCGGGACCCAGGACGTCTTCCACAGTGAGGAATTTCGCGGGCGCCAGGTTCAGCTTTCTCACGCTCTCCCCCACTTCCTTCCTGTCTCCCACGATGATGATCGCCATGTCGTTCGCGTCGATATACTTGCGGGCGACTCGCTCGACGTCGGCCTTTGTCACGGCGAGGATCCTGTCGATGTACCTGTTGAAGTAGTCGTCGGGAAGATTGTAGATCACCAGCTCCCCGAGCTGCGCGGCAACCTCGGCGACCGACTGAAAACTTGCAGGAAACCCGAGAGCGACATAGTTCCTCGCCCGCTCAACGTCGGATGCGGGGATGGGATCCCGGATCCCCTTGAGTTCCTTCATGAATTCCACGAGCGCGCTGTCGGTGACCGCGGTCTGGACAGACGCTCTCGCGACAAACGGCCCGGCCATCGGCAGGAAATCAAACTGGGATCCCGCCCCGTATGTATAGCCGTGTTTCTCCCGGAGATTCATGTTCAGCCGCGATGTGAATGAACCGCCAAGAATCGTATTCATCACGACGATCGCATAATAGTCGTCCGTGAGGCGGGGCACGCCCACGCGGCCGATGTCGATGACCGACTGCGCAGCCCCCGGCTTGTCGACGAAGAGAAGCGTCTTCTCAGGAAGCTGGTTGATGGGGGGCAAGGAAGGGGGCGCGGCCGCCTCCCCCTTCCAGTCTCCAAAAGCGCCCTCGAGTTTCGGCATCATTTCCGCAGGGGTCACGTCTCCCACGACGATAATCGTGGCGCTGGCGGGGACGATGACGCCGTCGTGGAATTTCCTCAGGTCGTCCGCGGTCATTGAGGCGAGCGACGTGGCGTTTCCGCCATTCATGCGGCCATAGGGGTGGTCGCCGTACAACGTCCGGTTGAAGAGCACGGAGGCAAGCGTCTGCGGTTGTTCGCGAGCTTCGATCAGGGACGTGAGCCTCTCCTTTCGATTCCTCTCAAGCTCTTCGGGCGGGAAGAGAGGCCGCCGGATAACATCGGCAAAGAGCGCGAGAGCGGAGTCCAGTCTCTCCAGCGGCGTGTGGAGCGCGATCCACATGAAGCTGGTCCCGGAAGAGGCCGAGATATCCGCCCCCAGGAAGTCCACCGCGTCCGCGAACTGGAGCGAGTTTCTCCTGCCCGCCCCTTCGGTCAGCATTGCCGCGGTCATGCTTGCGAGCCCGGTCTTTCCGGGAGGATCCATAATGGCCCCGCCGCGGATGACCATATTCACCTGGACCAGTGGAACCTCGTGCTTTTCCATCAGGAGCACGCGGATGCCGTTCGCGAGGGAGAGGTGCTGAATCGGCGGAAGCCTGAGTGACGGCGGCGGTCCGAGGGGCGGTGGGCCGCTTCTGTCAGGCTGTGCATTAAGTGAGAACGGGAGGATCGTCGCGACGAGTGCAACCGCACAGAGAATGCGTTTCATCACCGGCCCTCCTTTTGTGCGGCAAGGTCCTTCCGACCGGTCGGCACGATGCTCAGGATGACCCTTCCATCGTCCGGGAGCCATGTCTGCGCCATGGCCTGCAGCCCCCGGGCATCGATCGCCTTATAGCGCGCAAGGTCCTCGTTGAAGTAGTCGGGATTCCCGGTGGATGTCACGTACTCGTTGAGCTGGTCAGCCTTCCCGGGGATGCTTTCAAGCCGATCGAGAAACGACGCCTCGTACTGGTTCACCGCACGCTCGAGCTCGTGCTGCGTCGGGGGCTCACGCTTGACCCTGTCGATCTCCTCCTGGACCACGCGTTCGATCTCCGTGAGCGTGTGGCCGCTTCGAGCGGTCACCACGATCCTGAACGTCGAGCCAAGGGGGAGCGAGGCTTCATACGCAGTGACGTCCTGCGCGATCTGCATGTCATACACGAGCCGCTTGTAGAGACGTGAGTTCTTTCCTCCCGCAAGGACGCTCGCCAGAAGGTCCAGCTCCGCATCCCCGGGGTCAAACCACCGAGGCGTCAACCAGGCCATGTATAGTCGGGGAAGCTGGACCTTGTCTTCATAGACGATCCGCCGTTCCGACGACAGGGATGCCACGGGTACCGGCTGGGGGGGAACACGGGGACCGGCCTTCACGTCGCTGAACCAGTATTCCACGCGGGCCTTCGTTTTCGCCGGGTCGATATCTCCTGCGATCACCAGGCTGGCGTTGTTCGGCAAATAATACGTCTTGAAGAACTGCTGCACATCGGCAAACGTGGCAGCGGAGAGATCCGCCATCGAGCCGATCGGCAGCCAGTGATACGGATGATCGGGAGGATAGAGGCTGTCGACAAGCAGCATCGACGCCATGCCGTAGGGCCTGTTCTCGTAGCTCTGCCGCCTCTCGTTCTTTACCACGGCCCGCTGGGCGTCTACCTTCGCGGGCGTCATCGTCTCCAGGAGATGTCCCATTCTGTCCGACTCCAGGAAGAGCGGAAGATCGAGCGCGTTGCTCGGGACGTTCTCGTAGTAGTCCGTCCTGTCCGTCGACGTGGTTGCATTGTTGTCGCCGCCGGCCGCCTCCAGCCACTCGTCGAACTTCCCTTCGGGCGCATCCTTCGAGCCCATGAACATGATATGCTCGAAGAGGTGCGCGAACCCGGTACGTCCCGGCTTCTCGCGCGCCGAGCCGACGTGGTACCAGAGATTGACGCTGATCGTGGGAACGCTGTGGTCCTCATGCAGTATAACGTCGAGACCGTCGGGGAGCGTGAACCGTGTGTAGGGGACGGTGATTCTCGTCCCGCCGGCCAGAGCGAGCGACGACGAAATGATAAGGAGCACCAGGATCTTCTTCATGCAACCTCCTTGGAATACAAGAGCAGTCATCCCTGCGGGGCGAGCGCCCGGCCGACAATGAGCGTGTATCCCGTTGCAGCCATGTCGTCGCTTGCGACGGCGCGGTCGACCTTTTGCGTTCCGGCTTTCCAACGGTCGGAATTCTCGAGCGTGAACGCGACCCGTTCGCTCAGCGCACTGAATGCGCCATTGCGTTCGTACTCCTCCGCCTCGGCCCTCGAGTTCCAGATCGTCACGGAAATCAGTCGCCGGGGATCCCCCTTCTCACCGGAGAGGAACGCGGAGCGGCACCCGGCGATCTTGCGGAGGCCGGGAATGATCTCATTCCTGTACAGCTCGCTGAACTCTTCGAGCATGCCGCTCCTCACGTGGAGCGAGAGGAGGCGAAGGTAGAACCGTCCCTTCCCTTCCGCGGAAAACCCTGACGTGTCTGCGGGTCCGGGGGATTCATAACGGGAGACGAGGGGCGCCTCATCGACCGGGGAGTACTGGAGCTGCAGGTCATCCGTGAGATGCACTGTCCAATCGGGCGTTGCGGCAAGATACGGACGGGACTGATCCCAGAGGCGCGCATACGCGCCGCTCCGTTCGTAGGCATCGGCATCGGCGGGTCCGCTCCAGAGCGTGAGCGAAATGCCAACTTCGGGATCGTCAACGCTCTGCAGGAGACCGGCGTAGAGGCAGCCACGCGTCCGCGCAAGCTCGCCGATAATTACACCGGTGTACATCTGGCGCATTTCCAGGATGCGGTTGGGATCGAGCCGCAGATGTACGGTGCGCATGAACATGGCGCGGGGGAGGTGTGTGAGAGAACAGTATTCCCATCACATGTACGAAAGTTGCCGCCGAATGTCAACGGATTATACGCGTAAAATCCGCGCGAGTTGCTCTTCCGAGGTGTGGAGAAACGGCTGCAGGACAAGCATGCCGGTGGGACCAATGGACTTGCGCAGGTAGTGCAATTCGTCGAACTTCGCCTTGACCTCAGTATCCGGAGGGATTTCGAAGCCCGCTTCGCGCATCAGGAGCAGACCCTTGGCCTGCACGGAAAGCTCCAGCCGCAGGCGGAGCACGCAGAGCATATCGGCAAGTATCTCGCCAGGGAAGCGCGTCTGGAGCGCGTGGAGGTATTGCCCGATACGCGTCCCGGCGACGCCCCCGCTGGAGATCATTTCCAGCAGGTCCCGGTCGGTATCGAAGCCGACGCCGAGCCACCGGCGCGTGGCGTCCTCGCTCCGGGCGAAGACAATTGACATCAGGATCGGCAGCAGCAGCACGATCAGCATCGTCGTCGCCACCGCCGGGATAAAGAAGTGATTGAATGCCGAGTGAATGACGATCGCAAGGAACACCCCCGGGAGGAGCGTGGCCACACCCGCCCCGCCGGCGCGGTCGGACATGACCTTCCCCACGATCCCGGCAATGCTCGTGGCGGCGCCGTGCATCATCGCAGTGCCGAAGCCCCTCACAAGCCAGAGGAGCGCGCTGTGCGAACCGAGCGAGGCGACATAGGAGATGTTCTCCACGAGGGAAAACCCGGCGCCGATTGCAAACCCTTCGATGGCTGTATCAACGAGGAACCCGGTCCGGCGCGTGGCGAGTATGTAGACAAGGAACGCAGCCTTAAGAGATTCCTCGACGAACGGCGCAACGTAGCGTGTGAACGAAGCGATCCCGATGCCGGTGGAGCTCATCAGGAGCGCGTTGAGGGGATAGGCGATGCCCGCGGCAACGCCGCCGGCGGCCATCGCGACAAAGACCGCCCGGGGCGGCGCGAGCTTGTAGCTGTCGAAGAGGAAGAGGGCTCCCAGGAACACGCAGACGGGAACGAGGCCGAGGAGAAACTCCATGATGCGGGGCTCCCTTCCCTCAGCGCAGGATCTTCAGGGAGGCCATGAACTCACGCGTCAGCCGCTCATCCTTCTCGGCGGCCGCCGCCCAGCCCAGGGAGAACGTCGACTCGAGCGCGGAGAAGAGCACAAGGCGGAAGTCGGCCTGCGCACCGGCGTCGACCACCGTCTGTCCAAGCGACGGCGCGTCCATGTTGGTCGTAACCCCTCCCCCGAAGAGCACGAGCTGCACCCATGTGCAGTAGAAGGACTCGCCGCCGAACCGCCTGAACCTCACGGGAGAGATCACCCATTCCACCAGAGCCTTGCCGAAATTCGTCCCGCCGATCGAGTTGAGCGAGGCGCCCGGGAAGGCATAGTACTCGCGGTAGCGCCGGAAATCTCCGTGGTCGACCCAGTTATTCCCGAATGCGCCGAAATAGAAATTCGCGAACGGGTCCTCCCTCTTGCCCGGCGACCAGCCGGTGGCGGCACGGAGCCAGACGGATGAATGATCCAGGGGGAGGAGCGTGCCCAGGGCGAGCGTCCCGTAGACGCGGGGGTACGCCGTGCCGTTCACGTACCCGTTCATCGAGGCGATCTCCCAGGCGTACCCGCTCTCCTCCTCAACCGCTCCGAGCGATCGCGTCATCAGCGAGTAGTTCACAGAGGCGTTGAGCGAATAGAGCGTGGCAAACGGGGCGAGCACGTTCTGGTATTCGGGCAGGTTCTGCAGCCCCCAGTATCCCTGCAGCGCGGCAGAGAATTCAAGCTTCTCAGGGTCTTCGAACGTCCAGTAGTCCCTGTACGTCGTTCCGAGGGAGGACCCTTTCCGGCTCAGGCGCGTCGGACCGAAGAGGTCGTAGAAGTCCCCCCCGTTGTAGCTCCCGTTCACTCCCCACTCCCAGAAGTCGTAGTGAAACGCCGCGTGGAGCCGCTCGCCGCCCGGCACAGTCCGGTTCGGCGTATACGAAGCGGTCGCATCGATGCGGTGAAGGGAGAGGGGGTCGGAGAGGTTAAACCGTAAGCCGTACGCCGGATAGACCTTGTATCCTTCAACCACCGGGTAGAGCGACGCGGGCCGGATGTGATCTGCGGGGCGGTATTCTCCGGAAGCGATCGTCACCGAATCGGGATTGACCACCGACGGCGGGGGGAGCGCCCATGTCCTGAGCACGGGGAAGCTGTCGACGACTGCCTGGCCGAGGTAGCTGATCGGGCTCACGTCCGTGACGGTCCTGTCGGCGATCATCACCGGCTGAAAGCCCCTCCCGGTGAAATGAAACGCCAGGAGGGAGTCCCCGGCCATCGGGAGGGGCCGGAAGAGGCCCGTCTCGGTGTTTGTCACCCAGTCCATTCTTTTCGCGGCGATATCGTACCGGACCACATTCGAGACGCCGCTGTAGAACGAGCTGCCATAGAGGCGTGCGCCATCTTCCGAGAAGACGAAATTGGCGGGCGTGCTGTTGACGAAATCGTAGAGCGTGTCGCACGCCGGGTTACCCGAGAGCAGCGCGGCGGTCTTCATCCTGACCAGGAACTGACGCCCGTCCACGTGCGTGAGCGCGCCGACAAGCGACTCGCCGTCGGGGGAGATGTCGATGTCGAAGATGTCCTTCCCGTAGTCGAACGAGAAGACCTGGTTCCACTCCGTGTAGGGAGCGGGGATGCGCACGAGCGTCGATATCCCGTTGAAATGGCGGACGCCCCAGAGCGAGCGGTCCTTCCTGTTGAACGCGAAATCGCCAGTGCGCACGTCCTTGATCAGGAGGCGCGTCGAGCCCGAGGGGATGTCGTACGCGTAGAGATCGCGCCAGTGATTGTTGTCCGCCGTATAAAACAGCGTGCGGCCCGCCGGATCGAACGCCAGGGACGTCACGTAGAAGAGGGCTCCCCCCCTCACCTCGCGAAGGTTCTCCACGGCACCCGTGCGTGTGTCGAGCGACGCGATGTGCGGCGTCTGGCCGGGGTAGTTCACCGCGACATAGACTCTCCGTGCGATGGGGTCATAAAATGAGCGGGAGACGGACCCGACCGCGCCGGGCGTCACGGGCCGGCAGACGGTCACGGGGTATCGGCGGACCGAGTCGAGGTTGGCCTGCTGCCATCGATGCTCCCACGCGATCCAGGCCCCCCACTCGTCGTCCAGCGATGTGTGGTAGACATCCTCGAATTGCGCAGCGAACCCTGCGTCGCTTCCCCGCGTCTGGATGAACCACCGGAGCAGCGCGTCAGGACCGTAGCGCAGTGCCAGGTAGCTCACAAATCGCGTCCCGTAGAGGTACGACGCCGCGCCGACCTGGAAATCCACCTTCGTCCCCTCCGCCTCCAGGCCCACCATGTCGTACATGTAGCTCGAGTCGCGCACCATCGTCCGGAAGACCATCTCGTCGTAGGCCCCCAGCGCGCGCCCGAGCCCCCCCGCCATCCACGTCTCCATGAAGACGGCAATGGACTCGACGTACCAGCGCGGCGCATACCAGCGGGGGCCCGTGAGGTAGCCGTAGATCATCGAGAGGGGTTGCTCCGGGATCGGCGCGACCTTCCCGCAGAACAACGACCGGAAGAACGCGTCCTGTGACGATGCCTTGTCCATTGTGACGATGTGGACCATCTCGTGCATCATCATCAGGTTGAACCGCTCTTCGGCGGGCATCGTCTCATAGACGTAGCTGAACGGGGCGATGCCGATGTTCATGACGTTGAACGGGACGGTGTTTGCGGCACCCGAGGCGTAGTCCCCGAAATCCTGCATCAGGACGCTGACCCGTTCCGACGGGGTGTAGTCGAAAAGCTTATGCTCAAACCGATAGGCGTTCTCGAAGCAGCTCACGATGTGGGGGACGAGATACTCGTGGGCCTTCGAGTAGTAGACGAGGCGCAAATGCGCGGTTTCCCGGTCAAAGAGCTGCGCCCGGGAAAACGACGGCGCGAGCCCGGCGATCGCACAGGCTATGAGGAACTTGCGCAATTTACAGGTGGTGGGTGAGAGTCAAGTGGGAATATATGACATTTTGGGAGAGATTGTCACGCCAAAAATTGGCGCCTGCGGCGCCACAGGCGGCGTGACGCAAAGAACGCGCTTCGCGGAAAACGCTCGCAATGACGGGGGGGGTGGATTGCTTCGCGGCGCCTGCGGCGCCGCTCGCAATGACAGGACCGGGCGGAGGTACTCATCCGCCCGGCCGGAAAGTGGGTCTCTTGCTGGTTTACTGCTGCTGGGCGGCGGCTCCGAACGCCCCGCTGGTGAGGGCTGACGTGAACGCCGGGCTGGCAAGGGCAGCCTTCAGCTCGGGGCTCGTGAGAGCAGCCTGCAGTGCGGGAGTCTGGAGCGCGGCCTGGAGCGCGGGGCTCTGGAGAGCCGCGGTGAGCCCGGGCGACTGCAGCGCCGCCTGAAGCGCGGGAGTCTGGAGTGCCGCAGTGAGCTCAGGCGACTTCAGCGCAGACTGGAGCTCCGGAGACTTTAGGGCTGACTGAAGCGCCGGGCTCTGAAGCGACGCCTGGAGCGCCGGAGCGCTGAGCGCGGACTGGAGCGCCGGGCTCGCGAGAGCAGCCTCCATCGCGGGGGCCGTGAGCGCCGACTGGAGCGCCGGACTCTGCATCGCGGCCGACAGCTCAGGAGACTTCAGCGCCGCTGCGAGTCCCGGTGACTTCAGGGCCGCAGCGAGGGCGGGCGACTGGAGCGCCGCCGTAAGCTGTGCGGTCATTGCCGCAGGCGCTAAACTGGCGGACGTCATCGCGGCCGTCATGGCCGGTGAAGTCATACCCGCCGCCTTCAGCGCGGCGGTCATGTTCCCCTGCGCCAGCGCGGCGGTAAAGGCCGGTTGCGCAAGCGCCGCCGTGAACGCCGGCGAGGCCATCGCGGCGGTGAACGCCGGGTAGGCCATCGCAGACGTCAGCTGCGGCACGGCCATCGCGGCTGTGAACGCAGGCGAAGACATCGCTGCAGCCATCCCGGGCGTTGCGAGGGCGGCAGCGAGACCCGGCTGTGCAAGAGCGGACGCGAGCCGGGGGGTCGCAAGCGCCGCCGTGAACGCCGGGCTCGTCATTGCCGCCGTGAACGCCGGACTGGCGAGCGCGGACTTGAAGCCGTCGTTGTTGATAATTGCCTGGATCTTGTCGTTCTGCAGAATCTTCTGGATCTCGGGGTTCTGCAGCCGGACGTCGTTCTCGGTCATCTGACCTGAACGGTATTTCTTCGCTGCCCCGATCGTTCCGCCGGCGTTGTCCACAGGGGGCCACCCGTGGACGAGGATGTACACCACGAAACATGCTGCAACGACGCCGAGACCAATCCAGAGCGGGCGGCGGCTCTTCCTGGGTTGTGTTACCGGAGCGGTTTCCATCGCAACCTCCTGGGGGGATGGTGGGTGACGTGCCGAAAACTACGGGACCTCAGTGAACCTGGACCACAATTCGGGGAACCTGGACCTCACTTCAGTGAACCTGGACCTCCGCATGGAATGAACCTCCAGCGGTGGATGCAATCTGGACGGAGAGCTTCGAATCCTTGACGCCCGAGAAGAGGAGCGTGCATTTCTGCGCCCCTGTCCCGGAGATTTCCACGACACCGTTGTTGACGGCGACCGGGCCCCCTGCGGACTGGAGCTCGCTCAGGTTCTCGAGCTTCACCCTCGACGGGTCGTATACAAGCCGCGTCGTCGTGGCGGATGAGCAGATCAAACGGAGCGTCAGTTCCTTCCCCGTCTCCGTGGGGACGGCCGTCACAGTTCCCTGCGCCCCCGGCACGTTGACCGGGAACGACTCCGACTGGGCAAGGAGCGTCCCCATGGCAGAGTTGCCCGGGACTGACGGGGCGGGTTCGGGGTGCGCAAGAAGCATGAATGCAAGAGCTCCCACCACCAGCCCGCCGGCGAACACTGTGCCGTAGCGGACCATCGACTTCCCGAACACCACGCCGCCGAGGGATCCCAGCCAGGACGCGCGGCGCTCAACGGCTTCCCGGGCATGGGCGGACGCTGACGCCGAAGCGGCAGCGCGGGCGCGCACCTCAGCGCTGATCCTCCCGGCGAGGTGCGAAGGGGGTTCGACGGCGCGGACGGAGGCAAGCGCGGTGTGGACTTGCTTCAGCTCCGCCTGGAGCCGGCGCGCCTGTGGGTTGCGGCGCGTCGCCTGCGCGAGCCTGCGCTTTTCCGACGGGGAGAGATCGCCGTCGATCTCCCGGTTGATCAGTTCACGAAGCTCTTCTGCGGTCATTCCGTCGCCGTCCTTTCCGCTTCAGTATATCCTTGAACGCCTGCCGCGCGCTGAAGAGGCGCGACTTCACCGTCTTTTCAGGGAGATCGAGCACCTGTGCGATTTCCCTGTATGAAAGCCCCTGCATGTGTTTGAGCACGATCACCGCCCGCTGGTCGACGCTGAGGAGCATCAATCCCGACTGTATCCTCTCCTCCTGCCTGAGTGTCTCATCGTCCTTCTCCTCGGCGGCTTCGACCGCGACATCCACGCCGTCCAGCCCCTCGAACCGCTTCTTCTGCTCCACCGCGTTCAGCGATTCGTTCACGGCGATGCGGTAGAGCCAGCTGAAGAACTTGTACTGGGGATCGAATCGCTCGAGGTTCTCATACGCCTTAACGAACACCGTCTGAGCGATATCCGCGGCGTCGTCTCCGCTTCGCACCATCCGGAGGGCCAGATTGTATACCGTCCTCTGGTGCCTTGCCACGAGCATGTCAAACGCCTTCAGTTCCCCCGCCCGGCACTGCCGGACGAGATCTTCGTCACTCGGCTCTGTCATAAATACCGTCCGCAATCACAAATGTTGGCTCTATTCTATTTCAAAAATCAAGTCAAAACGAGCGATTTTGAAGACATCCCGCACCATCCGGTTCATGTGCACGAGCTTGATCGCCTTCCCCTCCTTTTTCAGCCGCTGCTGTGTGGCGAGGAGCACACCCAATCCCGCGCTTGAAATGTAGTCCAGATCCCGGAAATCCACGACTGCCGATTCCTTCAGTACCGCGAACACCTCCCGCGCCCTGTCCGACTGCGACGCGTCGAACCTCCCTGTCAGGACGACGATCCCCTCGTCGTTGACTGCAATGCTGAACATGCTACGGCTCCAGGTGTTTGGTCAGTGTGATCCGGCTCGTGCCGTCGACGTAGTCGTACGCCAGGCCGTCGAGCATCTCCCGGGCAATGTGGATGCCCAGGCCGCCGGGCCGTCGCTCGGCAAACGGGGTGTCGAACTGGGTCGCGGTCTGCCGCGTGACGTCGAACGGAACGGGAGTCTCCTCTTCCAGGCGGACGGTCACCGTGCCCCCCGAGCGAACGGCTTCGACGACGATGCTCCCCCCGTTTCCCTTGCCGTACTTCACGATGTTCGTGAAGAACTCCTCCACGGCCAAATCCAGCGCGTAGGACGCCTGCGGGTCGAGACGTTCCTCTCCTGCGAAGCGGTGCAGAAAGTCGAACACCGCATCCAGCGACGCCATCTCCCTGGCAAACTCCCGGCGCATCAACGGCACCGACCCGTGAGTGTCATCCCGATTGCCGGTCCTCCCTCCGTTACAGCCGCTTGATAACCACGATGGTCATGTCGTCCGCCTGCGCGGCGGTGTCGGCGTGGTGCCGCACCGCACCCACGATGGCGTCGATGATGCCGGCGGCGCCGAGCGTGCGGCTGGCGACGACGACGGACTCGATGTTCACGTCCCCGAACTGCGCGGCCAGGGGATCCACCGCCTCCGTGATCCCGTCGGAGTAGACAACGACCACGTCGCCCGGGGCGAGCGACACGGTGTCCTCCTGGTAGGGAAAATCCTCCACGATGCTGACCACGAGGCCCCCTGTCTCCAGCCTCTTCGGCGACCCGGGGCCGGAAAAGTGGAACGGGTGGTCGTGCCCCGCATTACAGTAGGTCAGCGTGTGGGCCCCGGCGTCAAGCACGCTGTAGAAGAGCGTAACAAACTTGTCGGGGCTCGTGCTCTGGAAGAGGAGCTTGTTCGCGCGCTGCACGCAGACTGAAGCACCGGGCCCGCCGAGAGTCTGCCCGCGGAGCGTCGCCTGGACGTTGGCCATCAGGAGCGACGCTGGAAGTCCTTTCCCCGACACGTCCGCAAGCGTGACGGCGATGTGCGTGGCGTCGATCGGAATGAAATCGAACGCATCGCCGCCGACGAGCTGGGCAGGGATGCTCACCCCCGCGATATCGTACCCGGGGACGTCGGGAGGGGCCTTCGGGAGGAGATCCATCTGTATGGTCGCGGCGAGCCGGACCTCCTCCTTCATCCGCTGAAGCGCCTGCTCTTCCTCGTAGAGGCGCGCGTTCTCGACGATCTGCGCAGACTGGCCGGCGATGATCGCCAGGAGTCGCTGGTCCTCGTCCGTGAACGCGCCCTCCTCACGCTTGTTGTACACCGTCAGGACGCCGATGAGCGTCGATTTGACCATCATCGGCACGCACAGGAGCGAGCGGATCGACTCGTCCCACTGGACGCCGCGGAACCGCTCGTCCGTGCGGGGGTCGTTGAGCATCAGCGGCTTCTTGTTCAGGTGCATCCAGCCGAGGAGGCTCTGGCTGAAGTGGTACTGCGGCGACTGGGAGGAGCTGGCCATCGTGCGCACGAGCGTCTTCATCACGTCCTGCGCGCGGTGGTCGACCAGCGTGATCACCCCCTGTTCCGCCCGGATGGCGCGGATCGACCGGTGGATGATCGTCCGCATGATATCCTGCAGGTTCACCGATGCCCCGATGGCGCGGGCGAGGTCGTTCAGGATCGACAGCTCCTCGACGGCCCTCTTGAGACGGCGGTTTTCCTCCTGCGGGGAAAGTCCACCAGCGCCTGGTGCGTCCTGGGCAGCCATACGGGCGGATGAAAAAGAGTGTGTGTATGCCTCAGTGCGCCGGGGGCGGCGGCGGGGGCATGACGGCCGGGGCTTTCGGCTTGAAGACCGAGTACCCGATCAGGCCGCCGAGCAGGCCGAAGAGCGGCATGATCACCAGGTGGAAGACAAACCCGATGCCGAGAAGCGCGCCGCCGCTGGTGAGGCTCTGGATCATCTTCAGCGTTTCAGGGGGGATCTGGTCGCTGAGCGCTCCCATGTTCCGAAGCCGTTCCATCCCGCCCCCCATGGCGAATCCGAGGAGGTGGGTGAAGAGAGCGCTAAGCAGCGTCGTAACCACGGCGCCGATGAGGCCAGAAATCGCTCCGAGCCCGAGCGCATCGCCGTTCGTGAGAGGGGGATGCGACGGCTGCAGCTCTTTCTTGTAGAAGAATACCGCCATGAACCCGCCGAACATGATGCCCGCGCAGCAGAGGCAGTTGACAAGGCTCAGGCCGGGCACACCTGAGAGCACGCCCATGATGATTCCGCCGTAAAGAGCGGGGAGGAATTTTGCGGGTTTTTCAGGCATCGGCGAGTCCTTTCTCTGGTTGGACCGAGTGAACAGGGCGCCGGACGAAGAGTTCCGCCGCGCCCTCCTCGGCGCCATGGAGTATCACGGCGGTGATCAGGAGTCCGAACCACGCCCCGGTAAATGCGCGGACGGCGTTGGAGAATTCAGAGAGCCCGGCCATTTCGGCAATGACCTCCACAGCCATCGGCGCCACGGCAACGGCCAGGAAGAGCCGGCCGGGCGTTCGCCGCCGGATGCGGGCGCGGAACGCCGGGTAGACGATCGTACCGGCGAGAAAGCCGAAATAGATGGATGAGCACCTGGCGCAGACCGCCAGCGGAGCGCCAAATAGATGGAACGAACGGGCGTCGATCTGGTGGCAGACAGGCTGGAAGAATGCGTACACGAGCGCACCGAAAGGCATGGCGGACGTCGCGGTGGCAAGGGGAGCGGCGAGAATGAGCATGCACCAGAGGGCCGCGCCGGCGAGTATCACTGCGTGGGTGAGACGCTCGCTTCGCATGGCAAAACATACCCGAAAAACACCCTAGAGTCAAGGGAACCTGGCTTGATTTTCAGGCAATGGGCGGGTATATTCGCCGGGTGAACACTCCAACCCCGCCCCGCCGTTACACAATCGGACTCGTCCAGATGTCCGTCGGCCAGGATCCGGCCGATAACCTCGCGCGAGCGCTCGACGGCATTGCGGATGCCGCCCGTCGCGGCGCACGGATCATCTGTCTTCCCGAACTCTTCCGGTCACTGTACTTTTGCCAGAGGGAGGAGACCGCCGCGTTTGACCTCGCGGAGGCCGTGCCGGGGCCGACCACGGAAGCTATCGCAAAGGCCGCCCGCTCGCACCATGCCGCTATTATCGCCCCCGTCTTCGAGCGCCGGGCAGCGGGAGTCTATCACAACAGCGCCGTCGTCGTCGATGCCGACGGCCGCATCGCCGGACTCTACAGGAAGATGCACATCCCGGATGACCCGGCCTACTACGAGAAGTTTTATTTCACCCCCGGGGACCTGGGGTTCCAGGCATTCGACACGGCACACGGACGCGTGGGGACGCTCATCTGTTGGGATCAGTGGTACCCCGAGGGAGCCCGTCTCACAGCGCTCCAGGGAGCTGAGGTCCTCTTCTACCCCACGGCGATCGGCTGGCATCCCGCGGAGAAGGCGGAACAGGGGGAGCGGCAGAGGGATGCGTGGCGGACTGTCCAGCGGGGACACGCCGTGGCCAACGGCGTCTATGTGGCGGCGGTCAACCGCACGGGTCACGAAATCCCTCCCGGAGGGGGGGCCGGCATCGAGTTCTGGGGCTCATCGTTCATCGCCGATCCCCAGGGAGCGGTGCTTGCCGAGGCACCGACTGACAGGGAGGCCGTGCTCGTGGCCGAAGTGGATACAGGGACGCTTGAAGATATCAGGCGGAACTGGCCATTCCTGCGGGACAGGCGGATCGACGCATACGGCGGTATTACAGAGAGGTTCCTGGGGGACGAGCCCTGGAAGAAATCGCCGTGACGGCGGAGACCCCTTCCGCAACCGGGTTCATGATGCCCGCCGAGTGGGAACACCACGAGGCCACATGGATCGGCTGGCCCCACAACACGACGGACTGGCCGGGGAAGTTCGCCGCCATCCCCTGGGTCTTCGGCGAGATGGCAAAGAAGATCACCGCCGGCGAATCGCTCCGGATCATCGTGGAATCCGCGAGGCACGAATCCTCCGCGCGCAATGTTCTGAACAAGGCGGGTGCGGACGTCTCGCGCGTGAGGTTCTTCCGGTTCCCGACAAACCGGGGATGGACGCGCGACATGGGACCGATGTTCGTCAGGAACCCGGCGGGAGAGAAGGCGATCGTGAACTTCCGGTTCAGCGCCTGGGCGAAATACCCAGACTGGCAGAAGGACACGAAAGTCCATGCGCGCGCGGCCGCCGCCCTCGGACTGAGGATCTTCAAGCCGGCAATCGGGGAGACGCAGTTCGTCCTCGAAGGGGGATCGATCGACGTGAACGGGCGCGGCACAGTCCTGACCACGGAAGAATGCCTTCTCGACCAGAAGACGCAGGCGCGTAACCCGGGACACAGCCGGCAGGAGATCGAGCAGGCGCTTCGCGACTCACTCGGCGTGAAGAACATACTCTGGCTCGGCAATGGGATCGCGGGGGACGACACGCACGGGCACGTGGATGACATCGCGCGGTTCGTCAACGCCGGGACGATCGTCGCATGCCGTGAGACGAATCGGACGGACGTAAACCACGCGCCACTCAGCGAGAACATGGAGAGGCTCTCCGGCATGCAACTCGAAGACGGTTCCCGGCCTGAGGTCGTCCCGCTCCCGATGCCGGCACCCCTCTTCTTCAACGGGATGCGCATTCCCGCCAGCTACGCGAACTTCTACATCACGAACGCCGCGGTGATCGTCCCGACGTTCAACGACGTGAATGACCGCACCGCGCTCGGAATACTTGCAGAGCTTTTCAAGGACAGGCCGGTCGTCGGCATACATGCAGTCGATCTTGTCTGGGGTTTCGGAACACTCCACTGCCTGACGCAGCAAGAGCCAGGCTGATCCCGCCGTCACCCTCGCCGTACGATGAATGGGAATCGTCCGTCGCATAGATTCCCACTTCATGTTGCGGAATTCCCAATTCTTGGAATTCACACCCGGGAAGACCGCTATTTGCCCCGTTTTGGACACATCGGGGTGGCATGATATTCGCCACTAAGGGGGCATTTGCCCTTCAAAAAATCTGCTAATCACACGTTACGCCTCATTACTTAAAGGTAGTCGCACGATGAAACGGAAAATGGTCACGATCGACGGCAACGAAGCCGCCGCTTACGTCGCACACAAGCTGAGTGAAGTCATCGCGATTTATCCCATCACCCCTTCCTCCAACATGGGCGAATGGGCGGACGAGTGGTCCTCGCAGGGTCGGAAGAACCTCTGGGGGACGGTCCCATCGGTCACCGAAATGCAGAGCGAGGGAGGCGCGGCGGGTGCAATACACGGCGCGCTACAGACAGGCGCACTCTCCACGACATTCACGGCGTCGCAGGGTCTCCTGCTCATGATCCCCAACATGTTCAAAATCGCGGGAGAGCTGACGTCGACCGTGTTCCACGTCTCGGCCCGCGCGATCGCGGCCCAGGCGCTCTCGATTTTCGGCGACCATTCCGACGTGATGGCCGCGCGCGCTACCGGGTTTGCGATGCTCTGCTCAAACTCCGTGCAGGAAGTGATGGACATGGCGCTCATCGCCGAGGCTTCGACGCTCGAGGCGAGGATCCCCTTCCTTCACTTCTTCGACGGCTTCAGGACGTCGCACGAAGTGATGAAGATCGAGCAGCTTGCCGACGAGGACCTGCGCGCGATGATCTCCGACGAGCTGGTGCAGGCGCACCGCGCCAGGGCGCTCTCTCCCGACCACCCCGTGCTCCGCGGCTCCGCGCAGAACCCGGACGTCTATTTCCAGGGTCGTGAGACGGTCAATCCCTACTACGCCGCCTGCCCCGCGATCGTGCAGAAGGCGATGGACAAGTTCGCCGGGATCACCGGGCGTCAGTATAAGATCTACCAGTACGTCGGCTCGCCAAAGGCTGACCGGGTCATCGTCATCATGGGATCCGGCGCCGAGGCTGTCCAGGAGACCGTCGAGTACCTCAACGCAAAGGGAGAGAACATCGGGCTTCTCAAGGTCCGTCTCTTCCGGCCGTTCGCTTCGTCCGAATTCGTCAAAGCCCTTCCCCCGACGGTGCAGAAGATCGCCGTGCTTGACCGCGTGAAGGAGCCGGGAAGCGCGGGCGAGCCTCTCTACCAGGACGTCATCACGGCGCTGGCCGAGGCGATGGCGACAAAGACCGCCCCGTTCCAGTCGTTCCCGGTGGTGACCGGCGGCCGGTACGGGCTCTCCTCCAAGGAGTTCACCCCCGCGATGATCAAGGGGGTGTTCGACGAGATGAAAAAGCCGGCCCCGAAGAACCACTTCACGATCGGGATCAACGACGACGTCTCGCACACGAGCCTCCCGTACGACCAGGCGTTCACGACGGAGCCGGACGACGTGGTGCGGGCCCTCTTCTACGGCCTCGGCGCCGACGGCACTGTGGGCGCCAACAAGAACTCGATCAAGATCATCGGCGAGGACACCACAAACCACGCGCAGGGGTACTTCGTCTACGATTCGAAGAAGTCGGGAACAACCACCACGTCGCACCTCCGGTTCGGCCCCCGGCCGATCCACTCCTCGTACCTGGTGGACAAGGCGAACTTCATCGCGTGCCACCAGTGGTTCTTCCTCGAGAAGTTTGACGTGCTGAAATCGGCCACCCCGGGGGCGACGTTCCTCCTGAACAGCATATTCGACCGCGAGCAGGTGTGGGACAAGCTGCCGCGCCTCATCCAGCAGCAGATCATCGAAAAGAAGATCAAGTTCTACGTGATCGACGGCTACAAGGTCGCGCAGGCGACCGGCATGGGCTCGCGCGTGAACACGATCATGCAGACCTGCTTCTTCGCCATCAGCGGGGTGCTCCCGCGCGAGGCGGCGATCAGCGCCATCAAGGCGTCGATCAAGAAGACGTACGGCAAGAAGGGGGACCAGATCGTCCAGCAGAACTACGCGGCCGTCGACCAGACGCTGGCGAACCTCTTCGAGGTGAAGGTGCCGGCAAAGGTCACCTCCACGATCGAGATGCCCCCGATCGTCTCGCCGAAGGCGCCGGAGTTCGTGAAGGAAGTGACAGCGGAGATCATGGCCGGGTTCGGCGACCTGCTCCCGGTGAGCAAGATGCCGGTGGACGGCACGTACCCGACGGGCACCGCGGAGTGGGAGAAGCGGAACATCGCCCTGGAGATCCCGGTGTGGGACCAGCCGGTCTGCATCCAGTGCAACAAGTGCGCGATGGTCTGTCCGCACGCCACCATCCGCGTCAAGGTGTTCGACCCGAAATACCTCAAGGACGCGCCCCCGACGTTCAAGACGATGGACTACAAGGGGACGGAGTACAAGGGGATGAAGTACACGGTGCAGGTCGCGCCCGAGGATTGCACCGGGTGCGGCCTCTGCGTGGAGGTCTGCCCGGCGAAGAACAAGTCGGAGACGCGCCTGAAGGCAATCAACATGAAGGACCAGCCGCCGATCCGCGAGTCGGAGCGGGCGAACTTCGAGTTCTTCCTCTCGCTCCCCGAAGCCGATCGCCGCGACGTGAAGGTCGACTCCGTGAAGGGCTCGCAGTTCCTGCAGCCCCTCTTCGAGTTCTCCGGCGCATGCTCGGGCTGCGGCGAGACACCGTACGTCAAGCTCGCCACGCAGCTCTTCGGCGACAGGATGGTGGTGGCCAACGCCACAGGATGCTCCTCGATCTACGGTGGCAACCTCCCCACCACCCCGTGGGCCAAGAACAACGACGGCCGCGGACCGGCGTGGTCCAACTCCCTGTTTGAAGACAACGCGGAGTTCGGGCTCGGGATGCGGCTGGCGATCGACAAGCACGGCGAGATGGCACGCGAGCTGGTGAAATCACTCGCCGGCACGATCGGGCAGACGCTTGCAGACGGGATACTTTCGGCGAACCAGAAAGACGAGCCGGGGATCTACGAGCAGCGCCTGCGCGTCGAGGAGCTGAAGAAGAAGCTCGCCACGGTCAACACGCCGGAGGCGAAGAACCTCCTCTCGCTCGCCGACATGCTCGTCAAGAAAAGCGTCTGGATCATGGGCGGGGACGGCTGGGCGTACGACATCGGGTACGGCGGGCTCGACCACGTGCTGGCATCGGGGCGGAACGTGAACATCCTGGTGCTGGACACGGAGGTTTATTCCAACACGGGGGGTCAGATGTCAAAATCGACCCCGCGCGCCGCAGTGGCGAAGTTCGCCGCCGGCGGGAAGCCGCTCGCAAAGAAGGACCTTGGGCTGATCGCCATGCAATACGGCACGGTGTACGTGGCCACGGTGGCCATGGGCTCCAACGACATGCAGACGATCCGCGCGTTCCTCGAGGCGGAGGCGTACGACGGTCCCTCGCTCATCATCGCGTACAGCCACTGCATCGCGCACGGGATCAACATGACGATGGGGATGAACAACCAGAAAGCCGCGGTGGAAAGCGGCCACTGGCCGCTCTTCCGCTACAACCCGCTGCTTGCGACCGAAGGGAAGAACCCGCTCAAGCTGGATTCCAAGCCGCCGAAGATCAAGTTCGAAGAGTACGCGTACCTGGAAACCCGCTACAAGATGCTGACCAAGAGCAACCCCGAGGAGGCGAAGCGCCTCATGGCGCTGGCCGAGGCGGACACGCGGCGGCGCTACCAGATGTACGAGGAGCTGGCGAGAGACGGGCAGGGCGCAGCCCCGAAGACGAATTAACCCGCTCACGACGAACGGAAAAACGAACATTCGACCCTGAAGGGAACCATGGACCTGACAACATCATACCTGGGCCTCAAGCTCAAGAACCCGATCGTCCCCTCGGCCGGGCCCCTCTCGCACACCGTGGACAGCATGAGGCGGCTGGAGGAGTTCGGCGCCGCGGCAATCGTGGTCTATTCCCTCTTCGAGGAGCAGATAGAGCACGAGACCGCCGAGCTGAACCACTACCTGGCGCAGGGAACCGAAAGCTTTGCGGAGGCGCTGACGTATTTCCCGGAGGCGGAGGACTACAACCTCGGCCCCGAAGAGTACGTCGAGCACATCCACAACGCGAAGCGGGCGCTCTCGATCCCCGTGATCGGGAGCATCAACGGCGTCTCGACTGGCGGCTGGACGAAATACGCGAAGAAGATCGAAGAGGCGGGGGCGGACGCGCTGGAGCTGAACGTCTACCACGTCGCGGCCGATCCCGCGCAGGACGGCAAGGCGGTCGAGGAACGCTACCTGGAAGTCCTCCGCGCGGTCAAGAGCACGGTGAAGATCCCGGTCGCGATGAAGCTCAGCCCGTTCTTCAGCTCGATGGCCAACATGGCCCTGCGGCTTGACAAGGCGGGGGCAAACGGACTGGTCCTGTTCAACCGGTTCTACCAGCCGGACATCGATCTCGAGACGCTGGAAGTGACGCCGAACGTCATCCTGAGCACGCCGCAGGCGATGAGGTTGCCGCTCCGCTGGGTGGCGATCCTGCACGGGAAGATCAAGGCGAGCCTCGCCGCCACGAGCGGTATCCACGGCGCGCAGGACGTGCTGAAGATGCTCATGGCGGGGGCGGACGTGACGATGATGTGCTCGGCGCTCCTG
This sequence comes from Bacteroidota bacterium, assembly GCA_035516035.1. Classification (GTDB taxonomy): domain Bacteria; phylum Bacteroidota; class Ignavibacteria; order UBA10030; family UBA6906; genus Fen-1273. The sequence continues at coordinate 50,284 of DATJAS010000044.1, read as the reverse complement.
AAACACGGGCCGGGGAGGATCAAGGACGTGCTTGCCGACCTGGCGAAGTGGATGGAGGAACACGAGTACGAATCGGTGGCCCAGATGAAGGGAAGCATGAGCCAGAAATCGGCCGCCGACCCCTCCTCGTTCGAGCGGGCGAATTACATGAAGGCGCTGAACAGCTACAAGTAGTCTTGATGATGAAGGGGAACAGGCGGATTAGTCTCCACTTGCCTTCCCGATATTACGAGAAGAGTCATCGGGCAGTATCCGATGACTCTTCTTATTTTATGCCGCAGCACGTTCAATAGCTTATGGACTTACCCTACCTTCGACAGCTGTTACGAGGAATCCTGTACGTTCAATAGGGTTACCACCTTGTCATGGTCCTTGTATCCTGTGACGTGGGGGCCCTGTGTCTCACTTTCGCCTCTTTCATTTGACACTGCTAGCGTGAGGAGTGCAAAGGGTTCTCTCTCAGATGTCCGATCTGGGACTTAATCCCACTCCCAATCGACCTGTAGAAAGCGGACCGGTTTTTCAAAGACCCGAATTACCTTTCCATCGCGGATATCCAGAGACTGCAAGGGCCCTTCTTGCTGCTTCCATCCAAAATCACCGGCAGCCCGGCCTCTGGGCAACCACTCCTCTTTGAAGGTCCTCATCAGCATGTGCACAGAATCCGCCCAACCGACTAATTCACAATCAGGAACTTCGTTACTGGTGGACCCACCCAGACGAGAGTACAGAATGTGCTTGCCTCCAACCATGCTGTCTGGGACTCCCTCCCGACGCGGACCCGCTGACGATAGCATATTCCGATCTTGAAAGTCCTCGATTGTTGTAGCAAACAACATGTTGTTTGGCGAGAAGAAAGCTGAAACGGGTACATGGTCTTCTGCCTTGTTCTCGTTGCCGTATCGGACGAATTCGTCATACAAAATGACCCTGGAATGCTGAAGGAGATCCAGTAAGATCAGCTGATTGTCGGTGTAGTTCACTCCGGCGCAACACGTTTCATCATTGTTGGTGTACAGCAGATATTCTCCATCAGTTGAGATGGATAGAAACTGTTCAACCAACGCATCGACCAGCGTGAAAGTGTGCGTGTCTAGATCATATGTCCAGAGTCCTCTTGATCCATTGGTGAGTTGATCTGAAAAGAAGTTCGACACGAAAATGGTGGATGGCCGAACCGGGTCCCAGGCCACAACATTAAATACCTCGTTGTGGTCGCTTAGTGCTCCACTTACTTTGAAGGAGTCAACGTACGTCTCGCGGAGCCCGGCTTCGCCGCTGATCAGCCGTGAGATATGAAATTCTTTTTCAAGTGTGCCGTGCTCGGTATCTACAAGAGCAACAGTTCGATTCCACCAAGTTACAACATCAGATCCATGCGGTGAAAGCAAGGCAGCGGGGTATTGGTCCGATTCCTTGAGAGTTATTTCGCGGGAATCATAGTCAAATGACCAGATCTCTTGATCACGGCCAGGTGGTGGGAATGTTTTTGTACCTCCAGAACTCCGTAATGTCAATACGGTGGTCCGTCAGGAGTCCATCGCAAAATAAGTTGCCACACCTCTGAAGTTCACTTGAAGACCTGCAGGTGGGAATTGAGCCCCGTCCGGCAAATCAAAGAGGTGGGTTATCTCTCCGGTTCGCCAACTGAGATCGTATATCCCCACCTTCAAAGCGTTTGACGTGTCTGCGAAGAGGAGATGTGCAACAGGTACTCGTTCAGGTTGGCGTATCGTCAAATGCGTGACGGCGTGGCCATTGAGGCTATCGTGCCGAATTGAGTCAACCGGAAATCCTGTTGTGGAGATAAGGAGTTTCTTTGTCGAATCGATGCTCGTCGCCTTGCCGGCTTTGTTGGCAGTGGCAGAAATCTCTTCGAGAGGGTGCAAATACTTCAGAAGCAAGCAAATGAGGCACACGGAAAGTGTCACGGACAGAGCAACTATCATCCTACCTTTGCGCATGAGCAGATTCGTCTGAGAACCAGGAACCGCCCCGCTTTTTGTATTCGTCATTCAGAATTCAGCATTCAGAGTTCTGCCCCTCCGGCCCGACCCGTCGCCATTCGTAGTTCCGCAGTTTTCTTGTTCGCCGTTCAATATCGCGCAGGGATTGACTTGGAGAAATTGGCTTGCTGCTAACCTCCGGCCGCTGAGTGCTATGCTGTATGCCCGATGCTCCGGGAAGCTCTCAAAAGATCAACCGCGACCTGGAGATTCATCCAGAATTCGGACGTGGTCTTTAGTACACGAGACAGCAGGATGGCTGTCTCAGCGGTCATATCGCGTTTCCCGTTGATCAGCGTGTTTACCCGCTGGATTGGAACACCCATACGCCGGGCCAACTCAACCTGGCTCATGCCCATCGGACGGAGGAACTCTTCCTTGAGGATTTCACCCGGGTGCGTCGGCTGGCGGCGCTTCGGTACCATATGTGACTCCTCCTAATTGACTCAATCCTCTTTCCAACCAGACCCAGCCCCTCACTAGTCAGCCGCACCAAATGACAAGAATCTCCCACGAATGAAGACGTACACATCGTACTCCAACCTTCCGTAGTGTGCCTCACATCCTGGCGAGGTCTCAAGCGCGTCAGTCGGAAAGACAATCATCATGTTGTCGTCGACGAGTTTGCCATACCTGGCGACTTCCTCTTCGTCGTCAAAAAAGGCGGTGGAATCACCGGCGTGCACAATTTGCAGTAACCGCTCCCCTGCGCCAAAATGGTTTCGGGCTGAATCGATGACAAACACATCGAAGCTGTCACTGTTCGAGACGAGGGCAAGGAAGTACTCCATCATCTGCAAATCATCACCTGTGGTCACCACCACCGCATAATCTGGTGTCTGATCGTCGTTGAGATTGCATTTCTGAACCGCGGTGAGAAGAACTGGGTTGGCGCTCTGAGTGTCGCACGGACTCGGGATGTGAGCGGGTCGGAAATGCCAGTGCGAGAATCTGGTATCAAGAGCATTTCTCGCGGCTGCCGGGAGATCCTGATTGCGTGCGTTGGCTGTGCAGAGCGCTACAGCGAGAATCATCCCAATGATCTTCATTTCTCTTCCATCCCAGATGATTTTCCTGAAGATATCCCCCTCTCCGCCGAATGTCAATCGGCTCCGCTGATGGTATTGAGAATGACAGGTTTTTCTCCGCTCAGCATGACACCCAACACGCGCAATTGACTGTGGCTGGGGGGGAGGCTAGATTCAAGTCACTCGTGGGGAGCGTTTCTCTGTCGCCGTGGCGGGCAGGATTGTCGTTCGCAGATCGAAACTCTCACGCGAGACGAGTGAGGCGGCTACATGAAACGGACTTTGCTTCTTCTGTTTTTGCTCCTCTCTTCCTTCTCTTGCACCAAGAAAAGAACGATTGTTGAACCGGGCCCCAGCAACAATTGGGTCACGAAGCAGCAAGTAAACATCCCGTGGCCAGGCCTCGCAAGTTCAGCGTGGCCGATGCGGCTACACGACCCGCAACACACGGGCAGAAGCTCCTATGCCGGGCCACAATCGGGGGCTATGGAATGGCGTGTAGATGCAGGAAGTGCTGTGTATTGCTCGCCGGCTATCGATGTAGACGGCTCGGTATATTTCAGCACATTTTCTGGTTCACTGACTGCCGTCTCTCAAACGGGAAGCGTGGAGTGGCAAGCCGCCGAAGGCTCGTCCAGCGGTTCATTGGTGATCTCGAGTGACGGCTCAATCTACGGATGGGCAGGACTGTTCCTTGTGTCCCACGATCGCAGTGGCAATCTCAATTGGGAGTATCCATTCGCACCCAACGGGATCACGCCATTCACGCCAACAATTTCCAGGGACGGAGGGACGGTGTTCTTTGCATCAGATTCGCTTTATGCAATTCGTAAGGATGGGTCACTGCGGTGGAAAGTGAAACCCGACAGCACCGATCCACTCGGGACTTCTCCTACCATGTCACCCGACGGGGCCACCATTTATGCAACCGGGCTAAAGGCGCTCTATGCGTTGGATACGAGCGGGACGCTCAGGTGGAGATTTGTGATTGGCGGCTCAGATCCGGCCGTTGATAATGATGGGAATATCTACATCGGAGACAGCCAGCACGCCCTTTATTCGCTCACTCCGTCGGGTGCTGTCCGGTGGGTAGCGCGGGGGATTAACTGGGGTTATCTTTACGAACTCAATCCTATAATTGGATGGGACGGATCGATCTACATTGCTGGTAATCAGGGAGTCTTTGCATTTGATTATGCAGGTAACCCCAAGTGGAATTATCAACTGCCGAGCGTGGCGAATCTCGAGTCGGTTCCGGCAATCGACCGTGATGGCACCCTGTATTTCGGATGGTCGACGGGCCTTACAGCGGCAGATAGCGTCAACTTCATGGCGCTTTATCCAAACGGGACGCCAAAGTTCCGGTTGAGTCTCAGAAACCTGGACGGAACTGTCCCCGACATCGATTCCGATCCCGCAATCAGTGCTGACGGCAAGGTGTATGTCGGATGCGATCAGCCCTCTGGCCGGTATTTGTTCAAAGTCAGGTAGTCAATAGTCGGCTCTGCATTCAACGCGTTATTGAATTAATTTTTTTTTTAGTGCTTCTTCTTTTCCAGTATCTTCTCCATCTCGTCCATCACTCTGTTCATCTTCTTCATCGCAAGCTGGAACGGCACCGGGGTGGTCATGTCGATCCCCGCTCTCTTCAGCAGCTCAATGGGGTAGTCAGAGCCGCCGGAGTGGAGCATCTCCAGGTACTTTTTCGTGACCCCCTTGTCGCCGCCGAGCACCTGCTCCGAGAGCGCGGAGCTCGCCGTCACCGACGTCGCATACTGGAAGACGTAGAAGTTGTAGTAGAAGTGGGGGATGTAGGCCCACTCGGCGCGGACGCTACTGTCGACGATGCAGATCCCCTGGTCGTGCCCGTAGTAGCGGCGCGTGATCTTCTCGTAGAGCGCGTCGAGCATGTCCCCGGTAAGTGAGACGCCGTTCTCGGCGGAATCGTGGATCGCGAGCTCGAACTCGGCGAACTGCGTCTGCCGGAAGAGCGTCCCCTTCATCCCGTCGAGATAACTCCCCAGCATCGAGAGGCGCACGTCGTCGTCCTTTACCGTCTTGAGCATGTAATCCATCAGGAGCGCCTCGTTGAACGTGGAGGCGACCTCCGCGACGAACGTCGAGTACTGGGACGTGGGCCACGGCTGTGACGTGTTCGCCAGGTAGCTGTGCATCGTGTGGCCGAACTCGTGGGCAAGCGTGCTCACGTCGTCGTACTTCCCGTTGTAGTTGAGGAGCATGTAGGGATGGACGTCGTAGGCAGCCCCCTGCGAATACGCCCCGGAGCGTTTCCCAGTGTTCGGGTAGACGTCGAGCCACCGGTCGGCGAACCCCTTTTTGGCCACCGCGATGTAGTCCGCCCCGAGCGGCGCGAGCGACGCAAGCACCAGCTTCTCTGCCTCCTCGTAGGTGTAGTTGATATCAGTATTTTTCACCACGGGGGAATAGAGGTCGTAATAATGGAGTTGATCGACCCCCAGCATACGGGCCCGGAGCTTCAGGTAGCGGTGGAACGTCGCCAGGTTGTCATTGACGCTCTTCACCAGTCCTTTGTACACCGCCACGGGGATATTGTCGGCGTCGAGGGCCACCTCAAGCGAGCTACCGTACTTGCGGGCGGACTTGTAGAACATATCCTTCTTGACTTCGGCGTAGAGCTGCGTCCCGAATGTCCCGCGGTACCTGTCGATCGCCCCGAAGAATGCGTCAAACACCTTCATCCTGTCGTCGCGGTTGGGCACGGCCCGGTAGAGCGCGAACGCGGCCTTGTCCAGCTTCACGGTCTTCCCGTCGCTCAGCGTCACGGACGGAAACGGAAAGTCCGCGTTGGAGAAGACGCCGTACATGTTGCTCGGCGCATCCGCCATAAGCGAGGCATCGGCAATGATCTTCTCCTCGTTCGCCGTCCCGGTGTGAGCCTTCCGGCGAAGGACGTCTTCGAGATAGTGCTTGTAGATCCCGAGCTTCGGCTCCGCCGCGATGAAGCCTTCAATCTTTTCCTTTCCTACCTGAAGCAGCTCGGGCTCGATAAACGACAGCTTCGCCCCAAACGTCGAGCCCGCCTGGCCGATCGTCTGTACCTTTTCGACGTTCGCCGCGATGCTGATATCCTGGTCCGAGAGCAGGCTCGCGTACACGGAAAGCCGCGCGTATTCTTTTGCCAGGTCGCTTGATCCGTTGAGGCAGGCGAGAAGCGTCGCCGGCGATTCGCCGAGTTTTCCCCGGAACTGTTCCATCACCCCTTCGGGTTTGTCCGCGGGGCCGATCTTCGCGACGAATGCGTCCTTAGCCTTCGCCCATGCCTCGTCGTCCGGATAGATGTCGGCGAGATTCCAGCGGTACTTCTCGGGAATCTTCGAGCGGTCCCGTTCCTGCTGGCTGACGGCGCCAGTGGACGCCGCCAGGGAGAGTCCGAGAAGGCAGAGCGTGAAATCGCGCAACGGGTTCATGGGGTCTCCGGTCATGTGTGAGTTATCCTCGTCATGGTGATCATGCGGTCCAGAAGCCGGCCGATCCGCCCACCCAGTCCATCGTCCTGTTGTGGTCGACCCCCATCTGGGCGCCGCGTCCGAGCCGGACAAGGTTGAGGACGGGCACGGGCCGGTCCGTCCAGATATAGAGAATCCGCACCTCCGCTTTCGTCCCCCCCGCGGGAGTCTCGACCACGGGAGCATACTCCACGCGCTTCTGGAGTATGTACTCGCGCCGTTTCGAGCGCGGGATCGCGTCGATGTCCGCACGCGAAGGAGAGACTTTCACGCCGCTCCCGGCAAAGGAATAGAGGGGCTTGAGCACCCACTCACGCGGGTCCCCCATGCGCGACGCCCCCGCATCGAGAAAGAGCGTCTCGGGGACCGCGGGGTGGACGATGAAGGGAAGCGAGAACTTGCTCATGCGGAAAAACCAGTTGGGATGGCCGGCCCACTCGACCTCGATATCCTCGGAGAACGCAAACGGCGCGCGCGCTCCGGATCTCTCCAGGTCCTCAGGAATCACCCGGTTGTAGATACGGTCGATCGGAACCAGTGTTGCTCCCTTTTTGTAGTAGAGCCTCCTTTTTTTCCTCACGATCTCCCTGATATTGACGGTTGCAACGCCGCAGAGCCGCGTTGTCAACAGGAAATCGGGTAATGTTTTCTGCTTCAGCGGGTCGATCTCCATCAGGATGACGTTCTCGGGAGCGCGGTTTCCCAGGACAGCCGACCGGAACAGGCGGCCGTACGCCTCGCCGTCTATTCCGTGCGCGTACTGGGCGAGATCGGGAGAAATATCGTAAACCGCGCCGTACTCCTGGCAAAGCACTGGCTGGTACGCGAAGAGCGTGGGGAACCCCTGAAGCTCGATCAGCCTGGGGTGAAGCCTCCCATCGGGGGTCCTCTCGATGCCGAAATCGACGGCAGCAAAGAGCGGGTGGGGGTCCTCGCGCATGGCGCGGTAGCGCTCCGGTATCGCCGCTTCTGAGGCCGAGCGGTATTCCGCGCTATCCGCGAGCTGCTCCATGATCTCCCGCCCACCCTCCTCCATGGCGCGCATTAACGGGCCGGGGATGAATATCGGGGTCTCGCACACGCGGAATCCGACATGCGTGCCGCAGCGGGCGTCGAGCCGCTCAAGGAGCCGCTGGTACCGCTCCGGCGTCCACTGCCTGTTGAATTCGCTTCGCAGTTCGCTGATCATCTAATGTGCCCCTGGTGGCGTGAGCGCCCGGAGAAGCTCATGAGAGCACGAACTTCCCGTCCGACATGATTTGCCTCTCGTCCGCCCATATGCTGAAGCGCGTTCCCACGACGTCAATGTGTGCGCCCGACGTCCAATTTGCACCCGTTTGCTCTCCCGCCGGGTTGCCGAATGCGATGTGCACCCCGGGGATCTTCTCGTCCTGCAGGATGTGTCCGATCACGTGATCCACGGCGAGGTTCGTGCCGATCGCGAACTCCCCCACCCGGTCGCTCTCACCGTCCGCGTGGCAGTATTCCCAGAACTCTCGCTCCAGGCCGCGGTTCTCCGAGCGAGCGCTTTTGAGCCGGCTCCCACGGATTTCCACGGTGAGGGGCGCGGCAGCAAGGTCGCCGTACTTCGCGCAGAGATAGTCCCCCACCACGCCGTCCACGACGAACGTCCCCTCGACCGCGCCCGGGCACGTGAAGATCTCTCCCCCGGGGAGGTTTCCCCAGTGATCGGGACTGATGAGACCGCTCGTCTTCACCCAGCGGAGAGAGGGACTGAGATCCACGGTGATATCAGTTCCCAGCGGCGTCGTCGCCCTGATGCGCGAGGCGCCCTGCACGGCGTCAAGCACGCGCGCGCTGAGCGAATCGACAGCACGGAAGTCGGCGCGCATCCCCTCGGTCATGATGCGCCGGTTGATGTTGATCATGTGGGCGTGGCGGATCTTCCGCTCGCTCACCACGCGGGTCATTTCCATCCGCGTCCCGAGCTCGCCCGGCTGGCCGACGGCGGCGTACACGCTCACCTGGCTTCGGCCAAGCTCGTCGAGGATTTCCCTTGGCATCGTTTTGTGGGGGCGCGTCCCGAAGTCCTCGAGGAGGAAGACGCTGCACGACGCTCCCGCCCCCAGGATCTCCCGGTAGATGCTGGCCCCGATTGCTTCAGACGCCGCGTCCGTGATCAGCGTGACCCGCTCTCCGGGACGCACCGCAAGGCAGACCGCGATCGCGTTGTGCGCGCCGGGGAGGAGATCGGGGTCGAGGGGGATGTTCAGGAGATCAGTCGGCATGGATTGCTTCGCTTCGCTCGCAATGACGGGGGCTTGTCATAGATTGCTTCGTCGCAAAAAGCGCTCCTCACAATGACAGCGGTGGCATGGCATGGATTGCTTCGGCCGCCTGCGGCGGCCTCGCAATGACCGGGATCGGGTGCTACAATCCATACTTAGTCTCTTCAATAATGTAGTCGACGACCGCCTTGAGGTCACCAGTTTTCTCGAAGACGCGGAGCTGGCGCTCGGCGCCGGTCCCCGCCTGGAGGATCTGCCGGACGTACTCCACCTCCTTCCGGCTCCCGAGGCCGTCGACGACGTCGTCAACGAACTCCAGCAGCTCGCCGATCAGCTCTCGCGCCGGAAGCTCCTCCTGGCGCCCGAAGTCAATTAACTTCCCCTCTGTGCCGTACCTGCTCGCCCGCCACTTGTTCTCCATGAGAAGCGCGCGGCGGTAGAGCCGGAACCCCATGTTCACGGAGTAGAGGTTGTAGAGCTTCACGACGACCGCCTGCATGAGCGCGGCGAGCGCGATCGTTTCGTCGGCCCGCATGGGAATGTCGCAGATCCGGAACTCGAGCGTCCCGAAAAACGGGTGGGGCCGGAGATCCCACCAGATCTTCTTGGCGTTGTCGATGCAGTGCGTTTTGATGAGCAGGTTGACGAAGTTCTCGTACTCGCCGTAGCTCTGGAAATAGTCGGGGATGTTCGTCCGTGGGAACTTGTCGAACACCTTGCACCGGTACGACTTGAGCCCTGTGTTGTAGCCTTTCCAGAAGGGGGAGTTGACGGAGAGCGCCAGGATGTGCGGCAGGAAATACCGGGCGGCGTTCATGAGCTGTATGGTCGTCTCGCGGTCTTCGATCCCGACGTGGACGTGGAGGCCGAAGATCAGGTTTGCGCGCGCCACCTGCTGCATATCCTCGACGATCACCCTGTAGCGGTCGTCGGGGAATATCTCCTGCGTTTTCCAGTCGGCGAACGGGTGTGTGCCGGCGGCGGCAAGTCGGATGCCGTTCTCCTCGGCGAGCCGCACCATGTTCCGTCGCAGCTCGCACACTTCCTGGCGCGCCTCCGCGATCGTGTGGCAGATGCCTGTGCCGACCTCGACCACGGAGCCGTGCATCTCGGGCTTGACACGCTCCTGGAGGCGCATCTTGCCCTGCGCGATGATCTGGGACTGGATGTGGGAGCGCAGATCCCGCGTGACGGGGTCGACTGTCTGGAACTCCTCCTCGATCCCGAGCGTGAACGTCGGCCGGCCGCTCATGGCTTCTTCTTCCCCGGCGACTTGCGCGGGGCGGGTTTACGGTGGGTCGGTTTAGCCGCTGAGCTTTTGCGCACGGAGGATTCTTCCCGGAGCGGATTCTCCGCGGAGCTTTTGCGGGCAGCGGATCCTTCCCGTGGCGGGTTCTCCGCAGAGCTTTTGTGGGGAGCGGGTTCCTTCTGCGCGGGCGCCTCGGAGGCGGTCCCTTTCAGGAACTCCGCCCATCGGTACTCCCTCGGAGTGCCTCCACCCCCCGTGACGCGGGCTATCGCCATGGACGCGACGGCGTCCACGATCCAGGCGAAGTTGTCGGGCCCCACGGAATGATAGTCCGCGTCCGGTGCAGGGTTCAGGAAATCGATCGCGTAGGGGATGCCGCCGCGCACGGCAAATTCGACCGTGTTCAGGTCGTACCCGAGCGCGCGGTTGAGCGTGAGGCAGTCCTCCGTGATCCGCCGCTCGAGCGCCGCATCGACGGGCGGCCCGTCCCGCACGTAGCGCTCCTCGTGCGGGCGGCGGGGGTCGTACCGCATGATGTGCACCTTCTCCCGTCCGATGCAGTAACAGCGGAAGTATTCGTCGAATTCGATCGCTTCCTGGAGCGTCATGACGAGGTCGCCGGTGCGATCGTATGCTTCGAAGAACTCCGGCTCGTTCGCGACTTTGTACACGTGCTTCCATCCCCCACCACTGTGCGGCTTGAGAAACGCCGGGAAGCCGACCGTCTGGAAGACGGCGTTCCAGTCGAGCGGGTAGATGAGGTTGCGCATCGATTGCGACGTCGTCTCGGGCGGGTGCTGGTGCGAAGGGAGAAGCACCGTTTTCGGCACGGCCACGCCGAGCTGCGCCGCGAGCGAGTAATTGAAGAACTTGTCGTCGGCGCTCCACCAGAACGGGTTGTTGATGACGATCGCGCCGTGGAGCACGGCGTTTTTCAGGTACGACCTGTAGTAGGGGATGTCATGCGAGATCCTGTCGATAATCAGGTCGTACCCGGAGGGCACTTCCATGTCCGTGGCGCCGAGCTTCACGGCCCCGGCTTTCACGGCGCCCGACGTTTCGTTGATGCGCGCGACGACGGCGTCCGGGAACGTGTTTTCCATGCCGAAGAGTATGCCGATGCGCTTCATGGGAGCTCCGTGATGTGTGTTTGCCGGCGCATGATTCAGGGGATGAATTTTGCGATCATGCTCCTCCACCAGGGCCAGTCGTGCCCGGCTCCGTCCCCCCAGACGTCGAGCACGCGCGGCAAACCCTTTGCGTCCAGCATTCCCGCCAGGCGGATGTTGTCCTGGAGGCAGATGTCGTGCTCGCCGGTGGCGAGTATTATCGTCACGTCATGGGCGAGCCTGTCAAGATACCAGGCGTCGGTCAGGCCCGGGAGGTAGTCCACCGGGTTGTTGAAATAGCAGTCGTCGTCATAGTAGCCGGCGATGAACTGGCGGATGTCGAACGCGCCCCCCAGGCTGATGCACGATCCGATCCGGTCGGGATGGCGGAGCGTGATGTTGACGGCGTGGTAGCCGCCGAACGAGCAGCCGGTGACGGCCAGGCGATTCCTCCCGTTCTTCCCGGAGGCAAACGGGAAGACCTCATCCAGCAGGTAGCGCTCGTAGGCCATGTGGCGCACCACGCGCTCGCGTGGGGGCGCTCCGTAGTTGTACCAGCTCTCACCGTCCACGCTGTCGACGCAGAAAAGCTGGACTCTCCCCCCAGCAAGCGGACCGGCGAGCGCGCCTACCATCCCCCTCTCCTCGTAGTCGAAGAACCTTCCCTTCGAAGTCGGGAACACGAGGAGGGGCACCCCCGCGTGGCCGAAGACGAGGATCTCCATCTGGTGCCCCAGCGAGGGACTCGTCCAGGTGTGATATTCCCGGTTCATGACGACCGGACAGGCGAACGAAGCATGGGCCTATATATAGAGATTTCGGCCTGGAGAATCAAGAAATCTGCCATTTTGGGAGGAACCGGAAAATGCGTATCATGTCTCCACCTCATGCCAACAGACAACACGACTGATCAATGAAAGGCTTCAGGGAACGGCTCCAGAGTAACGAAGTCCTCGTCTTCGACGGAGGGGTAGGCACGTACCTCTACCAGAAGGGGATCTACATCAACACCTGTTTCGACGAGCTAAACCTCACGAACCCTGACATCGTCTCGGAGGTGCACCGCGATTACATCGGGGCGGGGGCGGACGTCATCGAGACGAACACGTTCGGCGCAAACCGGTTCAAGCTCGCCCCCCACGGGCTGGAGCCACGCGTCAGGGATATCAACGTGAAAGGGGCGCAGCTCGCCCGTGCTGCAGCCGGAGACCAGGTGCTCGTGGCCGGGTCGATGGGTCCCCTCGGTGTCCAGATCGAGCCCCTCGGCAAGCTCTCCTACGGCGAGGCGCGCGAGGCATTCCGGGAGCAGGCCGCAGGCCTCCTGGAGGGAGGTGTGGACATTGTGATACTGGAGACGTTCTCGCTCGTGGCGGAGCTGGCGCAGGCGATTCAGGCCGTGCGGGAACTGAACCCCGATATCCCGCTCATGGCCCAGGTCACGATTAACGATGACGGAAACCTCCTCAGCGGCGCCACGCTGGAGAGTTTCGTCAAGGGGGTGGGGAGCTCCGGGATCGACACGATCGGTCTCAATTGCTCGGTCGGCCCCCGCGCCATGCTTGACGCGCTCGAGACGCTGAAGACGCTGACCGCGCTCCCGATGTCGGTGCAGCCGAACGCGGGGCTCCCCCAGAACATCGGCGGGCGGAACATCTACATGACGTCCCCGGAGTACATGGCGGAGTATGCCAAGAGGTTCATCCAGACGGGCGCGACGATCGTCGGGGGGTGCTGCGGAACGAATCCCGACCATATCCGCGCGATCCGGCGGGCCGTTCGGGCTCTCCAGCCCGTGAAGCGGATGGACATGAAAGGGGTCAGTTTCGAGGTCAAGGCGCCTGAGGCGGTACGCGTCTTCCAGAAGACGGAGAAGTCCCGCTTCGCAACGAAGCTCGTCAGGGGAGAGTTTGTTGTCCTGACAGAGCTGGTCTCCCCGAAGGGGGTCTCACCCGCGCGCGAGGTGGAAAAGGCGCGGCGGCTCCACCAGTTCGGCATCGATGCCATCAATATTCCCGACGGACCGCGGGCCTCCGCGCGGATGTCCGCGCTGGCGATGGCGTCGATCATCCAGAGGGACGTGGGCATCGAAACCGTGCTCCACATTGCCTGCCGGGACCGGAACGTGATCGGGATGCAATCCGATCTCCTTGGGGCGTGGGCGCTGGGCCTGAGGAATATCCTGGCCATCACGGGTGACCCGCCGAAGCTGGGGAATTACCCGAGCGCCACCGCCGTGTTCGACGTGGACGCGATCGGTTTGACAAACGTCATCAACCGCCTCAACCACGGGCTCGACCTGGCCGGGAACCCTATCGGCGATCCGACCGGATTCTCGATCGGCGTCGGCGTGAACCCGGGGGCGATCAATCTCGACGAAGAGCTGAGGCGGCTCCAATGGAAGATCGAAGCGGGGGCCGAGTACGTAATCACGCAGCCCGTGTTCGACATTCGCATACTCGAGGAGTTCATGAAGAGGATCGAAGGGGTGAATGTGCCGCTGATCTGCGGCATATGGCCGCTGGTCTCATACAGAAACGCGGAGTTCATGAACAACGAGGTTCCGGGCGCATCTGTGCCCCCGGAGATTATGGAGAGAATGAGGAAAACGACGACGAAAGAAGAGGGGTTTGCAGAAGGGGTCAAAATCGCGCGGGAAACGTACCACCATATTAAGGGAAATGTGGCTGGAGTCCAGCTTTCAGCCCCAATGGGCCGAATTGAGGGAATTATGAGGATTTTGGAATGAACCGAAGAACACATATGCCAAATTATCAGATTTTTTGTGAGGTACATCACCGAAATATGACAAATTAATTTCGTATTATTTTGCTAATTCGTGTCGTTGAGGAGATTTCCGGAGGGGGGACCCGCTGATGACGACCGGGCAGACGCTACTCTCGATAGCCGCGTTCATACTCCTGACGACAATACTCAAGGGCGTATATTCTTCGCTCGACCGCACGGGGCAGGACATCTCCGGCGGGCAGGATGGCATACTGGCAACGACGATCGCCACTTCTTACATCGAGTTTGCCAACGGTCTGGCGTTCGACCAGGTCACTGACACTTCCGACGTCGCGCTCACAAGTCCCCTCGCACTGACGTATCCACCCGGCCCCGAACCCGGTGAAACAACGATGGATACATTCAACGACTTCGACGACCTGAACGGCTACTCCGATGAGAAGACGGCGGGGGGATCGGATCGCCGCTACATGACCACGTTCGCGGTCTCGTACGTCGACACCAACGACCTCAGCAAGAGCGTCTCGTACAGGACGTATCTCAAGCGCCTGGACATGAGAACCTGGAGGACATTCCCGCCACCCGGATCGGACGAGATCATCGACACGCTGAAGACATCGATCGTCATGGGCTATTTCCACTTCTTCTAGGAGGGGGGACAGGTGTCGGCAATACTCGACGTGCTCTGCTCGATCTTGATGGGGGGGATGCTCCTCATGAACGTTATCGACGCGCAGAACCTGGTCGCCGAGGACTCGTCGACCTACCAGGGGGATGCGTTCGTGCAGGAGCTGCTGATCACGCAGGTGCAATACATCGAAGGAGAATTCCAGAACATGGGCTACGGGCTCTCTCCCGGCAAGCAGACGATTCTCGCCGCCGGCGACAGCTCAATTGCATTCCTGTGCGACGTGAACCGCGACGGTACGATGGACACGATCTCGTACACGCTCGGCCCGACCTCGGAGCTTGCGGCCACGCAGAACGAAATGGACCGGTATATCCACCGTCAACTCAACAGCGAGGCGCCGACCAGTCCCGCGGTCGTCACCTATTTCCATCTCACCTACATCACCGCCACGGACGACACGCTCGTCACTCCGGTCTCCGCCGGGGACCTCGGGCGCATCAAGGAAGTGGAGATCTCGCTCGAAGTCCAGAACCCGTACGCGCTCTATCGCCCGCAGGGGATGGTGGCCGCCGGGCAGCGGAACGCCCTCTATTCCACCTCGTACTGGCAACAGACGCGCCTGGCGTCGCAAAATTTCCGTCGCTGATCGGAAGCATACTCGGAAGGGGAGACCATGGGGGGAAGGGCGGCGTTAATCCTGATCCTGGGATTCAGCTCGTTGATGGGGTACGCGATTCTCAACCTCGGCGGCGCGGCGACGCGTTCCGTGACCAACATGTCGGCATACGCGGCGATGACGGCCTCGCACAACCTGGCGCTCGCCGGGGCAAACGCCGCACTCTCCCGGCTCTACCGCGACACAAGCTGGGGATCCTCAGCTCCCGTCACTATGACGCAGTCGTTTTCGGGAAGCCCGTTCGACGGCTCGTTTACCGCGACGGTTTCCCCGGTCCCCGGAGGGAAGCTCCTCAGGAGCGTTTCCTCGTCGTTTGTCGACGGCAACGCGTACGGCGACACGGTCGACGTGACGGTGGCTTCCAGCTCCGACAACAGCTTCTCGCTTTTCGCCTGGATGACCAACCTGGAGAACGGCGTGTTCTGGATTACCGGAGATTCTATCTGGGGGAGGGTCCATTCCAACGATAACCTGACGATGAGCGGAAGCCCGGTGTTCCTCCAGAAGGTGACCACGTCGAAGGGGCTCATCCCGCCGCTGGGCAAGTCCCAGGTGATCGGCGGCACAACGTATACCAACAAGGCGATTTTCCAGAATCCCCCGGCACCGGAAACCGGGGTCGCCCAGATCCAGTTCCCGAGCGACATGAGCGGACTGGCCGCCGCCGCCGCCTCACCGAACGGGAAGAAATACACCACGGATATCTGGGTCACGCTCGACCCCGGGGGGCCCGCCGAGGGAGACGGCGTTGCCTACGTGCGCCAGACGCAGCTCGGCCCGATCATCGACACGGTCGGGCTCGGCGATCCGAATTTTAACGGCGTGATCATGGGAACGGGCGTCGTGAACGTGCAGGGGACGCTCGACGGCAGGCTCACGATCGCCTCCTACAGCACGCCCACGGCATCGACGAACAACATCGTGATCCAGCAGGACATTTTCTACCAGCACGATCCGCGCAACGGCGCGAGCTCGGACATGCTGGGACTGGTCGCCAACAACAACGTCATCGTGGCCGATGACATCCCGGGCGCGACCGGCAGGACAATCCAGGGGAGCGTTTTTGCACGCACAGGCTCGTTCACCGCGCAGAACTATTCAACGCGCCCCATCAACGGAGACCTCAACATCCTCGGGTCGATCGTGCAGAACTCACGCGGACCCGTCGGCACGTTCAACGGGAGCGCCACGCTCCAGAGCGGTTTCCTCAAGCGTTACAAGTACGACGTTCGACTTGCCGATCCCTCTGTCAGACCTCCGTTCTATCCTGGCTTCATCAAGAAGACCTACTCGATCTCACAGTGGTGGGAAAGTTACCACATCATGAATTTCCACTGACCCATAGGAAATGCCGGAGGTCCCTCGGATCCCCGGCGCTGGACCCCGGGGTGTGCGGACCCCCCCCGCCCCCCGGGTGTTCTTTCCCCGAGTTCCGGTTCGTTGATTTTCCTGCCGGATTTGGGTTAATTCCTGCATGTCCACCCCCCTGATGAAGCAGTACGCCCAGGTGAAGGCGAAGCATCCCGACACGATACTTCTCTTTCGCATGGGTGACTTCTTTGAGACGTTCGAGGAAGACGCGAAGATAACGTCGCGCGTCCTCGGGATCACGCTCACCAGGAGGGGCAACGGCGCCGCCGGCGAAATCCCGCTGGCGGGGTTCCCCCACCACGCCCTCGACGCATACCTCCCGAAGCTCCTGAAGGCCGGCCACCGAGTCGCCGTTTGCGAACAAATGGAGGATCCCCGTTTCGCCAGGGGGATCGTGAAGCGGGAAGTGATCGAGGTGGTGACGCCCGGCGTGGCCTTCTCCGACCGGGTGCTCGACCAGAAACAGAACAACTACCTCGCTTCCATTGCCCTCGATTCGCCGCTTGCTACGGGCACCGATACAGTCGGGTTCGCGTTCGTGGACGTGACGACAGCCGATTTCCGCACGGGAGAATTTCCGCTGCGCCACCTGAGAGAACAGGTGGCCTCCGTGGCCCCGGCGGAGATCATCGTGCAGAAGCGGGACCGGGACGCGCTCCGGGAGCTTCTCCAGGGGGCGTTCGGAGGTCTCTATACTACCGTGGATGACTGGGTCTTCACAGAGGAGTACGCGCGAGAGACGCTCACGGCACAGCTCGGGACGCAGTCGCTCAAGGGGTTCGGGCTCGAGGAGATGACGCTCGCCGTCGTGGCCGCGGGGGGAGCGATGCACTATCTCCGCGAGACGCAGAAATCCAACCTCCTCCATATCAGGAAGGTGGTCCCGTACGAGGTCGGCAACCATATCGTCCTCGACCCGGCCACGAAGCGGAACCTGGAGATCACCTCCTCAGCCGCGGGTGCGGGCGAAGGCAGCCTCTTCGGCGTCATCGACAGGACGCTCACGCCCATGGGGGGAAGGCTCCTGAAACAATGGGTGAACAACCCCCTGAATGCCGTCGGGCCGATCCGCGAACGGCTCGATGCGGTTGAGGAGTTTGTTTCTTCCCCCCTCATTGCGGAGGCGCTCCTCCAACCACTAGGCCAGGTGGGAGACCTCGAGCGGCTGACCACGCGCATCTGCACCGCCCGCGCCACGCCGCGGGACATGGTCGCGCTCCGCTCTATGCTCCTGGCGACGGGAGATGTGCGGGAGGCACTTGCAGGCTCTTCCTCGACTGCCGGCTCCTCACCAGCCGGCCGCTCGTCGTCGACCGCCGATACCAACACCCGCGCGTCCTCCACCGCGGCTGCCGCCCGCTCCGGTGCAGCCTCGAGCGCGCTCGTGCCTATCGCGGAGACGCTGAACCCCCTCCCCGGGACTACCGCGCTGCTTGAGAAAGCGCTCGAGCCGGAGCCCCCTGCCACGCTCGCCGACGGGGGGGTGATCCGCTCGGGGTACAACCCCGAGCTTGACGAGCTGCGGACGCTCGCCTCGAGCGGGAAGCGCTGGATCGCCTCGCTCCAGCAGAAGGAGCGGGAGCGGACGGGTATCCCATCGCTGAAGGTGGCATTCAACAACGTCTTCGGCTACTACATCGAGGTCACGAACACGCACCGGGAAAAGATCCCGGGCGACTACACGCGGAAGCAGACGCTCGCCAACGCGGAGCGCTACATCACGCCGGAGCTGAAGGAATACGAGGAGAAGATTCTTCACGCCGAGGAGAAGATCCTCTCACTCGAGACGCAGATATTCAATGACGTCCGGCTCGCGGTCGCCGCCGAGGCCGCGACGCTGCAGGCGGACGCGCACGCACTGGCCACACTCGATTGCTACCTGTCGCTTGCGCGCGTCGCCGTCGACTACGGCTACGTCCGCCCGGACGTGAACGATTCCACGCTCCTTGCGATCGTCGACGGGCGCCACCCGGTGATCGAGCGGCTCCTCCCCCCGGGGGAACAGTATACCCCGAACAGCGTCAGGCTCGACACCGGCGCAGAGCAGATCCTGATCATCACCGGCCCCAACATGAGCGGCAAGTCGAGCTTCCTCCGGCAGACGGGACTCATCGTGCTCCTGGCCCAGATCGGGAGCTTCGTCCCGGCGCGGAGTGCTTCGGTGGGGATCGTGGACCGGATATTCACACGCGTTGGCGCGAGCGACAACATCAGCGCCGGGGAGAGCACGTTCCTCGTGGAGATGCACGAGGCAGCGCATATTGTGAACACGGCAACGCCACGAAGCCTGATACTCCTGGACGAGGTGGGTCGCGGCACGAGCACGTTCGACGGGATCAGCATCGCCTGGTCGCTCACCGAATACCTCCACCAACACGTGGGAGCGCGCACGCTCTTCGCCACGCACTACCACGAGCTGAACGAGCTGGCCGACCACTTTGCCCGTATCAGGAATTTCAAGGTCGACGTCAGGGAGTACGGCGACCGGGTGGTCTTCCTCCACAAGGTGGCCCCGGGGTTCGCGGACCATTCATACGGCATCCACGTGGCGAAGATGGCGGGACTGCCGGAGGAGGTGACGGAAAGGGCGAAATCGATACTGAAGAACCTCGAGGGATCGGAGCTGAGCGTTCACGGCGCCCCTCCCGGGGGACGCCCCGGAGAGGGGGAAGTGCAGATGACGCTCTTCGAGATGCGGGACGACCCGCTCCGCGAGGAGCTGCTGAAGCTCGACGTGGACACCATGACACCGCTCGACGCGCTGAAGGCGATCGCCGAGATGAAAAGAAGAGCCGCGCGCCGCACACAACGGGATCACACACCTAAGGAGGAGACATGACGCTGCAGGACATCAAACGGCTGACCGCGTTCAATGCCTGGGCATCGAACCGGATATTCGACGCCCTCGCCGCCCTGCCGGCGGAAGAGTTCACGCGCGACATGAAGGCGAGCCACGGGAGCATCCACGGGACGCTCACGCACATGGTGGGGGCGGAGAAGATGTGGCTCTCCCGCATGGTTGGCACGCCCGATAAGGCAATGATCAAGCCTGCCGACGTCCCCACGCTCGCCGAAGTGAAAAAGACGTGGGAGGAGACGGGGTTCAACATGGCGAAGTTTCTCGGGACGCTGACGGACAGGAAGCTCCAGGAGACGTTTCCCATGACCACGTCCACGGGGCAGCAGTTCATACAGGCATACGGCGACGCACTGCAGCACGTGGTCGATCACTCGACGTACCACAGGGCGCAGGTGGTAACGCTCATGAGGCAGATGGGTCACACACCCCCCTCCGCGGGGATGATGGGGTTCTTCCGGGAGACCGCCAAAGCCCAGAAGTAGCCCTGGCGGGCGGGAAACCCGCAATTCAGCTCAAAACAGCCAAAAAACCCGCCTTGGAAATCCTCCCCCCTTTGCGTATTTTAAGTTAAAAGGTGGTCCCCTCAGGGGGGCCACCGGCGTTTTTTCGAACCCTCGTACCCGATCCGAAGACCAACCCCCGATGGGACTGTATCCTCAGCCGAACAAGTGGCAGTGCGGCCCGTTCGCCCTGAAGTATGCGCTGATCATGCTGGGCAGAATCGTCGACGAGAACAGGATATCGCATATCGCCGGCACACACTGGTGGAACGGCACGGACGAGATCAAGCTCGCCCGGGCGGCCAGGGCCTACGACTGCGATATGAACGTCATTCGCCGGAAGGACTCCCTCGGGGCCAGGAAAGAACTTCTCCAGTTGCTCAGGAAAGGGTACCCGGCACTCCTGTGCGTGGATGGCTGGAACCACTGGATCACAGTCGTGGGGATGGAAAGGGGGAAGTTCATTTCCATGGACAGCCGCAAGGCACCGGTGGTGTGCGTGGACACATGGCGGGGGCTCCGGAAGCGCTGGGCCTACCTGGAACCCGACACGGAAGACCCGACGCAGCCCCCCCGGACGCTCTACGACCTCCACCCGGTCGTCCCACGCTACCGTGTGCGGACGAAAGCGCGGCTCTCGCTCCAGAGGGCCCGCTACCTGAGGAGGCCGGAGAACAAGACGTTTGCCACGTACTGGGACGAGTACTTCACCGATCTCTCTCACGTGTGCGTTCCCCGGACGCCCCGCGCCGAAAAGGTCATCGCGTTCGGAGAGCTGCTGCGGCGCCACGGGACGATGATACTCTCACAGATCGCGTTCTGGCACGGGACCGTCACGCGTGAGCAGGTGGGAAAGATACTCAGGAACATGAAGTTCGTGGCCGAGACTTACGACCTCGTCGTCCGCGAGGAGGACGAGCACCGCGCGGTCACCGCGATCACCGCAAACCTCGCGCTCTGGGCAGCCAGCAGGTTCGGCGTCGGCGAAGTCTACGGCAACGGCTAGTGCGATGAACGTCCTGCTGACGGACGCCACCGACATTTTTGCGGGGGGGGAGGACTACGTGCTGGTCCTTGCCCGCCACCTCGTGCGCCGGGGGCATGCCGTCTGGGTCTCCGCCCGTCCCGGTCACCTGCTCCTCCGCAAGTGCGAGGAGTGCTCACTCCCGGTCGTGCCACTCCCCTACGGCGACATGATGAGGGTGTTCGGCGTCTCGCGCCTCCTGCGACATGCGCTCCTGGAGCGGTCGATCGCGGTCGTCCACAGCAACGCCAACTACGACAGGACCTGCGCCGGCTTTGCCTCATCGTTCACGCCGGCGCGGCACGTCGCGGGGGTGCACAGCACGCATTCCATACGGCGGAACATCACGCACGCGCTGCGGAACCACTTCGCCACCGCACACTTCATCACGGACGCGGAGGCCGGGCGCGACGTGCTCCTGCGACGGGACCATATTGGTCCCGGCCGCGTGACAACGGTGCCAATCGGGATCGAGACTGATCCGCCCGAGGCACGGGCGACATGGCGGGCCGCAACGCGCCGCTCGCTCAAGATCGACGAGAACACGGTCGTCGTCGGGAACGTGGCGCGGCTTGTCCCCTTCAAGGGGCACAGGTTTCTCCTCGAGGCGGCCGCCATTATCGCGCGCGAGGCCAGGAACGTGCTCTTTCTGATCGTGGGGGACGGCGAGCTGGAGAAGGAGCTGAAGGACCGAACGGCCGCGCTCGGCATTACCGGATGCGTCCGGTTTCTTGGCTTCAGGGACGACCTCCGGCAGCTCTATCCGGCGTTCGATCTCTACTGTCACTCATCGATCGACCTTGCCTCGGAGATGTTCCCGATCGCAATCCTCCGTGCGCTGGCCACGGGCCTCCCCGTGGTGGCGTCCAACGTGGGGGGCATCGCCGCGATGGTGGAGGAGGGGATCTCGGGCCACCTGACACCGGCCGAGGACCCGAGCGCGCTCGCCCGGGCGCTCATCGCCACGATCGGCGACCGGGGAACGCTGCGGGAGTTCGGCCGGTCCTCATTTGCCCTTTTCGATCGCCGATACCGGGCCGAGCGGATGGCGGCCGACGTGGAACGCATTTATATGAACGTTGTCGGGGAACACCGATGAAGCCTGTTCATGTCGCTTTCTGCACCGCGTGCGCGGGGATACTACTCGCGGCTCCCTCCTGCTCGCGGAAGCCTGCACTCGAGCCGCTCACACGCGCGGACACACTCCGGATCGTGGAAGAGAACATCGAGTTCCGCGCCGATCGGGACTCTTCGTTTGCGCACGACCCGAACTCCCCGTTCATGCGGGACACGAGCGTGCACTACCACGGGATCAACTGGTTCCCGATCGACCCGGCGTATCGCGGGACATCACTCCTTCACACCTATTCCGACCCGGACACGGTCGCGGTCATGGGAACCAGGGGAGAGACCCGCCGCGAGTTGCGCTACGGGTACGTGGAAATCCCCGTCCCCGGTCCCGGCAGCAGGCCCGTCATGCTCCGGCTCAATGTCTACAAGTTCACTCCCTATGACCGGCAGCGGTTCGACCTCTACCGCGACAACCTGAGCATCTGGTTCACCGACAGCACGACGGGGCACGAGACGTACGAGGTGGGGCGCTACCTCGAGATCGGCAACGACACGCATGACCCGCACCACCTGTACACGATCGACCTCAACCAGGCGTACAATCCCTTCTGCGCGTACAGCCCCAGGTACAGCTGCGCGATCCCGCGCGAGGAGGACCACCTGGCAATCGCCCTGCGCGTGGGCGAAATGAAATATCACCAGTAAACCCGGCACCACACCCGGAGCATCATGGACCAGCACAAGCTGTACAGGACGATCAGGATACTGAGCGACGAGAAGTTCCGCACGGAAGAACAGCTCCTCGGTCACATCCTCGAGAGCGTCATCGTCAACGAGGCTACGCGCATCAGGGGTGGCCGCATCTGGAAGCTCGAATCGAATTCGGGGAACTACCGGCTCCTCCGCCAGTACGGCGAGATCGAGGAGATCCAGAAGAACTTCCGGATCCGCGTGGTCGATTATCCGATGTTCGGCCAGCTCGACAAGAAGGGGACGATCGTCGCCAACGAGACCAACCGCTATCTCCGGCAGAAGGGGATTTCGCACTACTCGGCCACCGGGGTCGGCGAGAAGATCCCCTGGCGGTCATACAACCTCTACCAGTACGTCCTGGCGATCAACGCCGACTACCTGAAAGAGGACATGCTCTACACGCTGAACATCCTGGGGAGCGCGCTCACATCCGCCCTGCGCAACAGGCGCAGCGAGAGCAAGGCCAAACAGCTCGAGCGCGACCTGGACCAGGCACGCGAGATCCAGCGGAGCATCCTTCCCGAGCACGAGCTGAAGTTCGCATTCTACGACATCTACGGCATCTCGCTCTCCGAGCGGATCGTCGGGGGGGATTTCTTCGACTACCTCCAGGCCTCCGACGACAGGGACCGCCTCGGCGTGGTGATCGGCGACGCGGCAAGCAAGGGGCTCTCCGCCGCCGCGCAGGCCCTGTACGTCTCCGGCGCGCTCCGCATGGGGGTCGAGTTCCAGACGAAGATGAGCACGCTGATCGGCCGGCTGAACCGCCTCGTCAACAAGACGTTCACGCCCGAACACTTCATCTCGATGGTGTATGCCGAGTTCACCGATTCGGACAACGGGCTCGTCTCGTACGTGAACGCCGGGCACTGCTTCCCGATACTCCTCCATGCCGCTACGGGGCAGACGGAGCTGCTGGGGGCAACCGGCCAGATCATCGGGCCATTCCCCGCCGAGAAATACAGGACCGAGTTCACGATCATGCGCCGCGGCGACATCATGATCCTCTACACAGACGGGATCGTCGAGGCCTCAAACGAGAAGGGGGAAATGTACGGCGAGGACCGGCTGGTGGCCAAGGTGAAGGACCTCCGCTCGCACACGCCGAAGGAGATCTGTCAGCTCATCGTGGAAGACGTCCAGAAGCACAACAAGCTGCTCGAGTACTCGGACGACAAGACCATCGTGGTGATCCGGCGGAGCAAGTGAGGCTCACCGGGACACCACGATCTTCTTTGTCTCGGCGAAGCCGGGGGCGATGAGGCGGTAGAAGTAGATGCCGTTCGGGAGGTTGGCTCCGCTGATCGCCACGTCGTACGTCCCCGCTTGCTGCGTGCCGTCGTAGAGACGCGCCACTTCCTGCCCGAGGAGATTGAACACGGAGAGACGCACGTACCCGGTGCGGGGGACAGTGTACCTGATGTCCGGCTGCTGGTTCAGCGGGGCCGGCGGCGGGAATACCGGCTCGATCACCGATTCGACGTGCCGGGCACGCTCCCGGCCGAGGAATTTCGAAAAGATTACGCTGATGCGCGACACGCGGGGCGCGGCAAGCGTCGTCAACTTCCCGTCGGTCGCGGCCACACGCCAGTAGTACTCGGCGCTCGCCTGGGGAAGCGCCACGCGGGCTGAATCGGACGTCCCGGCGTCGATTGTCAGGAGGAACGGGCTGGCAAACGTCGCGACGGTATCGATCTGGATGGCGTAGCGCACGGTGTCCAGGTCGGGGTCGTGCGCCGCGGACCAGCTGAACATGACGTACGGGTCCTCCCCGAGGAACCGCTCTTCGCTTCTGTCCGGGGGGGAGGTGAGCGCGAACGCCGAGGGAGGCTCGTTCACATTCTGGATGGACACGGTGAACTGCTGATCGACAGTTCCCGCACCGTTGCGTGCCCGGAGCGTCACTTGGGCCTTCCTTGCGAGCGCCTCCGGCTTCGACGGAACCCAGTGTACGCTCCAGTCCGTCGTGTCGACGGTCATCCCTTCCGGTCCGCTCACGACCTCGAGCACGGGGGGCGTGCCGTTGAATATTGGCGTGTAGAGGTACGGCTCGCCGAGCACCGCGGCGGAAGGGGGGGCCGAGACGAACGACGGGGCGACCGGGAAGAGCCGCACGATCCGGCTTCCCCGGTAAGGACCGTTCGCCAGATAGATGCAGCCGTCGGGGCCGACCTGCACGTCGGAGAACCCGGTATTTGATTTGTATATCGGCTCGACCGCAAGCGAATCCCTCCCGGGGAGGAACGTCCCGACCCAGAGCGTGGGGTCGGCGTTCCCGACAAAAAGGATCTTCCCGTTGAGCCGGGGAAAAAGGTCTCCCCGGTACACCGCGACACCTCTCAGGTCGGGCTGGTCCAACCTGACGGTGCTGTAGAGAACCGCCGGGGAGCGTCCCGAATCGGGCGAAGTCGGGCGACGTCCGGGCCAGCCGAAATTCGCCCCCCGCGGGACCGCAAGCACCTCGTTGGCAAGCACACCTCCCTCGGTGACGTACATCCTGCCGTTCAGGGGATCGAACCCGAGTCCCGTTGGATCACGGTGTCCGAGCGACCAGAAATATTTCCGCGGGTAGGGGTTATCGTCAGGCACAGTGCCGTCCGGGTTCAGCCTGAGGATTTTTCCCCGGAGGTTTCTCCCCCCGAGCGTGTCCTGCGCATTGGAAGGCCGCGCGCCGTGGTCCCCCACGGCGAGGTAGAGCTTGCCGTCCGGGCCGAAGCGGAGAACGCCGCCGTTGTTCTGCGTCGCCTCGTCCCTGCGCGCGATAAAGAGGAGGAGGTCGGGCGACACCCCTTCGCCGTTCTGGTCGCGGTAGCGCTCGAGGATCCCCGCCCTGTCGATCGCGCGGACGTAGTAGACGTAGACAAAGGGGGAATCGGGGTAATCGGGATGGACAGCAAGGCCGAGGAGTCCCTGCTCCCCCTCGTCTTCCACCGGGACGGTGACAAAAGCGCCGGGATGGAGGGCGCCGTCAAAAAGGCGCACGCGTCCGGTGCTTCGCTCAGCGAAGAAGAACTTATCGTCTGCGCCAGGGACGAACGCGAAGGCGGACGGGAGCTGTATGGCGGGGCCGCGCGCGAGCGTATCTATCCGGAAAAGCTGCGCACGAGCCGCCAGGGGGATCAAGACGAGAAGGAATATCTGAAATCGTCGTAGCGAAACGTTCATTCAGTGCCGGGTTGTGGGACAGTCATTTCCTGTACAGGTACGCACCCGGGATAAGCCGTGCCTCCCTGCCGTCGTGGACCGCGTACTCCTTCGGCTCCCAAACGGACGCGCAGGCGCGCTCCCCCTTCCTGCTGAGCGCGTAGAACGAGACATTAAACGTCGGCCGGCCCTGATCGTCCTGCAGCCGCCGCTGCTTGTTGTTCTCCACCACGCGCTTGCACGCCAACAGGCACGCTTCCTCGGGCGACTTCCCCGCCCGCATCCATTCAACGATCATCACGCTGTTGCAGCTGATCAGGTTCGCCTCGCCGCGCCCGGTCGAGCCCGCGGCACCCACTTCGTTGTCGCAGTAAAGACCCGCCCCCACGATCGGCGAATCGCCGACCCTCCCCGCGATCTTCCACGCGAGCCCGCTCGTGGTGGTGACGCAGGAGATGTTGCCGTTCCTGTCGATGGCGCTGCAGTGGATCGTCCCCGTGTATTTCATGTACGGGGCGAACGCCTCGCCGATAAGGTCGGCGCGGGTCGTGTCGGCATGCACGGGCAGCCAGGCGTCCTCCTTCGACATGTTCTCCTTCCACTTCAGCCACTCTTCCCGAGCCTTCTCGGTGAGGAGGTTCTCCTCCACGAAGCCGTGCGCCTTCGCGAACCGGAGCGCCCCCTCTCCCACGAGCAGCACGTGGTCCGTGCGCTCCATGACCAGGCGGGCGACCTTCGAGGGGTTCTTGATATTGCGGAGCGACGCCACCGCACCGGCCATGTGGTTCGGGCCGTGCATCACGGCGGAATCCAGCTCGACCACGCCGTCCTCGTTGGGCAGGCCGCCGTACCCTACGCTGGTGTCGTTCGGATCGTTCTCGTTGATGTTCACGCCGGCGATGACGGCATCCAGCGCGTCGTTCCCCTGCTGGATCACCTGCATCGCCTTTTTCACCGCCTCGAGGCCGTTCCCGCTGGCGATGACGATCGGGCCGGGCGATGGCGCCGGCGCGGACTTGAGAAGGGACGGGATCAGCGGTGCACCCGCGACGGCCGCCGCGGCAGCCGCCCCGGCTCGTTGCAGGAATGTCCTCCGGGTCGTCGGCATGTTGTTGCGCGTGTTATCAGTGACATACTAAAGTAGAGAGAAGCGAGCCGAGAATCAAGAAAGCGCCCGCTCCCGCAATCGCATTTCGCGCTCCTTCTGCATACATTGGCGGCATGGCAGCGCACCTGATACTCTTCTACAAGCCTTTCGGCGTGCTCTCCCAGTTCACGCGGGAGGGAAAGTGGCAGACGCTCGCTGACTTCGGCCCATTCCCGAAGTCCGTGTACCCTGCCGGGCGCCTGGACGCGGAGAGCGAGGGGCTACTCCTCCTGACGGACGATAACCGCATCACACACATGGTGACGGACCCGCGGTTCGGCCACCGGAGGACGTACGTTGCACAGGTGGAACGGATCCCCAACGAGGGGGCCCTGGGAAGGCTGCGGGAGGGGGTCAAAATTGAGGGGCGAAAAACGCTCCCGGCGAGCGTGCGTCTGCTTCCAGCCGAGCCCGACCTTCCCCCGCGGCCGGTTCCTATCAGGTTCAGGAAGAGCGTACCCACGGCCTGCCTTGAGATCAGCCTCACGGAGGGGAAGAACAGGCAGGTGAGGAAGATGACGGCGGCGGTCGGCCATCCGACGCTCAGGCTTGTGCGGACTTCGATCGGAAGCCTGACGCTGCAAGGCCTGGCTCCCGGCCAGTGGCGAAATGCAACTCAGCGGGAGAGGGAGGAACTCCTCTCCGCCGCCTCCACGCAGCGAGCCTACCGCCCCCCTTCGAGCGACACAAGCGGCTCCCCGGTCTCGAAATCGAAGAGCGTGAGCCGCCGGAGCCGGAAGTAACTCGCCCAGTAATTCCAGAGCGTCTGGATATTCGCCCGCCGCGCCGCGTCTTTCTCGCTCTGCGCGATAAAGAGGATCGGTATATCGATCTTGCCGATGACGTAGCGATCCTTCGCCACGTCGAACCGCCGCTGTGCAATCGTGTCGGACTTAGCCGCGACAGCCACCTGCTCTCGCAGGAGGTTCAGCCTGGCCGCTTCGTAGAGGACCTCCTGCTCCGCGTCGAACCGTTGCTGCGCCACCGAGACTTCCGTGCGCTTCTGCTCGGCAAGCGCCGCATCCACCGCAGCGCTCCCCGCTCCCCACCGGAATATCGGGAACGTGAACCCCAAGCTCACCGCCTGCTGGTCAAGGAGCTGCCGGTAGGCATCGGGGAGCACCGGGGCAGTCTGGTTGTACCCTATGCTGGCGTTCAGTGTCGCGACAAACGCGTTGTCCGATTTCGCCTGGATCACCCCCCGCTCTGCCGTCAGGCGCTGAAGTTCGTAATTGAGCATGTCGCTCCGGTAGCGCCTCGCCGCCGCGAGCGCCGAGTCAGGTTCGACGCGCCCGCCGGTGATCTCCCGGGGAGGCACGAGTGCAAACGTGACCACCGGCGACATGCCGAGCGCCGCCCTGAGCGTTTCTCGCGACCGGGAGAGCCCTACCTCAGCGTTCTCGAAGTCGGTCTTCGCGCTAAGGTAGGCAAGTTCGCTCTGGAGCAGGTCATTCTCCGCGATCTTGCCGACGTTAAACCTGCCGCGCGAGATCCTGTAGAGGGTATCGTTGATTGCCACGTTGAGCGAGGCGTTTGAGGCGTTCATCGACGACACGAGAAGGTCGAAAAACTTGTTCGTCACATCAGCCGCGCAGTCTTCGAGCGCTTCGGCCAGCTCGCGCGGGGCCATACGGTAGTGGAGATCCTGCGCCTCCTCGTCCCAGCGCATCGTGTTGAGCTGGAAAATTGGCTGCGTGAGCGACAGGGAGAGGGGCTTCGCGTTATAGTAGTGCGTCCGCGACTCCATTATGTCGATCCTGTTCAGCCCGGAGAGGACGGAGAGGAGGCCCCCGGTGAACGGGATCTTCTGCGTGAGCGCGAGGCTGGCCGCGGAAGATGCTTCGCTCTGGGGGATGAACATCGTCGTCCCGTCGGGGAGGACGACGGGGTTGATGGAATGGGTGTAGCCGGGAGCATCCCCCTGGAGTGAAAGCTGTGGGAGAAGCCCGCGCATGAACGAGCGGTAGGTTGACTCTTTCTCCTCCAGAGAGCTCCGGGCCATGGCGCCGAGGGGGCCCTGCTCGCGCGCCATGCGCACGCAGTCGTGGAGCGTCAACCACGTCGTGTCGACCTGGGCGGGGAGGCGCGCCGTGCCGGTCGCCAGGAGCATAAGCAGGAGGGCCGAGTTCTTCATTCGTTCTGTCCGGTAGTTTATTCGTACCGCAGGCACGCAACCGGATCCTGTTCGGCCGCGCGCCGCGCGGGGAGGATGCCGAAGAGGATCCCCACCGATATAGATATCACAAACGCGACAAGCACGGAGAGGAACGTCACGATCGTCTGGACGCCTGCGAACGTCTCAATCGCGGAGCTGATAGCGAAGCCGAGAATAATGCCCATGATTCCCCCCGTGAAGCTGATGATCATGGCCTCGCTCAGGAACTGGAGCACGATTGCGCGCTTCGTCGCTCCCGCAGCCCGGCGAATGCCGATCTCCTTTGTCCGCTCCATCACCGAGGCGAGCATGATATTCATGATGCCGATACCCCCCACGATCAGCGAGATCGAGGCGATCGCGCCGAGGACAATATTGAATATCTCACGCGTCCGCTGCGCCTGCCGGAGGAGCTGCTCGGGGACCATGACCTGGAAATCGACCACGTTATTGTGCCGGCGCTCGAGCATCCTGCTGATGACCTCCGCCAGGCCCGCCATCTGGTCCGTATTCGCCACGCGGACGACCAGCCGGTCGAGCTGGTGGTAATTGACCGCCTTCTTCTGCTCGCCGTTATTGTCGTCCCCGCCGGTTTCCCGCGCGGCCTTCTGCACGTCGAGCCGCGTGACCAGCGTCCGGTTCTTGTAGCGGAGAAGAAGCGTCTTCACGGGCGTGTACACGTCGAAGTTGAAATCGCGCAGGCCGAGATGCTGTATGTTGTCCTTGCTCAGCCGCCGTTCCTGCAACACACCGACCACCGTGAGCCAGAGGCTCCCGCATTTGATCCTGCCGCCGATGGGATCCTGAGTGGAGAAGAACCTCGTCTTGATCCCGTGGCCGATTACCGCAACCGGGAGCGCCTGGCTCATCTGGGCCCGCGAGAAGAGCTGCCCCCGCTCGAGGGCAAAATCCGTTGTGACAAAGTATATCGAATCGACGCCAACGAGCTTCCCAGTGCGCTTGAGCCCCTCGCGCACGATCATGGTCTCCATGACCACTTCCGGGCTCACGAATTCAATCCCGGGGAGCGTGCTCAATATCCCTTCGCCGTCGTCAAGCGTCAGGCCGGGGCTGAACCGTTTTTTCTCTTTCTTGCCCGTCGCTGGCTCCTCCTCGACCTTCCCCTCCTCCTGCTCGACGACCGGGGTGATGATGATGTTGTTAGCCCCGAGGAGCTTCATCTGTTCGAGGATCTCCTGCTTGGCCCCGGTCCCGACGGCCAGCATGGAGATCACCGACCCCACGCCGAAGACGATCCCGAGAGAGGTCAGGACGGCGCGAAGCCGGTTGTGCGTGATCGCCTCGACCGCGATGCGAGCGCTCTGCGCAAGCTGGAGGGCCGTGCCCGTCGAGAGCCAGCGCGCAACGAATCTGTTTCCCGGCAGGTTCACAGGGGGGACGCAAGGAGGACGGTCTTGAATTTCCCCGCATCTGGGGGCGTTGTTAACAGGAGGACGTCGCGATCCGTCACACCCGCGAGGATCACCGTCGCGTTCTCGTTAATCAACCCGGTTTTCACTTCCTGTTTCACGACTGAACCGCCGCTCCTCCTGTACACGAACGTCACGCCCCCCTCGGTATGGACGCACTCCAGGGGGACCGACAGGACGCTGTCCTGTTTTGCCACGAGGATCTCGTTTGCGGTGGTCATGGCCGGCCGCAGCGTTGTATCAGATTCGTTGACCTTGATCCGCACTTCAAAGACCTTGGAATCGGAGTTCGGCCTCTGCTCCCCGATGTTCGCCACGGCAACCACGACACCCGTCAGCTTCTTCGCAGGGTCCGCGTCGAGGCCGAGCGTCACTTTCTGGCCGACGGCGAGCTTCTGGATATCAAGCTCGCTCACGTACGTAATCGACTCCATCTCGCGCAGGTCGGGGAGCGTCGCGACCGTGGGATCCCAGGCGTTGATCGTGCTTCCCACCACTTTCTTTTTCCCGTTCCATTCCCGCGCGTAGATCACCATCCCGTCCGCGGGGGCCCGGATCGTAAACTCCTCCATCGCTTTCTGGTACATCTCCAGGTGCTGTTTCTCCTTCATCAGGTCAGCGCCCGCCGCCTGTGTCTTGGCCACCGATTGTTTCCGCTTCGTGACGTAGTTCTGCTTCGCCTGCTCGAGTCCGCGCTTCGCACGTTCGAACTCTATCTCCGCCTGCCGTTTCATCGCGGGTGCCTCGTACGCGGATTCCTCCTGGGCAAGGCGCTTTTCTTCCTCGGTGTACGCGAGGTTTACCAAATCGTCCCTCGCTTGCGAGAGGGTCAGCGCGCTATCGAGCACCGTCTGGAGGAACTGGGCATCCAGCTTCTGGACGTTAAGCTGCGATTCCTTGAACTTGCCCGTGATCTCAGACTTATCCAGTTCGGCGACGATCTCCCCTTTCTTCACCACGGTCCCTTCGGGGATGAGGTTGCTCAGCTTCATCTGCCAGATGTTTGCCCGCTGGGCATCCTGCGGGCCCATCACGTTGATCGAGTTCTTCGCCTGGAGCTCGCCGCTGACAGTCACGGTGACGAGAAAGACGCCCCGCGCAGGGACGACGGTGATATCCGATTTTGCGGCGCCGGCCGGGAGCGCGACGTAGAGGATGAGCAGGAGCGCAAGCGCACCGGCCACCGCGTACGTGACAACCGGACGCCGCGTCAGGATTGCCTTGATGCGCGGGTCGATGCGATTGAATAGATCGTTCACAAATGAAAATCGGGGCATCCTTACACCTCGTGTGTCGTGGCAGCGAAGCGGGGGCGCGTACTATAGCACGCTGGCTCCATCACCAGGCGGGGCTGGGCCAGGCCAGATGATCGAGTGAGTTTCTCGGGAGTAGCGAGGTGGAACAGAGTCCATGTTGATCTTCGAGATTCTAAGAACTCGATATCAATTCAGGGCTCGTGTTCTCCGTGAGGTGGGAGATAGATGCGGTAAGCTGAGCCCATTGTAGCACGGCTCTCTGCAAATGTCAAGCAAAGCAGGAAGAAATCGACATCGGTAGCGTGCGTCCTCTCAATTGACATATTTTGAAATGATTCGGTTACGGCTTGACAAGATGCAGCTCACGTTCAGCGACACACGATTCCACGCGTTTTCGATCTGTGGCTTTGACGATGAGCCGGTAGTGACCGGCGGGAACGTAGTGCACATCGATCTGGCAGAACTGCGCGGCCATCTCCTCGGACCCTGTCTTGTCCTTCGAATAAACGAGAATCCCTTTCGCCGGGTCGGGGTCGTCGAACGGCTGAAGTGTGCATTCTGTCCGATAGGAAGTGACACCGTCTACGTCAGCCACAAGATGGTACATCTGGAAATAAACCAGGAGCTTCTCGGTCCTGACATGTGTTGAAAGGGGACTCTGGACAACTTTCACGCCGTCAATGTCAAGTGCGCCTTTTTCAGGAGATGGTCTCAAGAGTTGTATTGAACTAACCCTGAGGCCCGGGCGTGAGAAGTCACTGGCACGCAGTTTCTCTCTCCATGTCGCGATTTTGTCTCCCACGAGGGGTCGTAAATGCATGGAGACGGCATAGGAGTCCGGCGGGACGGTGTACCTCACAAGATCGAGGAGCATCCCGGTGCGAGACCGTGAAAGACTCACTTGAATCGTATCAAGCTGGCTTGCGGCGTGCAGCGATTTGGCGTCGACGAGCGAAAAACCCACTTCCACGGGGATTGATTTCACGGTATCGGGGACGGAGCGCGACAGTGCCGCGAGCGGAATCGCATAGCTTACATCGACAAGACACTGCCCCCGTGGCGCCCGGAACACGTCGATGGCGTGGGGAAAGTGAAATACCTCAGTCGCTTTAGCCCAGGTCTGGCGTTCCGTCGAAAGCGCATACCGCACGATGTCCCGCGAATCATTGCTGATCTGCGCCTGCAGCACGGATCTCTCCACTTCCATGCCATCGTACATTCGCGTGTATTTCGAATCCCAGACGCCCAGTTCGTCCAGCATCGCGTCCAGAGCGGGTATGGGGACCAGCCTCCAGTTGTTCCTGACCGCGTTGTGCATCTGGAAATGGAACACCATCCTTGGCGATTCGGGCGTGGCATCGTAGAGCCATGATTCGAATTCGTCATGGGCGTACGACAAGAGCCAGTGGGCGTCATAGTCCCTCTGTGCCTTCTCGATTGCATGCATTTGCTCGTCCGGGGTCGGCGCGCCGTAGTTTGTGACGATATGCCTCGGCAGTGGAGCAACAAAGCCCTCGCCTTTAGAATTCTCGTCGTCAAACGGTGCATAGCTGTGACGTATTACATCATCGGGATCACCCTGGCGAATATAGATGAGACCCTTGTCGTTAAATCTCTCGTTCAGCGCGAATGCGGCGGGGAATCGCAGCTCCTTTTGCCTGTCAGGATTGTTAAACCGAGTGCGTGCGCCATAGTATTCGAAATGCTCCTCGGCATACACGAAACGGCGAACGTGGTCCTGGAGCCGCTGATTCGTCTTCAGGGCCAGCGAAGGATTCCTGAAGTTCCAGAAACTCCTGAAAAACTGCCTCTGCCCGCTCACCGAATCGATGCTCCTGAAGAGATAGAGCTCCTGGTCTGAGATGATATATTTCACGTCTTCGAGCAGCAACGCGAGTCCGAGCCTGGTGTTGGCCGAATGTATGCCCTTCCAGTATTCCTTCTCGGCCTCTTCGCCCCTTCCCTGTTTCATCATGAGACGCGCCAGGGAGAGACGGAGAGCCTGGGGAGAGACTTCACCGGCCCTGGCAAGCAACATGTTAAAGACCGAATCGGCCCCCGCAACGTTCCCGTGGCGCCTCCAGAGTTCACCGACAAAGTAGCGCGGCAGGTCCCCCGGGAGCGTTCGAAGCCAGTCGACGACATGTGCGGAGTCTTCCGTCGCGATGAAGTACTGATACAGCCTGTATCTTCCCACCTGTGGCTCTATAAGTTCGGGGCGGAGAGCCGCCTCCCGGGAAATAAGGTCAAGCGCACCCTGCTTATTCCCCTCGTACCTGTTCAGAAGCGCAAACTGGCAAAGGATGTCCTCAAATCCCGAATCGCGGGTCACCACCCATGTAAAGAGCCGCCGGGCACGCCCCCAGTCGCCGACGATGGAAGGCCCGAAGTAGCCCGGTTCACGGAATGCAATTGAACCCTTCTCCCTGCGTGCGACAGCTTCGATATAGTGACCGGCGAGGCTCGCCGGATCGATTCCGGAGATCTTATCTGCCGCATCCACCGCGCGGTCCCAGTCGCGCACCCCGAGAGCCGATTTGCCCAGCCCGATGAGCGCGCGCAGATTGGCGGGCTCCACTGATGCGACAGATGAATAGAGTGATCCCGCGCTATCCGCATTGCCGATTTTCAGGAGAGAGTCGGCTTCGGCGAGGAGACGTTGAGTGTCGAGAGTCGCTCCGGCTTGCTGTAATGCTGATGAACCGGATGGGGGAAGGAGGAGGGTGAGAAGTGTGAGAGAAACCAAGGCCTTCGGCATGATGGCCTCCAGGGATACGACGATGCAATGTAGTCCCCGGACTTACGACTTTCAAGGTACTCTGCAAATCGCGCTGCGTACGCGATTGAAGCTTTTCGAATATCTGTCAAACGGAGGGATATGAAAAAGCCCCGGCATCATTGTCGGGGCTTTGGCAGTCTCAATTATCGTCCTGATCGTCAGGAGGCTCCGGTGGATTGGGCGGTGCGGGAACGCCCGGCCCGGGATGTCCAGGAGTGGACTCGTCCCTGTAGAGCGTGATTCCCCAGAACTGCTGGTCGTCGGGGGGATCGGCGTTCCAGTCGCCGTAGGAATGCGAGTCGTCGCTCTTGAAGCGGAGGCGGTAGTCCCCCTTGTCCAGGATGAGCGTCGTGTTCACCATCCTGTTCTTCCTGTCGCCTCCCGCGTAGAACGTCATGCGGTACGTCATCTCCCAGATGACCGTGCCTGTCCTCGCGTCCTCGATCCACCCGTAATCGTCCATCTCGCGGTCCATCCCCTCTCCGATGGCGTACACGCGGATGCGCGTCGTCCTGTCGAGCGAGAACGGCTTTGTCGCGTCCACATCGTTTCCGGGGCGGATGATCTGCGCGATCACGTTCCGGTCCCGTTCATCCGTGTATTTCCCCACGACCGAGGGATCCCAGTTCTCCCCGACCCCCATGACGGTGATGCCGTAGTGTTCCTTGTCGTACGGCGGGTCGTCGTTCCAGTCGTTGTAGGTGTGCGAGTCGTCGGTGGTGTACGTGACGACGTAGCTCCCGCGGGGAAGCGTGATGATCTCGTCGATATACTGGTTCTTCGAGGCGCCACCGGCGTGCGAGGTCCGGTCGACGTCCATCGTCCAGACCTTCTCACGGGTCTTGGCGTCCATGATCGTCCCGAAGTCCGCCATTGACCGGCGCGAGTTGTCGCGCTCGCCGATCGCGTAGACCCGCACGCGCGCTTCTTTCTTCAGCGTGAACCCTTCAGAGAGGTAGTCGCTGTTCTTCGGGTGGATGAGGCTGACGATAACATTCTTGTCTTCCTGGTTCGGAATCAGCCGGAACGCCTTCCGCTCCTTCTCCGCGTCGATGGCGACCGTGATTCCGTAGTCCAGCGGGTCGTACGGGGGATTGGCGTTCCAGCAGGCGCAGGAGTGGGTCCCGTCCGTGACGTAGTAGAGCGTATATTCCCCTTTCGGCAGCGTGACCGTGTTGACGTAGCGAATGTTCTTGTCGGCTCCCCCCGCGTAGGTGCTGTTGCGCAGCTGCATCTCCCAGACCCGGCGACGGTCGGCCTGGTTGACGATCCACCCGTGGTCTGAGAGCTGGTTTTCACGATCCCCCTCGCCCAGGGCGTAGATGAAGAGCGTAGAGGGCTCGCCGAGCTCAAACGACTTCCTGACGACCTCGTTGTCGCCGAGGCCGGTCGCCTTGATGACTGCGTTGTCGCGTTCCTTCGGGGGAGTAAACATGGCGACGGGCACCGATTCGTCCACGAGGAGGTCAAGCTCCCAGTTCTTCGACCTCTTGTTCCATGCCTTGGCGATGTCGTCGGACCACCAACCCGTGATCCAGTTGAAGAAGTTTCTTTTCTCCGTCTTCACGTCGCCAAAGAGAGGATTTTTCCTGTGGTCGACGGTCATTGTGATGTGCGTGAACGCGGAGTTGTACGAGAAGACCGCGGCGGCAATATAGGCCTCGTATGCCCCGGCGGGGAGCGTCACGGTGCCGTCGAATGTCCTGTCGTCCTTTGACCGGGAGCTGTTGTCCATCGTCATCTCCCAGACGACGTTGCGCGTGGCAGCATCGATGATCCAGGAGTAGGTGTTCATGTCGCCGCCGTGGTCGTTGCCGTGGAACGACCACCTGTTATCAGAGCCGGCGCCGGTCGAGCGGATGTGGACGATCGTCTCCTGCGGAACCTGGAAGCCGGCGCACTTGACCTGCACGTCGCTCAGGTCTTTGAGCGTGACAATCTGCTTCTCGCCGGCGGTTGCCGCGGCCGAGAGGGCCGCAATGAGACACCCCACCCTTACGGGCCGGGGGATATTGATCAGGCTCATGACGTTGTCAATTCTGCGTTACACAGTACTTCTTCATACTGCTACGGCAGGTTGACAGGTTTGTTACGAAATTGTTACGCCCTGTATCCCTCTGTTCGCAGGGTCTGGGCTCTCCTCCTTGATAATTGGGAGGTTTCGTGATACATTTCAAGTGAATTCTCTCCAATTTTCCTCATTCCGCCCGAGATTTGCGCCATGAACCAGGAAGTCCCGGCCATAGAGGCCGTGGACATCGTGAAAGTCTATGACGAGAAGTCCGCTTCGCCTGTGCGGGCGCTCGACGGGCTTTCAATTACGGTGAGGAAGGGGGAGATATTCGGGCTCCTGGGGGAGAACGGGGCAGGGAAGACAACGCTCCTGAGGATATTCACGACGCTCATCCGCCCGACATCCGGCCGGGCTACGCTCCTGGGGCTGGACGTTGCGAGAAAACCGTACGAGGTCAGGAAGAATATCTGTGCGGTGCTGCAGGAGAATGCCGTCGAGGTGTTCCTCTCGGTCGAGGACAACCTGGCCACATACGCGCGGTTCCATTCACTTCCCCGGCGAGACATGCCGCAGGCGGCAGAGCGCGTCATCGCCCAGTTTGGCCTCGGGGAGTACAGGAAGAAGAAGGTCATCGACCTTAGCGGCGGCCTCAAGCGCCGCGTGCAGGTTGCGAAAGTCTTCATGATCGAGAAGCCGGTGGTCTTCCTCGACGAGGCGACCACGGGGATGGACCCGATCAACCGGCGGGCCACGCTGGACGCCATCCGGGAGGAATCGCGCCGCGGACGCACGATTCTCCTGACGACGCACCTGCTCGAGGAGGCGGAGGAGCTTTGCGACACGATCGCGATCATCGACCGGGGGAGAGTCGCGGCAGTCGGTACGCCCGACCGGATCAAGACGCTGGGCAGCACGGTGATCGCCATCCGCGCCACGTACGAGTCGATTGCCGATGAGGCGTATGCCGTCCTCGCCCGCCTCCCCCTGACGAGCCTCGAGCGCCGCCACACGACCGTAGAAATGACCGTGAACGGGAAGCTCATTTCCCCGTTTGAAGTGTTGCGCGTCGC
Organism: Bacteroidota bacterium; assembly: GCA_035516035.1. Lineage (GTDB taxonomy): Bacteria > Bacteroidota > Ignavibacteria > UBA10030 > UBA6906 > Fen-1273. The sequence goes on along the minus strand of DATJAS010000044.1, from coordinate 12,529 downwards.
CGGGACGATCGGCGCGCTGATCTCACTCGAGGTCTCAAGCGGCTCGCTCGAGGACGCCTTTATCGGTCTCCTCGGCAGGAACCGGCCGGTGACGGGAGGCCGGCCATGAGAATGATACTGGCCGTCATGTACCGCGAGTTCCTGATCCGGACAACGAGCCTGACATGGGCGTTCGCCGACCTCATCATCCCTCTCTCCTACCTCCTCCTCTTCGGGGTGGGTCTCAACAGGGCGCTCGGATCAGGGATCACGGCCGACGGGGCGACTGTGGGCTATAACGCGTTCTTCCTGGCCGGCGTTCTTTCCATGTCGGGATTCGGGTTCGCGATCAACACGTCGTATGGCTTCTTCGTTGACAGGGACAACGGCATCCTCTACGAGTTCCTCACGTACCCGATGACGCGGGGTGAATTTCTCTTCGGGAAGATCCTGTTCAATTCCGTCCTGGCGATCGTGCAGGCGCTGATCACTGTGGGGCTCGCCTCTCTCCTGCTCGGCATACAAATCCGCTGGGAGACCGCGTCGCTGATACTCCCCGGCGTGGTGCTGGGGACCGCCGGGTGGTTCTTCTTCCTCTCGACGTTCGCCCTCCGCATCAGGCGGAACGACATGTTCAACACGTTCATCAACCTGGTCTACTTTTTCCTCATGTTCGGGTCGAGCCTGTTTTATCCTGTTGCGGGGCTTCCCATCGTTCTGCGTGTATTCGCCACGGTGAACCCGCTCACATGGCACACGGACGTGCTTCGCTACGCGACGATCGGCGTGGGGGATACCGCCCGCGTAGCGACTGAAGCGGCCGCGTTCGCGATCTTCACGCTGGTCTCATTTGCCGCCGCTGTCAGGACGCTGCAGCGGGGGATACTGAAATGACGAGCATGACGGCGAGGGCTGAAGCTGGAATGATTCATAGCGGGGAATCTGAAATAATTGATTTTCGGGAGGGGCATTGGTACCATTTGTGACAGGGGCGCACGCCAGCAACGCACACATGCGGGGAGCGCAATGAGGGAATATCTCGATCTGGTCGAACGGGTTCTCACGCACGGCACGCTGAAGAAAAACAGGACGGGCGTGGACACGATCTCCGCCTTCGCTGAACACTACAGCGTGGACCTCTCGCAGGGATATCCCCTCCTTACGACGAAGAAGGTGAACTTCGAGGCGATGGCCTACGAAGTGCTCTGGTACCTCTCCGGCGAAGATCACATCCGGAACCTCCAGAAACATACAAAGATCTGGAACGCGTGGGCCGATGAGAACGGGAACCTGGATACGGCGTACGGGAGGTACTGGCGACGGTTCCCGAGCGCACAGATCGACCCCGCGTCAGGGGAATACCGCGTGGTGGAGGTAGACCAGATCGGCCGCGTGCTGGAGCTTCTGAGGACGGACCCGAACTCTCGGCGGATGGTCGTCACCGCCTGGGAGCCCGGGAACGCGGCCGAAAGCAAGCTTCCCCCCTGCCACTACACATTCGCGTTCAGCGTCCAGCAGGGGCGACTCTGCTGCCACCTGACACAACGGTCGGGCGATATCGCGCTCGGGATACCGTTCAACCTGGCGGCCTACGCACTCCTGACACAGGTGCTTGCCCAGGAAACGGGTCTCGAGCCGGGCATTTTCAGCCACACGATCGTCGACGCCCACATTTACGTCAACCATATTGACGGCCTCCGCCTCCAGCTCACACGCGCGCCAAAGCCCCTCCCCCGCCTGAAGATCGACAGGGTACCGATCGACGAATTGCAGTTCGAAAATTTCACGCTCGTCGGGTATGAATCGTATGAGCCGATCAAGTTCCAGGTGGCGGTGTGAAGCTTGCCATCATCGCCGCGGTGGGACGCAATCGGGCGATCGGCGCCCGGGGAAAGCTCCCCTGGCACCTGAGTGAGGACCTGAAGCGATTCAAGCGGCTGACCACGGGAAGCGCCGTCCTGATGGGGCGGAAGACGTGGGAGTCGATCGGGCGCCCGCTGCCGGGGAGGAGGAACGTTGTGCTCAGCTCCTCTCCCGTGCCGGGCGTCGAGACGTACGCCTCGGCGGATGACGCGCTCCGGGCGCTCGCAGCGCTGGAACGGGTCTTCGTAATCGGTGGCGGAAGCGTCTATGCGCAGCTCCTGGAGCGGGCGGACGAGATTTTCCTGACGCTCGTCGACCGGGAGGTGGAGGCAGACACCTACTTCCCCCCGTACGAACACCTGCTGGGCACGGTCTTCAGGGAGGTCGCCCGTGAATCCCACGGGGAGTTTGAGTTCGTCGACTACGTCCGGAGGTAGCGCGGGCGCGGTCGCGCCGGCTCTCGTCTCACCAACAGCGAGCGGAGCGACCAGATGGCGGACACACAGCAGGACCGTATTCAGCGGGCGCTGAACGAGCAGAAACGGAGGGAACTGGAGGAGAAGTACGGCGCCCGGTTTTCGTTCAACGACGCCGACGCGCCCCCGGAGGTCATCGGCGAGTGGCTGCAGACGGTTGAAGAGTTCGAGCGCCGGTTCCAGGCAGCGGGGAAGACCACCGTCCGCGCCTACGCCGGTAATCCAGAGGCGCCACTCCCCTCAGCGGTTCCCCCCGCGTTCATGGTTGCGGAGCTTCGGCGGCTCCTCGAGCACCTGAGCGCCCACGCCATCGCCGTTCACTTCGACCGGACCGTCCCCGCGCGGGAGGCGTACAGGTTCATCGTCGAGGAGCTGTTTGAAATGGAAATCGACGACGTGCACCTCGACGGGATGACGCACAACTTCGTCTACGGGGATTTCCACCCGATAGAATCGTTTCCCCGGGGGGAGAGGCCGTTCACTTCGTGAGCCAAGGGGGGCTGTGCCGGGTGTTGCGTGAATCGCGCGCCGGAGTGCGCTACTTCCGCCTCCTCCGCCTTCCTGTGCCGTTGGATGAGGTCTTTTTAAGCCGGAACTGGACCTGTCGGTCCCCTTCCGACCATGTGAAGACGAGGAAGTAGGAGTTGAAGTCCTCGCTGAAGAGAAAATCGCACCTGAGGTCGTTTCCCCCCCTGTAGGCCTTCTCCAGGGGGCTCAGGTGGAGATGAAAGACGCCCTCATCGGGCCCCGGGATGTTGCCGGTCACGAGGCCGACGTACGTTTCTCTCCTGGAAACCCGCTTCTGCTGATCCGTGACGTGCTCGGTAATCACGTAGGAGAGGTGCCCCTTGTCGCTCTCATAGATCCGCGTCCTATTCCTCACGACGATCCGGCTTCCCCCCGCCGATGGGGCGAACGATCCCGTGTACTCACCGACCAGCTCTTTCCTCAGATCCATCTGGTAGTTCCTCCGTCTGAGAACCGTTTTGAGCGTTATCCATTAATACATGCATTCCTGATCCTCCGCCGAACCGTCGCCGCCGGCCCGCCCTGTTTCCTAAATTTCCCGTTTTTTCGTATCTTCGATTAATGAAGGAAGTCGCCGTCGGCATACTCAGGGAGGACGGGCGCATACTCGCGTGCCAGCGCAAGCGGGACGCCGTCTACCCCCTGAAATGGGAGTTCCCCGGGGGAAAAATCGAGAAGGGAGAAACCCCGGCCGGCGCGCTCCGACGGGAGCTTCATGAAGAACTTGGCATAGAGGCGGTACCGGGGAGGGAACTGCACAGGCAAGAATGGGTGTACCCGGACGGAGTCGCTGACCCGGTAAAGGACGGCTCTTTCCGGGTCTTTTATTTTCTGGTCGAGCGGTTCGAGGGAACTCCCCGCAACCGCGCATTCGAGCAGATCCGATGGGTGACCGCCTCGGGTCTCCGCGCGCTGGACATGCTCAAGGGAAACGGGGAAGCCGTCGAAATACTCCTCAGGGATGAGACGATTCGACCGTAGCCTTATCCCCCTGGTGGTGCGTTGGTTCCGCAGGTGCGGAAGAGAGCTCCCGTGGCGCGGTGAGGCGGACCCGTACCGGGTCATCCTGTCTGAGATCATGCTCCAGCAGACGCAGGTGCAGAGGGTGCTCCAGAAGTACCCTCTCTTCCTGAGGCGATTTCCGACGATGCGGTCGCTTGCGCGCGCCCGGAGGCGCGACGTCGTGCGCCAGTGGAGAGGGATGGGATACAACGGCAGGGCCGTGCGCCTCCACGCGCTCGCTTCGGTGCTGGTGGAACGGGGAATGCGGATCCCCCGTGATGCCGACGCGCTCCGGTCGCTCCCCGGCGTTGGGAAATATACCGCGCACGCGATACTCTCGGCGGTGCACGGCCTCACGGTGCCGCTCGTGGACGTGAACGTGCGGCGGCTCCTCTCGCGCATATACTGGAGGATGCGATCCACGGCCGAGATGAAATCCGAGGCGCAGATCTGGGAGGCGGCTGGCCGCCTGCTTCCCCGGCGGAACGTCTATCAGTGGAACCAGGCGCTGATGGACCTCGGCGCCACAGTGTGCACGGCGCGGCGTCCGCGCTGCACGGCGTGTCCGGTCGGCGAGCGGTGCGCCTCGCGCGGATCGATGAGCGATAAGCCCAGGGCGACTCGGAAGCGCGAGGCGGGTTTCGGTGGGTTGCCCGACAGGATCGCGCGCGGGAGGCTCGTTGAAGCGCTAAGGGATGCGCAGCGCGGGCGCAGCGCAGGGGCGCTCGGTAAGATGGTACTCCCCGGCTTTTCCGCCAGGGACTGGCGCTGGCTCGAATCGCTCATCGCTGGGCTGGAACGGGACGGGCTCGTCCGCCTCAGCCGCGGAAAGGACCTCCTGGCCAGCCGGGTGTCGCTCCAGTGAGCCGGACCCCGAAGTACCGGAGCGTCGAGGCGATCGTCGACGACCACGGCCGGATCGCGGGGCGGATCAGGACGCGCCTTGAGGAATTTGCGCGCGTGAGAGAGGAGGAGTACTTTTACGAGCTGGCATACTGCCTCCTCACGCCGCAGTCGAGCGCGGTAAACGCGGGAGCGACCGTGGAGAGGTTGAAAAGTGCGGACCTGCTCGGATCGGACGTCGACCCGACGGCAACGCTCTTCCGGAAGGATTATTACATACGCTTCCACAACACGAAGGCGCGTCACCTGCTGGAGGCGAAGCGGAAGTTGCCTGAGATCCTCGCGTCATTGCGCCGGCAGGCGGCGCCGGCTGAAAAACGCGCCTGGCTCGTTGCGAACGTCCGGGGACTCGGATGGAAGGAGGCGTCGCACTTCCTGAGGAACATCGGGTACAGGGACCTGGCCATACTCGACCGGCACATCCTGAGGAACCTCAGGCGTCACGCGGTGATCCGCGCGCTCCCGAAGTCGCTCACGCCCGGGCGCTACATCGCGATCGAGGAGAAGTTCCGGGGCTTCGCGCGGGCGATCGGGATACCGATGGACGAGCTGGATCTCCTCTTCTGGAGCCGCGAGACCGGCGAGATCCTGAAGTGAAAAGGGAGAATCGATGAAGTACCTTGTGCTGGGAGCAGGCATGATGGGTTCGGCCGCCGCGTACGATCTCGCGCGCAGCGCGCCCGACAACGAGGTGCTCCTGGCGGACATCAACCTGCAGACGGCGCGGCGCTCGGCGGGCACGATCGGGCCGAACGTGAAACCGGTGCGCCTCGACGTGAACTCGCGCCGCGACCTTCTCGCCGCCATGGGGGGGTGCAACGCGGTGGTGAGCGCGGTATCGTACTCGGTCAACCTCCAGGTGACACGGGCCGCGCTTGAAGCCGGGGTGCACGTCTGCGATCTCGGCGGGAACAACGACGTCGTGGCAAAACAGATTGCGCTCGACGAGGAGGCGAAAGCGAAGGGAGTGACAATCGTCCCCAACAGCGGCCTCGCTCCCGGCTTGATCAACATCCTGGCGGTCACCGGAAGCGGGGCGTTCGACGCGGTCGATTCCATCCGGCTCCGCGTCGGGGGGCTCCCCCAGCATCCGCGGCCGCCGCTCAACTACCAGATCGTGTTTTCCGTCGAGGGCCTGATCAATGAATACGTCGAGCAGGCGCTGGTCATCCAGGACGGCGAGCTGAAGCACGTCGAGGCGATGTCGGATATCGAGGAGATCGAGTTCCCTCCCCCCTTCGGCACGCTGGAAGCGTTCACAACATCGGGGGGGCTCTCAACGCTCCCGGAGCTGTTTGCCGGAAGGGTGAGGAACCTCGATTACAAGACGATACGGTACCGCGGGCACTGTGAGAAGTTCAAGACGTTGATCGACCTCGGGTTTACGACGCTCGAGCCGATGATGGTGGGGGGGAGCGTTAAGACCAACAGGGAATTCTTCGCGGACATGCTCCGCAAGAAGCTCGACTTCGGCGACAGGGACGTGGTGCTGGCGCGCGCAACGATCAGCGGCACCAGCGGGGGCGCGCAGAAAGTCCTGGCGTACGAATTTATCGACCTCTTCGACGAGTCGACCACGATCACCGCCATGATGCGCGCCACGGCGTTCCCGACGTCGATCACGGCCCAGATGCTCGCCCACGGGACGATCACGGAGCGCGGGGTGAAGCCCCCCGAGGTCTGCGTGCCGGGGGAGGCGATGATCGGGGAGCTGGCCAAGCGGAACCTGAAGATCACCAAACGCGTCACAGAGACCTGGAGCTGACGATGCACCCACTCTCCGTCCAGATTATCACGCGGGACAGCGTCTCCCGGCGGGAGGTCCAGCACCAGTACATCCTGGAGGGCCGGCACCCCCGGTGGGAGCTGTTCAAGATCTTCGTGCACGCACTCGTGCACGTCAAATTCTCCTGAAGGAGCCACATGGCGGATACATTCTCGTTCGATATCGTGTCGGAAGTCAACCTCCAGGAGACGGACAACGCGATCAACCAGGCCCGGAAGGAAATCTCGCAGCGGTACGATTTCAAGGGGTCGAAAAGCTCCATCGAGCTTGACCTGAAGGAAAAGAAGCTCACGGTACACTCCGACGACGACTTCCGGCTGAAAGCCGTGATCGACATCCTGCAGAACAAGCTGGTCAAGCGGGGCGTCCCCCTGAAAGCCCTCGACTATGGCGCGGTGGAACCGGCCACGGGGGGAACGGTGCGCCAGCAGATCGGCCTCCGCGTCGGGATTGACAAGGAGAACGCGCGGCTTATCGTGAAAATGATCAAAGACACGAAAATCCGGGTGCAGGCCCAGATCATGGAGGACCAGGTCCGCGTGAGCGGGAAGGTGAAGGACGACCTGCAATCGGTCATGAAGCTGATACGGGAGGCGGACCTGAAGTTCGCCGTCCAGTTCACCAACTACCGGTGAGACTCCTCCGCAGGACACTTCTGTGCGCGGCGCTGGCCGCGACCGTGGCGCAGGCGCAGGAAAACGCCGTGCGCGTGGAATTTGCCGCCGACTCGAGCCGGAGCACCGTGATCGGCGCATTCCGCAGGAACGGATTCGTCTACGTTTCGCTCAACGACATCGCCCACGTCTTTTCACTCGCAACGTACGCGAGTCCGCAGACGCAAAAGTTCGAGGTGAAACGCGTGCCCCTCCGCCTGAAAGTGAGCGGCGAAAATCCGTTCGTGGTCGTCACGGACGACTCGGGGAGGAGCACGGCCTACCAGCTTCCCGCAAAGGTCATCTACGCGGCCAATTCGTTTTTTGTCCCCCTCTCTCCGTTTCTCCCCCTTCTCCGCCCCGTCTTCGGGATTAACGCGTCGTACAACCAGTGGACGGGCATGCTGGGCGTCGGGACGCAGCCTGCCGCACCGTCGTTCGACATCGCCGGTCTCCGGCTCGAGTCGAAAACGAACGGGATGCTCATCCGGATCAATGCGACCAAGAAGCTGGACGAGTACGAGAACTGGATGCGGGGGGACGGGTGGCTCTACGTCACCGTGGGGGACGCCCGGGCGGACACCGCGGCCATTAACGCGGTAAAACCCCGGGGGATGGTGAAGGAGATCATCGCCATCCAGTCACCCACGTCCGTGCAGCTCACGTTCAGGCTTGCCGGGAAAGTCGCGGCGACGGAAATCACGAGCGACGACTCCTCAGACGACCTCCTGCTGGCGATCCGCACGCCCGTCGCCGATGAATCCGTACCCCCCGCTGTGAACGAGGTCATTCCCCCTGCCCCATTGGGCCTGCCCCACCCGGAGAAGCACGAACCCCCCGCGGCCGCGCTCAGGGCCCGGGACACAGCACGCGCGGAATCTGCCATCGCAGACACAACCTGGGAGCGGAGGGAATCCGCCGTCGCAGATACAGGCTGGAAGCAAGAGGAAGCCGCCGCAGACACGGGCCTGCAGCAAACGGAGGCCGCTGTCCCGGTCGCCGGGAAGAAGCACGCGGCGGTGGACGCTGCGCCCCTGCATGCGGAGAGGAAGCCGGAACCCGTCGCCGCACTCAAGGCCCCCGCGGGCGCCAAACGCGAGATGCCGCCTGAACTCGAGGACGAGCGCGCAAAGTGGAAGCTCGACGTCATCGTCCTGGATGCGGGGCACGGGGGATACGACCCCGGGACGATCGGCGTGACGGGCGTGAAGGAGAAAACTGTGGCGCTTGGCATCGTGCTGAAGCTCGGGGCGCTCATCACGAAAAACCTGAAGGACGTCAAGGTCGTCTACACGCGGAAAGACGACAGGTTCGTCGAACTGTACAAGCGGGGCAAGATCGCCAACGAGGCGGGGGGAAAACTCTTCATCAGCGTCCATTGCAACGCGATGCCCCGCAAGCCGAGCAAGACCCGGGGGTTCGAAGTCTACCTCCTCCGGCCGGGGCGCACAGACGAGGCAATCTCCATCGCCGAGCGCGAGAACTCCGTGATCGAAATGGAGCCGGGGTACGAGGAGAAATACCCCGAGCTTACGGAAGAGAATTTCATACTCGTGACGATGGCGCAGAGCGCGTACGTCAAGGCGAGCGAGGAATTCGCCGGCCTCGTCCAGAAGGAGATTTCCGCCCGTACGAGCATTCCCAACATGGGGGTGAAACAGGCGGGGTTCTACGTCCTCGTGGGCGCCTCCATGCCGAACGTGCTCGTCGAGTCGGCCTACCTCTCCAACCGGGACGACGAGCGTTTCCTCAGGAGCGACTCCGGGCAGATGAAGATCGCCGACGCGCTCTTTCGCGCAGTGAAGAAGTATAAGACCGAATACGAGAAACTGCTCCAGGAAGGGAAGGACTTCGGCGAGACGCGGTAGGCGGGCCGCGCCACAGGCCGGCGGCCCGTTTGGAGCCGATCAGTGTCGGCCGGCGTGAAGCCGATCAGCGGCTGCCGGGCTGGTCTTTCGAGAATATGTCGTCGCCCAGGCCCGTGTTGAGGCGGTAGTTGGTAAACGTCACGGTGACGGTGCCCTTGCGGGGGTTCTGAGGGGGACGCATCGGCGCCGCAGGCAATTCGGGCTCGGCAGAATCGGGCGCCGCGATCGAAAAGTCCGCCTTCATCTCCGAGGCAAGCCAGACTCCCTCCACCTGCACGTAGGCAAACGTAATCGTCGCGACCCTGTCGCCCCGCCCTGTAGTCACGATGCGCTCCGGAGTCCACCGGCCGGTGTTCACGTCGATCAAGAGACTCCGGGGAAATGTCCGATCCGATTTTGCCTGAAGCAGGACCTTCTTTACCGGGACGCCATCCACGGTATCCTTCCCCACGCCCGCAACAGTAAATCTCGACAGGAGCTTGCCAAAGCTCGGCTGGAGCCCCTCGCGGGGGAGCATCGCGAAGCCTTCGGCGTCGATGTGAATCTTGTCGGGTTGCTTGAAGTACATCGTGGCGTGCATCGGCGGCACGTTCATCCGCTCGATGTCGGCCACCACGTCGAGCGTGACCGTGTAATCGTGCACCGGGGCAAGACGCGCGTCGACGCTCCGAAGTATCGAATCTCCCTCCTGGTCGCCTCCCCGCGCAAGTGCGAACGCGGCCGCGGCGGAGAGGGCAATGGCCCGCGTGACCGACGTCCGTGTGATGCGCCCCGGTTTCATGCGGCCGGTTCCACCCGGTCTGTCGGCGCCACGAACATGTTGTACACCCACATGAGGAGCGCCGCCGCGACGCCTGTCGCGATCAGCGCGTACCAGACATATTCCGGTTTGCCCATCGCTTTCGACGTCTGGTAGAGCCATCCCCCCACCGGGTCCCCGACGAACCGGGAAATCGCGATCGGGAGGAATGCGTAGCCCTGGAAGAGTCCCTGCTGCCCGGGAGGCGCGATCGTCGAGATGTATTCGTAGTAGCGCGGGGCCTGTATCATCTCGCCGATGGAGAACGCGGCGATGCCGGCGAAGAACATCGGGATGCTCGGGTGGATGCCGATGATCACCCAGATGAGCGAAGAGACGGCAAAGCCCAGGAGTATCGCCGAAGGGGTCGGGAGCTTCCGCGTCAGGCGGTTCACGGGGAGCTGGAACAGGAAAATGGCCAGCGCCCCTCCCCAGGACTGGACGAGCTGGTAGGGAGCGTTCTTGTCTATGTAATCCGTGATGTAATACGGGACGATGATAAATTCCTGCCAGAACGGAATCCAGTAGAGGGCGTAGATGAGGAGGAATATCATGAACCGGAAGTTGCCCAGGACTACGACCAGGTTCGCAAGCTTCCTCCCCAGCGATTCGGTTTCCGCGGGAGTGTTTCCCCGTATCTCCCGGTAGAGCGTCAGGTTCACGACCACCATCGCCAGGCAGCTCAGCGCGGAAACCAGGTAGACGTACTGGTTCCCGAAGTTGCAGACAAACGTGGCAATGGTCGGTCCGAGAATCGCCCCCACGTTCACGAGCCAGTAGTAGATGGCGAACCCGAGCGACTTCGTCGATTCCGTCGTCGTGACAGCGACGGTGCCGAGGACGGAGGGCTTGATGAACGATCCGCCGAACGCCGTGATCACAAGGAACGCGAGGAGGAGCGAGTACGACGCGTGGCCGCCGTATATCCAGGCAAAGGCCCCCATCCCGATGCTGCCAATCGCGAAGTAGCCGAAGGCGAGCGTGGAGAACGCGATCGTAAACGCCCGGCGGAACCCCCACTTGTCGGCCAGCGTCCCCGCCAGCACGGGGAGGAGGTAGATCATACCGCCGAAGACCCCCGAGAGCGCGCCGGCTTCGGACTCGCTGTACCCGAGGTTGTTCCGGAGGTAGATGACGAAGACGATCTGCTGGCCGTAGTAGGCGAGGCGCTCGAAGAGCTCCATCCCGTTCGCGACCCAGAACGAGGGATGGAACCCCTCACGGAGCGAGGCGAGACGCTGCGAGAGTGGCACGGGTCGGGTCTGTCTGATGTGTGGGCGAAGGACCGCTACAGGAGAACGATCTCCTGCTGGACTTCACCCGTCACCTCGGGGACCCCGTCGTGGCGGATGAACATGTTGATTTCCGTCCTCACCGCCATCTCCCCTTCCAGGTAAATGCCCGGTTCGATGGAGAAGCAGCAGCCGGGGAGCAGCGCACGCTCGTCCTTCGTCTCCAGGTTGTCGATGTTGACGCCGGTGCCGTGCACCTCGTCAGTGATCGAGTGGCCCGTCCGGTGGATAAACTTCCTTCCGAACCCGGCCCTTTTGACGATGTTCCTGCAAGCGTCGTCCACCTGCCAGCCGTAGCAGGGGACGCCCTTTGCGAACTTCTCTTTCACGAACGCGATTGCCGCATCGCGCCCCGACCTGACGACGTTGAACATCTTTACGTATTTCTCCGGGGGAGTCTCCCCGACGTAGCCGACCCACGTGATGTCGTAGTAGATTCCGCCCGGCACGTTTTTCTTCGCCCACATGTCGATCAGCACAGTGTCCCCATTCTTGAAGACCTTCGCCTCCTTCTTCGTCGTTTCAAAATGAGGATCTGAGGGGTGCTGATTGACCCCCACCATGGGGGGATCGTCCGTCGTGAGACCCTCCTCCGTGAAACGCTTCATGATAAACTGCTGGATGTCGTACTCGGTCTCGCCGCTCCCGTTGCGCACCGCGCTCCGGATCCTGTCGAAGGCCTCCGCACGGATCCTGTCCATGACGCGCCCGGCCTCCATGTGCATCCTGTAACCTTCCTCCGGAATCACGGAGACGAACATCTGCACGAGGTCTGCCGATGAAACGATCTTGTAGCCGAAACTTTTCAAGAGCTCGATCGTCCCGGCGTCCACCATGGAGACGTAGGGGACGTTGTTTTTCGGGGAGTACTGCATGGCAATCGTCTTCTTAGGTCCCAACAGCTTCCTGAGCGAGCTATGCAGCTCCTGCCACGACGTGTACACAAGCTGTTTCCCCGGAAGAGGATCCAGGCGCCTGCGCTCCACACCGGAGACGAGCATCCTCGGCTCTCCCCGGGCCGGGATATAGTAGTACCAGCGCCTCGTGGTCATCTTTTCGAAGTTGAGACCAAGAACCCGGTAGGAAAGCTCATCGCGCTTGTGGAAATCGCAGAGGAGCCACCCGTCGATCTTCTTGTCCTTGAGGGCTTTCTGGATCTTCTGGAGGTCCATGGCAGTACCCGGAGTGTGGAGAGGGCGGCAGATTGCTTCGTCGCTTTAAAGCGCTCCTCGCAATGACGGGGAGCTGTCATTGCGAGCGGTCTGTGCGAAGCAATCAGCTCAATACGTCTTTCGTGACAAAAATATACCAAGTGGCGATATAAAAACCAACGGTGTAGATCCCCAGGTAGACGCAGTGGGACGCGATCTCCCCCCAGGG
>DATJAS010000043.1:0-18832 GCA_035516035.1 Bacteroidota bacterium | reverse complement strand
CGAGATCCCGCTCTGGAGCCTCGCTACGATCGGCGGCGTCCGGCTCCAGGAGTTCGCCCCGCTGAAAAACAAGGAGTACGTCCAGGCCGAGATGGATGCGCTCTTTGCGCGCGTGCGCGACGCGGCCTACGAGATCATCCGACGCAAGGGGGCGACGTATTACGCGATCGGGCTCGGGCTCCTCTCCATCGTGGCCGCCATCCTCGGCGACTACAGGCGCGTCATGTCGGTCTCCACGCTCATGACGGGGCAGTACGGGGTGCGCGACATGTGCCTGAGCCTCCCCTGCGTCGTGGGCGCCAACGGCGTCGAAGAGATTCTCACGCTCAACCTGGACCCGGCAGAGGAGTCCGGTTTCCAGGCTTCCGCACGAAAGCTCCAGTCCACGCTCGCCCTCCTCGGATGAACTCCCGCTGGTCCGTCAGGCGCGTGACGCGGCTCGGATTCCTCACCGCGGCGGGGACCGCCCTCTTCGTCCTCGAGTCACTCATTCCGCTTCCGCTGCCGTTTCTGAAAGTCGGGCTTGCGAATATCTCCACGCTCCTGGCCCTCCTCGTGGGCGGCCCCGCGGACGCCCTGAGCGTGGTGTTCCTCCGCGTGTGCGCGGGATCGCTGGTGACGGGGTCGTTCCTCGGCCCGGCGTTCATACTGGCCATGACCGCCGGCATCGTCTCGGCCGGCGTCATGGCGCTCGTGCGCGCCGCAACCGGCAGGCTCTTCGGCCCGCTGGGCATCAGCCTCGCCGGCTCGACGGCCCACGTCTGTACGCAGATGGCGCTCGTCATTCTCCTCTATGTCCGTAGCGCCGCCGTCGCCGGCCTGCTCCCGGCACTGCTGGCGACAGCGCTGGTCGGGGGGACGGTGGTCGGGCTGGTGACCTCGCGCCTCCTGGGGGCGCTCCCCCCGGATGCAGGGGCGGGGAGCAGCACCCCCGCGCGGCGGCTCACGGCCGGAGACGCCGTTGCGGGGATACTCCTTGCGGCCGCCGTTGCCGCGTCGTTTGCACTTGTCCCGGGTGCCGACGGCTCGACTGTCCTCGTTGACGTCGCCGGAAAGACCGTGGAGAAGCTCGATCTGCGCGAGAACGGCACGGTGACCGTCAGGGGGGAGAAAGGGGAGCTGACGATAGAAGTCAGGGATGGACGCGTGAGGGTGGCCGAGGCCGACTGCCCCAACAGGATCTGCGTCCGCACCGGGTGGCGAAGCAGGGGAGGAGACGTGATCGTGTGCGTGCCGAACAGGGCGATCGTCAGGATACTCGGGAAAGACAACACGGTCGTGGGAGGAATTACCGGATGAAGATGCTGCGCGCTCTCCTGTTCATCTCCGTTGCGGCGGCGCTCCCCGCCTGTTCGCGCGGGCACGGCCCGGTTGTCCGCGACACGTCCGCGATGGACGGGTACGTGAGGATCAGTGTCTTTGACGACGACATCCCTGCTGGCCGTGTGAATGGGCTGATCGACTCAGCGTTTGCAGAGATCCGCCGAATCGAGAGTTTTGCATCAGATTATATCGACTCGAGCGAAATCGGCCGGGCAAACAGCCGTTCAGGGAAAGACTCGCTGGAGATTTCGGCCGAGCTTGCCGCGCTTCTCCGGAAGTCGCTCGCCTACAGCGATTCGTCGGCGGGGGCATTCGACATCACCGTGGGCCCCCTTGAAGTGCTCTGGAACATACTCGCAGCGCACCCTCGCGTCCCGCCCCCGGACAGTATCCGCGACGCCCTTCGGCTCGTCGGCTACCGGCTTGTTCGGCTGCACGACAGGATGCTCTATCTCCCGCGGCGGGGGATGCACCTCGATCTCGGGGCGATCGGCAAGGGGTACGCCGCGGATCGGGCAATGGATCTCATTGCAAGGGGGGGCGTCACAAAGGCAATCGTTGATATGGACGGGAACCTTGCTATCCGGTGGCCGGGAGCTGCGGGATGGGAGAACCCCGTGGCGTTGATTTCCGTGCGCCACCCGCGTGTCGAAGGGAGTTTCCTTGGAACGTTCAGGTACGGGACGGGGGGAGTCTCCACGTCGGGCGACTACGAGCGCTTCTTTATCCTTGACGGCGTCCGGTACCACCATATCATGGATCCCTCGACAGGCGCGCCTTCGCGGGGCGTGGTGAGCGTCACGATCGTGGCGCCGAACGCCGCGGACGCGGACGCGATATCCACAACCGTCTTTGTCCTCGGCCGGCAGAAGGGGATGGAATTCATGCGGCGTCTCCCGGGCGTGGACGGGTTCATCGTGTACGAACAGGGGGACTCGCTCGCCATCGATTACTCGCCGGGGTTTCTCGGCAGGCTGGCGCGTCCGGCGCCCCATGATTGAGATCCGCTCACTCGCGATCCGCTACCCGGGCGCCGCCACGGAGGCGATTGCCGGCGTCACGCTGGAGATCGCCGACGGAGCGTTCGTGGCGCTGATGGGGGGAAACGGCTCCGGCAAAAGCACGCTCGCCCGGGCATTGAACGGCCTCTTGAAGCCAACAGTGGGGACCGTGGAAGTCGACGGAATGAGGACCACCGATGCCGCCGCGCTCCCTGATATCAGGAAGCGCGTCGGGATGGTGTTCCAGAACCCTCACCTCCAGGTGACGTCGCTCAGCGTCGAACGGGAGATCGCATTCGGCCTTCAGAACCTCGCCGTGGAGACGGCTTCACTCAGGCGCCGCGTGGAAGAAGAGCTTGAGCGGTCGGGACTGGCGCATTGCCGGACTCGTCCGCCGCGAACGCTTTCGGGGGGGGAGCAGCAGAGGCTTGCGCTTGCGGCCGTCCTGGCGATGCGTCCCGCGCATCTCGTCCTCGACGAGGCGACTTCGCTCCTCTCCCCGGCCTCGCGTGCCGCGCTCCTGGAGACGGTCAGCGAGGAGCGGCGAGCGAGGGGCACGACGGTACTCCTCATCACCCAGTTTGCCGAAGAAGCGCTCAGGGCCGATCGACTGGTGATACTGCGCGGGGGGAGGGTTGCGGGCGACGGGGAGCCCCGTGCCCTGTTCGCGCGCTGCACGCTGCCGGAAATCCCTGTCCCGTCCCTCCCTGACACCCCCCCGTGAATATCGAAGCCGAACATCTCCGGTACGCTGCGGGGGGGAAATTCAGGCCATCCCGCGAGATCTTCCGGGACGTCTCACTCCGGATCGCACACGGCGAGTGCGCGGGCGTCATCGGCCGCGAGGGATCGGGGAAAACGACGCTGCTCAATCTCCTCGGGGGTCTCGTCGCTCCCTCCGGAGGGCGTGTCCTCCTTGACGGCGTGGATGTCTGGAATGACGCTCGAGCGGCGGGCGATGTCCGTCTCCGCACCGCGTTTACATTTCAGTTCCCCGAAGAGCAGTTCCTCTCGCCGGAGGTCGGCGAAGAGTTTACGTCGCTGCTCCGGCTCCGGGGAGTCCCGGAACGGGAGGCGGAGGAGCGCCGGCGCCTGTCGCTCGTGGAGGCCGGGCTGGGTGGATCGATCGATGACAGGCGGTCCCCCTTTTCACTCAGCCTGGGTGAGTCGAGGCGCCTGGCGCTGGCACTCGTCGCCTCGTTGAGG
This sequence comes from Bacteroidota bacterium, assembly GCA_035516035.1. Taxonomy (GTDB): domain Bacteria; phylum Bacteroidota; class Ignavibacteria; order UBA10030; family UBA6906; genus Fen-1273. The sequence goes on along the minus strand of DATJAS010000043.1, from coordinate 15,302 downwards.
CCGGCGGCGGCGTTCCTGGACGAGCCGACATCGGGACTCGACGCTTCCGGCGCGGCATGCGCCGGGAGAATCCTGGCATCGCTCATCGCTTGCGGGTGCACAGTGGTGATCGCGACGCACGACATCGAATTCCTCGCCGGGCTTGCAACCAGCGTGATCGTCGTGGAGGAGGGGGGAATCGCCGCCCGTGGGGATGCGGGCCTGGTGCTTGCCGACGCTCCGCTCCTGGCCGCGCACGGCTACGCCCTTCCTGCCGTGCGCCGCACGAGACGCTGATCAGGTCAGGAGCGCGGTGATCGTGAGTGCGGTTGCCGCCACTGCGGCTCCGATATCCTTCGGGGAGACCGGATTCGTGCGGAAAGGGGTCCGCGGGGCAAGCGGGTCGTAGCAGCGCGATTCCATTGCTTCGGCGAGAGCATCCGCGTCTCTCAGTGCGCACGCGAGGAGGGGGAGCGCGGCGGCGCTGACCTGTCCGACTGCGCGAAGAATCCCCGGCCGGTCCTTCTCCCCGCGGGCTCTCCGGGCGAGCATGACGCGGCGTGCGCTCTCCACGAGCGAGGGGAGATGGCTGACGGCGATGCCCCCGGCCGCGACGAGAGGCCTCCCCCTCCTGGCCGTCCATCGCTCAAGTGCGTCCTGCAGGTCCTCGATATTCCCCGTGCTGACCGCGATCATCGCTCCCCAGATCACGAGACTGAGCCTCGCGGCCTGCATGCCGCCGCGTGCAAGTCCCTCGCGTGTGACATAGAGGCCCCCGATTTCAAACGCCACCGTGCCGCTCGTTGTCGCCGCGTTCACCAGCACGATGAGCCCGAGGAAGAGGAACGCCGCTCCGGCCCTCGAGACGAGCGCCCCGAGGGGGATGCGCGCCAGGCGCGTCCATGCGGCATACGCCGCGACGATGATCGCCAGGTACCATGCGGGGCCCCCCATCAGCGCCCCGCAGGAGAGGCTTCCGATGACGATGATCCGCGCGATCGGGTCCCTGACCACCTGCGCCCTTACTTGATGAGGAGCATTTTCTTCGTTTGAGAATACCTTCCCGCACGCACGGTGTAGAAATAGACGCCGGAGGCGATCCCGCCGGGTCTCGCGGATGAGGCATCGAATCGCACCTCGTAGCTTCCTGCCGGCTGCACCCCCTCGACGAGCGTCGCCACGCGGCGCCCGCTGATATCGAACACCGCGAGCGAGACCTCCCCTGTCTCGGGCAGGTCGTACCTGATGATCGTGGAGGGATTGAACGGGTTCGGGTAGTTCTGCGCGAGCGCGTAGGCCGTCGGCCGGGCCGCGCCCTCTTCGGGGGTCGACGCAAACGGGGTCCCCGTCTCCTTCAGGACAACGCGCGAGACCACCGCGCTCCCGGCGTCACGGGCGTTGACGCTGACCAGGAGCGCACCCGTAGAGTATGCCGCGGCGGGAACGGCGAGAAACCCGGTCGAAACTCTGCTCGTCCCGACGGGGAGGCTCTGGCTCAACCTCGAGTTCCCGGCGCTCAGGTCCTGCACGCGCCGGGCGCCGTCGGGGGGAGCGATAAAGTCCGCCGATATCTCGTACGTGCTCCCCGGTGTGAGGCCGGTGAACGCGTACTGGACGCACGCGGGATCTGTGGATGCGCTGTACGCTCCCCAGTGGACCGGCGTGCCGCGCGAGAGGTGGGGGTCATCCGTCCCCCCGCGCTCGTCATAGTAGAGGGGAAGCTGCAGGTCGGCTGTCGCGGTGACCGTTTCACCGCGGTAGGGATCGGTCGCGCCCAGCAGGCAGCGGTAACTCCCGGGAGGAACGAGTTTGCCTGCGTCGTCCCTCCTGTCCCACACAAGGGACTTTGCCCCGGAGATCATCGCCGTGGGGGCAATCGTGCGCACCGGGTCCCCGCCGCCCGAGAGTACGCGCATCCCTGTGCTCCCGAAATCGGTCATCGTGAACGCCGCGGTGATCGTCCCCGCGTTCCCGTCTTCCGTGAAGAGGATGTCCTTGAGCGCGAGGCCGAGCGTCCGCCTCCGCGCACCGCTCCCCGATGCCCAGCGTTCGACGGCGAAGAGCTGGTCGAATCCCGCCCAGTACGTCCCCTCGCCGTCGACCGTGATCAGCCCGAACGGCACGCTGACGGCGGTGAGCGAGGAGTACATCTCCTCTCCCCCTTCTTCGTCGAGCGGCTCGAGCGCCGCGGTCAGCTTCAGGAGTTTCGACGACGTGTTGTCTGCGACATAGACGTTCCCGAAATGGTCCACGGCGAGCGAGCTGAAGTAGGAGGCGTAGCTCCCCTGGTAGGCGGCAAGCGGTGTCAGCCCCGTGCCCCCGTCTGCGAGCACCTGCAGGCGCTTGGCGACCCGGTCGACGACGTACACGAGCGTGTTGTTCGCGCCGTTCCACCGCCCGACGGCGAGCGCGACGGGGGAGTCGAATCCGCCGTACGTGGCGCTGAGCGCGGCGCCCCCCGGACCCAGCGCGTAGCGCGCCACAGTCCCGCGCGACGCGTCGGCCACGTAGAGGATGTCGTCCGAGGGATCGAGCGGTGTCCCGTTGTCGCTCACGGCGACCGCGCTGGGAGCCGCCAGGCCGTCGATCGTGTAGAGCGGCCGGAGCTGGGCGTCTGCCCCGTCACCCTCGAGCCGGAGGACGCTCACGCGGGATCTTCCGGCCTCCCCCACGAAGACCCGGCCCGAGGGATCCACGGCGATCGACGTCGGGGCCACGAGGTCGTTGTACGAGCGGATCCACTGGTTCATGTTTCCGTACACGATGCGGTTCCACTCCCTGTCCACCACGAACTGGACGTACGTCGCGCTCACGTACGGGGCGCTCTGCATGTAATGGGCCGTGTAGTATGAGGCGGTCGGTCCGGGCGTGCTGAAGAGCGCCCTGCCGAGCTTCGACTCCGTCCAGTCGCGCGAGAGCCTGTCGATCCCCAGGTCGCTCGAGACCGGCGTTGCGATGAACGTCGACCCCACCGTGAACGATGCCCCTTCAGGTGCGGCGCTCTGCGCGGCGACGCCCGCGATTGCGGAGGCCGTGCCTGCCGGCGGGGCGGCGCTCTTCGCCGGCGCCGTAGCCGTCATGAAACGAGCGACCGCTCCGCCGCGCAGGGCGTAACGGGCCGCGTCAAGCGCCAGCTCCCCGCTGGTCCGCGACCCCACATGCGCCCAGTGCGCGCCCAGCGTCTCCGGAGCCTGCACGCCGACGCCCGCGGCGCCGCAGAGCACGCCCGCCGCCAGCACGGCCCCCCCCACTCCGATCCGGTGTTTCATAGGTTGCTCCCTCCTGTGCTCTCCCGTCAGATGGAGAACTTGATGGCGAACTGCACGATGTCCGCCGAGAAATCGAGCGTGTTGAAGTACCTGAAATACGTCAGCTCGATCGACGAATTTTCCAGGAACTCGAAGTCGCCTCCCCCCGCCCCGAGGGCGCGCAGCGTGTACGACAGGCTCAGCCCGAAGTTGTTGGACGAAAAGGGGGTGAGCTTGTAGTCGACCGTCCTGTAGAGCGACTCTGTGTAGCCCGACCCGATGTAGTCCGGCTGGTAGAACCAGGAGCCGGTCTGCGTGTAGTACCGGTAATCGACGCTGAACACCAGGTCGCTGGTGATGTACTTGTTGAGCTTGAGCTCCGCGGTGTGCGACTTCACGCTCCACGTGTCCCAGTAGTACCTGTAGCTCCCGATCAGCGAGGCGCGGATGGACGGGATGAACTGCGAAAGCCGCGCGGTCCCCGCGTGCCGCGTCCGGTTGTCGGGATGCAGCTCGTCGACCAGCACCGTCCCCCCGGTGCTGTCGATGACGCTGACCTGGAGGTACGGGTCGCTCAGGAGCCCCTTCAGGCGGACCACGTCGTACGCGAGGTCGAGCACCGTGGTGGGGGAGAGGACCTGCGTCAGGTCCGCCGCCCCCGTGTAGACGAACTTGTTCTGGTTATACACGTCCCCCGACTCCAGGATTTTTCCCACCTTGTCGGCGTTGTACTGCCCCCTGAGCGTGAGCGTCGTGTTCTTCCTGAACATGTCGAGGCTCGCCGTGCCGACGGCCGAGCTCGAGATGTAGTCCACTTCCTGGCTCCTGTAGAAGCTCGCGGAGAGGGTCAGGTTCTGCCCGATCCCCTGTTCCATCCCCAGGATCACCTGTCCCCTGCTTTTCTCGAAGGGCTGCGACTTGTCGCGCTGCGGCCTGCTCGCGCCGGTGACCGCGGTGATCGGCGGGACCGTCACGTGGTCCAGCTCGATGTCCAGCAGCAGCGTCGTCTGTTCCAGCAGCTTGCGCGCCAGGTTGAACGACGTGGTCACGACCTTGTTCGCGCCGCTGTCGGTGAAATAGTAGTTGGTGAAGCCCATCTCGCCGTCGCCGGCGAACAGGGGGGAGATGGCCGTCACCGTGGCGACCGGCAGGAGCAGGAGCGCCGCGCGCCGGACGAACCCGTCGCGGCCGCTCATTTTGCGCACCCGCAACCGCCGCCGATGCCGCTGGCCCCGCCGATGCTCCCTTCGCGCGAGCTGAAGAACTTCTGCGCGAGCGTCTGCTTGGAGAAGTGGTCCTCCCGCTCCATGATCGGGTCGGCCAGGTAATTCCGCTCGGTGGCCTTGACTGCCATGCATCCCCCCAGGCCCGCGGCAAGGGCCGCCAGCACCGCCCCCGCCGCCGCGCGTATCGCCCATGTCCTCATCGCTCCCGTCGCTCCTCGCTTAGTGTGACACGGTGTTGGAGTACTGCGCCCCCATGTCGGCCCACTCGATCAGCGTCAGCAGGTCGCGGTTGGAGGCGATGAACGGGTCGATCCGGTTGTACTGGTCCTTCGACCAGATCGCCGAGTGATCGTACGACGGCGTCCTGAAATTGGGCGCCGTCGTGTTGTCGAGCTCCGTGTTGAACAACACCCAGACGAGCGGGCTCACCCGGGAGCCGTACTGCGAGACGTACGCCATCGACTGGCCCGACTTCGTCCTGTACTTCTGGATCGCCGTCAGCGTATCGTACACGGTGGTCATGCCGTCGTCCCCCTGGTTGTTGGCGGGTGGCGGAGCCAGGTCGTGCGCCTGGAGCTGCAGCGAGAGCCCGCCGGCGGGCGTGCTGCCGCCGTGGCAGGACACGCACCGTGCGTCGAAGACCGCCTGGACTGTGTTGGTGAGCGTGGTGGCAGACCTGTTGAAGAAATCCACCGTGTCGGGGCGCACTGCCGGCCCAGTCGTGACGTCGACCGCGTTGTTGAAGCCGGAGTCGTACGTCCTGCCGAGCGTCGTGTTCGAGACCTGTCCCCCTGAGGCCACCTGGATCTCGGTGATCACCTTGTCCCTGTCGTGCGAATCGTGGCAGCCCGTGCAGAGCCGGTGCTCGCCAGGCATGACCTGGATCCAGCTCAGCTGGTTCACCAGCATGACCCCGTGTTCGTCGAGCGTCTGCACGTGGACGGGCATGTTGGCGGGGACCTGGATCGTGAACGACCCATCGGCCCGGATGGGGGCATACCCGACCAGCCGCTGCTTTTCGAAGTTCGTATTGCCGATCGGGCCCCCCCGCAGATTCCCGTTGGAGGGGAGGGGGACTGCCTGCAGGACGCGGACGTACTTCGCCTGCCCCAGCGACCCGTCGGCGTTCACGTAGGTGGGATCCGGCCTCAGGTGCCCGTCGGTGGTGGAACGGTCGTAGACGTTCCCGTCAAAGAACATGCCGGTCGTCGCCCCGGAGGTGAGGCCCGCACTCACGTTGGGATCCGGCGGATAGATGAACGGGGCGGTGTGGGCCGCCAGGACGACGGGGTGGAGTTCGTTGTAGGCCGGGTCGTTGTAGATGAGCCGCAGATTGCTCCCGTCCTTGTCCATGACGTAGAGCCCGAAGTCCACCTGGTTGGTGCTCATGCCGGGTGTCACCGGGATGGGGGACATCGCCACGATGATCTTCTCCTGGCTGCCGGGGGGAGAGGACTTGTCGATGATCGGGTACGGCGTCTTGAAGAGCGCGCTCGTCGGCTGTTCGCTGTTGTTGAAGGGGGCGCTCGCCGGGGTGATGAACGTCAGGTTATCGTCCGACTTGGAGATATCGATGATCGCGATCGCTCCCCCCTCGAAGGGGGAATTCCTCTCCATGACGGAGCAGACCAGTCCGCCGTCGGAGAGTTCGCGCGGGTCGAGGTACGACTGGCTGGAGGTCACCTCGGGGGAGTGGTTGCCGTACAGGACGAACGGCCGCGTCCCGTCCGGGTTGATCACGAACAGCGGGAACTTGTTCGGGTCGCCGAGATGCTCCCACCGGCTGTAGAAGATCTTGCCGCTGGAGTGGACCATCGGCGTCCTGTCGAAGCTCTGGTTGAACGAGATCTCCCTGATGTTCGCCAGGAGCCCGTTCGGCCCCCGGTCGCCGATGGTCAGCTGGGGGGACGTGCGGCGCTCGTACTCGTCGGCGATCTGCGATCGGGTGGAGGTGAAGAGGACCTGGCCGTTGGGGAGGTAGGCGGGGGTCATGTCGTCTCCCACGGTCTGGTCGGTCAGCTGCACGAGACCGCTGCCGTCGGCGTTCATTTCGTAGATGTGCCACCGGGAGCTCCGGTTCTGCCGCATCGAGAAGAGGATGTGCGTTCCGTCGTACGACACCTCGGGGTCCTCGGCGTCGCCGAAGTAGGCCGGGTTGCTCTGCCCTGCCTGCGTGTACTGGGCCGTCAGGTTGGTCAGCGTTCCCTGCGGGGAGATCGGGCTCAGGAGCCAGATGTCCGATCCCGGGTAGTAATGATCCGCGTTGCTGGACGCGACGACGCTCCTGTCGTTCGCCTGGCTGTTCTGCTTCACGAACACCAGGGCGGGCTGGCCCGACTTCTGGATGATGTCGTCGGGCGGCGACGAGCCGCACGAGAGGCATCCGAGCGCGGGCAGGACGAGTGCCGCCGTGCGCGCCGCGTGCCGCCAGGTCATCACGCTGCTCTTCATAGAGATCCTCCCCCTGTGATGCAATGCGCTAGAAGTAAATCTGGAGCCCCAGCGTTGCCGTGATATTGTGGACGACGAACGGGTTGCTGTTGTTGATCACCTGCGAGAAGATCTGGTCGCGGATGTCGTAGCGGAACCCGAGGGCGTTGGATCCCAGCAGTCCCGGGAGCGGGATGCGCTTGCCGATCCCGATCACGGCCGCGAAATGCGTCTCCTCCCCCTCGCGCACTCCCCCCACCCCGAACAGGAGAAAGGGCATCGCCCCCCCCGGGGCGTAGTCGAACGCCGCGGCGAACTCGTACGTGACGAGGTTGTTGCTGGTGAATATCTGCGCCTTGGTGACGCTCCCGATCACGTTGGAGGTGAGGGAGCCGACGCCCAGCGACCCGTCGATGAACCACCTGGTGCCGGGGATGAAGTAGTCGTAGCGCGCGCTGGTGTAAAAGTTGTTCCCGAACCCGCTGGCGGCGTAGAGCCCCCCGCTGATGCTCAGGCTCTGTTCGAAGCGGGCCTGCGCGCGGGCGCTCCCCGCCAGCACCGCGGCGAGCGCGGCCAGGAGCGCGGTGCGCCGGAGGATCGAGGTGGTCGTCATTGCCGTCATCCCGTGGCCTAGTGGAAGAGGAACGTTGCGCCCACGCTCACTTCCTGGAAGAACAGGAGGTCGTTCTTCAGGCCGCGCGAGTCGCTGATGCTCGTGAAGTACTGCTTCGCTTCGACGCGGATGCCGAACGTCCGCGTGATGAAGTAGCGCGCCCCGCCGCCGAAATTCATGCCGAGCGTCGAGACGGTCTCGGCGCCGAGCGCGTTCACCGGCACGGTCATCCAGAGACCCGCCCCGACCGCCCCGTAGGGGATGAGGCGGCTGTGCGTGGCGAGGTTCAGCACGGCGTTGATCGACACGGGGTAGAGGTTGGCCGTTCTGCCGATCACCTGCTCGCCGGCCAGCTCGAGGCTGAACGAGCTGTACGTCATCATGAGCTTCAGGCCGAACGTGCCGCTGCTCCCCATCATCCCCGTGTGGGGGCACACTTCGAACGCGACGGATTCGTTCAGATCGATCACCGGCGCGCGGGAGGGCGCCGCGGTGGATTCCGCCGCGGCGCTCTGCGCGCGCAGGGGGGAGGCCCCGGCGAGCGCGAGAGCGGCGATCGCTGTGAGGAGCCTAGAAGAGTGCGACACGGAGACCTCCTTCCACTGAAAAATCCGACGCCGCGGGAGCCTGTACGGCGGCGCGGAGCGCCGGGCGGACGAACAGGCCGAGACCGCCGGCAAGGGGGAGGCAGGCGGTGAGGCCTCCTTCCAGGAAATTGCGCGCGGAGGCGCGCGACGGCACCGCGAGCGTGCCAAGCGCGCCGAGCGACACGGTTGCCGCGTCGACGGTGGCGGCGAGCCTCCCGCCGCCGAGCGAGAGGGAGAGGGAGGCGCCCCGTGCGTCGCCGATCAGCCGGTACTCAGCGCCGATCGACAGTTCGGTGAGGTGCGCGCCGAGCGACTCCGTGCCGCCGATCGCGTCGAATGCAATCGACCGGGAACCGAACGCTGCCTCTGCGCGGAGAGCGAGCCGATCGGCGATGCGCACGCCCAGGGCGGCGCCGTAGTCGAACCCGGCGTCAAATCCAGAGATCCGGTATCTGTCGTAGGAAAGGAAGGGGGAGAGCGTGAAGGCATGCTCCTGCGCGAAACCGGCATCGGGGATCAGAAGAGCGTACAGAATCAGGAGAATCGTAACCAGACGCATCTTCCGCGGTCTCCGTCGTCAGGGAGCACGTAGAACAAAGAACAGTGATGCGAAGCAGGTGGGGGTCCGGCTCGCGCTTCAATTTAAGCGTGACGCACCGGAAAAGTCAAGCAAAAATCTGCGAGTCCAACGATTTTTGTTATAATGACCACTTCAGGAGGCGTGTCAGTGATGCCCATCACATCAGAGATTGCAATTCCGGGCATCTGGTGTTAAATTGTAAGATTGACACATAACTGCCGGGGTGAGATGGGAGAAACACGCGATATGATGAGAAACAGCTACACGGTGAGGTACCTGCTCCCCGTTGCTTTCTGGATGCTGGTGATCTTTATCAGCTCATCGATCCCACAGGATGCATTTCCGCAGGTGGAATTCTGGGGCTGGGCGAAGCTCATCCACCTTATCTACTACGGCATGCTCTGTCTCCTGTGCCAGCGCGCGCTGAGCGCCCAGACCCGGTATCCCGCGCTCGCGCGTCATTCCTACCTCCTCGGCGTCCTCTTTGCGATTCTCTACGGCGCCTCCGACGAATATCACCAGCTCTCTACGCCGGGCCGGCACGGCCAGGTGACGGATGTCCTGATCGACGGGTTCGGCGCGCTGCTTTGCATCGGCGGGCTCAGGGCCTACCGCCTCCTCCGTCCCCGCCCCGCGGGGGAGAAATCCGGGGGGTGATCCCGCCCCTTGGGGCGAGGACCGTGCACCGGTGCTCCCCGGCGGGGAAGTACGCCTGGCACTCCTCTCCGCGTGCGAAGAGCGGCGGTGAGATCGCCGCGCCATCCAGGAGAAATGCACGCGGGAGGGCGCTGAAGCCCAGCGCGCACCGCGTCGCCGAGATGTACTCAATCGTAAGCGTGTCCCCCGATGCATGCGCCCCCGCAAGCTCGCCCGAGATCGTCGTGAGGCGCAGCCCTTCCCGGTCCTTCTCTTCGCCGGGTTTCAGGGAGAGCGAGTGCCTCCCCGCGGGAACGATGATCTCGGAATCGCTCCGCGCCCGCCACTCGACCCCGTCCATCAGCACCGGCGTACCGTCTCCGCGCAGCATGACGGTGTGCGGCGCATCGACGCAGATGCCGTCGCGCGTCATGCTGGCGCGCGCGCCCGCGGCCATCGCCGCGGGGAGGATGCGCCAGTCGCGGGCGTGGACGCTCGACTCGCTGTAAAAGCATACCCGGTCCCCCCCTCCCGAAGCGTATCGCCAGAGCTGGAGAAACTCGGTTCCCGTCGGCTGCTCCGTCGCAAAGAGCCCTCTCCTGTCCTCGGGCATCGGGACGATATTCACGTCAATCAGAAACGCCCGGTCCGCCAGCAGCGAGCGGTAGTATGACCTGACTCCCCGGTAGCGAAGGGGAGGCTTGCTCCACTCGGGATACGGGTCTTCCACCATGAGCGTCAGATTGAACTCCCTCACGAGCGACACCGTCTCCGCCATGCTGAACCCGAGCAGGTCGTCGAACTCCGGGTGAAGGGCGTTGTCGACGATCGTCAGCATCAGCTCTCCCGCTCCCTCCCCGGTGGCGCGAAGCCGTGTGAAGAGCGTCCGTTCGGTGGCGACGTTGACGGCGGTCCGGTACCGGTAGAACGCGCGGAGACCCGCCGTGTCGGTTTTCCAGTAGTGGGGTGATGAAGGCTCGAACAGCTCGAGGGGGTCGAAGCCGCTCTGCCGGGCGAACCCCTGCCGTCCCACATCCGTGAAGCCCGTGAAATCGCCGGGAACGGCAGGCCCTTCCAGCGCCTCCCGCCCCGCCCCCGTGAGCGTGAACTCGGCCACGTCCACGCCGTCCCAGCCGAGCCGGAGGAGCGAGGCGAGCTCCTCCAGCGCCCCCGCCATGCACGCGGGATTCTGCAGATCCATCAGGTAGAGGAAGTCCAGGTGGGCGTCGGCGAGCAGGGCATTTTTCTGCCGCCACGAGGGATGGCTCTCCCAGAATCCGCGTCCGACATACGGCCACTCGAGCCAGGCATAGGCGAGTATTCCTTCGGCGTGAAGCGCGGCCAGGAGGCGCCGGTAGTCGAACGGTGGCGACGAAGAGGCGTACCAGGCGGCGGCATGAATCGCCCTGATCCCCCATGAGCGCCACATGTGGGCGAGCGATTCGGCCGGGGCGCCGAAGCGGTATCCGGGATCGAAGTACGCCTCGGCCCCCCGCCGGACCAGCGGCGGATGCACGCCGAGACCCGTACAGATCGTCCACGGAAGCGAAGGGAACCGGGTGTACCCCGCGGTGCTGACGGGGTCGACGAGGGGGGCGACGTACAGGCAGTCTCCCATTCCCCTGCGGAGAATGACCGCGACCGGCCGGTGCGTCCCGGCCTCCTCGAAGACCGGCGTGCATGTCCCTGCGGCCCCCGTGATGAGGCGGCCGTACTCCCCCGGTCTCCAACGTATCGCCAGGTGGCTCTGGAGCATGTCGGTCACGCTCCCGATCTGCACCGGGCTCCCCGTGCGCACGCCGAGCGCGGAAGCGAGGGGGCCTGGGCCGTCCGTGACGAGCGTGCACCCGCGCTCAACGAGGCGGACGATCCGTCCGGCGTCCCGTGCGCCGAGATGCGCCGCCGAGGCATGAGGGACGACGAGGAGCGTGCCTGCGGAGGGGGAGACGCCTTCGGCGGCGCCCGGCTCCAGGCGTTCGGGGCGCAGGCCGGTGACCGCGAAGATCTCCTCCAGCGCGGACTGATCGACGGAATCAGCCCCTGCGGCGCCCCCGTTCCAGGCGATCAGGACGCGGGGGATGGGCGCGCCGCCGCGACGCGCTGCGTCACCGCCTGCAGCCCCGGATGGGGCCACCAGGAGCAGCGCGCAGAGAAGGGCCGGGGCGGGGGCGTGCAGCGCCGATTGCTTGTCAGGGAAACGAGCCGTATCTTTCATACGCGTTCATTGCGCACAGGCCACCGGAGGATTCCCGTGGCCTTTTTGTTGAGCGTGCGTGCGGACACCGATCGACGAGGAACCATGAAAACGTTTTCGATCAATAGTGATCCCCTGACGGGAGAAGAGTACTTCGAAGTGCGCCTCCGCGGGCGGCAGCTCATGACGGACCCCTTCCTGAACAAGGGGACGGCGTACTCGCACGAGGAGCGGCTCGCGCTCGGGCTTGACGGGCTGCTCCGATCCTGCATCTCGAGCATCGACACGCAGCGCGCCCGCAATTATGAGATGTACTCCCGGAAGCAGGACGACATCGAGAAATACATCTTCCTGCAATCGCTGCTGAACCGGAACGAGACGCTCTTCTACAGCCTCCTGTGCGACCACCTGGCGGAGATGCTCCCCATCGTCTACACGCCGACCGTCGGCAAGGCGTGCATGATGCTGAGCCACATCACGCGCGAGTACCGGGGGATCTACATCAGCCCGGAGAATATCGCCAACATCGACGCGATATTCTCCGACGTGTGCCTGCCGGACGTGAACCTCATCGTCGTCACCGACGGCGAGAGGATCCTCGGGCTCGGCGACCTCGGCTCCGACGGCATGGGCATCCCCGTGGGGAAGATCAACCTCTACGTGGCGGCCGGTGGTCTTCATCCCGCCTGCTGCCTCCCTGTCTGCCTCGACGTCGGGACGAACACGCAGCGGCTCCTGGACGACCCGCTCTACCTCGGGTACAGGGGCCGCCGCCTGGAGGGACAGGCATACGACGATTTCATCGAACGGTTCGTGCTGGGCGTGAGGCGGAACTTCCCCCGCGCCCTCCTCCAGTGGGAGGATTTCGCGAAGCACAAGGCGTTCATGCTCCTGGAACGCTACCGGGACAGGATCCTCTCGTTCAACGACGATATCCAGGGGACGGGGGGCGTGGCCCTCGCCGCGCTGATGACCGCCATGAGGGTCAAGCGGCAGCGCCTCATCGATCAACGGTTCGTCATCGCGGGCATGGGGCAGGCCGGGGCCGGCATTGCCTCCAACATCCGCATGGTCCTGCAGGAGGAGGGCCTTTCGGAAGAGGAGGTCCGGGGCCGGCTCTTCGCCTTTGACGTCGGCGGTCTCCTCATCGAGGACGCGCCGGGACTGACGCCGGCCCAGGAGCCGTTCGCCCAGCGGAGGGCCCGCGTGGGGAGCTGGACGCTGGAGAATCCCGGGAGGATCACGCTCCGGGACGTCGTCCGCAACGCCGAGCCCACGGTCCTGATCGGCGTCACGGCGACCGCCGGGCTGTTCGATGAGCTGATCCTGGATCAGATGGCCGCCAACGATCCCCGCCCGGTGATCTTCGCGCTTTCAAACCCGACGTCAAAATCGGAGTGCACGCCCGCCGACGTGGCGCGCGCGACGAACGGCCGCGGCCTGACGGCCACCGGGAGCCCGTTCGGACCCGTCGATTTCGGCGGCCGGATGCTCGAGACGTCCCAGTGCAACAACATGTTCATCTTCCCCGGGATCGGGCTGGGCGCGCTCGTCAGCCAGACGCCGAAAATCACCACGGCGATGTTTCTCAGGGCGAGCAGGGCCATCAGCGCGCAGGTGACCGATGCCCAGTGCGAGGAGAACCGGCTCCTCCCTCCCCTCGACGACATCCGCCGCGTCTCCGCGGCGGTTGCGAAGGCCGTTGCGACCGAAGCCCGGGAAACGGGACTCGGGCGCAGGCTGAGCGACGACCAGATCGACGCGCTCATCGCGAAGGCGCAGTGGAAGCCCCACTACGCCGCGTTCCGGCCTGCAGCGCGGGGGTAGTCCGCCGCTAGGGGGCCCTGCGGGAGAGCGCCATCGAAAGGACGTCGTGCCACCGTCCGTACATGCCGGCGTACTCCCCGGCGCGCTTCCTGTCCGGTTCGATGAGGTCCTTTCGTGTGAGGCCGCCGAACGCCTCCGCGGGCGTCCTGAAGAATCCCGCCCCCAGCGCCGCGCCGCGCGCGGCTCCCTGCGCGCCGTCCGTGTTGTACAGCTCGATGGCGACTCCCGCCGTGCCCGCGAGCGTCTCGCAGAAGATCCTGCTCCTGAACAGGTTCGCGTCCCCGGCCCGGATCACGCTCGGCGTGATGCCGAGCCCGGTCATCAGGTCCATCCCGTACTTGAAGGAAAACGCGACCCCTTCCTGCACTGCGCGGAGCATGTGCGCCTCCCCGTGCGTTGTGTAGCTGGCGCCGCCGATCTGCGCGCCGATGTCCCTGTCGCCGAACATCCGCTCCGCGCCGTTGCCGAACGGGAGCACCACGAGTCCCCCTGATCCCGGGGGGACCGTCGCGGCGCGCGCGTTGAGCTCCTCGTACGGGACGCTGAGGAGTCCGAGCGCGCGTCGCGTCCAGCTGTTGGCGATCCCGCACCCGTTGATGCAGAGAAGCACGCCGATCCGGGGGGCGCGCCCGTCGTGCGTGACGTGCGCGAACGAGTTGACGCGCGACTGCGGGTCCGCGTCGAGCGTGCCGTTGACTGCGTACACCACCCCCGAGGTGCCCGCGGTGGCGGCGACTTCACCCGGCTGCAGCACGTTGAGTGAAAACGCGTTGTTCGGCTGGTCCCCCGCCCGGTACGTGACCGGTATCCCCGCCGTGAGACCCAGAGCCGCCGCCGCGGCCTGCGACACGCGCCCCTGCTCGCCGAACGTGGGGACCGTCTCCGCCACCAGTGACGGCGGGATGCCGTACTCCTTCAGGAGGAATCCGGCGGGCGCGTGAGCGCTGAAGTCCCACGCCATCCCTTCCGAGAGGCCCGGCACGGTCGTGGCGATCCGGTCCGTAAGGCGCATCGCGATGTAGTCCCCCGGGAGCATGAACCTGTGGATCTTCGCAAAGAGCGCCGGCTCGTTCTCCTTCACCCACCGGAGCTTCGAGAGCGTGAAATTACCCGGGGAGTTCAGCACCGTCCTCAGGCATCTGTCGCGGCCGAGCTTCTCGAAGGCTGCGCGCCCGATCTCCGTCGCCCTGCTGTCGCACCAGATGATCGACGGCCGCAGGACGTTCATCTCCCTGTCCACCACCACGAGTCCGTGCATCTGGTACGATATGCCGATCGCCCCGACTTCCTTCCCGGGCCTCCCGGCGGAGGAGAACACATCCGCGGTGGCGGTTTTCACGTGGTCCCACCAGGCGACAGGATCCTGTTCCGCCCATCCCGCCTGAACGGCGACGATGGGCATTTCCTGCCTGGGCGAGTATGCCGATGCCAGCAGCCGCCCCGACGCGGCGTCGAACAGGGCGACCTTGATCGATGAGCTGCCGATGTCAAGACCGAGCGTAAGCATGGGGAGTGTTCGATTGGATGTGAGGTGAAAATCCAATATAACGGATTTTTAGGTCCGGGGCACGATCTCCGACCCCGGGAGCGCGTTGCTTTTCGGAAGTCCATAATGTACATTTTCACGGTCGGGGGATGAATTCGGGGAGGGGCGTCATGCATTACCTTCGTGCGTCGGCCTGCGCCGTGCTTATCCTCTCAGGGTGTTCACCCACCTCCATCCTCTCGGACGTCCCCCAGCCGTATTCCTGGCTCCCGTCACATACGTCGTACAGTCAATTCCTCGGTGACAACCGGGGCGCCACGCTCAGGTTTTGTTTCAGGGACGGCCGGATCACGGATGGGATACTGGTCGATGCCACCCCGGACAGCATGGCGTGGAGTGAGCCCGGGAGCAGTGTGGTGACGCAGTGCCCGACCCGGCAACTCCTCTTCGTTAAGAACCCGTCGCGCCTGGTCCCGACGATCGTCGGCATGACTGT
>DATJAS010000042.1:0-3861 GCA_035516035.1 Bacteroidota bacterium | reverse complement strand
GCCGTCCAGGAGCTTCTGCAGGTCCCCTTCCCCCTTGCGGCTGCGGGAGCGGGCGATCTGGTCGGTCATCTGGTCCTCGTACGTCGGGTGGTCCAGCGCCAGGAAGACCCCCATGGGGCGGGGGAGGTCGGGATTATGGATCATGTTGGCGAGTATGAACGCCAGCGTCGAGTCCTTTTCGTCGTGGACCAGGAGGTCGTCCGCCGAGTACTTCCCGTCACCGAGCGAGACGGCCCGGGGGGTGAACCCGTCGAGCCGGATCCCCTTGTCCTTCCCCTTCCCGAAAATGAGCGGGCGCCCGTGCTCGAGGTAGACGATGTGATCGTCCTTCGTCTCTTTCTCCGTGAAGAGAAAGAACGCGCCGTCGTTGAAGACGTTGCAGTTCTGGTAGATCTCAACGAACGCGGAGCCGTGGTGAGCCTCGGCGCGGCGGACGATCTCCTGGAGGTGCTTCGGGTCCCTGTCCATCGCGCGCGCGACGAACGTTGCCTGCGCGCCGAGCGCGAGCGACACCGGGATGAAGGGGAAATCGATCACGCCCGCGGGCGTGGACTTGGTGACCTGTCCCAGGACGGACGTGGGGGAGTACTGCCCCTTCGTCAGCCCGTAGATCTGGTTGTTGAAGAGTATCACCTTGATGTTCAGGTTCCGGCGGAGCAAATGGATCATGTGGTTCCCGCCGATCGACAGCCCGTCCCCGTCCCCCGTGGCCACCCAGACGTCGAGCGAGGGGTTGACCATCTTGACGCCGGAGGCGATCGCCGTCGCCCGGCCGTGTATCCCGTGCAGGCCGTAGACGTCCATGTAATAGGGGAACCTGCTCGAGCATCCGATCCCCGAGATCGCCACGTACTGCTCCTTTTTGTGGGGGAACTCGGGGAACACCCGCTGGATCTGCGCGAGAATCGAGTAGTCGCCGCACCCCGGGCACCAGCGGACGTCCTGGTCGGACTGAAAATCCTTGATCGTGAGCGCGCGGGGCCCTGCCTGTACCGTCTCAGCCATGGTTTCCTCCCATCTGTTTCTCAACGAAATTCTCGATCTCCTCCGAACGGAGCGGCAGCCCCCGCACCACGTTGAACCCGACCGCGTTCACCTGGTATGTCGACCTCAGGAGCCGCAGGAGCTGGCCCGCGTTGATCTCCGGTACGATGACGTGCCGGAACGCAGCGAGGATCTTCCCCAGGTTCCGCGGGAAAGGGTTGATGTAGCGGAGGTGCACGTAGGAGACGTTCTTGCCCGACTCCCTGAGCCCGGTGACGGCGCTCTTGATCGAGCCGTACGTGCTTCCCCACCCGACCAGGAGCACGTCCCCGGAGGCGGGCCCGTCAACGGTCTGCTCGGGGATGTCGTCCGCGATCCGCCCGATCTTGGCGCTCCGGAGCCGGATCATCAGGTCGTGGTTGTCCGGATCATAGTTGATGTTCCCGGTGACGTCCTGCTTCTCCAGGCCGCCGATCCTGTGCTCCAGGCCCGGCGTGCCCGGGATGGCCCAGGGCCGCGCGAGCGTCACGGGGTCGCGCGCGTACGGCTGAAACGTCTTCGGGTCCGTCGCGAACGTCACGGGGATGGGAGGGAGGTCCTTCACGTCGGGGATGCGCCAGGGCTCGGCCCCGTTCCCGAGGTACCCGTCGCTCAGGCAGACGACGGGCGTCATGTAGCGTATGGCGAGCCTGGCCGCCTCGTACACCGTGTAGAAGCAGTCGGCGGGGGAGGATGCGGCGATCACTGCCAGGGGAGCCTCCCCGTTCCTGCCGCAGACCGCCTGCAGGAGGTCCGCCTGTTCCGTCTTCGTGGGAAGCCCGGTGCTCGGGCCCCCGCGCTGGACGTCCACGACGACCAGCGGCAGCTCCAGCATGATGGCCAGTCCCAGCGCCTCGGTCTTCAGTGCGAGGCCCGGGCCGCTCGTCGTGGTGGCCGCCAGCGCTCCCGCGTAGGAGGCGCCGATCGCCGCGCAGATGGCGGCGATCTCGTCCTCGGCCTGGAACGTCTTGACGCCGAACTCCTTCAGCTTCGAGAGCTCGTGGAGGATGTCGCTCGCCGGCGTGATGGGATAGCTCCCCAGGAAGAGCTGGAGGCCCGACTTCCGGGCGGCGGCCACCAGGCCGAGCGCCGTGGCGACGTTCCCCATGACGTTCCTGTACCTGCCCGGGGGGAGCTTGGCCGGCCGCACGTCGAAGCGCGTCGTGAAGACCTCCGTCGTGTCGCCGAAGTTGAACCCGGCGCGGAGCACGCGGAGGTTCGCCTCCGCCACCTGCTTGTCCTTCGTGCCGAACTTCTCCTCGATGAAGCGGATGGACTGGTCCAGCGGGCGGTTGTACATCCAGTACATCAGCCCGAGCGCGAAGAAGTTCTTCGTCTTGTCCACGAACCTCGTCGAGAGGTTCATGTCGGCGAGCGCGTTGGTGGTGAGCCTGGTGATGCCGATGGGGTGGACCTGGTACCTGGCGAGCGACCCGTCCTCCAGGGGATTGGTCGTGAGCCCGGCCATCCGGAGGTTTTTTTCCGTGAACGCGTCCTCGTTCAGGATGACCGTGCCGCCGTCCCGCAGAAGCTTCAGGTTGGTGACGAGCGCCGCCGGGTTCATCGCCACAAGGACGTCGCACGTGTCGCCGGGCGTGAGGATGTCGGTGCTCCCGAACTTGATCTGGAACCCGCTGACGCCGTACGTCGTCCCGGCCGGGGCCCGGATCTCCGCGGGGTAGTCCGGGAGCGTGCTCAGGTCGTTGCCGAGCGCCGCGACCGTGTTCGTGAACTGCGTGCCGGTGAGCTGCATCCCGTCGCCGGAGTCGCCGGCGAACCGGATCGTCACCTCGTCGAGCGTCTTGACGTTCTTCGTCATTGCCTTCACCCTTCCGGTGTGTCAACACGGGGGTCCGCGCCGGCGGTTCCCCCCCGGCGCGTCACTCGCGGACGACCCACACTTTGACCTGTCCGGTGACGTTTTGCGGCAGCTTCACGGGCACGGTGTAGATGCCCAGCGCCTTGATCGGCTCTTCCAGGTCGATGATGCGCTTGTCGATCTCGAACCCCTTCTCCTTCAGCGCGTCGGCCACCATCTGGGAGGTGACCGCGCCGAAGAGCTTTTCGTCCTCCCCGACCTTCATCTGGAGCGTGATCGAGAGCTTCTCCAGCTCCGCGGCGAGCTTCTCGCTCCCCTTCTGCTCCTTCGTGCGGCGCCGGTCGGCCTGCTTCTTCTCCTCCTCCAGCGCGCGCATGCTGCCGTCGGAGGCCGGGAAGGCGATGCCTTCCGGGATCAGGAAGTTGCGGGCGTACCCGTCTTTCACGTCGACGACGGCGCCCACGGCGCCGAGTTTCTCGTGTTCTTTCCGGAGTATGACTTTCATGGACACGTGCTCCCCTTGAGAGGTGCTAGCGAATGGCATCGGAGACGAACGGCAGCATCGCCAGGTGCCTGGCGCGCTTGATGGCCTTGACAAGCTGGCGCTGGTGCTTCGCGCATGTGCCGGTGATGCGCTTGGGAATGATCTTCCCCTGCTCCGTGACGAACCGGGAGAGCCGCTTGTCGTCCTTGTAGTCGATGTAGACTTCCTTGGCGTCGCAGAACCGGCAGGTTCTTTTTTTCCGCGGCATCTGGCTGTCTTTGTCGCGCCGCGGCTTGCGTGTGGTGATCACAGGTCAAATCTCCTTTGGCGTTCGTGCGGATTAAGGTTTCTTCTCGGGGGGGCCTTCCTTGAACAGGGGCTCCCGTGCGGGGACGGGCGCCGCTGCCTCCGGGGGAGGCGCCGCGGCGGCGGCCTGCGCCTTCGCGCGCGCCGCCAGGGCTTTCTTGTCGAGCTGGAGGATGAGGAACCGGAGTATCATCTCGTCGAGCTGGAAGGACCGCTCCATGGACGCCAG
>DATJAS010000041.1:0-10245 GCA_035516035.1 Bacteroidota bacterium | reverse complement strand
AGTCCCCCGATTACCTCCCCGAATGACGCGCCTGCGGAGTGTGCGTCACCCATGAGGTTAAAGAAGCAGGAGTGCGCACCGGTGTGACATGCGTTTCCCACCTGCCTCACGGAGACCAGGAGCGCGTCGGCGTCGCAATCGTACCTGATTCCGGTCACCTCCTGCACGTTGCCCGATGCCTCCCCCTTGCGCCAGAGACTGTTTCTCGACCTGCTCCAGAACCAGGTCTGCCGCGTGGCAAGCGTGCGTGCGAGAGCCTCCTGGTTCATGTAGGCGAGCATCAGCACTGCGCCCGTCCCCGTCTCCTGGATCACCGCGGGAACCAGCCCCCGCTCGTCGAATTGGATAGATGCCAGCGAAGGATCGTTCATCGTACGGGCACTCCTCGCTCTGAAAGGAACTTCTTGAGATCGCGTATCGTCATGGCACGCGTGTGGAACAGTGAGGCGGCAAGCACGGCATCCGCCTTCCCCCGCTCGAACGCCTCGACAAAGTGCTCCATCGTCCCGGCACCCCCGGAGGCTATGACGGGTATGGACACGCGCCCGGTGACGGCCTGGAGCATCTCGCAGTCGTAGCCTGCCTGCGTCCCATCCCTGTCCATGCTCGTCAGGAGGATCTCCCCCGCGCCGCGCCGTTCCGCCTCTGCCGCCCAGTCGAGCATATCCATCCCCGTGTTTTCTCTTCCCCCGTAGATGTAGACGTCCCACCCCGGTGCCCCGGCCGCACGCCGGCGCGCGTCGATCGCAGAGACGACGCACTGCGTCCCGAATCGTTCGGCGGATTCGCTGAGGATCGCCGGCCGTTTAACCGCGGCGGTGTTCAGGCTCACCCTGTCCGCCCCGGCAAGCAGGAGGTCGCGGACGTCGTCGGAAGAGCGGATGCCTCCTCCAACGGTGAGCGGGATGAAGAGGTTATCTGCAACCGCCTCCACCACATGAACGAACGTCCCCCGGCGCTCGTGCGAGGCGGTGATATCGAGCATCACGAGCTCGTCCGCTCCTTCGTTGTTGTAGAAGAGTGCGTGTGCGGCGGGGTCGCCCATCGACACGAGATCGACGAACTTCACCCCCTTGACGACCTTGCCGTCCTTGACGTCCAGGCACGGGATGATGCGTTTCCTGAGCATCGTCATCTCCTTCCGGAGGGGGCAGATTCTTCGTCTGTGCCGGGGCGTATCGCGGCGAGCGCGATCGCTGAGCGCAGAGCGACCTTCCCCTCGTAGAGCGCCTTCCCGATCACTGCACCCGCGACCGCCTGCGGCCCGAGCGCGAGCACGCTGCCGATGTCCTGGAGCGAAGCGATGCCGCCGGAGGCGATCACACCGAGCCCGGTCTGTGCCAGCGTGCCCAGCGTGCCGAGGTCGGGCCCTCCCATCATCCCGTCCCGCCCGATATCCGTATAGAGTATCTGCGCCACGCCGGCCCGGAGAAGCTCATCCGCTGCAGCCTCGACGCGCTGGCCGGTCAGTTCCTGCCATCCCCGCGTCGCCACTACCCCTTCCCGCGCGTCCACGGCAACGACGATGCGGGCCGGACCGTAGTCACGCAGGAGGTCTGCGAGAAGCGCGCGCTGCTCGAACGCGATCGTCCCGAGGACGACCCTGTCGGCCCCTGCCTCGAACGCCGTGCGAACCGCCCCGGGCGTCCTGAGGCCCCCGCCGAACTGCACGCGGGCGGGAGTGGAGGAGCAGATGCTCTTCAGAATATCCATTGCGTGCGATTCGCGTCCGAATGCCCCGTCGAGGTTCACCACGTGAATCCTCCGGGCGCCTTCGCCCGTCCAGCGGGCGGCGACTGCCACCGGATCCGCATCGTAGACAGTCTCCGCGTCCTCCCGCCCCTGCGAGAGACGGACGCACCTCCCGAGGCGGATATCGATTGCCGGGATGATTTCCATCAGGCGACCCCTGCACGGGGCGGAACCTGCGCGAACCGTCTGAGCAGGTTCAGCCCGGCGACGTGTGACTTCTCCGGATGAAACTGGACGCCGAAGAGCGTGTCGCTTTGCACGGCCGCGGAACAGCGGACGCCGTAGTCGGTCACGGCGACCGTCTCAGGCATCTCGGCGATGTAATATGAGTGGTCGAAAAAGGCCACCGGTTTCTCGGTCCTGTCGGGATAGAGCGGAGTCGGCCGCAACGGGACGACGTCGTTCCAGCCGATATGCGGGATCTTGACGCCGCCGGCAAGGCGACGGACGGTTCCGCGGAGCAGGCCGAGGCCGGCCGCGCCGGGCGACTCTTCGCTCGATTCCAGGAGCAGCTGCATCCCGAGGCATATTCCCAGGAGGGGAAGCCCCTGCGCCGCGTGCTCCATGATCGGCTCGCGGAGGCCGAGGGCATCGATGCGCCGTGCCGCCTCGCCAAACGCGCCCACGCCCGGGAGTATGAGCCAGCGGGCCACGCGCACGGAAGCCGGGTCCGAGGTCACCTGGGCGGGGACCCCGATCTCGGTGCACGCACGGCGGACGTTGCGCAGGTTCCCCATGCCGTAATCAACGATCGTGATCATAGCGTCCCTTTCGTCGACGGAATCTCATCCCCGCCCGTCCTGGCCACCGCCGCACGGAGCGCGCGACCGAATGACTTGAAAATCGCCTCCGACTGGTGATGGGCGTTGCCGCCGTACAGGAGCGCGATGTGGAGGTTCATCTTTCCTTCGCCGGCGACCGCCCGGAAGAATTCCTGCACCAGCTCGAGTGAAAACCCGTTGATCGTTTCGCGGGAAAAGAGGGCGTGAAAGACGAGGAAGCTCCGCCCGCTCAGGTCGATCACCGTGCGCGCGAGCGCCTCGTCCATCGTGACGAAGGCCGCCCCGAAACGCTCGATCCCCCGTTTCTCTCCCAGTGCGTCGGCGACCGCCTTTCCCAGGCAGATCCCGACGTCCTCGACCGTGTGATGTTCGTCCACGTGGAGGTCCCCCTTTGCCTGGAGCGTCATGTCAAACCGCCCGTGGCGGGCGATGTGCGAAAGCATGTGGTCGAAGAAGCCGATGCCCGTTGCAATTTCGAATCGACCAGTTCCGTCCAGGTCGAGGTGGAGCCGGATGGACGTTTCCGCGGTGGTGCGGACGATGTCGGCGGTCCGGTTCATACGGCCTCCCTGAGTGCGTCCAGGAATTCGCTGTTTTCCTCCGGCGTCCCCACGCTGACACGGAGCCCCCGCGCGAGCATCGGGTAGCGTGAGACGTCACGGATGAGTATCCCCTTCCCGAGGAGGGCCGTGAAGACGTCAGATGGAGATCTGCGCAGCGTTTCAAACAGGAGGAAGTTGGCATGTGAAGGATGCACGCGCACTCCCTCCAAACCGGCCAGCGCACGGAAGAGCTTTTCCCGCTCGTCAAGGATCACGCCGATCCATGACTTGAGCGATTCCCACTTTTCCATGAAGACCTCGGCGGCGGTGAGCGTGAATATGTTGACCGCGTACGGGAGCTTAGCTTTCGCCACGTGGCGGGCGAGGGACGGCGACATGAGCGCATACCCGAACCTGAGACCGGCGGCCCCCATCGCCTTTGAAAATGTCTGGAGAACGACGAGGCGCTCGTGCTTTTCCAGCAGCGGGACGACCGTGGAGCCAGCGAAATGCACATAGGCTTCGTCAACCACCACCAGGCCTTCCGTCGACGCCAGGATGCGCTCGATGTCTGCCGGCAGGAGCTGTGAGCCCGTCGGGTTGTTCGGAGAACAGAGGACCACCATCGCGGCACGCCGTGCAGCGGCGATGATACCCTCCACGTCAAACGCGAACGAGCCTGTCATGGGGACGTCGGTCACCTCCGCGCCGAGAGTTTCAGCCAGGAGGCGGTAGAGCGTGAACGTCGGCTGGCTGAGGACCACGCCGCGCCCGGGACACACGGCACACGTGAAGAGGACCTGGAGCAGGTCATTGGAGCCGTTCCCCAGGAGCACACCGTCGGCCTTCCAGCCGGTGAACCGGGCGACCTGCTCGATCTGCGCCCCCGGTATGAATGCGGGATAGCGGGACCAGCGCTGAGCGGCGACGCGCCTGAGCACTTCCTCTTTAATCCCTGCCGGGAGCTCAAAGGGATTCTCATTCTGGTTGAGCTTGATGCGGCATGGGCGCTCCTTGAGCGTGTATTCCGAGATCCGTTCGATCTCGGGGCGGAGGAGCGTCCTCATGCGTGCTCCTCCCGGATTGCCACGGAGCGCTCGTGTCCCTGCAGCCCCTCGCTCCGCGCAAGTTCCATGACATGCGGCGCAAGGCGCCGGAACGCGGGACGGGAGACTTCGATCAGATTCGAAAACTTGACAAAATCCATGACGCCGAGCGGCGACGAGAACCGGGCGGACCCGGACGTCGGAAGCGTGTGGTTCGGACCGGCGGCGTAGTCGCCGAATGCCTCGGTGGACCACCGCCCGAGAAAGACGGAGCCGGCGTTTCGGATCAGGCGCGCGTACGACCGGGGATCGCGAACCAGCAGCTCGACGTGCTCCGGGGCGATCATATTGACGATGTCGGCGGCGTCCTTCCTCTTCGGTGCGATAATGACGAGGCCCTGCGCATCGAACGCCTTCCGGGCGATCCCGGCGCGTTCGGCCCCGGCGACCTGCGTCTCCACTTCCTGCATGACGGCCTCCCCCTGCGCCTGCGACGCCACGATGCAGATCGGCGATGCCATCTCGTCATGTTCAGCCTGGGCAAGGAGATCCGCAGCAACGTAGTCGGCTCGGGCGCTCCTGTCCGCGACGACCACGACCTCCGTCGGCCCGGCGATCATGTCGATCCCCACGGCCCCGAACACCATGCGCTTGGCGGCCGCGACGTACGCATTGCCGGGACCCGTGATTTTGTCGACGGCGCGAATGGACTCGGTCCCGTATGCAAGCGCGGCAATCGCCTGGGCTCCCCCCATACGGTAGATCTCCGTGATGCCGGATTCGGAGGCGGCCACAAGGACCTCGGCGGGAAGCCTGCCGTCGTCGCGCGCGGGACTGGCCAGGACGATCTGTGGGACGCCGGCGATGCGGGCCGGCACGGCGTTCATGACGACGGTCGACGGGTACGCCGCCTTTCCGCCCGGGACGTAGATGCCGACCCGCTCAAGGGGGGTGAAGTGCTGGACAAGCCGTAGCCCGTTCCGGCGCAGCACCCAGGACCGGGGAACCTGCCTCCTGTGGAAGCGCGCGACCTGCGCCGACGCCACGCGGAGCGATGCGAGGAAGGCCCTGCTGACGGCCCCGTATGCGTGCTTGATCTCCCTGGCCGAGACGCGGAGGCCGACGGAATCGATGAATCGGCAATCGTACTGGCGGGTGAGCGTCGTGAGCGCCTCATCCCCCTCCTTCCGCACGCTCTCGACGATTTCCCGCACGCGGGCTTCCACGGAGGGATCGGTTTCCTGCCGCCTCAGGGCGAGCCGCGCGACGCTCCTGGGGTCGGCCGCGTAATCAACGATCTTCATAGACTACCGTGTCCAGTTGTGTGACGAGACGCCGGATGTCGGCGGATTTCACTTTCATCGCTGTCCGGTTCACGATGAGCTTCGCGCTCACGGCAGCCACCTCCTCGACGACCCGCATGCCGTTTTCACGGAGCGTCCTCCCCGTCTCCACCAGGTCGACGATTGCATCCGAGAGTCCCAGCAGCGGGCCAATCTCGACCGAGCCGTCGAGCCTGACGATGTGCGGGTGCGCGTGCCTGTCCCGGAAGAACCTCTCCGTCGTCCGGGGGTATTTCGTCGCCACGCGGAGCGCTCCCCCCTTTGGCAGCACGCTCGACTCCGGCGCCGCAAGCACCATGCGGCACCTGCCGATGCCGAGATCCACCGGCTCGTAGACGTCGCTCTCGAGCTCGCGCAGCACGTCGCTGCCGACGATCCCGGCGTCCATCGCCCCCGATTCGACGTAGACGGGGATGTCGACAGGCTTGAGCGGCACAAACTCATATTTCCCCTCTTCGTCGGCGAGGACAAGCTTGCGGGACGTCCCGTCGGCCCCGGGAATTTTGATCCCTCCCCTTGCCAGGAGCCCTGTGGCGCGGTCGTAGAGCCTCCCCTTGGGGAGGGCGATCAACACGCGGCGCGTCATGCGCACTCTCCGAGCGCGTCCATCGAAAACGAGAAGCCGACCGCCGGCAGGTCCGCGCCGAATTCACGCATCAGCGTGTCGTAGCGTCCCCCGCGCCCCAGCTCGGCGGAATGCCTCGGGCTCAGGAACGTGAACATGATCCCCGTGTAGTACTCCATTTCGTCGATCTCCGTCAGGTCGTACACAATACGATCCTTCCAGCGGGGCAGCGCCGATGCGAGGCGCTCGAGCGAAGCGATCGCGGAGCGCGATTCCTCGTTGACAAGCGACCCTGCAGCCTCCTCCAGCGCCCGCTCGTCCCCCACGCACCGTGAGAGAGCTCCGACCTGCGAGCGCACGCCCCCGTGCACGCCAAGCTCCTCCAGGCGGACGTCGAGCGCCCGCATGTCTTTCCTGTCGATCGCCGAGCGGATCTCGGCGAGCCTCCCTGGCTCGAGACCGAGGCTGTCGACCAGTCCCCGGAATATGCCGGCATGGTTCACGTGCACGCTCGCGTCGGTGAAGCCCGCCCTCGCGAGGCACTCCAGCGCGACGTCGAGTATCTCCGCATCCGCCTCGGGGGGAAGGCCGCCGACGAGCTCCGCCCCGATTTGGGCAAGCTCCCTGTACTGTGCGCTGTGGCGCCCCGTCTTCCTGAAGACCGGCCCCGAATACCAGAGCCTGACGGGAAGATGGAGGTCGGGAAGCCTGCCGGCGACGATCCGGGCAACCGCGGGAGTGAAATCCGCCCGGAGCGCCAGGAGCGCGTCGTCACGGTCCAGGAAGCGGAGCGCCCGCTCCCGCACTCCCTGGTTGCCCCGCGCGTAAAGGTCGAGATACTCGACCATGGAAGGAACCACTTCCCGGTAGGCTGCGTCATTCAGGACGGCGGCAAATTCGCCTTCAATCCGGCGCCTGCGTTCCGCCGTGTCGAACACGATGTCCCTGAAACCTGCGGGAAGCCCGATTGACCGTTCACCCATGGACATTTCTCGCTGAATGAAAGTGTGCACCCACCCCCCTGAAACGCCGAAAGCCCCTCCCGGCATTCCGGGAAGGGCTTTTCTGGTTCGCTGACTTGAGGTCAGTCAGCCGGCCGTCACCCCACACATCGGAACGCGCAGGCGCACGCGCAATGGTGCGCATGGTGGTGGTGATGGTCGTGCTTTCGTGTTCCTCTGTCAATCATGCTGGGTAAATATATGTAATTCTCCGTCCCGAGTCAAGCGCTTCAGTGGAACATCACGCGGAAGCCGTCGATCGCGTAGTAGGCCACCGCGGCCACGAGCGCCGAGGCGGGGATGGTGAGAATCCAGGCCCAGATCATCGTCCCGGCAATGCCCCACCTGACCGCAGAGAGGCGCTTCGTCGCCCCGACCCCCATGATCGCCCCGGCAATCGTGTGCGTGGTGCTCACCGCGATGCCGAAATAGGCCGTCAGGAGGAGCGTGATCCCCCCGGCGCTCTCCGCGCAGAATCCGTCTGAGGGCTTCAGCTTCGTGATCTTCGAACCCATCGTCCTGACGATGCGCCATCCCCCGAAGAGGGTACCCAGAGCGATGGCACAGTGCGACATCAATATGACCCAGAGGGGGACGCTGAATGTGGGAAGGAATCCCGCGATGAGCAGGAGCCCGGTGATGATACCCATTGTCTTCTGCGCGTCGTTCGTGCCGTGCCCGAGGCTGTAAACGGCGGCGGAGAGGAGCTGCAGCCGGCGGAAGACGATGTTCACGCCGTCGTACGAGCGCTTCCGTACCACCCAGAGGACCGCCACCTGGAGCGAGTAACCCAGGACCATGCCGAGCACGGGTGCGAGAACGATGAAGAGGAGCGTCTTGATCCAGCCCCCCAGGACGATCGCCCCGAACCCCGCCTTGGCGATCGCCGCCCCCCCGTACCCCCCCATCAGCGCGTGCGACGAGCTCGACGGGATGCCGAAGAACCAGGTGATCAAATTCCACGCGATCGCCCCTGCGAGTCCCGCCATGATCACGTAGACGGTGACGTCCTCCAGCTCGACGAGTCCCTTGCCGATCGTCTTCGCGATGTGCACGTCGAACACGAGCGCCGCGACCAGGTTGAAGAAGGCGGCCCAGACGACGGCCTTGCGGGGCGTGAGGACGCGCGTGGAGACGATCGTGGCGATCGAGTTCGCCGCGTCGTGAAATCCGTTCAGAAAATCGAACACCAGCGCGAGCGCGATGACAAACAGGACGAGCGTCACCATGTCAGGCGTGCTTGACGAGGATCGATTCGATCGCGTTCGCCGCGTCCTCGCACTGGTCGGTGGCGGTCTCCAGGCTGACCAGGAGCTCCTTCAGCTTGATGAGCTGGATGGGATCGTGGCAGGTCTCGAACAGCGAGGCAATCGCCCGCTCGAAAAGATCGTCCGCCTCGTTTTCCATGCTGTTGATCCTGACCAGGCTCTCGTTTATCGCGTCCGCATTGCGCAGATCGCGCAGGCGTCCGATGGCCTTGTGGAGCTCGACGACGGCCTCGTACACGAGCTGCGCGAGCCGCTCTGCTTCGGGGGAGATCCGGTCCACCCGGTAGAGGACGATGCGCGTGGCCGCCCCCTGGATGAAGTCGAGGATGTCATCAAGCTTGGACGCCAGGATATGGATGTCCTCCCTGTCGAAGGGAGTGATGAACGTCGTCCCCAGCGCCTTGAAAATCTGGTGTGTGATCTCGTCTCCCTTGTGCTCGAGCTCCTCGATTTTCCGGATCTTCTGCGCGCGCTCCTCCTTCGAGATGCGGTCGCTCATCATGTCGCGGAACGTGCCGGCCGCAGTGAGGAGGTTTTCGGCGTCGCGTTCAAACAGGATGAAAAAGCTGTCGTCCTTCGGCAGGAGCGCGTGCAGTATGGCATCGATTTTCATTGAGTTCCCGACCCTTGTGATGATCAACGAACGGGGTGACACGCAATCTGTGGCGGAGGCGGAGCCTGCGGCAGGGAAGGACCGGAGGTAAGATAATCAATTTTGTCGCGCAGTGCAAGGAGTCAGGCCGGCTGAGATTGCTTCGCTTCGCTCGCAATGACAGGGCGAGGCTCGACCAGCGTCATTGCGAGCGTTTTCTGCGAAGCAATCCAGCGCGAAATGGCTTCGTGGCGCCATAGGCGCCACTCGCCATGACAGGGCGGTTCAGTCGTCCGGGCGCACGCTCCTGCGGGACTGCTTGATGAGCGAGGCACGCTTCTTTGCAGCCAGGCGCTTCCCCCTCGAGGCGCGCGAGGGGGATGATGCCACGCGGTGCTTCACCGGGCGGAGGGCAGAGGCGATGAGGCGTCCGAATTTCCCGAGCGTATCCCGGCGGTTCATCCACTGGCTCCGCGACGCGTCGGAACGGACGTGGAGCACTCCGGCCTCGTCGATGCGGGAGCCGAGCGCGGCGCGGACCGCGCGCTTCTGATCGGCGGTGAGCGCGCGCGAGGCCTCGACGTCAAAGAGGAGCTCGACCCTGGTCGAGACCTTGTTGACGTTCTGTCCGCCGGGGCCGCCGCTCCGGGAGTAGGAGAACGAGAACTCCCCGGGAGGAATCGTCAACCCCTTGCGCACTTCGACGGCGTCACTCATGTTGAACTTCTCTCCCGTTCTCCGTATGTTGCGGAAGTCGATCCCGCATCCCGCACCCCATGTCCCAGCGATCCGTCAACGGCTACACGATCAGCGTGACACACGTCGAGGGCCTCGGCTTTCCGTGGGTCGTCCGCGTCTACCGGAGGAGATTCCTCTTCCGCACGCATGTCAGCTCCGACTGGTTTCTCGACAGGGAGCAGGCGCTACGGTTCGCCGATGGCGCAGCCTCAAGCCTGGCCTCCGGCACGGGTCCTGCGCTCCTCCGCTCGCGCAAGCCGGGCTGGACGCTGGAGAGACCCGAGAAGTGATCCCCCGCGGGACGCGTCTCCTGTCCCCGCCAGTGTCCAGAACCTGAGCGCGCCGTCCACTTTATTCGACGCGCGAACGTTCCTCCCTCCCACACCCTGGTGCGATTCCGCGCTATTGTGCAGATTTCAGGAGTGATTTGCAATCCCTCCCTCTGGCACAGGCATTGCCTGATATACCGACATCGGCATTGACAGAACAGAGGAGGTCCAGATGAAAAGGAGAAGCTTGTGGCTCGCATCGCTGGTCCTGGCGGCCTTGCTATTCATGTCGGAGAGCGCCCTGGCCGGCGTGTGGGTTGGGATCCGCGTGGGACCTCCCCCGGTCC
>DATJAS010000040.1:0-40311 GCA_035516035.1 Bacteroidota bacterium | reverse complement strand
GGCACGGTGATCAGGACGTGGCCCCCCTCGGCAAGGAGCGCGCGCGCCGCGCGGAGCAGTGCGGCATCATCCTCCACGTGCTCGACCATGTCGAGCATCGTGATGAGATCGAACGGGGGGGAGGAGGGGTATGTCTCGAGCGTTCCCAGGTGGAGCCGCAGGAGTCCCCGTTCCCTGCAGAAGGCGATCGCCTGCGGGGCCACGTCACTCCCCCAGGCGTTATAGCGCGCGCTCAGGGCTTCCAGGATCGCGCCCGTGCCGCATCCCGCGTCCAGCACGCGGGCTGCGCGCGGGAGTGCCAGGCGCGTCTCCAGGTAGCGGAGAAGGATCTCCTTCCGCGCGGCGTACCACCAGTGCTCCTTCTCGACCTCGTAGAGCGTGCGGTAGACCTGCTCTTCCATCGGTCAGAATCCGATCCGGTCGCGGACGACGTAGAGCGGACGCTTCTTCACTTCTTCGTATATCCGGCTGATGTACTCGCCGATGACGCCGAGCGTCACCAGGATCATGCCGCCGACGAACAGGACGGAGAGGATCGTCGAGGCCCACCCGAGGATCGCCCTGTCCGTGAAGAGCTTCGCGTAGACGACGTAGAGCGCTCCCGCGAAGGCCAGCGCCGCCGTGAGGAGGCCGATGTAGATCGCGAGCCGGAGCGGGACATTGGAAAACGAAAAAATGCCGTCGAGTGCCAGGTGCACCAGGCGCCCCAGGCTCATCTGCGGTTTCCCGGCAAACCGGGGATCCCTGTCGTAAGCCACCGAGGTCTGGGGGAATCCCGCCCACGCGCGGAGCCCGCTGATGTAGCGGTTTCGCTCGGGCATCGCGCGCAGGACGTCCACGACGCGGCGGTCCAGCAGCGAGAAATTTCCCGCGTCCATGGGGATCTGTATGGAGGAGAGCGTGTGCAGGATGCGGTAGAACGACGTAAACGCGAACCGCTTGAGCGGGTTCTCCCGCCGGCTCTTCTTCACCGTGTAGACGACGGCGAAGCCCTCCTTCCAGCGGTTGACCATCGCCGGGAGGAGCTCGGGCGGGTCCTGCAGGTCGCCGTCCATCAGCACGACCGCATCCCCCTGTGCCGCCTCGAGTCCGGCGGAGATCGCGATCTGGTGGCCGAAATTGCGCGAGAGGCGCAGGACCTTGACGCGCGCGTCGCGCCCGTGGAGCGATGCGAGCAGCTCGTACGAGCGGTCGCGGCTCCCGTCGTCGACGAAAACGATCTCGACCGGAGCGTCGAGCGGGGAGGCCGCGGCCGCGAGCCGCGCGTAGAGCTCCGGGATCGTCTGCTCCTCGTTATACACCGGGATGATGACCGAATACATCAGCGTCCTTTCTCCCCGCGGCGGTTCCCGCGGAGCATCGGCGCAATGGCAAGCGCAAGGCACGCGATGACCGCGCTCCCGGAAACCCACGCGCCGGTGACGAACGGGGGGGGGATAAACGTGAACACCACAGTATGGCTCCCGGCACCGAGCGCGACGGCCCTGAGCGTGTAGTCCGCGCGGAGAACGCGGGCCGGAGTTCCGTCGACGGTGGCCGTCCAGCCGGGGTAGTACATCTCGCTCAGGACCAGGAGCGCATCCGTGGGGGTCTCCGCGCCGACGACGATCCGGTTGTCCCCGTATTCCGCGATACGCGCGGATCCCCCGCTCCCTCCGGGCGGCGGCAGAGGTGCGGGCGACGGCGGCTCCTCAAGGAGTGCGGTCGTCCTGTAGTCCCAGCTCGAGTCATGGATCGCCGCGATGACCTCCGCATCGGTGGGCTCCACCCGCGCGCGGTAGAGAATGAACGCGCGGGGCATGAACGTCGGATTCGGGACGATCGTGAGCGCGTTCGTCTTCGGATCGAGGGCGGTCCTGTATTTGACGTTCAGGAGATCGAGCCGCTGTTCGTCGGTGAACGGGGGAGTGGCCCTCTGGAGCACGAGGGGCGTGTAACCCTCCAGCGTGAAAATGCGGTCCACCATCCCCTGGTTCCGGTCCATCACCATCCCGTACTGGTTGCGCGTGTTCACGCGGAAGAGACCCGTGCGCATATCGTTGCGGAGGAATTGCACCAGGGGTGCCGAGTGCCGGAAGTAGACGTCGGGGTCCGTCGCCGACGTGTTCAGCGCCGATCCGAATACGTACATATCGGCCAGGAAGAGGAGCGGGAGGACAAGCGCAGCAGTTCCCTCCTTCAGCTTCCGCGCCAGGATCGCCGCGAGCGCGCCGGAGGAGGCGAGAATAAACAGGAGCGACCGGTGGGCGTCGGCAATGATCGCGTCACGGACACGGGCTCCGGCGGGGACGCCCAGCGCGCCGTCAAGGCCTCCGGAGACGACGCCGAGCCAGAGGATCACCCCCGCGCCGGCGACGGCGAGGAGAAGCGCGCGGAAGCGCCCGGCCTCCGGAGCTTTCAGATCGCCGGCCTGGAGCGCCTGGAGAGCGAATCCGGCGAGCAGCGAGGCGGCGAGAGAGAAGAGGATGCCCATCCGCGCGGGGTCGCGGAATTTCGAGAAGCCCGGGGCATACTCCTGCACGAACCGGTGAAGAACGAAGTTGTTCCCCAGGGCGAAAAGGATCGCGACGATCGCCACGCCCCAGAAGAACGCCACTTCCCTCCTGCGCCGCACCAGCGGGAGCGACAGCGCCATCAGCAAGAGGGGGAGTATGCCGATGTAGACGCAGGTCTCCCAGAAGTACCAGTACGTGCCAGGACCCCAGTAGGTACTCTCGCCTGCGCCTGCCGTGCCGAAGAGCCTTGGCTGGAAGAGCGTCAGGAGCTGCGGGAGCGACAGCGATCCTTCGGTCGATTTCTCATACGTGATCTGCGCCCTCTGGGAGAGGTCGGCCAGCTCGCTGGTAGGAAGCAGCTGGACGGCGGCCACGGCGAGCCCTCCCCCGACGATGAGCGCCGCCCGCGCAGCGGCGCCCAGCGCCGGACGGGAGAGGAGCGCCCTGCCCGGGTACCTGCCGTAAAGGAGGAAGATGAAATACGCCAGGAGGAACGCGTGGAAGTAGAGGGAGAGCTGCGGGTAGCCCGCGAGCGTCGAATGTCCGAGCACGAGCGCGCCGAGCGCCGCCGGGCGCCACCCCCGCGGTTCCATCGCCCTGGTCAGCAGGAGCGCGATGAGCGGGAACCACGCCACCATCGTGATGATCTGCTGGTGGATGGCGTGCGCGATCATGAACCCCGACAGCATGTACGCCGCCCCCGCCATGAGCGCGGGGCCCCTCTTCAGCCCGAGCCCGGAGCCGAAGAGGACCATGGCCCACCCCGCCAGCACATAGTGGGCGATCACCATTGCCTCCAGCCACCAGAACGAGAGCGTGCCGTCCCTGACCGCCAGGGCCAGGAGCGCGCAGGGGATGTAGAGCACGGTGGTCTGGATGTCCGCCAGGAATGGCATGCCGCCGAACGTGTAGGGATTCCAGAGCGGAATGTGGCCCATGGCCATCGATGTCGCCGCGAAGACGCGCACCGGGTAGCTGAAATACATCATGTCCTCCCACAACCACGCCTCGCCCAGGAGTATCCTGTGGAAAAACACTGCGATCATGGCTGCCAGGAGCGCCGGGGCTTTCCAGTCCCGCAGCGCGGCGGCCACGCCGTCGGGGGGGGCGGTGTGCGCTATGGACTGCGGGCGGGCCATGGCCGGGGGCTTACGGCGCACAGAGGCGGGTGCAGGAAGCGAGCACGGTCTCCACGTGCAGGTACTGCATGCAGTCGTTCGGGCAGACCGGGGAATAGTAGCATGTGCACGCGAAGTCGGGTGCGAGGATCTCGCCGAGCCCGTAGAGCTCGAACTCGTGCGGGTTGAACGTGTTGTTGAACAGGACGATCTTCTTCCCGAGGCCGATCGCGATGTGCATCGCCATGGTCACCGCGGTGACGACGCACGCGCACTGGTCGACGAGGTTGATGAACCGGGGGAGCGGAAACGTGCCGGGATAGAGCGCCCCGCTCGCGCGGGCGATGCGGCGGTTCCGCGCGTGTTCCTGCTCCCCCCCCAGGAGGAGCGTGACGTACCCCTTCTTCTTCAGGCCGCGCGCAAGCGCCACCCAGTTCTTCTCTGCCCAGAGGCGGGAGGTCCATCTGCCGCCGCAGCCGGTGTTCAACCCCACGATCGTCCGTTTCCGCGGGAGCTTCCAGGTGTAGCCGTCGGCGGCGTGATTGTCGAGGATGTAGCGCTCGCCGGCGAAGGGGAGGCCGCAGATCTCGAAGATCTCCTCCTGGTAGCTCTTCGTGTTCGCCCGGCTCACGTCGTCAAAGAGACCCGTGAGGAACTTGTGCTCGGCGTTTGCATCCGCCGGCGCGGGTATGCCGTCCCGGAGCGTGAAGCCCTGCTTCACCCCGGCCTCGGTCGTCAGCGCGAGGGCGCACGCTTCGCGGTCCTTGTCGAGGTTGACGAGCAGGTCGAACCGCGTCGCCCGGAGTATCGCCGCGCTCTGCGGCGTAAAGGGGAGCACCACGTCCGCTTCCGGGGGCACGACATCGGGCGTCAGCGTGAGCCACCAGATCTGCGCTCCCGGGCGCGTCCTTCGGTAGGCTCTCAGGAGGGGCGTCGTGCGGATCACGTCGCCGATGGCGCCGAGCTTGATGATCAGGATCCTCTCCGTGAGCCTGTCATAGCGGCGGCATGCCGATCCGTCGGCTTCCGTGCAGTGCACCCCCTCCCGCTTGTGGGGGGCGCAGGGGACCGTTCCCCTGAAAGAGCGGCAGTCGGTCTTCAGGGACCGCATCGTCAGCTGTCCGGTCATTGCGGCCTACTTGATGAATTCCCGAATCTGGTATTCCGGCTCGGCGGCGCGGGTCTTGCTGATCATCTCCCCCAGCAGCCCGATGGAGATGAACTGCATCCCCACGATGATGAGAAGAATGCCCCCCAGGAAGAGCGGACGGTTGCCCAGCGAGGTGCGCCCGAGGTACCACTCCACCGCGAGCCAGCCGTCAATGACGACTCCCGCGAAGAGCGCGAGGAGCCCCCACACGCCGAACAGGTGGAGGGGGCGCCGGAGGTAGCGCGTGGTGAAGAGGGCGGTGAGGAGGTCAAGGAATCCCTTCCAGAACCTTCCCAGGCCGAACTTGGTGTGCCCGTACCTGCGCGCGCGGTGCTGGACGGTCACCTCTCCCACCCGGAAGCCCTCCCAGTGGGCAAGCACGGGAATGTACCGGTGAAGCTCGCCGTACACCTTCACGGTCTTGACCACGTCGCGGCGGTATGCCTTGAGGCCGCAGTTGAAATCGTGGATCCGGATGCCGGTCATCCGCGCGGTGACGAAGTTGAAAAACCGGGACGGGATCGTCTTCGTGAGGGGGTCGCGGCGCTTTCTCTTCCACCCGGAGACCAGGTCGAGGCCGTCATCGATCCGTTTCTTGAGCGACGGAATTTCCGCCGGATCGTCCTGCAGATCGGCGTCCATCGTGACGACGACGTTCCCCTGCGCCTTGTCGAACCCGGCCGCCAGGGCGGCCGACTTCCCGTAGTTCCTCCTGAACCGGATGATCTTGACGTGACCGTCATTTCGTTTGAGGTCGCGCAGCACCTGGAACGACCTGTCGGTGCTTCCATCGTCGACGAACAGGATCTCGTAGCGGAGATTCATCCGTCCCAGGGTGGAGCGGAGCTGCTGGTGGAGCTCCCGGAGCGATTCCTCCTCGTTGAAGAGCGGGATGACGACGGTGAGGTCGGGCCACTGGGGCTGGTTGTTTCCCTGCCGCTGGGGTCGTCCCCCATGGCGCTGGCGCTGCTGCTGGTTCTGCTGCTTCTGTCCCCCGGGTGCCGGGGGCGCCTCCTCGCGGGGGGTCGGCGCTGGCGGATCGGATGTCTGGTCGGTCATCGGCGTGCGGTCCGGTGAGATCTGCGGTGTAGGAGGATGCGCAAACTTCGGTATGCTAACCATTTCCGCGCTGAAAATCAACGAACGCCGCGTTGACATTCCCGCGCCCCTTCCCTATATTTGCCTCCTGTCTGAGCGCGAATGATCGCTCCCGTGGAGCGACGAACCCCCCCATACATGGTCAGTTCCCCCCTCCGCCTGCGCCCGAGAAAATCGCTGGGACAGAATTTCCTGCGCGACGACGGCGTGGCGCGCAGGATCGTCGCGTCGATCGACCCGCGCGCCGATGACGCCCTCCTGGAGATCGGGCCGGGAGAGGGGGCGTTGACGCGCCACCTCGCGCAGGTCACGAGGCGCCTCTCCGTGGTGGAGATCGACGCGCGGGCCGCGGCGGGACTCCGGGGGATGTTCCCCGGGGGCACTGTCGAGGTGATCGAGGGGGACTTCCTGGCGCTCGACCTGGACGCGTTCGCGCTTGCGCGCGGGGGCCGGCTGCGGATCGCGGGGAACATCCCGTACAACATCACGACTCCCATCCTTTTCCACGTGCTCGATCACCGTTCCCGCGTGGCCGACCTGACGATCCTCGTGCAGAAAGAAGTGGGGCGGCGCATGGCGGCGGAACCGGGATCGCCGGATTACGGCATCCTGTCGGTCGTCTGCCGGTACACGAGCGACGTGAAGGCGCTCCTTGAAGTTCCCCCCGGCGCATTTTTCCCCCGCCCGCGCGTGACCTCCCTCCTCATGCGGCTCGTCATCCGGGACGCCCCCCTCGTGGCGGCCGACGACGAGGGGTTCTTCAGGACTGTCGTCCGCGCCACGTTTGGCAAGCGCCGGAAGACCATGCGCAACTCGCTGCGCTACGTGGAGGCGCTCAAAGGGGCACCCTTGCCGGACCTGCCGGAGCTTGACCGGCGGCCGGAGGAGCTCTCCGTGGGGGAACTCGTGGTGCTCAGCAACACGCTCGGGCGGGCGGCCGCAGGCCGATCAGGGGGAACGCCCCGTTGATGAGCCTCCGCGGCGTCACCGCGCGCCTCCACGCGGCCGATGTGCTGATCATCGCCTTCCTCCTGTTCCTTGCGTTGGTCACGCTGGCGTTCCGCGTCCCCCACTGGTGGCTGATCGTCCTGATCAACTGCGCGGCGGTCGCGGCCATCTGCGTGCTCGCCTGGGCGCGCGTGGCGACGGGCTCGCCGCTCCTCGCCGTGGTGCACGACTGGCACGTGGCGCCCACCATGTTCTTTGCGTTCAAGGAGCTCTATTTTATCATCGGCCCGCTGCACGGGGGACGGGACTACGATGACGTGCTGATCGCGGCGGACCGCTGGCTCTTCGGCGTCGATCCCACGCGCTGGCTCATGCAGTTCAGCACCCCCTGGCTCACCGAGATCCTGCAGATCGCGTACACGCTCTTCTACCTGCTGTTCCTGGCCATCGGGTTCGAGCTCTACCGGAGGGAGCGGAAGGACGAGTATCATCTCTTCATGTTTACCTGCGTGTACGGATTTGCCCTCTCCTACTGCGGGTACTTCCTCCTGCCGGCCGTGGGTCCCCGATTCACGCTGCACGACTTTTCCGCGCTGGACCGAGATCTTCCCGGCCTCCTGCTCACGCCTTACCTCCGCCGGTTCGTCAACTACGGCGGCTCGGTGCCCATGGGCGTCCCGAACGCCGAGGCGATCGCGCTCACGCAGAGGGACGTGTTCCCGAGCGGTCACACGATGATGACGCTGGTGGTGATCGTGCTCGGCTTTCGCTTCAGGCTCCGCCTCCGTTATCCCGTGCTGGCCACGGGCATCCTGCTGATCATCGCCACCGTGTACGAGCGCTACCACTACGTCGTGGACCTGCTCGGCGGAGCGGCGTTCATGCTCCTGTGCGTCCTCACCGCGGACCGGCTCTACCGCGCCTGCACGGCGGCATTCGGTACCACGGCCTCGCAGGGTCCCCCCCCGCGGGGGACTTGACAGTATCGCCGGCGGGTGGTAATTTCTACATCTGAACAGTTGTTCAAATGTGAAAGGATAGGAGC
Organism: Bacteroidota bacterium; assembly: GCA_035516035.1. Lineage (GTDB taxonomy): Bacteria > Bacteroidota > Ignavibacteria > UBA10030 > UBA6906 > Fen-1273. The sequence continues at coordinate 32,457 of DATJAS010000040.1, read as the reverse complement.
ATGCGGCAGCAGGGCGCAGCTGCGCCGGCCTTCGCGCACCGGCGCGCGGCTGAGGATGCCCGCAAGGCCATTCACCGGCCGGAGATCCTCCGGGGCCTCAGCGAAACATTCAAGATGCTCGGGGACGAATCGCGCCTGAAGATCTGCCTGGTGCTGGCGCGCCAGGAGCTCTGCGTGGGCGACATCGCCGCGCTGTTGGGACTGTCGGAGTCGGCGGTCTCGCACCAGCTCCGCCTCATGAAGACGATGCGCCTGGTGCGGTACCGGCGCGAGGGACGCATGACGCTCTACATGCTGGACGACTCACACATCGGGGACCTGATCCGCCTGGGCGAGCGCCATGTCGCGGAATAGCGGGCCCGCGTACCTGGTCTCGGGCGTCTGCTGCTCGACCGAGGAGGCCGTGCTTCGCAAGGCGCTGGACCGCACGGCGGGATCGGGCGCCTGGGAGTTCAACCCGGTGAGCTGCGAGCTGCGTCTCGCCCCGGGGGCGGCCGAGGCTCACGTGCTGGAAGCGCTCCGCGTGGCGGGATTCGGCGCGCGGCGCAGGGGCGCGCCGCTCGCCCGGGAACCGCTCCTGGTGCGTCACGCGGAGGGACTGACTGCCCTGTGCGCGGCGCTGCTGACCGCAGGGGGAATGCTCACATCCGGTGCTGCCGCGCGGTGCCTGCTCGGCGCGGCGATTGCCGCGGGGGGCTGGCGGGTGGCGCGGCGCGCCATCGGCTCCCTCCGCACGCGCGCGCTGGACATGAACGTGCTGATGTGCATCGCTGTTGCGGGCTCCCTTGCCGTCGACCGGTGGGAAGAGGGAGCGGCGGTGATCGTGCTCTTCGCCGTTTCATTGATGCTGGAATCGTACAGCAGCCGGCGGACGCAGGATGCGCTCCACGCGCTGCTGGCGTTCTCCCCGGAGACGGCGGCCGTGATCCGCGGAGGGACGATGGTGGGAGTCCCGAGCGCCGACGTGCGGCCGGGGGAGTCATTCCTTGTCCGTCCCGGTGAACGCGTCCCGCTGGACGGGGAGGTCGTGGATGGGCGCTCGCCGGTCGACGAATCTCCCGTGACGGGGGAATCTGAGCCGGTGGAGAAACGGCCGGGGGACACCGTCTTCGCCGGCTCGCTCAACGGCACGGGCGCGCTCACGCTGCGGGCACTCAGGGAAGCGGGGGACTCCGCGATCGCGCGCATCGCCGCGCTGGTCGAAGATGCCCAGAAGAAGCGCGCGCCACTCCAGACGACGGTCGACCGGTTCGCGCGCGTGTACACACCCGCGGTGCTCGCGCTGGCGGCGCTGGTGGCGCTCGTTCCCCCGCTTGCCACGGGCGCCCCATTCACCGTCTGGCTCTACCGGTCGCTCGTGCTCCTGGTGATCGCATGCCCGTGCGCCCTCGTCATCGCCACGCCCGTCGCGTTCGTCAGCGCTCTCACGCGCGCGGCACGATCCGGCGTCCTCATCAAGGGAGGGGAGCATATCGAGACGCTTGCGCGCCTCGGCACGGTCGCGCTCGACAAGACCGGCACGCTCACCATGGGGGCACCCGTCGTGACGGACGTCCTGCCGGTGGATGGCGGCAGCGCGGAGGACCTCATCGCGCTCGTCGCGGCGCTCGAGCAGCACTCGGAGCATCATATCGCGGGCGCCGCCATGCGCGAGGCCCGGCGCGCCGGCGTGGGGGAACCCCTGCCGCGCGTGGAGGATTTCGAGGCGATTCCCGGCATGGGTCTCCGTGGAAGAATCGGCGGCACGACCTATTATCTCGGGAGCCGCGCGCTCGCGGACCGGCAGGGGTTCTTCACCGCCGGGGTGGAGCACCTGGTCGAGCAGTGCGAAGGGGAGGCGAAGACGGCGGTGGTGCTTGGCAGCGGCGTCACGCCCCTGGGCATCGTGGCCTTCCGGGACGGCGCGCGCCACCACATGCGCCATATCATCGAGGATATCCGGGCGCTGGGGGTGCGCGGAGTGCTGATGCTTTCCGGTGACCGCCCTGCGGCGGCCGGCGCCGTAGGCGCCGATCTCGGCATCGACGATGTGCGGGCGGGGCTCCTGCCCGCAGAGAAAGTGCGCGTGGTCGAGAGCCTGAAAGCGGGTGGAAACCTGGTCGCAATGGTGGGGGACGGCATCAACGACACCCCCGCGCTTGCGGCCGCCTCCGTCGGCGTCGCGATGGGCGTCGAGGGGACGGATGCCGCGCTCGCTTCCGCGGATGTCGTCCTCATGTCGGACAACCTTGCCCACCTGCCGTACGTCATGGGCTTGAGCAGGTCCACGGTGGCGATCGTGCGGCAGAACATCGCGATCGCTCTTGCGGTGAAGCTCGCGATGATACTTCTCGCGCTTGCAGGTTCCGCGACGCTCTGGATGGCCATACTCGCGGACGACGGCGCAGCGCTCGCCGTGATCCTCAACGCGCTGCGCGTGCTCGCCTACCGGCAGTCCGGCAGGTCACATCGGGATCCGTGAAGGAGCCCGCTGTGCCCACTGGAAACAACAGGAGTGCTATGCGACGACTCAAGATCTGGTTGAAGAACCACGGCCTCAGGAGATCCAGTGTGCCGCTCGTACGGCTGCGGAAGCTGTCAGCGAAGTGGTTCCTGACTTCTTACATCACGGGAAGACAGCGGCGGCTGATCGTCGACTCATGGGATCCGGTGCGGTATGGATCTATCTTCCTTGCCCTCGAGCAAGTATCAAACGCCAGGATCCCCGGTGATATTGCCGAATGCGGCGTCTACAGGGGCTCGTTAAGCAGATTCATTCACGCCACGCTGCCGGATCGCAGGATGTACCTCTTTGACACGTTCGAGGGATTTGACCAACGTGATGCAGCCGCGGGTTCCGATTCCCGGTTCAGGGATACCTCTGTGGAAGGAGTTCTCGGTCGTATCGGGGACACGACGAACATCGAAATCCGGAAGGGACTGTTCCCGGCAACGGCACGGGGCCTGGAGGGATGTACGTTTGCGCTTGTGGTGATCGATTTCGACAAGTATGAGCCCACGCTGGAGGCCCTGCGGTTCTTCTATCCGCGCATGAGCCCGTCGGGATTTGTCTTTGTCCACGATTACAACAGCCCGGAATCCGACTGGGCATGCTCCAGAGCCCTGAATGAATTCCTGGCGGACAGGCCTGAGACACCTATCAGCATCCCGGATGGATGGGGAAGCGCAGTGTTCAGAAAGATCAGGCACGCATAGAAATCCCGACACGACGAATGTCGTTCCCCTCCAAAATCTGATAGTTGCACGCACGCCCCGCCGCACTTTCCGCGCACAGTGTGCGCGTCGTCATCACTCCGTGTTGACAATCCGCCTGCTTCTCACTAGGATAATGAAGTTAGAGATTTGCTCTTACACAGGCTCTCCTCCTCAGATCGAGCAGGCCTGATCGTCGCAGGTTCTTCCTCCCCCGCTGCGCCTGCAGCAATCCCCTCTGATGTTCGCAGAGCCCGTCGCTTCCGACTTCCGCTCATCGCACGCACATTCGTGGAGGATTCTATGGCATACCGCCCGCACCTGCTGTTGTGCCTGCTCCTGACGATCCCTTGGGTTGCCCGTACCCAGACCGACTACTGGGTGGCGACGAACGGGCCGGGGACAGGCTACGACGTCCGCTCATTGACAGTGACCTCCAATGGAACGCTCTACGCCGGGACCTGGACGGACGGGTCCATCTGGAAAACGACAGACCTCGGCGGCTCATGGACGATCTGCGGCTGGGTTCCCAACCCCAACCCGGTCCTCTCCATGTGCACGCTGCCGAACGATCATATCTTTGCCTGCGTGTTCGAGAGCGGGGTCTTTCGATCGACCGACGGCGGTGCAACGTGGCAGCAGAGAAATTCGCTTTTGTCGAATTTCGCAATCCGCGGGTCTGTCGTTGATGATCTCTCCAACGTCTGGGTCGCGACGGATACGGGCCTGTTCTGCTCTTCGAACGAGGGAACAACCTGGACTTTGAAGAAACTCGGTGAGGCCGGGCAGGGAGGGGGGTTCGCCCAGGTATACCTCGACAGCAGCCATGCAATTGTGACGAACGACTGGTACAACCTGTTCAGATCGACTGACCACGGGAGTACGTGGACCACGACTCCTTTTGGAACGCCGATCGTGAGCGTGGGTGGGGTGCATCCCGATGGTTCCTACTACGCAAGCAGCAGCACCTCCGGGATTTTTCGATCGACGGACTTCGGGACAACCTGGATCGACCTGCACAGCGGCCTGAACTGGAGCGGGGGCACGTATACGTTCACATTCAGCGCGGGTGGAAAGGTGTTCTACGGCCGCCAGTGGAACGGCATCGTCTACTCCGGCGATAGCGGCAAGACGTGGGTCAGCCTGAACTCCGGCCTGACGACGAACGGGGTAAGCCCGCTGCTGCGGCACCCGTACGGGTATATATTCGTTGGCACCGGCGGTGCGGGTGTCTTTCGCAGTCTCAAAGTTGCCGACGCACCCCTTGCTATCGGAGTCAGCCCGCCTACATGTGATTTTGGGGGTGTCAGGACCGGCGCTCGCGACACGCTCGCGCTCTCGATAACGAACACCGGGATTGTCGACACGTTGAATGTCAGCTCGATCGTGTCGACGGATCCGCATTTCGTTGTGACGCTATCGAAATTTGCTGTCCTACCTGGCGGCGGGCAAACGGTGGGCGTCATCTATACGCCGACGAAGGCGGAAGCTGACACAGGTTCGTTACACATTGCAAGCAACGCCCCGGGCTCTCCGCTCGTCATCATCCCCCTTTCGGGAACCGGGTACGTGCCGTCCGCTGCGCCCACTATTGTGAGCCTCGCGCTCGTACCGAACACGTCCTTCTCGGCGAGAATCGTCTGGGTGAAGAGCACAAGCGATTCCTCGGGAGCAGTCGATCCTGCGACAGAGTACAGTGTCTGGCGCCGCGTTGCCGGGTCGGGAGATCCGGTCTGGGCCTTCATGTCATCTGTGCCGGCGATCGGTCTGTCGCAGTATGCCGTCGACGAGCCCATCCCGTCACTGTCCGGCACCGGGGCGACATGGTATAGTTTTATGGTTGCCGTGCAAACGAAAGGGCTCCAGACCTACTTCTCCGCGCCGGATAGCATTAAGGATCCGCCCCTCACGGGGGTCGATGGGCAGTCTGCACTGGATGCGCCGAGCGACGTTGTGATTCGCCAGAACTTCCCGAATCCCTTTAACCCGGCGACCACCATCGAGTACGGCCTGCCCCGCGCGACGCGAGTGACTCTTATCGTGTACAATGCGCTCGGACAGGCAGTAGCCAGACTGGTAGACGACGTCGAAACGGCGGGGTACCACCGCGCGACATTTGATGGATCGGCGCTTGCTTCCGGCGTGTATTTCTGCCGGCTTGTCGCGGGATCGTTTGTCCGCACGAGCCGGATGCTCCTCCTGAAGTAGTATGGACGGCGCGTCCGGATTCAGGCCTGCGGTTTGCGGCAACTGACGAACACCTCCGTCGCAAGGAACGGAATCGCGGTGGTATCGTGGCGGAAGATGAGTGATGCGAGCACGCTGCGCGCAAGCGGCCAGCGCACGACGTCCAGGGGGGCGGTCATATAGGCCGTCGCCTCTATTGAGAAACCCGCTTCCGCAAGCAATGCGGTGATACGGCGACGGCTGTAGATCCTGGCCGCCGCGAACCTCGCGTGGATGCGTGGCGGGAGCCAGGAAAAGAACGGGACGCGGTTCCATGGAAGCAACGGGAGCCGCGCCCCGTGAGTTTCAAATACCCACCATTTGTTCGGGACGGAGACGACAAGCTCTCCTCCCTCCCTGAGGACACGGAACAACTCATCGAGCGCGACATGCTCATCGTGCACGTGCTCAAGGACCGCAAAACTCACCGCGACGTCGAATGACGCATTCTCGAAGGGGAGAGCGTCCCCGCTGTAGACGACGGTCGTCACCGTCCGGATATCCCTGGCGCGGAGGTACTCCCGGAAGAGGCGCATATCCGCCTCGTCGATGTCGCAGGCCGTGATGTGCGCGCCGGCCGGGACGAGTTCCGCAGTCTGCGCGCCGTTCCCGCAGCCAAAATCAAGGAGACGGCTCCCTTCAAGGGGGAGCAAGCGCGCGACGATCCGGGATCGGCGCCGCGTCACTTCCTGTCCGTAGCTCGCGGGCTTCCCCCGCTCGACAATCTGCCGCATCACCGCACTAGCCTCATCTGATCAGGAGCAACTTGCGCGACTGGACGAAGCTCCCCGCGCGCATCCGGTAGAAGTAAATCCCGCTGGCAAGATTCGAGGCGTCAAACCTGACTTCATGGTAACCGGCCTGCACCTCGCCGTCAACGAGCTCTGCCACCTGCTGCCCGAGCGTATTGTGGACCGATATGATCACGTGTGACTGTTGTGGCAGGCTGTACCCGATCGTCGTTCCGGGGTTAAACGGATTCGGGAAATTCTGTTCGAGCGCTGCTCTTGAAGGGAGCAAGTCGCCGCGTGACCCGTCGGATGATGTCACACCCGGCTGGTCCTGGATGCTGTCCGGGGCCGATGCGTAGACGCGGCCCCCCTTCGTTTCCGCCACGACCATGAAGACAAGCCAGGGATCGTCCGGCGAGACCGGCACCGGCACTGCCGCAGCGTACCGGTCAAGCGTGATTGCCGGTACGCTCACATCGAATTCCCACGGCGGCCCTGTCGCGGCCGCTCCCGCAGGGAGGTGTGCGGCAGGAGCTGTCCCCGTGCTTCCCCCGGGGGGCAGGCGATGCCAGATGCTGTACGCGGCCGCAGGGTCGGCTGCACCGGCGGAATCATCGGTCGTCCTGAACCAGACGAGCTGTACGTGTGTGTTGTCGAAAAGAGGATACCCGATTCGCGTGATGATCGGTGCGTGGCCGAGCGCGTATCCGTGCCCCGAAACAGGGATGTGCACGACCGGGGTTGCACTGTCGTTTCCCGCGATGGTAATCTGTGCGGTATCGAATGCAATGGCCGTCGGCTTGAAGATCACCGGAAGGAGGCGGGCGCTCCCCGGCGGGACGACGAGCGTTGCCGGTGATACCGTGAACGCGGCGCTCGACGATGTCACAGAGGAAACACTCAACGTGTCCCTGCTCCCGCCGTTGGCGACCGAGAGGTTCATCGTGTCGGCGGTACCGGTCATGATCCACCCGAAGGCCAGCGAGTCAGGAGCAACCTGCATCACGGGATGGGGCTGGAGTGTTCCGCGGATCACGGCGATGCTCTGTCCGGAATAGAAGTTCCCGATCACCAGGTCCGGGATTCCGTCCCCGTCCATGTCGCCGATATTGATGCTCATGGACCCGTTGCCGGTCGCGTACGTCAGCGGTTGCTCAAAGGCGATGGACCCGGGATTGCTTTTGTTGACGAAGACGGCCACAGTCCCCAGGTCCGTGTTCGGCACGACGAGATCCGCCTTTCCGTCGCCGTCCACGTCCCCCAGCGCGATGTTCCAGGAGAGGGACCCGGGGGCCAGGTCGAGTGACGGCCCAAAGGAGATGTGTCCGGCAGTGCCCGTGTTCCGCACGACGGAGACCACGTTGGCAACGTAACTCCCCACGGCAATGTCTGGTCTTCCGTCCCCGTCAATATCCCCGATGGCGACGCTCCACGGGTTGTCAAACCCTGTGATGTCAACCGACGGGGCGAAGGACACGTTGCCCGGGGTGCTGATATTACGAAATACAGACACCGTGGAGGAACCATTGGCGACGACGACATCCGGGAGTCCGTCGCCGTCCACGTCCCCCGCGGCGAGGCTCAGGCATCCGTACTGCGTTGTGAGCGTTGCGGCAAGTGTGAAAGCGAGCGAATCCCCGCGCCCGGTATTCTTGAAGACAAACGCGTTCTGCATATTGCTGCTTACGACGATGTCAGGTCGGCCGTCGCCGTCGAAATCCGCGATTGCCACCGCCGTGGGAACGTATGCGACGGGGATCGTGAGCGACTTGAATGAGAGCCCCCCGGGCGAGCTGGTGTTGCGCAGCACGGTGACTGTTCCGCTCGAATTGTCCGCGCTCACCAGGTCTATTTTGCCGTCACCGTCGAGATCCCCCGCCGCGACGAAGTAGGGACGGTAGCCGGTCGGGACGTTTACCGCCGCCGCGAACGAACTCGGGCCGATCGTCCCGGGCGTGCTGATGTTGAGGAAAATCGAAAGGTAGTTGTTGTCGTTGGTCCCGATCATGTCCAGCTTCCCGTCGCCGTCCAGGTCGGCGATCGTCCCCATGCGCATCATGCCGCCCGTAGCGTAATTCACGGGTGTCGCAAACGACGCCTGCGTGAGGATCCGGCGGAACGATCCCGTGGGTGTGAAGGGAAGGCCGGAGTATCCCGTCAGCCGATTGGTCGTCACCGAGATCGGCGAGTAGGTTGCGCCGGGGGGAACCGTCACCACGAGCTCCGTCGCGGACGCCGAAAGCACCGCCGCCGCCGCTCCGCCGAACTGGACGATATTGGCCGCCGCCGTCGGATCGAAACCGGAGCCATGGATGGTGACAGAGGCCCCCGGGGAGCCGGAGTTCGGAGAGAAAGACGTGATGGCGGGTCCTGCTGCCCACGCCGGGGACGAGATGGTGGCCGCCAGAAGCATCACAATGAGTTTCATTGCACACCTCCGAAACCGGGGCGAGGATGGATCGGTCCGGCTGATATTCTCGAGACAGGGTCTTGCCGGGGGGAAGGGAGACGGCGGCCTCATCAGACGAGAGAGTCGGTGCCGCGGTGCAGCCGGAAACCGACCGTGAGTAAAGAACCGTGCGGTCAAGGTAATGGTGTGCGGGGCGATTGTCAAGGTTGCACGTCACCGCGCACGCGCGGTGACCGGGATGTTGACATTTTTCTGGGAAGTTGCTATATTTTAAGTTCTAGTGACGCCCTACCAAAGAAGCACCTCAGGAGGAAATCGGACGATGTACGCAGTCGTTGAAATCGCCGGGCGGCAGTACCGTGTGCAGCCCAACGACACGATCCAGGTCCCTTCTCTCGCGGAGAAGGAAGGGACAGCGCTCAAGTTCGACCGGGTCCTCCTGGTCGGCGGCGAACAGAAGATCACCGTGGGGCATCCCCTGGTCTCCGGCGCGAACGTCGAGGCCACGGTGCTCGGCGCGGGAAAATCCCCCCGCGTGATGCTCCTCAAGAAGAAGAAGCGGAAGGGGTACCGGCTGAAACGGGGGCACCGCCAGTCCTACACGGAAGTGAAGATCACGAACATCGCGATATAAGGGCATCGGTCATGGCGCACAAGAAGGGAGTCGGCAGTTCACGGAACGGACGCGACAGCAACGCACAGCGTCTGGGCGTCAAGCGGTTCGGCGGCGAGACGGTTTCCGCCGGCAGCATACTCGTGCGCCAGCGGGGAACCCGCTTCACGCCGGGGGCGAACGTCGGCATCGGGGGGGACGACACGCTCTATGCCATGATCGACGGCAGCGTGCACTACAAGAAGTTCAGCAAGGCGAAGAAGGTCGTCAGCGTTCTTCCACGCTCCTGACCCGGAAAGCCTCTCCCGCTCTCTGCAACGCGCGCGCGGCCGCCGTCCGGCGGGCCGCGCGACACCCGCCCGTCCATCCGCCGCCATCGGGGCCGGAGTTCACACGCAATTATCGGAGGAACCCGCATGAAAATAACCGTCATCGGAGCAGGTAACGTCGGGGCGACCACCGCCCAGCGCCTGGTGGACAGGCAGCTTGCCAACGAAGTCGTCCTGGTGGACGTGATCGAGGGCCTCCCGCAGGGGAAGGCGCTCGACATGCTGGAATCGACGCCGGTCGAAAAGACCGACGTCAAAGTGGTAGGCTCAAACGGCTATGCGGAGACCGCGAATTCCGACATTGTCGTCATCACGGCGGGCATCGCGCGGAAACCGGGAATGAGCCGGGACGACCTGATGAACACCAACAGCGGCATCGTCAAGAGCTGCACCGCCGCCGCTGCAGCCCAGTCGCCCCGCGCGATCCTGGTCGTCGTCTCCAACCCGCTCGACGTGATGGCCTACGTGGCGATGCACGTGAGCGGGTTTGAACGCCGCCGCGTGATCGGCATGGCGGGAGTGCTGGATGCGGCGCGGTTCCGCTCGTTCATTGCCGCCGAGCTGAATGTCTCCGTGGAGGACGTGAACGCGTTCGTGCTCGGCGGGCACGGCGACTCGATGGTGCCGCTCCCGCGCTTTTCGACCGTGGCGGGAATCCCCATCACCGAGCTGATGAACCAGCAGGCGATCGACCGCCTGGTCAAGAGAACGCGGGACGGCGGGATCGAGATCGTGAACTACCTGAAGACCGGGAGCGCCTACTACGCGCCTTCGTCGGCGGCCGTGGCGATGGTCGAGTCGATCGTCCGCGACAAGAAACGGATCCTCCCCTGTGCCGCCTGGCTGCAGGGGGAATACGGGCTGAGGGACACGTTCGCTGGGGTGCCGGTCAAGCTCGGCACGAAGGGGATAGAAGAGATCATCCAGATACGGCTGAACGCCGACGAACAGGCGGCACTTGCGAAATCCGCCGACGAGGTGAAGGGTTCAATCGCCCGGCTTAAACTCTGAGGGGTGCCGTTCTCACCTGAGGCGCCGCCCGGCGCGCACGCTGTGCGCCGCGGTGGCGGCAGCCGCCCTCCTTGCGTGGGGGGCGGGGTGCCGGCAGAACTCCACCGGACCTCTCGCACAGGCCGGCCCGGAGCCGGGCCCCCTGGCGTTCACGGCGGGAGATTCCCTCACGTTCGATGCGTGGCTCATCGACGGCTACGGCTACGCCATCGACTCCTCGCACACCACCCCCGTGTGGCGCGTGCTGTCGCCGAACGATTCCTGGGCGGGCGCGACGGGCGTCACCACGATCCTCGTGTTTCCCTCTCAACCCGGGCCGGGGCAGTCCCCCGATACACTCCGCTTCCGGTTCCTCCCCTCCGGCGACATCGCCGAGTTCGGTTTCATCGCGGAGGCGCTCCGCGTGACGGGAAGCGGGACGCTCCCCCCTGCATGGGACAGGATCGCGGCGTTCTCGCTCCCCACGAACGGCACGTGGAACGCGGGCACGGACGATGCGGCGGGATTGGATTCGCTGACGGGGACCGTGCTCGGGGATCAGGGGTACTTTGTGGCGGGCTTTAACGGCGTGCGGAACGCCTTTCACGGGTACGGCGTCGAACTCACCTCGCAGAACCTCGACTGCACCATCGTGGTCTCGGGCAATCCCCCCGCGATGCTCGTGATCCGGGAAGAGTCGGCCTACGGCACCGGGGGACGGCTCCTGGTGATGTCCGCACTGGTGCACCGCTAGCGGAGAGCGATACTGCCGGTCACTTGTTCGTGTCGAGCCAGAGGCGGACGAGCGTGCCGGTCTTTCCCACCTCGAATTCCACCTTGTCCATCAGCGTGCGCATCAGGAAGATGCCCCTGCCGCTCTCCCTGAGCAGGTTCTCCTTTGCGAGCGGGTTCCCCACTTTCTCGGGGTGGAAGCCTTTTCCCTCGTCGTGGATCATCAGGAGGATCCACCCGGGGAGCAGCTCGCATTTGACCTGCACCTTCTTGCCGGGGAGCGACTTGTTCCCGTGGATGATCGCGTTGTTGACGGCTTCCGTCAGCGATACCATCAGCTTGTGGAACTGGATCTCGTCGAGATGGACGGCCCTGCCGATCGTCTTGAGGAACCCCTCGATCCTGCTGATGTTTTTCGGGTTGCTGGCCATCGTCAGCCGGAACACCATCTGCTTGGATGCCACCGGGCTCCCCCTTCAGAGAGTGACGAGAATGTTCATGGTGATGCTGGACAGCGACCGGAGCGTCCCGTCGGTCTGGCGCTGCCGCTGGTACCATCCTTCAAACGTCAGCCGGCTGTGCGACCCCGGCTCCCACGCGATGGCGCAGGTCGGCCCGATGCTGTTGAGAAACGAGTCGACCTGCCGCACCCCCTGCGTGTACGCGTAGTTGGTCTGGCCGAAGTACCGGAGCCCGACTGCGAAGAGCGCCCCCGCGGCCGGGGTCACCCGGCACTGCACGGCGTAGGTCAGCTCGGAGGTCTCGTTCTGGAGCACCTCGCGGAACTGCGTCCATTCAAGCTGTCCTCGCTCATAGATCCTCCAATATGCAAAAAAATCGAATCCGATGCGGTGCGTCAGGTCAACGGATGTCGAGTCCATCCAGGCGAACTGCCTGTACGAGAAGCTCTTGACCGAGGGGAGCTGCTGCTCGAAATCGTACACCGTGTAGTTGGCCAGCACCTCGAAGGCGTTGAGGCTCGTGATCCCCGCGGCGGGGCGGAAGATCGTCCGGGGGGAAAGCCGGAGGACGCGGTTGATATTGTTGTTGGCGCTCCGCTCGCTCAGCAGGTAGACCAGGTGGTCGATCGAGCCCCCGAGCACGATCCCGAGGTCCAGCGTCCGGCTCACCGCATGCCACGTGCTGAGCGAGAGCGCCACCAGCAGCTCATCGCGGTCTTCCACGTTCAGGTCGCTCGGCGTGTCGTACCGGAGGATGCCCACCGATCCCGCGAGCTCGACCCTGTCGGATGAACTCACCGGGATGGTGGCCCCGCCCGAGAGCTGCGTGTGGCGCGCGGTGTTGTCGTTGATGTGTTCCTGCGCGTTGGCCTCCGACCAGAGGCTGTCGAGCTCCCCGGAGGCGCCCCCCGGCTCCTTGGCGGAGTGCACTTCGGAGCGCTCGCTGTAGGAGAGCCGGATCCAGGCCGACGCGCGCCCGTCGGCGGAGCGGTACCCGGTTTGCGCCCAGGAGTCGAGCAGGAACTCGTCGATGTGCGTGTTGAACGTCCCCCCCGGGGGGGCGACCGCGTCCCAGTTCCTCAGGTCCTTGTCCAGCCCCCTCCCGTAGATCGAGACGAAAAAGGTCGACCTGACGGCGGGGTCCACCTCGTAGTCCAGCCTGTCGGCAAACGTGAATATCTGCTCCGTCCTGCTCTCGATCGAGCTGTCGGCGGGATCGTAGAATTCGTGGCGGTTGCGGTTGACCCCCACATCCATGCTGTCCCGCGCGTAGGAGGAGAAGACCTTTTCCGCGCTGAAGTGGGCGAAGTCGCCCAGGAGGCTCCTCGGTGCGAGGTTGTCCTGGCGGAACCGCGCGCTCCCGCTGAGGAGATACCCGTCGGCATCGATCGTGGGGACGGTTGCCTCGGCCATGTAGGTCATTCCCCGGTCGCGGATCCCCGCCTGGTCGTCCCAGCGGTAGCCCGCCATAGGCGTCAGCGCGATCCAGGGAAGCGGTGCCAGCGCCACGCCCCCCAGGACGTTCTCGCTGGAAGCGTTGTTGAGCCCCGTCCCCTTGTTGTCGGAGTAGGAGAACGAGGTCCACTGGAAAACGCCGCCCACCGAGGCTCCCGCGGGCGCGCGCAACGCGAGTGAGAGGTTTTCCTGCCCGCTCTGGAGCTTGGGAAGCGGCGATGCGCCCTGGAACTCGATCACGTTGGAGGAGTATTGCTGGAGAAGGCCGACGTGCATGCCGCCGGGCGCCGTGGTATCGATCGCGGCGCGGCCGATCCAGTTGTACGTGTTGAGGTTTCTGTCAAAGAGGATGCTGGCGGTGTTCACGTGGACCGACGTGTCGGCCGGCAGGGAAGGGAAATCCCCTCCGCGGTACTGTTCCTGCGCGCGCACGGGCGCAGGCACGATCCGGAGGAGGAGCACGAGATACCAGATGGCCGCGGGGCGTCGCATGGTCCGGCCGTCATGGCAGGAGTGAACGGAGTGAAGTCATCGGAAGGAGCGCCGCGATTCCCCGGGCCGGAAGGGGCGCACGCAGAAGGCCGACCAGGTATCGTCCACCGAGACGAGCACCACCCACTTGAGCGGATACTTCCGGAGCGCCTCCCACCCCCGGTCCCGCGTGAGATCCGACTGGAGCGACGACGTCCCCTTGGGGAACGACACCCAGAGCAGGCTCCCGGTGCGGAGGGCCCGCAAGGCGCGCGGGGCCAGGCGGCGGAGATCGGCCGCGCTGCGCGCAAAGACCTGTACCCAGTCGTACGTTCCCCGGAGCCTGGAGCTGAGCGTGGTTCCTTCCGGGAGCGGTCCCAGCGCCCTGCGGTATCCCCCCGGCGCGCCCAGCACGGCTGCGCGCGCTCCCGGGCGGAGCTTCAGTTTCCTCGCGAGCGTCATCCGGCGCCTCCTCCCGTGTGCGTCATTCGCCTCCCCGGGCGTTGAGGCGGAAATACTCGGTGGCGGCGATGATGAAGTCCCTGTCGGTCCCACGCCCGGGGACGACCTTTGGCGCGTTCACCCCGTCGCTCAGTATGAGTCCCACCGGGTCGGGGATCGACCGTCGGTCGAACGTGCGCGCGGAGCCGCCGGCGGTCCTGACGATCACGGTGCGCGCCTCCGTGAATTCCGTCCTGATCCGGAACTGCGAGAGGTACACGGCGGTCTTTCCCGCCGACAGGTTGAAATCGTCCAGCAGGTCGTCGATCTCGAGTCCCTCGCTGTTGGCGATCGAATCGCGCTCCGCTCGCGACGGCGAGAAAAACACGACGCAGGGGCCGCTCACCACCAGCGGCTCGTCCGGCTGTGGCGCCGGAACCTGCGCGGCGGCGAGCGTTCCTCCGAGGCGCGGAGCGCCGAGGAGGAACGTCCCGAGGAGCGTAGCTCCGAGGGACCTGGCTCCGAGGGACCTAATCCCTGTGATGCGTCGCTTCCACATACTCCACGGACGCTTTGACAAAATCGCGGAAGAGGGGATGGGCGTTCGTTGCGCGCGACTTCAGCTCGGGATGGAACTGCCCTGCGACGAACCACGGGTGATCGGGCAGCTCGATCATCTCGACCAGCCCGTTGTCGGGGCAGATCCCGCTCACGATGAGCCCGTGCGAGACGAGCGCGGCCTTGAAGGCGTCGTTCACCTCGAAGCGGTGGCGGTGGCGCTCGTGGATCAAGTCCGCCCGGTACGCTTTGTGGGCGCGCGTCCCTTTCTCCAGCCGGCACGGGAACGCTCCCAGCCGCATCGTCCCCCCGTACTCCTTCACTTTTTTCTGCTCGAGCATCATGTCGATGACGTTCTGGTCGGTCTGCCGGAACTCGGTGCTGTTGGCGCGCTCGAGCCCGCAGACGTTGCGGGCGAACTCGATCACCGCGCACTGGAGGCCGAGGCAGATGCCCAGGAAGGGGACGTTGTGCGTCCTGACGAACTGGACGGCGCGGATCTTCCCCTCGATCCCCCGCTCGCCGAACCCCGGCGCCACCAGAAGTCCCGCGAGTCCCTCCAGGTGCTTCTCCGGTCCCTCCCGTTCGACGTCCTCCGCGCGGATCCAGCGGAGGTCCACCTGCACGTTGTTGGCGGCCCCGGCGTGGACGAACGCCTCCGCGATGCTCTTGTAGGCGTCCTTGTGGTCGGTGTATTTTCCGCAGACGCCGATCATGATCCTGCCGGCCGGGTTTTTGACACGGTCGACGAATTTCTTCCAGTCGCGCAGATTCGGGCGGGGGCAGGTGAGGTCGAGCTTTTCCAGCACGATCTCGTCCACCTCCTGCTCGGCGAAGACCAGGGGCACCTCGTAAATCGTCGGGACGTCCCTCCCGTCGATCACGCACTCCGGCTCGACGTTCGTGAAGAGCGCAATCTTCTCCCGCACGTCGCTCGAGAGGGGGCGGTCCGAGCGGCAGATGAGCATGTCGGGCTGGATGCCGAGCTCCAGGAGCGCCTTGACGCTGTGCTGCGTGGGCTTGGTCTTGGTTTCCCCCGCGGAGGTGATGTAGGGGACGAGCGTCACGTGGATGGCCATGGCGTTCGTGTGCCCGAGCCGGAACATCAGCTGGCGCATCGCCTCAAGGAAGGGGAGGCTTTCAATATCGCCGACCGTGCCCCCCACCTCGGTGATGACGACGTCGTACTCCCCCGTCTCCCCGAGGGCCTCGAACCGGCGCTTGATCTCGTCGGTGATGTGGGGGATGACCTGCACGGTCGCGCCCAGGTAGTCCCCGCGGCGCTCCTTGCTGATCACCTCGTGGTAGATCTGCCCGGTCGTGGAGTTATTGCGGCGCGTCGTGGTGATGTCCAGGAACCGTTCATAGTGCCCGAGGTCCAGGTCGGTTTCGGCGCCGTCGTCCGTGACGTACACCTCGCCGTGCTGGAACGGGTTCATCGTGCCGGGATCGACGTTCAGGTAGGGATCGAACTTCTGGATGGTCACGCGCAGTCCGCGCGACTTCAGCAGCAGCCCGATGGACGCGGATGCGATGCCTTTGCCCAGCGAGGAAACCACCCCGCCGGTAACGAAAATGTATTTGACCTGGTGTCGACGTGCCACGGGTGCTCCTCAGGGTTGTGCGATCTTCAGCCGATGAAGTTCGGCGGGTGTGACAATGCCGCCCGACAGGACGAGTTTCAGTCCCTCCTCGACGGAGAGCGCCAGGGGAACGGCGTCCCCCTTCGGGATCAGCGCGAGGAAGCCGGATGTCGGGTTCGGGGGATTCGGGATGTAGACATGGTAGAGATCCAGCGGCGGATCGGCGCCGGCGAACCGGGATTCGTTCGTCACGAACCCGATGCAGAACACTCCGCGGCGCGGCCACTCGAGCATGACCACCAGGCGGAACGTCTTCGAGCTTCCCCCGATGTTGAACGCGTTCACCAGGTCCTTGATCCCGCTGTAGACCGAGCGGACAAAGGGGATGGACCGGAGCAGGTTCTCGAACCATGCAAAGAGCAGGCGGCCCACCAGGTTGCGCGTGAGAAGCCCGACGGCCAGGATGAGCAGGAGCATCGCCAGGAAGCCGAGCCCCGGGATCTGCTGCCCGATCCAGCTCGTGAGCAGGGGGGAAAAGACGCCGTCGAGGGCGTTCAGGAGCGCCCTGAAGAACCAGAACGTGAGCCCCAGGGGAACGATGACGGCGATCCCCCGGAGGAACGTCGTCCGGACGTGGCCGAGAAATGTCCTGTGGAATCCGTCCATGCTCTCCGCTCTTCCCTCAGCGTTCACGTTCGCCCTGCACGATGGCTTCCCTGACGCGCTCCAGGTCGTCCGGCGTGTCCACGGCGATGCTGTCGTGCGCCGTGACGACCGCGCGCATCGTGTGCCCGTGCTCGAGCACCCTGAGCTGCTCGAGCTGCTCCGCCCGCTCGCACGGGGTCTGCTCCATCGCCGCGTAGGCGATGAGAAACTCCCTGCGGTACACGTAAAGTCCCACGTGCGCGTAGACCGGGCACGTGGCAAGGACGTCCTCCGGCGCAAGCCCCCTCCCGTGGGGAATCGGGGCGCGGGAAAACCAGAGGCACCTCCCCCCCCGGTCGAGGAGCACTTTCGTGATGTTCGGGTTCTCCCACTCCGCCACGGAACGAAGCACGCGCGCAAGCGTGCCTGCCTCGGCGGTCGCGTCCTCACGCATGGGGCGGACGGCCTCGTCGATCATCGCCGGGGGGATCAGCGGTTCGTCCCCCTGGACATTGACGATCAGCGCGGCCCCGGGGAGCCCCCGCGCCACGATCGCGATCCTGTCCGAGCCGCTCCGGACGTCCGCGGGCGTCATGACCGCCTCACCCCCCGCCTCGCGGACCGCGCGGGCGATCCGCTCGTCGTCCGTGGCCACCAGCACCCTGTCCACCAGGCGCGCGCGCCGGGCGCGCTCCATGACGCGGACGATCATCGGCGTGCCCGCGATCATCGCCAGGGGTTTGCCGGGGAATCTCGACGACCCGTAGCGGGCGGGGATGACGGCCACCGTCTCTCCGTTCATCGCTCGCCGATTACCTTGGGGACGCGGAAAAACCGTCCGTCCGTGGCGGGGGCGTTGCCGAGCGCCCTTTCCGTGCCGAGCGAGGGACGGGGTTCGTCCTCCCGGAACACGTTCCCGTGCTCGATCACGTGCGCGAGCGGCTCGACGCCGGAGGTGTCGAGCGTGTTCAACTGCTCCATGTAGGCGAGTATCACGTTCAGCTCGGCGGCGAGCTTTTCCTTTTCCGCCGCGGTGAACTCCAGCCGGGCCAGCGCCGCAACGTGTTCAACGTCCTTGATCGTGACTGCCACCGTTCACCCCTGCTCGACGTAATGCCGCTCGATGGCGGCGTGCACATCCTGCATCAGTCGCATCTCCGCGTCCTTCCCCCCGCCGGGGGGAACCGGCACGGGGGATTCCAGGACGAGCTCCACGCTCCCGGGCCGGACGTTCATCGAGTGCTTCGGGAGTATCGTGTAGCTCCCGTTGACCGTCAGGGGGACGACCGGCGTGCCCGCCCTGAGCGCGAGGTTGAACGCTCCCCGCTTGAACGGCTGCAGCCTGCCGTCCAGCGTGCGGGTCCCCTCGGCGTACATCAGCACGGAAGCGCCGCGGCGGATCTTCTCCACCGCGGCTTCCAGGCTGCGGAGCGCCTTCGTGCCGCGGCCCCGGTCGATCCCGATATAGGAGCCGAACTTCAGTCCCCACCCGAAGAACGGTATCACTTCCAGTTCTTTCTTGTAGATGATCCTGATCTGGTCCGGCACGCAGGAGACGATCACCGGGATGTCGAACATCGAGGCATGGTTCGACACGTAGACGTAGTTCCGTGAGAAATCCACCTTCTCCAGTCCCCGGATCCGGACGCGGACGCCGCAGACGCGGAGGACCGATCGCGCCCACCAGCGTGCGATCGCGTGGAAGACGCGTCCCCTCCTCCTGTCCACCCAGATCAGGAGCAGCTCCGCGATCGCGCTGGCGATCGAAACGGCTGCCGCGGTCACGAACCGGATTCTCCCCACGACGGCCGCTCAGCGCTCTGCGAGCACGGCGGCGATCCGCTTGCCGACCGGCGGGTGGCCGTAGAACAGGAACTCGATCGCCGGGTGGGGATGGGGATCGGCCAGGTTCGTATCCCCGAGCCGCCTGAGCGCGGAGGCGAACGCCTCCCGTTTCCCCGTCGCCCGCACCGCGTAGGCATCCGCCTGCCGCTCGTTGCGCCGCGAAAATGCGTTGCCCAGCGGGGACGTGACGAGCGAATAGAACATGAACCAGATGCCCAGAAGGGGAAGCGAGCCCACCGCGAGGACGCCCCCGGTGCCGCACCAGGACACGGCCAGCGGGTAGAGTCGCGATACGGCGAAAAGGCCCGCGAACGTCACGGCGGTCCCGAGCGCGATGCCGCGCCAGATGTGGCGGTGGCGCAGGTGCCCGAGCTCGTGGGCGAACACCGTCTCGATCTCATCATCCGGGAACTCCGCCAGGAGCGTGTCCCCCAGGAGTATGCGCCGCGCACGGCCGATCCCGGTGAGGGCAGCGTTCGCCTTGTGCGTGTTCCTGCTCAGGTCGAATGAGAACACGCCCGCGCTCCGCACGCCGGCCTCCTCCGCCAGGCGCGTGATACGGGCCTTGAGCGGACCCTCCTCCAGGGGCGTCAGCCGGTAGAAGAGGGGGAGGATCAGGACGGGAGCGAGGCGCGCCAGCAGAACGCCGAGCGCCGTGAACAGGACGCCCGCCGGGAGCCACCACGCGTCCCCGAAATTCGTGAGGCAGAAATAGAGGAGGCAGAGCGCCCCTGCCCCGAGCGGTGCGCCGACGGCGAGTCCCTTGGCTCGCTCCCACGCCCAGCGGCCGGGCGACTGCGCCGAGAGGCCGAACGCGTGCTCCACGCGGAAGGAGGCGAACCAGTCCAGCGGGAGCGTGAGGATCTCGTGGATCAGCGCGACTGCTGCCCCGTAGAGGAGGAGCGCTCCCCACGCTCCGTGCCCGGCGACCGTGCAGGCTGCGGCGAGCGCGCGCCCCGCGGGGACGGTGACAAGTGCGACGAGCAGTGCGAGTGTGAGAAGGGAGGAGGCGATGCCGGTGAAGAGTCTGATGCGATGGTACGCTTTCGCGTCCGTGGGCCGCGGAGGTGAACTCCGCGGCGGCGTCAGCCCTCCGGAGACCATGACAAGGCGCTGTGTGGCGCTATGGCACAACGTGGTTTATACAACTTAGTGAGAACGGGACTGAAAATCAAACGCTGATTTGACGGTGAAGAGGATTTCCCTTACCTTTCCCTCCGTACAGGCGCGTCATCCCCCGAACTCCGCTCTACGCACATGTGCGGCACCCATCACGTACACAGCACCCCCGAGGAGATCCGCTATGGCCATGATCCGCAAGCAGGACGCTCTTGATTATCACAGCCAGGGACGCCGCGGCAAGATCGAAGTGGTCTCGACGAAACCCTGCGCGACGCAGCGGGACCTGTCGCTCGCCTACACGCCGGGCGTCGCGGTTCCCTGCCTGGAAATCGCTGCCCAGCCGGCTGACGGGTACAAGTACACCGCCAAAGGCAACCTGGTCGCCGTGGTGAGCAACGGGACCGCCGTGCTCGGCCTCGGCGATATCGGTCCCCTGGCCGGCAAACCGGTGATGGAGGGGAAAGGGGTGCTCTTCAAACGGTTTGCCGACGTCGACGTCTTCGACATCGAGCTGGACACGAAGAACCCGGACGAGATCATCCGGATCGTGCGCGCCCTGGAGCCGACGTTCGGCGGGATCAACCTGGAGGACATCAAGGCGCCGGAGTGCTTCTATATAGAAGAAGAGCTGAAGAAGACGATGTCGATCCCCGTCTTCCACGACGACCAGCACGGCACGGCGATCATCTCCGGGGCGGGACTGGTCAACGCGCTGGAACTGGTGGGAAAGAACATCGCCGACGTGAAGGTGGTCTTCAGCGGCGCCGGGGCCGCGGGAATCGCCTGCGCACGGTTCTACGTCACGCTCGGCGTGAAGCGGGAGCACCTGATCCTCTGCGACACCAAGGGGGTCGTCTACCGCGGGCGGAAGGAGGGGATGAACCCGTACAAAGAGTTCTTTGCGCTCGACACGCCCTGCCGGACGCTCGCCGATGCGATGAAGGGGGCGGACGTCTTTGCCGGCGTCTCGGTCAAGGGGGTGGTCACGAAGGAGATGGTCCGGTCGATGGCGAAAGACCCGATCATCTTCGCCATGGCCAACCCCGATCCCGAGATCACGTACGAGGACGCCGTGGACGCGCGGAAGGACGTCATCATGGCGACGGGGAGGTCCGATTACCCGAACCAGGTCAACAACGTGCTCGGGTTCCCCTTTATCTTCCGGGGAGCGCTCGACTGCATGGCGACGCAGATCAACGACGAGATGAAGCTTGCCGCGTCGCACGCGCTGGCCCGGCTGGCGAAGGAGGACGTGCCCGATTCAGTGATCAAGGCCTACGGCGGCGAGCGGCTCAAGTTCGGCCGCTCGTACATCATCCCAAAGCCGCTCGACCCGAGGGTGCTCCTCTGGGAGGCCCCCGCGGTGGCGAAGGCAGCCATGGCGAGCGGCGTGGCCCGCAAGCCGATCGAGGACCTCGCGGCCTACCGCGACGCGCTCGAGAGCAGGTTCGGCCGGTCGAAGCAGCTCATGCGGATATTCATACACAAGGCGCAGCAGGCTCCGAAGCGGATCGTCTTCCCGGAAGGGAGCGAGGATAAGATCCTCCGCGCGAGCCAGATCATCCTGGACGAGGAGATCGCCCGCCCGATCGTGCTCGGGGACGAGAAGCTCATCCGGGAGAAGATCCGGATGCTGGACCTCAACCTGGAGGGTATCGAGATCGTCGACCCGGCGTCCAGCCCCAAGTTCGACGAGTACGCGAGCAAGTTCTACGAGATGCGGAAGCGGAAGGGGGTGACGCAGACGATCGCGCGGAACCAGGTGCGCAGGCCGATCGACTTCGGCATGATGATGGTGCACAACGGCGATGCCGACGGGCTTGTCTCCGGGCTCACGCAGCACTACCCGGAAACCATGCGCCCCGCGCTCCAGATCATCAAGCCCCGGCCGGGAACACAGACGGTGGCGGGACTCTACATGCTGATCTTCAAGAACGACGTCCGGTTCATCACGGACGCCACGGTCAACTTCGAGCCGACTGCCGAGCAGCTCGCCGACATCGCCATCCTGGCGGCGGAGAAGGTACGGAGCGTCGACATCGAGCCGCGGATCGCGATGCTCTCGTTCTCCAACTTCGGCAGCACGAAGCACCCCTCTGCCCAGAAGATGGCGCGCGCCGCGGAACTGGTCCGGCGCCGGGCACCGGAACTCATGGTGGACGGCGAGATGATGGCCGATACCGCCGTAGTGCCGGAGCTCCTGGAGACGCTCTACCCGTTCAGTTCGCTCAAGGGGGGAGCCAATCTCCTCGTGTGCCCCGACCTCCAGTCGGCAAACATCGCCGTCAAGCTCCTGGCCAAACTGGGGAACGCGGACTGCGTGGGCCCCATCATACTGGGGATCCGCAAGCCCGTCTACCTCCTGATTCCCGGCAACGAGGTTGCGGACATCGTGAACGTGACGGCCATGGCGGTGCGCGACGCGCAGGAAAGCGCAGACGACCACGGCGCCGCCGCACCCCCGCAGGTGCAGTTGAGCACGGTGTACGAGTAAGCATCCCGCTGTCATTGCGAGCGAAGCGAAGCAATCTCCTGCAGGATTGCTTCGCTAAGAACGCTCGCAATGACAGTGCCGTTACACTGCTAAACCTTCGTCGAATCGCTCCCTGTGCTCGTGGAAATCGGGGACCTGGCGCTCGTACGTCTGCCCCATGAGGGGGGATGAGATGATGAAATCCGCCGAGGCCCTGTCGCAGGCGACCGGGATGTTCCAGACAACGGCGATCCGGAGGAGCGCCTTCACGTCCGGGTCGTGTGGCGCCGGTTCGAGCGGATCCCAGAAGAATATCAGGAAGTCGATCACGCCCTCGGCGATCTTCGCCCCGACCTGTTGATCACCGCCGAGGGGACCGCTCTCGAGCGTCGTAATGTCGAGGCCGAGCGTCCGCGAGACAAGATGCCCCGTCGTGCCCGTGGCGTACAGCTCGTGGCGCGCAAGGAGCTCCCTGTTGAATTTCGCCCAGGCGAGGAGATCGGGCTTCTTGTGATCGTGCGCGACGAGCGCGATCTTCTTCCTCTTCCCCATCAGTATGGCGCGCTGATCCATAGCGCTATGCTCTCCTTTTGAGCATCAGTTCCGGGGCACGGGCCAGACGATAGTGCCTGTCGTGTCGATGTAGACCCAGTCCCCTCCCGTTTCCGCCCGCGCGATGCCGTCGCGGAATCGCCAGACGGCGGTAAAGCGCGGAGGAATCGCGATGCCTCCTCCGCGGTCGATGAAACCCCATGCCCCTCCCTTGCGGAACGGCGCCCGTCCCTCCGCAAAGCCTCCGGCCTCTTCGAACTGTGCCGGGATCGCCCACGCACCCGATGTGTCGACAAATCCCCAGAGTGACCCCGCGCGCACGAGCGCGAGCCCCTCTGAAAACGACCGGGCGTCGTCGAACCGCGGGGGGATCGCGACACGCCCCTGCGCGTCGATAAACCCCCACTCGCTTCCCTGGCGCACAGGCGCGCGGCCCCAGCCAAACTCGCCGCAGGCGTCATACACAGCCGGGATGACCATCACACCGGCGGTGTCCACGTATCCCCGTTTTCCTTTCAGCGTGACAGGCGCGAGTCCCCCGGAGAAGTCGCCCGCCCTGTCAAACCGGGCGGGGATGACGATCCTCCCCGAGCGATCGATGTAGCCGAAGAGGTCGAACACGGTAATGAACAGGACGCGCTTCTTGAACTCATACCAGGCCCGTCCCCCGGAGAAATCGCCGACCGCGATGAAGGACGGGGGGATCACGGTGCGGCCGGCCGTGTCGATAAAGCCCCAGCGCGTCTCCCGGCCGGCGCCGGCTCCCTCGCGCACCACGCGGGCCATTCCCTCGTGAAAATCCCCGCCGTCGCCGAATGGAGCCGGCGTGAAGAACTTCCCCTGTGTATCGACGTACCCCCAGGAGCTCGCATGCGCGTCATCTCCCCCCCGCTCGATCACCCGGACGCGCGCGCGGCCGCATGAGAAATCCGACGCTTCGTCATACCGGGGAGGGATGACCACGACTCCCTGCCTGTCGATGAAGCCGCGACGTCCGCCAGAGGAGATGACATAGAGGCTGTCTGCGAACGCCACTGCCGGGAGAGCGAGCGAAAGGAGAACTGCGATGAGGGGAAGCTTCATGCGATAAATTCGGTGAGCAGCCTGTTCATTGTCTCGAATTCGATCAGAAACGCGTCGTGCCCGTGGGGGGAATTGATCTCCGCGTACCTGGCGCGGGGGATCGCGCCTGCGATCGCCCGCTGCTCCGCAGGGGGGTAGAGGATATCGGAGCTGATGCCGAGCACCAGCGCGCGGGCGCGGATGCTCCCGAGCGCGTCCTCCGCGGATCCGCGCCCTGCGCCGACGTCGTGGGCATCCATCGCGCGCGTCAGCGCGATGTACGTATTGGCGTCGAACCTGTCGACGAGCTTCTGTCCCTGGTAACGGAGATACGACTCGACGGCAAATTCCGGAGGTGCATCGTTGAAGAGTCGAACGCGTTCGTGCCCGTCGCCGGGCCCGACCCGCCGCCGGGCGAACCGGGAGGTGAACGAGCCGTAGCTCCTGTAGCTCAGCATGGCGATGCTGCGGGCGATTGCCAGACCCCGCTCGGGCTGGCGCGTGTAGTGCCCGCCGTGCCAGTCGGGGTCGCTCATGATGGCCAGCCGCTGCGTCTCGCTTATGCCGACGGCCCATGGGGAATGAGCGGCCGACGTCGCGATCGGGATGATCCGCTCGACCATCTCAGGGTAGAGGAGCGCCCATTCCAGCGCCTGCATGCCCCCCAGCGATCCGCCGATCACCGCGGCGATCCGGCGCACGCCGATATGATCCATGAGCAGTTTCTGCGCCCGGACCATATCGCGCACGGTCACGGGGGGAAACTCCGGGCCGTAGGCTTTCCCTGTGACGGGATGTATGCTTGCCGGCCCGGTCGTCCCGTAGCAGCTCCCCAGTATGTTGGAACAGATGACGCAGAACCTGCCGGTGTCCAGCCCGCGCGAGGGGCCGATGATCCCGTTGAACCAGCCGGCGATCGTCTCGCCGCTCGGCAACTGCGCATCAGCGGCATGCGCATGCCCTGTGAGGGCGTGACAGGCGATGACGGCGTTCGTCCCCTCGCCGTTCAACCGGCCGTGGATCGTGTAGGCGATGTCGAGGGAAGGGAGGGAAGTGCCGCACTCGAGCGCGAACGGCCCGGGAGGGGTGTAGAGTGTTCCGTGTGTCACGCCCGCGGCGATCGTCGATCCGGCCGCGGAGCGGGGTTCTGTCCTGTGCATATGTTTATGCGGCGTCGTCGAGCGCCGCTTCGATCACGTCCGCGAAGACCCCCCGGGCGGTCACCTCGGCTCCCGCGCCGACGCCCTGAATCGTCAGTGGGAGTGTGCTGTGCCTGTCACTATAATAGTGAACCGCGTTCTCGGAGGCGCGGAGACGTACGAACTGGCTCTCCGCCGCCACCTCCGCGATGCCAGCCCGGGCGCTCGTGCCGTCAAATCGCGCGAGATACGTGAGCTGTTTCCCATCCGCCTTCGATCGGGCCGCCCGTGCAGCGAATGTCCCGTCAAACCGTGCAATCTCCCGCAGGTAATCCCCGGCGCCGGCGATAGAGCGAAGTTCTGAAGGAACGAGAGGCTCAACATCGATATCCGGACGCTCCAGCGGGTAGCCGGCCTCACGGACGAGTATCAGGAGCTTTCGTGCCACATCTTCCCCCGAGAGATCGATCGCCGGGTGGGGTTCCGTCAGTCCCCGCTCGACGGCCTCCCTGACGGCCAGCGAGAGCGCCTTCCCCCTGTTCACGGCCGAGAAGACATACGAGAGCGTTCCCGAGAGAACCCCCTCTATGCGGTGTATCGTGTCTCCCGTGCGGCGGAGGCTCCGGAGCGTCTCGAGCATCGGGGTCGCCGCCCCCACGGTAGTTTCGTACAGGTAGGGGGTTTTCGACCGCCTGGAAATGCGCCGGAGTTCCTGATAGTACGCGAAATCGAGCGAGTTTGCAATCTTGTTCGGCGTCACCACGCCGATCCCGGAGCGGAGCAAGCTCTTATAGCGGCGGGCGATCTCCTCGCTCGCAGTGCAGTCAATGAAGAGAAGAGGTGCTCCCCTGTGGGATGAGAGGCGGGAGATGAACTCCCCCCAGTCCTGGGCGATTCCCGATTGAAGGCACCCGGCGGCATCACGGGGCGAGACCCCCCGCTCGCTCCAGAACATCTGTCGCCTGTTGATCGCGCCGACGAACGTGAGCTCCGTGTGCCGCTCGCTCCGGAGCCAGTCGATTTTCTCCCCCATGAGCCGGATGAGCGTGCTCCCCACCATGCCGGTCGGACCTGCGAGCGCGACATGGACGCGCCTGCGCTCCCCGGGAAATCCGCCCCGGACATCACCCGCGGCGCCCGGCTCCCGCGCTCCTTCGGCGCCTGCCGGCACGCCCGGGTCCGCTCCCCCCTGCGGTGGAGCCAGGGGGGCAGTCGACTCTTCGGCGAGCGTGGCAGAATCAGGACTTAACGCGCGCACGGGCTCACCCCTTGACGGGGACGCCCGATTTTGCAGTTGCTCTGAGCGCGACGTCGAAGTCCTCGATGATGTCGTCGATATGCTCGAGTCCAACGGAGACGCGGACAAGACCGGGCGAGACGCCAGCCTCGGCCTGCTCCGCCTCGTTGAGCTGCTCGTGCGTCGTGGAGGCGGGATGGATCACGAGCGTGCGCGCGTCACCGACATTTGCCACGTGGCTGGAGAGGACGACATTGTCGATCAGCGCCCTGCCGGCATCCAGGCCTCCCTTCACGCCGAAGACGATGATGCTGCCGAAAAGGCCCTTCCGGAGGTACTTCTTCGCCTGCGCGTGGTAGGGGTGTTCTTCAAGCCCCGGGTAAATCACCCATTCAACCGCGGATTGCCCTTTCAGCCAGCGTGCGAGCGCCGCGGCGTTTTCGCAGTGACGGTCGACGCGCAGCGAGAGCGTTTCGAGTCCCTGCGTGAGGAGGAACGAATTGAAGGGGCTCTGGCAGGGACCGAGGTCGCGCAGCCCCTCGACTCTCGCGCGGATGATGAACGCGATGTTCCCGAGCGGGCTCCCGGCGCCGAATGCGTCCCAGAACTTCAGCCCGTGATACCCCGGGCTCGGCTCCGTGAACACGGGGAAATTGCCGTTGGCCCAGTTGAATTTGCCCGAGTCGACGATCACGCCGCCGATCGTGGTCCCGTGTCCGCCGATCCACTTGGTGGCCGAATGGACGACGATGTCGGCGCCGAAATCGATCGGGCGGCAGAGATACCCGGCGGCGCCGAACGTGTTGTCGACGATGAGCGGGATATTGTGCCTGTGCGCCACGGCGGCGATCCCCTCGATGTCGGGGATGTTCAGGCGGGGGTTGCCGATCGTCTCGATGTAGAGGGCCTTCGTCTTCTTGTCGATCAGGCGCTCGAAATCGGCCGGCGTATCCCCCTTGACGAACTTCACGTTGATGCCGAGGCGCGGGAACGTGACCTTGAACTGGTTGTATGTCCCCCCGTAGAGGAAACTGGTGGAGACGATGTTGTCTCCCGCCTGCGCGATCGTTGCGACCGTGAGGAACTGTGCAGCCTGGCCGGAAGAGGTGGCGAGCGCGGCGGCTCCCCCTTCAAGGGCGGCGATGCGCTCCTCGAAGACGCCCGTCGTCGGGTTCATGATCCTGGTGTAGATGTTCCCGAACTCCTTCAGCCCGAAGAGATTCGCTGCGTGGGCCGTGTCGTGGAACTGGTACGATGTGGTCTGGTAAATCGGTACGGCCCGCGCTCCCGTCGTGGGGTCCGGTTGCTGCCCGGCGTGGAGCTGGAGCGTTTCAAACTTGTAGTGGCGCTTCTTCCCGTTCGTGCCCATAACGTTCTCCTTTGATTGATTGTTGTAAGCTGTTTCTGCTCTCGGGTGAGGCCCGCACGGGATGAAAAAGCCCGCAGCTAAGAGGTCGGCTGCGGGCCGGGCCTTTTTAGCAGAGTTTTATAGTGGCTGCAATACGGTGCAAATCCCACTGAGGCTTCCTGGAAGCCTCAACGACAGAAATTGCAACGGGGGAGCTGGATTATCGGTTCTCCTCAGAGCCGTCCCGGGGTCATAAACACGAAACCCCCACCAAACGGTGAGGGTTCCCTGACGCGAACTCTTCTCATTCGGCGCTTTAGCGATTTATTTTCTGTCGCTGCAAGTTGCCCTTAACTTGCGACAGCTGTTTAGCACTTGTTTAGGGTCGCTGCAATTTGGCGTAAATTACGACCGTGGATTCAATATACGCTCCTGCTCCCCGTTTGTCAAGCCCCTTCCCGAAAAAAATCTGTCAGGACGCGGGATTTATTGCCCGAATGCGGTCAATGAATGCGGCGCCATCGCGAAGGCTCTCCTCGCTGATTTCATGCCCCACGGGGTACTCCCTGTACTCAAACGTCCCGGCGGCGTCTTCGAAGAGCTTCCTTGCCCTGCGCGCCATGACGATGGGGATTACCGGATCAAGCGTCCCGTGCGAGATGAAGAAGGGGGTCCGGCGCGCCTCGGTCCACCGGAGGTCGAGGTATGTCCCTTCGGGGATGTACCCGCTGAATGCGATCACGCCGCGGAAGAGACCGGGGCGCGTGAGCGCGATTGAGTACGACATCACCGTTCCCATGCTGAACCCGAGGAGGTACAACTGGGCCGGGTCGACCGGATAGGCACGGAGCGCCTCGTCCACGAAGCGCGAGAGAAGTTCGTAGCTCCGCCGGAACATCTCCGGCTCCGGCGTCCCGACCGCGCCGACATCGTACCATGTGAATCCCCCTCCGGTGGGAAACGGGAACGGCGCCCTGGCGCTCAGTATCATGAACGCCGGATCGAACGCCCCCGCGAGCCCCACCAGGTCCTCCTCGTCCGCCCCGCGGCCGTGAAGCATGATGAGCGTCGGGTGTGGTGAACCTCCCGCCGATTCGGGTCTCAGGACGCGGTGCTCGAGCGCGGTGGGGACCGCGGCGTTCCCGCTAAAAGAGCCTGGCATAGATTTCATAGTCGGACTGGCTGTAGACCACAAACCGGACTTCCTGGATGGATGTGTCGGACTTGAGGAAGGAGGTGACGGTGTCCAGGGCAATGAGCGACGCGCGCTCCAGCGGGAAGCCGTACGCGCCCGTCGAAATCGAGGGGAACGCCACTGTGTGAAGCGCGCGGGAAGCGGCGAGCGCGAGGCTGCTCCTGTAGGCGGAGGCGAGCGTATCGTCTTCGCCCTGCGTTCCGCCGTGCCAGACCGGGCCCACCGTATGGATGACGTGGCGCGCCTTCAAATTGCCCCCCGACGTGATCACCGCTTTCCCCGGCTGGCAGTCGCCGCACGAGGAGCGGATGGCAAGGCACTCTTCGTGTATGCGGGGCCCGCCGGCCCTGTGGATCGCTCCGTCAACGCCTCCTCCCCCCATGAGCGATGAATTCGCCGCGTTCACTATCGCGTCGACCTCCTGGTCCGTGATGTCGCCGCGCAGGAGGATGAGCGTTGCGGCGCCGGCGCTCTTGGTGAGGGGCATGTCAGTCAGTGGCGGAGATACCGATCGAGCCAGGCGAAGACGGTCCTGTGCCAGAGGAGGCTGTTGGCGGGCTTCAGCACCCAGTGCCCCTCGTCGGGGAAGTAGAGGAATTCCGACTGGACCCCCTGGCGCTGGAGCGCCGTGAAAAGCTGCATCCCCTCGCTTTCCGGGACGCGGTAGTCGAGCGCGCCGTGAATGACGAGCGTCGGCGTGCGGAATCGCGCTGCCGAGCGGTGGGGAGAGAACCTGTCGAACTCTTCCGGATCCTGCCACGGCGGTCCGCCGTGCTCCCACTCGTCGAACCAGAGCTCGTCGGTTGTCCCGTAATTGCTTTCGGCGTTGTACGTCCCGTCGTGTGTCACGATCGCGCGGAACCGGTCCCCCGCATGGCCGAGGAACCAGTTCATCATGTAGCCGCCGAACGACGCGCCGGCGGCAGCCACGTTTCCCCGCTCGACGTACGGAAGAGCTTCTGCGTAGTCGAGCCCGTGCATGAGATCGACGAACGCCCTGCCGCCCCAGTCGCGGCTCACCTCGTCTGTAAACTTCTGGCCGAAGCCCGTGCTCCCCCGCGGGTTCGGCGTCATGATGACGTAGCCCCGTGCCGACCAGAGCGCCGGGTTCCACCGGTAGGACCAGGAGTCCGTCCACGCGTTCTGCGGTCCGCCGTGCACCATCAGGACGAGGGGGTATTTCTTGGCCGGGTCGAACCCCGGCGGCGTGTAGATCCATGCCTGGACGGGAGTCCCGCCGTCCCCCGTGTACGTCACGCTCCGGGGAGCGGGGACCTCCAGTCGCGCGAATGCGGCGTCATTGATGTGTGTGACGGGTTCGGCCTGGCCGGAATCGACGCCCGAGCGGTAGATCTCCGCCGGCCGAACGGCGCTTGTCCGCGTGAAGAGGAGCGATCTCCCCCCGGGCATGACGGTAACGTCGTGGTTCGTGTGATCGCTCACCACGGCCCGGATATTTCCCCCGGCGATGCTCAGGGCGAATATCGGCGTGCGCGCCTCCACCTCCGACTCGAAGTAGATTATCCTCCCGTCCGGGGCCCAGGCGAACGCGCCCACGTGCGCGTCAAATGAGGGCGTCAGGCTCCGCGACGTGTGAAGCTCCCGGTCGTAGAGCATCAGCTCCCAGCGGTCGGCCTCGAACCCTGCGCGGCGCTGCGCCCGGTAGGCGATGAACTTTCCGTCAGGCGAGTAACGGGGGTAGCCGTCCGCCGCGGGATTCGTGGTGATCTGCCGGGGCGTGCCCCCCCCGATGCTCACCTCGTAGATGTCGTGGTTGGTGCTCCAGGCCTCGCCGGATGCCGGCGCGGCGGTATACGCGATGGCACTTCCGTCGGGAGAGAATGCGAACTCCGTCCCCGCGCTGAACGTGTCGGACTGCGGGACGGCGTCGCGATCCCCCGGCGTCAGGTCGCGCGGTTCCCCGGCATCGAGCGACTGTATGAATATGTGCGCCCGCCGGCCGTTCACCCAGTGGTTCCAGTGGCGGTAGAGGAGGTGCGTGATGAGACGGGCCTTCACGCCCCCTTCCTCCACGGCTCGAAGCGCGGCGCGGTTCAGCGAGTCGCTGGCCGGGAAGGGGAGCGCGGAGTATTCCGGGAAAACGTCCGAGACGAACGCGAGCGAGCGGCCATCCGGCGACCAGACGGCCTGTGCGGCACCCGTGGAGAGTGTGGTGAACTGCCGCGCGGCGCCCCCCGCGCAGGGGAGGAGCCAGATCTGGCTTTCACCCGAACGCGTCGACTCGAACGCGATCCACTTCCCGTCGGGCGAGAATGCGGCGTTCCCGTTGAACGCGGGGCCCTGCGTGATCTCCCGCTCTACACCGCTGCCGATTTCCGTGGCGTGGAGCGACGTACGGATCGCGTTCGCGGCGGTGTCCGCACTCGCGACATTATATGCAACGAGCCTGCCGTCGGGGGAGAGCGCCGGGTGCGCGACCCGGCGCATGGAGAGCATGTCTTCGACCTGCAGCGCCCGCCGCGTCTGCGCGGATGAGGCGAGCACGCAGGCGCACGAGGCCAGTATCCAGAGCGTCTGTCGCATGGTTCGTTCTTCCCGGTGTCAGTCCTGCGATTCCCTGTCGAAATTCTTCCACATCATGGACTCGACAGGGCGATCCGTCCGCTGCGTGTACTTGGCGGACGTCTTTGAATCGTACGGCGTGCCGATTGTGCCCGAGAGCTCGAAATAGATGAGCTGCCCGATCGGCATGCCGTGGTAGACGCGCACGGGCTGGCGCACGGAGATTTCCAGCGTCCATGTGTTGCAGAACCCCACGTCCCCCTTCCCGGCGGTGGCGTGGATATCGATGCCGAGCCGGCCGATGCTGCTCTTCCCCTCGAGGAACGGCACGTGTGCATGCGTTTCGGTGTACTCCTCCGTCACGCCCAGGTAGAGCCGGTGGGGGAGGAGGATCAGTCCCTCGTCGGGGATCAGGAAATGGTCGATCTCGTTGTGCACGCGCGCATCCAGGATGTCGTTCCTGTAGACGGCAAGGTGCCTCGCGAGGTGGACGTCATACGAATTGGACCCGAGGTGCTTCCTGTCGAAGGGGGAGATGACGATCGTCCCCTTCGCCATTTCCGCAAGTATGGATGTGTCGGTGAGTATCATCGGGCACGGGATGAAGAGGGGAGGCCTAATGTAGAGAAATCGGCAGGAAAATCAAACCGCCGCGGAAATATCCTCCGCGGTGTCGATATCGACGGCGCCCGCAGGCCAGTCGATCATCACGAGGCTCCCCGCCTGCGCGCGGAGCACGCTCTTCGCCCCGGTGTCGCCGGAGAGCGCCATGAGTTCGCCGAAGAGCGGCCGGGGAAACCACGCCGGCACTCCCGGCGCGCCGCCGTAGAAGCTCGCCGCGGCGCATCCGGGGGCGGCCTCCGCCGCGCGGATGAGTGCGTCGAAGTGGGCCGGGGCAATGCGCACCTGGTCGCATACGGCGAGTATGACCCCGTCGGCTGAAGCGTGCACGGCGCCGACGCCGGCGCGTATCGATGAGGCGATCCCCTCCCGCCACGCGCCGTTTTCCACACTCCTGGAGCGGAGGCCGCGGAGCTCCTCACGCATCCTCTCCGCGGCGAACCCGAGGACGACGATCACGTCATCTGCGGCGGAAGCGCACGCTGCGGCCGCAGAACGGCGGA
>DATJAS010000039.1:0-69790 GCA_035516035.1 Bacteroidota bacterium | reverse complement strand
TTTACCTTCGGCGGAGTGAAGTTCTCTGCCGGCGCGGGGTTCCGTTTCCTCGTCGTCCAGCGGGAGCGCCTGGGCGTCCAGCTCGATTTCGGGCAGGGGAGGGATTCGTCGGAGATCTACTTTTCGATACTTGAGGCGTTTTAGATCGCCACGGGGGCGCCGAAGGCGCCCCCTCGCGATGACAGCGGGGGGCGCCGCCTCGCGATGACACGTCATTGCGAGCGTTTTGCGCGAAGCAATCCCGGCGGCTCGTTACCTTTTAATCCGCGCGCTTCCGCCCCCCATCACGTGCTTCACCTCTTCCATCGTCACCATGCTTGTGTCGCCGCGCGTGGTTTGCAGGAGCGCGCCGTGTGCCGCTCCCATCTCCACGCACTCCTGGGGCGACATGCCGTGCAGCAGCCCGTAGATGAATCCGCTGCAGAATCCGTCCCCCCCTCCCACGCGGTCCTCGATCTCCAGGTTCATGAACTTCCGTGATTCGTAGAAGGCGCCGTCATAGTACATGATGGCGGACCAGTTGTTGACAAGGCCGCTCACCACCTCGCGGAGCGTCGTCCCCACAGCGCGGATCCCGGGGAACTTTTTCACGACGCGCTCGACCATCCGCTTATACCCCTCGACGGGGAGCGTTTTCAGGCTGGCGTCCGTCCCCTCGACGGTGAACCCCAGCACCTTTTGAAAGTCTTCCTCGTTGCCGATCAGGACGTCGATATAGGGGACGATCTTCTCCGTGACGGCGATCGCTTTTGCGCTGGACCAGAGCTTGCTCCGGAAGTTCAGGTCGTAGCTCACGACCGTGCCTGCCTCGTGGGCGGCTTTCATCGACTCGATCGTGACATCGGCGCACGAATCGCTGAGCGCGGCGAATATCCCGCCCGTGTGAAACCAGCGGGCGCCCCGGGCGCCGAATATCCTCTTCCAGTCGACATCGCCCGGCTTCATGTGCGCGATCGCGGTATGGCCGCGGTCGTACATCGTGACGCTCGCTCTCACCCCCGTCCCGACTTCAGTGAAGTTCAGGCCGATCCTGTCTCCCCTCCCGGAACCGTCGTAGGGCACCCAGATCACCTCGCTGATATCCATGCCGCTCGCCCGGGCGTGATTCCTGATGAAGTGACCCAGGGGATTGTCCACGAGGCGGGAGACCCAGCCTGTCCGCATGCCGTACCGGGCCAGCGCGTACGATACGTTGTACTCCCCCCCTCCCGCATACGCCTCGAACAACGGCGTGAGCTCAATCCTCTGGTGACCCGGGGGACTCAGACGGATCATGCATTCACCGAGCGTGAAGACGTCGAACTGCGTGTCTGCGGCGGGGCGTAATTTCAGGGGCATGTGATCTCCGGTCGAGTTGATGTGTGGAAGAAGGAACGGTCGGAACGATTTACGCGCGGGACACGCCTGGCGGAGGAAAACCGACGGCCGAAAGCACTCCTGCAAGACCGGGATTCTCTCCCGGAAGGACGACATGCGTGGCAGCGAACTCCCTCCGGAGGCGGTAGCCTGTCCTGAGTCGCATGAATGCCCCGCCGCGATCCTCCGGGGGGGCTTCCAGAAGGGCACGCAGGTTCCGGTCGTCCTGCTCGATATCGTAGGCCGCCGTCACGGCGCGCTCAAGCGATCGTTCGGGTGTCTCCCCGGCGCAGAGCGTGACCGTGCCTGTCGGCGCAGGCGGGATCTCCGGCACCGGGTCCCAGGAGGGGGACTGGCCGCGCCACGCGCAGAGCGCCGCGCGGACGAGGCCCACCGCATTCACCTTCCCGTCGAGCGAATAACCTGCGATGTGCGATGTCCCGAGCGTGACAAGGCGAAGGAGATCGGCATCGATCCGCGGCTCCCCCTCCCAGACGTCGAGCACGGCCGCCAGGAGCCGGCCTGCGTTGAGCGAAGCCGCCAGCGCGCGCGTTTCCGCGACGGCACCGCGCGAAGTATTCATGAGTATCGCGCCGGGCTTCATCGCCCCCAGGCGCCGTTCATCAAAGAGATGGAACGTCGCGTCCTTCCCTTCACGCGTCAGCGGGACGTGGAGCGTGAGGATATCTGCTTCCATCAGCGCATCGAGCGGGAGAAACTCCTCTCCTCCCTCTGCGCGCTCCCGTGGCGGATCGTTAAGGAGAACCCGCATGCCGAGGGCCCGGCCAACTGCCGCAACGCGTCGGCCGACGTTCCCCACGCCAACCACGCCCAGTGTCCGCCCGCGGAGCTCAAAGCCTCCCCTCCTGGCCAGTGCCAGGAGCGCGGCAAGGATATATTCCTTCACGGAATTCGCGTTGGAACCGGGGGCGCTGGTAAATGTGATCCCATGGCTGCGGAGATAGTTGAGGTCGCAGTGATCTGTGCCGATCGTCGCGCTACCGACAAATCGGACAGAACTTCCGTCGAGGAGTCCTGGGCCCACCTTTGTTTCAGAGCGGATCACGAGAGCCCCGGCGTCGCGGACGGCTTCGGGGGTCACCGCGGTCGTCTCCAGAAGCCTCACTTCCCCCAGGCCCCCGAACGCCGAAGCAGCCAGGGGGATATTCATGTCGATGGCGATGATCACGTTGGCATTTCCCAGAGCGTGTGGAAGACGCAGTCCTTCTCAGTCGCGGCGATCACTTCACCTCTTCCCAGTGCGTGTGGAAGACCCCCTCTCTGTCGACCCGACGGTACGTGTGCGCGCCAAAGTAATCCCGTTGGGCCTGGAGGAGATTCGCGGGGAGCACCGCACTCCGGTAGCCATCGAAATACCCGAGGGCGCTCGTGCTCGCAGGGACGGGGATTCCGTTTTCGATCGCCGCGGCGATCACGTGCCGCCACGCGCCCTGGTAGGACGAGATGATCCCCGTGAACCAGGGATCCAGGAGGAGGTTCTCAAGCGAAGGATTTCGCTGGTACGCGTCGTTGATGCTCCCCAGGAACTTCGCCCTGATGATGCATCCTGCCCTCCAGAGGAGTGCGATCCTCCCGAAGCCGAGCCCCCAGCCGTATTCCGCGTTCGCCGCGCGAAGGAGCTGGAACCCCTGCGCGTACGAGCAGATCTTCGAGCAGAAGAGTGCTTTGCGGATCATCTCGATAAATTCATCCCGCTTCCCCGTGAACGACGGCGCGGGACCCTTGAGGAGCGCCGACGCCGCGACACGCTCCTTCTTGAGCGCGCTCAGCATCCGCGCAAAGACGGCGTCCGCGATCGTCAGGACGGGCACGCCGAGGTCCAGCGCGACCTGGCTCGTCCATTTCCCCGTCCCTTTCTGCTCGGCGGTATCGAGTATCACATCCACCATGGGCTTCCCCGTATCGGGGTCGGTCTTCCGGAGGATTTCCGCGGTGATCTGAATCAGGTAGCTGTTCAGCTCTCCCCCGTCCCATGACGCGAACACATCGGCCATCTCCCGGGGCTTCATCCCCAGCAGCCGGTGCATGAGGAGATACGCTTCGCAGATAAGCTGCATGTCGCCGTACTCGATCCCGTTGTGCACCATCTTGACAAAGTGGCCGGCCCCGCCAGTGCCGATCCAGTCGCAGCATGGCACGCCGTCCTCCGTCTTCGCCGCGATCGCCTGGAGCGGGGCTTTGAGCAGCGGCCACGCCGCCGGGTTCCCCCCCGGCATGATCGCGGGACCCCAGAGCGCCCCCTCTTCCCCGCCGCTCACCCCGGTGCCCACGAAGAGTATGCCGGAGCCATCCAGCGACTTCATCCGTCGCTCGGTATCCGTGAAATATGTGTTCCCCCCGTCGATCAGGATGTCGCCGGGCGAAAGCCCCCCCTTGAGGTCGCCGATCACGGCATCGACGGCTTTCCCCGCCGGCACCATGATCAGGACCCGCCGCGGCACGGTGAGCGAGGAGAGGAACTCCGCGGGCGTCCTCGCCGGGTGCGCCTTGTTCCCGGCGAGGACCGCGGCAAACGCGTCCACCTTTTTCGAGTCCGCGTCATAGCCGACAACGGAATACCCGTTGCGCTCCAGGTTGCGCGCAAGATTCTGCCCCATGACGCCGAGGCCTACGACGCCGAAGTGGTATTGTTCCACGACGTGCTCCTTCGCTGTAAACGCTTGTAAAGTGGGACGACCGGGTGGCATCATAATGTACGGAGGAGAGGCCGAATGAGCAACAAGGGCAGGCACAACCGCCACACACACAACCGCCACACACAACCATCGCGCGCTGATTTCCGAAGCGACTTTCAGGGGCAACGCATGTGCGGACTTGACAAATGAGGAAATTCTGAGTAGCGTTACACTCGCAGAATCGCACAGGGGTTCTTTGAGGGCACACTCCGGGAACAACCCATGAACCAACGCGGCCGAATGCAGAAGGAAATCCCCGCAGGCGCACTGTGGACCCGGAGATCACTCCTCAAAGCCACCCCCCTCCTTCTCCTCGCCGGGTGCGATATGACCCCCCAGGGAACGACGGAGTCATTCCTCCGCAGGTTCCAGAAATTCAATGACTGGGTGCAGTCGAAGGTCTTCGACTCGACCCGCTTCGCGCAGGAGTACTCCGCCTCTGAACTGACGCCCGAAGACGGGTTCCGGATCAACGGGAAGGACGACGACTACCCCGATATCGACATGTCGGCGTGGACGCTCTCTATCGACGGGATGGTGAGCAGGCCCGGGACGTACACGCTTGAGCAGCTCCAGGCCCTCCCGAAGCGCGTCATGAACACGCGCCACTGCTGCGTCGAGGGCTGGAGCATGATCCCGCGCTGGGGGGGAACGCCCCTCTCAGGGGTCCTCCGGATGGCGGGAGCCGATCTCTCCGCACCGTATGTCGCGGTCGAATCGGCTGACGACTACATGACGTCGTACGACATGCCGAGCGCGCTCCACCCGCAGACGCTCCTCTGCACCGAGGCGTACGACAGGCCCCTCACGCTCGCGCACGGCGCACCGGCCCGCATCGTGATCCCCACGAAGCTCGGGTACAAGAGCGCGAAGTGGATCACGGCGATCACGGTCACCGACAAGTATCCGGGAGGGTACTGGGAGGACCAGGGGTATGACTGGTTCGCGGGGCTCTGACATGAAGACCGGCCGGAAGGAATTCCAGCATCCGCTTGCCGTGCGCCTGACGCACTGGGTCAATTTCATCGCCCTCGGCATCATGGTGACGAGCGGCCTGCGGATCTACAACGCGTCGCCCCTCTGGGACTTCTCGATCCCATCCGCCTTCACGCTGGGCGGATGGCTTGCGGGGGCGAGGATGTGGCATTTCTTCGGGATGTGGCTCTTCGCGATTAACGGTGTCGTCTGGGTGGGATACAACTTCGCGAGCCGCCACGGCAGGCGGACGACGCTCTTCCGGGGGAACGACGTCCAGGGGGTGCTGCCGATGGTCAGGTACTACCTGCGCCTCAGGAAGGACCATCCCCCATCGGGGAAGTACAACGCGCTGCAGAAGCTTGCCTACACGACCATCCCGCTGGCCGCGCTGGGATCGATATTGACCGGGATGTCGATCTACTGGCCAGTACAGTTCGGATGGCTCACATCGCTCTTCGGCGGATATGACGTCGCCCGGTACTGGCATTTCATATTCGACGCCGCGTTCGTCTTCTTCTTCGCAGGCCATCTCGTGATGGTGGCCATCGCCGGGTGGTCCAATTTTATTTCGATGATCACCGGGTGGAAGCGAGTCTCCGGCGAGCCCCCGGCGGAGGTTTCTTGAACTTCCGGCGTTCCGGAGGGCCCGGGCGGGGCCCCGGCCCTGCAGGAACATTCACAGCCTGCTGATCCGGCTGACCACTTTCCGGGCTTCGCGTTCCCCCTCACGCACAAACCTGTCGACTGACTGAAAATCCGCCCAGCCGTATTCTCCCACGCCCGGACGGAGCACCACAGCTGCGCCCTTCAGATTCTGTTCTGCAAGCTGCATCCGGGCAATCGCCCCGGCCCGCAGGACGACGTCGATAGCATTACGCGCTTCGGCGTTCCCCTCCACAGATTTCGTCACGGTCACGGCGACCACCGGGAGCCGGGAGAGGCGCCTGGCCGCGTCGACGGGCACCATGCTCGTCGGGGCGCCGTCCACGAGCCATTTCCGTCTCAGGATCACGGGCGTCACCACGCCGGGGATCGCCGAGCTTGCGGCAATCGCGCTCAGCATCGACCCGGAGCGGCATATGACTTCGCGGCCGCTCAGGAGGTCGCAGGCCACGGCGGCAAACGGAATCCTGCACCGGGCGAACGTGATATCATCAAGGAGGTGGGAGAGGAAGTCGATCAGCACCGGCGCCTGCACGATCCCCGGCGACCAGACCGAGCGAAGGAGGCTGTAGCCCCGTTTCATCCGGCCGTACAGGGCCGAAACGGTCCCGAGCGAATCGGGGGCCCCGTCCTGTGAGAATGCGTCGAGGACAATCCGCCGGAACGGCTTGCTCCCGATCAGCGCCCTGACGCGCTCCTCGACGAGCCGCGCATCCGGGAGCTGCGCGTACATCCCGCCGATGATCGCTCCCATGCTCGTGCCGACGATCATCGACGGCCGCAGGCCGTTCTTCTCCAGGACTCTGAGAACGCCGATGTGGGCCAGGCCCCTCGCCCCTCCTCCTCCAAGCACCAGCACGAACCCGCTACCGTGTGCCCGCCTGCGCGTCATGAGACCGCCGGATGGGTTGTCACCTGCCCGTGAGGAGTGCGATAATACGGGGAGAAATCAGCCCGGAGTCGAGCTCGTAGCGGGGGTCCAGCGCCCGCGTGCGGCCGAATGCCGCGACCGCTTCCTTCTTCAGCGAGCCGTCTTCTTCCCCCGCGAGGAGATACTCCGCGGCGTACGAGCAGGCAAGGACGGCGTAGAGGTGGGGATTGTCGCTCCCGTTCTTTGAGGACGATGTGAGCTGCTCGATCGCGTCCCTGTATTCCCCCTGGAAATACGATGCAATCCCCGCGCTCGTCCTCGTCTCAACGGACTCGATCAACCGGAGATAGTCTGCAAGCCCCGGATACGCGGGGATCCTCTGCCGGAGCGATTCGAACCGCGTCTTCGCCTGGGCGACCTTCCCGGAATTGAACAGAGCCGCGGCTTCCGTGAAGAGCCCCGAGCCGGTCGTGTCCGGGCCGGCGGGTTTCGTCACGACGGCGGGGACGCGCGATTCGGAGGCGGTGCCCGGGCCGGGCTCCATTTTCTTCTGCTCGCTCACACGGCCCTTTTCCGGGACAGGGTTCGCTTCCTTCTTTGGCTCACTCTTCGCTGCGAGCGGGCCGGATGGCTCGGCCGGTTTCCGGATTTCAGCCGTCTTCTGACCCTGCGATGGGAGCGGCGGGTTCTGCTTCGCCGTTTCGGGGGGATTCTGCTCCTGTTTCTTCTGCGCTATCTGGGGAGCGGGCTTCGCGAGGAGCGCCGTATACTGGTCGAGGAGCTTCGCGGCATCCTGATCCCGCTCGGCGTCGCCGATGACTCCCTCCGATTTCGCCTTCTCGAGGTCGCTCCGTGCGCCCGCCACATCGCCGAGCTTGTAGTACGCGATCCCGCGGTAGAGGTAAGGAAAATAGTCGATGAAGACATACCCGTACGTCTTCTTGTTGGCTTTCGAGTCCGGCTCGTCCTCGAGGGCCCTGGCAAAGTGGCTCACCGCCGACTGCCACTGCTGCTTCTCAAGCGCGTCCTTCCCGGCCTGGTAATCGACGTACCACTGCGCGCGGAGGAGGGCTCCGGGCATCATGAGGGTCGCGCACAGCATCACGCGTCGCACAGTGGTCACTTTGGCAGCTCCTTTTCAAAAATGTCCGTCACGTCCCTGGAGAAGAGCGTCCTGTCCAGCCGGTACGAAGGCTCGATGGCGAGCGCCCTCTGGAATTCAAGGCGCGCGCTCCTGAGCGCGTCCTTATCCTTGCTCCCGGCGGCCCTGTGGCGCAGGCAGTAGGCCACGCCCAGGTAGGCATGAAGACTGGCATCCCCGGCCATCGAGGGCTCGGCGGCCTTCAGCAGCCGTATCGCCTGTTCGTGGTGCCCGCGCACAAGCTCCAGCACGCCCCGCGAGAATTCCGGCGGAGGCTGGGCGGACTGGTCCGCCGTACCGGTGCGCTGGGCGATCCTCGCCAGGTAACTGCGCGCCACGGAGTTGTAGGGATCGATCCTGAGGACCGAGCGAAGCGCCGATTCAGCCTTCGCGTCCTCGTTCTCGTTGAAGAGGCGAACAGCCTGGGCAATCTGGTCGTTGACGTACCCCTTCAGCTCCTCGGACGCCGGGGCCTTCTTTGCTCCCGCGGCCTTCATCCGGGCCTCATCGAGGAGCGACTTCAGGTTCCTCGATTCGGCCTCCATCTCATTCACCTCGCCGAGCCGTTCGGAGGTTTCGAGATACCGGAGCGCGAGCGCCCACATCCCCTGGTTGAAGTAGGCCTCACCCAGCTCGTAGTAGGGAATATACGTGATGAACCACATCCCGTACGTCCGGGCGTACCGGCGGGGAATCGCGTTTGCCCCGAGCGCGTCCCTGAAGTTCTCGATCGCGTTCAGCCAGTCTCCCGATTCCATATAGGCGAGCCCGGTCTCATAACTGACATACCAGGGGAGGCCGGAGGTCGCAACGGGAGGCATCGCATCGGGGGGTTCGAGCTGGACTGCAGGGCGGGCTTCCCCGGGGCCGCCGTGGGCGGGCGGTGCTCCCCGCTCGGCGACGTTGCCCGTCAGCTCGTTCCTGTGAGACGTGAGCAGCGCAAACTCCTCCGGGGCCTCGCGGATCTCACCGTACTTCAGGCAGACGTCGAAGTTCTCGACCGCTTTCTGCTTCTCCCCCAGATGATAGTACGCCTCCCCGAGATGAAAGTAGGGAAAGTAATTGACGAACCGGAGCCCGTATGTCTTTGCCTTCAATCTCGGCGCCTGCTTTTGCGCCACGGCATCCTGGAGGAGCGGCACGGACGCCTTCCAGTCTCCCTCTTCCTGCGCGTTCAAGGCGCGCTCGTACGACACGTACCATGGCACCTGCGCGGGGAGCGCCGCCGGCATCGCGGCAAGGACGAAGAGGAGCGCGAGCGTGCGACGCATCGGCGGCCTTCCCGGGAGGCGTGCGCTAGAACCTGATCACCAGCGAACCAACGGCCGTGTTGCTCACGGACGACATATCGGCCGCGACGTCGAGCTGCAGGTTGTTCGACAGGATACAGCCGAGCCCGAACGTCCCGTGGCCGTAGGATTTGCCGGCCTGGAAGAGCGCCTGGCCGATCCTCCTGTTAAAGACCCCGTTCGGGTTCCCGGTGAAACGGATCCTGTTGTCGGGCTCCAGGTAGGCGCCGCCCCTGAAGACGATGCCGACCGTGTTGATGAACACGACGTACTCCGCGCCGCCGTGGTATTCCATGCCGTCGTCCACCGTGAAATCGGACGGCTGGATGTCCTGCGGGGTGAGCGTGACCACGAAGTTCTTCGTCAGCGAGGAGTAGTTCACGCGCACAACGTCCACGGCGAGCGTGAAGACATCGGTCGGCCTGTACGAGATGCCGATGCCGTACGACGACGGGACATTGAAATTGATCGTGTTCGCCCTCGTGGAGTCATTCGGATAGTTGGTGAACGTGTAGGTCTGGTGCAGCTGGAACGACGGGCGCCGTTTGTACGTCAGTCCGATGGTGAGATTGTCGACAGGCTTGACGATCACCCCGGCGTTCAGGAAAAAGTCAGTGGCGTGGTCGTCGATTGCGGCCGTATTCGCCAGCGACCCGTCGTTGAACACCGCCACGAAGTAGCGGGAGATCGTGGACTGCATGCTCATCAGCGAGACCCCGCCGGAGAGGCCGATGGAGAACGATTCCCGGAACTTGTAGGCCACCGATCCCCCGTAGTTGTCGACGTGTATGCGGGTGCTGGATTTCGCCGGGAAGAAATACGTCCCGTCCGTGAATCCCGGCACGAGGCTCCCTTCCGTGTAGTAGTCGCTCTCGAAATTCATCAGCTCGTGCCGGAAGAGGGCGAACGTGAAGCGGCGCCGCGGGTAGACGATGCTGACGAACGACGGGCTCACCACGGCGCTCTTGAAATCCTTCGCGTTGAGCGTGAACTGCGACGGCCCCCCCGTGCTGGAGAAGTTGTCGACGTGCGTGATGAACTGGATTCCCTTGGCCTCGAGCGACAGCTCCGGCTTCAGGAGCGTCGTGAGTCCCGCCGGGTTCGCCTCGGAGGCAGTCGCGTCGTCGGCGATGGACATGAAGGCGCCGCCGATGCCTGTCGCGCGGGCGCCCGGGTTGTTGAAATTGAACCGGAACTGCGCAAAGTTCTCGGTATTTGTCTGGGCCTCCATCGGGGCGACCGCGAGGAGCCCGGCGCCCAGGAGAGCCACGGTGCATGCAGCCAGGTGTCGTGTCATCGTTCGCATGGTGGGCTCTCCGGGTTAGTTCACTGTCCAGTACGGGCCGTAGCTGAACGCCACGACCGTGTCGAGCGGCGAGTAGATGACCGCGCCGTCGAGCTGCAGCTCCGTCACACCCGAGGGAATGTTGGCGATCAGCGAATCCGGCACCGTGCCGCCGGAACCCGTGGGGACGAATGACACGCTTCCCACGATCGTATCCACGTCCGTGCGGAAGGCGGCGACGATCACCGAGAGATTGGCGCGGCGCGCGTCGTCCTCCGACGCGAGCGTGTAGTTGACGTCGAAGCGGATCTTCTGGATCGTGCCGGCCTTCAGCGCCGTGGTCGCGGGAGGATTGACGAACTTCGATATCGCCACCTCCGTGATGATGAACGGCGGCGCGGGGGTTGTCGGGATGTCGTCCTTGGAACACCGGACGGCGGTGAGCGCCACCGCCAGGACGACCACGAGCCGCACACTACCGGATCTGGCACGCTGCATCAGGCACCTCCTTTGCTTGGTGGGCGGTCATCGCCCGTGAGCATCGGTCACTGGAATTTTCCAAGAGCGTTCCGGTCGTCGAACCCGGCGAACTTCTTCGTAATGCGCTGCACCTGGTCGGTGCGCACCCTGACGGTGTCCAGGAGCGCCCCGGGAAACATCGGGTTCGTCACCTGGATGACATACGAACCCTCCGGCAGCGTCAGCCTGCACGGCGTGAGCGTTTTCCCCGCGAGGCGGATCTCTTTCCCGTCCTCACCCAGAATCTTCGACACCTCGCCCCAGGGCAGGACGTTGAGCGCGACGTAACCGTGGGGGACGGGCGGCGTCCAGAGGAGCGTCCTGTAGAGCACGCCCGCGACGACGAGCGCCGCGATCACGCCGGCGACGAGGTAGATGCGCGACTTCGGGCGGGGGACCATCGTCGCCGGCCGAGTCTCCCGTTCCCGGGGTGCGGGCCGGCGTTCCGGTTCGTCCTTCGGCGGTGCCGGAGCGGGCTTCTTCGCCGGGGGGGGCGTTTTTTCCGGAGGCGTCAGCACGGTGGGCGCCTTCGAACGCTGGAGGCCGTCCAGCGGCCCCGCCTCCCCGGGCTTCCGCGTTACCGCGTAGCGGAGATCGCCGGTATCCCTGAACGTGATCGCGTCGGTGACCTCGTGGCTCAGCCTGAGGGCCTCGGCATGGTTGGGCTCGATCTTCAGGATTTCCTGAAGGAGCCCGAGCGCTTTCTGCAGCTCCTTTCCCTCCCAGGCCCGCCGGGCTGCCGCGAGCCGCTCCAGGATGAACACCCGCCGGGCTTCCCGCTCCTCCGCCGCCGCGATTTCCCCGCGGAGCCGCGCGACCTCGGTGTTTGCAGGATCCATCCGGGCCGCTTCTTCGACGATGTCGCGCGCCTTCCGGAACTTGTTTCCCTTCAGGAGCGTCCGGCTCTCGGAGATCATCTTCCCGAGCCGGGCCCTCATCTGTTCGAGCTTCTTCCGCTCGGCCGTCCTGAGGTCGCTGACGATGTTCTCCAGCGCGTCGGCAACCTCCGCGAGATCCTGGTAGCGCTGGTCGGGATCTTTCGCCAGCGTCTTCAGGATGATGTCCCGGAGCCCGTTCCGGTGGTCGATCTGCTCGTCATCCAGGGGCGGGGGCGGGTCGTAGACGATCTTGAACATCACGGCCGTGGGGACGTCCCCGGTGAACGGCTTCCGCCCCGAGAGAAGCTCGTAGAACAAGACGCCGAAGGAGAAGATATCCGAGCGCTTGTCCACGTGCCGGCCCTGGATCTGCTCCGGCGACATGTAGTACGGCGTGCCGATCACGGCCCCGGTGGTGGTCATCGTGCTCGTCACCGAGCGGGCGATGCC
Source organism: Bacteroidota bacterium (assembly GCA_035516035.1). Taxonomy (GTDB): domain Bacteria; phylum Bacteroidota; class Ignavibacteria; order UBA10030; family UBA6906; genus Fen-1273. The sequence goes on along the minus strand of DATJAS010000039.1, from coordinate 57,664 downwards.
GAAATCCATGATCTTCACCCGCCCGCTCCCCACGATCCGGATATTCTGGGGCTTGATGTCGCGGTGAACGATATCGTGCGCATGGGAATACGACAGGCCGCGGCAAATCTGGATGGCGAAGTCGAGCTTCTGCAGAAACGGGATCGGCTCGCGCCTGTCGAGCATCTCGGCGAGATCGCTTCCGGTCAGGTACTCCATCACGATGTACGGGCGCCCTTCGTCCTCCCCCACATCGAACACCACCGTGATGTTCTCGTGCGAAAGCTTGCCGGCGGTCCTCGCCTCGCGGAAGAAGCGCTCCCGGATCTCGGGGACCGCGAGCATCAGATCGGCCATGACCTTGATGGCGACGTCCCGCTCCATCAACCCGTCGTGAGCCTTGTAGACAACGCCCATGCCGCCGCGTCCCAGCTCCTGGACGATGTCGTATTTTCCGATCTTGCTTACGGACACACGTCTTCCTTCAGCGTACTCAGCGCCGTGATGCGCTCCTTACCGCAAAAAACCATAGGATGTGCTTCAATGGATGGACGGGGATCACCAACATCTTCACCCCTGGCTTGTATTCTACAAGAACATGTCGACACAGTCAAGGGGGGGCCGGGCCTTCCTGTACCTGCCTTGCTTTAGAGAACGACAAAGTATAGATTATTCCGCCGGGTCGGCGTCCATCCGGCCCACCAGGTCACAGATCAGGCCCCTCACTCACGCAGGAGACACCATGAAACGCATCATACTCTGTTGTGTGGCGCTTGTCACACTTGCGGCGCCCGCCGGTGCGCAGGGCGTACGGTTCGGCCTCCAGGGTGATTTCGTCAACTTCAATCTCGGTCTCGCTCAGACAAACGTGTATATTCCCACCACGGGGGCGACCGTAGATTATAGCGCTCTCTTCAAGGATATTTACGGGCTTGGGTACGGCGGCGGGCTCCACTTCGACGTGGATCTCGGTCTCATTTCCTTCAGGCTGTCGGGGGACTACATCATGCTCTCGCCCGACAAATCAAAGTACCAGCCCCTGTTCGGCACACTGGGGACCGCGCTCACCGTCGACGGCGGCAGGATCGATATTTACTCCGGCAACGTCAACCTGAAATTCAACATCCTCCCGCTCCCGGTCATACACGTCTACGCAACCGCCGGCGCGGGCCTGGTCGACCTTAAAGTCAACGCGGCGACTGTCAAACTCGCCGGATTCACGCTCACGGACGTCAAGCCGTTCGATACGCAGACGAAACCGACGGTAAACGCGGGAGCCGGCGTCGACCTCAAACTGGGCGCGATCGCGCTCTTTGCCGAGCTCAAGGTCAACTTCATCATGACCTCAGGGAAGACGAGCTCCGAGGTGCCGCTGGCGACGGTGGGGATCACGATCTAGATTGCCACGCCCAAAAACGGCGTGGTCCAAAAAACGGACCTCGTGGCGCATCTGGCGCCACGGCGCCCAGGCGCCGCCGCTCGCAATGACGGTTCATTGCGGGCGTTTTTATGCGCGGCAATCCGGCTGTCCGTTCTCACGACATCACACTATCACCGTGCGAAGCGTGAAACAGTTTGCATTGTGGGGAGCGATCCTCGTGGCCTGCTGCGCGGGGTGTGACACGGGCCTCGGGCCGCCCGACGCCCCCTCCGGGTTCAGCGGCGTCATCCACTTCAAGCACTGGCCGCCGGCGGACAGCGTGCAGGAGCTGCGCGTGATCGCCTTCCCGGAGTACCCGAGCGACAGCGCGTCGATCCTGCTTGACATCCTGTACGGGTACGCGATCGTCTACCCCCAGATCGGTCAGCATAACCTGCTTGAGGATACGACACAGCAGGTGTTGTTCGCCGATTCCATCCATTACTCATTCACCACCGCGGGCACGACGCTGAAAGTCGGCGTCTACAGCTACGTCGCGCTCGCCTGGCGCTACGGCTCGAATGTCTTCGCCGACTGGAGACCGGCCGGCGTGTATACGATGGGCCCGGGACCCTTTGACCCCGCATCCGTCCGCGTGCTCCTGCATAAAAATGTCACCGGCATCGATATCGTTGCGGACTTCGCCAATCCACCACCGAGGCCATGGCGATGAGACTCGTGGGATTCTGCGTGCTCCTGGCGGTGGCCTGCTCACCGGCGTTCGGCGCCGGGGGATCCGTTGCCGGGCGCGTTACAGGGAAGGGTGACAGAGAACCGCTCGTGGGCGTAACGGTGTTAGTCCAGGGAACGGTGCGCGGCACGAACACGAACACGAAAGGGGATTACCGGATCCTCGGCCTCTCCCCGGGCCGGTGCACGCTCGTCTTCTCCATGGTCGGCTACCAGCGGGAGACACGCGCCGACGTCGTGGTCGAGGAGGGGAAAGAAACCACCGTCAACGTCGCGCTCGTCCAGACCCCGGTGCAGACCGAGCAGATCGTGGTGACCGCAAACAGGCGCGAGCAATCGCTCCAGGAAGTCCCGGTCTCGATCTCGGTGCTGGATGCGACCGAACTGCAGATGAGGAACGCGCAGACGATCGATGATGCGCTCCGGTACGTGCCCGGTGTAAATATCACCGGCGGCCAGGTAAACATCCGCGGCTCGAGCGGCTATTCGCGGGGAGCGGGGAGCCGCGTGCTGCTCCTGCTGGACGGCGTGCCGTTCATCGCCGGGGACACGGGGGAGCTGGTGTTCGAGTCGATCCCCGTGGGACAGATCGACAGGATCGAAGTCGTGAAGGGCGCAAGCTCGGCCCTCTACGGCTCCAATGCGCTGGGGGGCGTGATCAACATCATCACGAAGCAGATCCCCGAAACGCCCGAGACCGACATCAGGACGTACGTCGGCCTGTACAACAAGCCGTCGTACGGCTCGTGGGCGTGGTCGACGATCAACCGTTACTACAACGGCGAGTCGATCAGCCACGCGTACAAGAGCGGCGACCTCGGCATCGCCCTCTTCTTCTCCCGCCAGTTCGACGACGGGTACCGGCAGAACGACTACCACCGCCGGTACAACGTGTACGTCAAGACGCGCGAAGATTTCGCGAACTCGAATTCCCTCACGATGAACTTCGGGTTGCTCTACCAGTACGGCGGGCAATACCTGTACTGGAGAAACCTCGACTCGGCTCTCATCCCCCCGGTGCTCCAGCAGCACGACGACGTGAAATCGGTCCGGTACTATATCAACGCGCTGTACAACGGCGTCATCTCCGATAACGCGCTCTTCAGCGCGAAGGTCCTCTGGTACCACAACGACTGGGGGTACGAGACGATCAACGCCATCGGGATGACCAAATCGCTCTCCGATGAGATCACCGCGGAAGGGACCACCACGCTGGTCCTCAACAGGGAGAACACGGCGACCGCAGGGATCACGGGGAGCTTCGACATGGTCGCCGCCGACCTGTTCGGGCTGCACAGGGGGGGTGGGATGGCGGCGTACGCCCAGGACGAGTACAAGGTGGCGGACGAGGTGACGCTGACGGCGGGCGCGCGGTTCGACTACCAGGCGGTCGGCATCACGATTCCGGGCGGCCAGGTAAACCCCAAGGCGGCGGTCTCCTACACACCCGTCGAAGGAACGACGCTCCGCGCCTCCGTCGGGCGCGGGTTCAGGATCCCGTCCGTCGCGGAGGCGTTCATTTCCGCGGAAGTGAGCAACCTCGTCACCGTGCCGAATTCGAACCTGCAGCCCGAGCGGAGCTACTCCTACGAACTGGGGATCGCCCAGAAGGCGTGGGACTTCGGCTCGCTGGACCTGGCCGCGTTCCGTTCGGACTATGACAACCTGATCGAGCCGGGCCTCTACGTGGGCAGCGGGGACCTCCCGTATATCCAGTGGCAGAACGTCACGCGCGCCCGCGTGCAGGGGTTTGAAACGACGATCAAGTTCGGCCTCTTCGACGGCGGGCTCGCCGGGAGCGTGGGATACACGTTCACTGACCCGCGTGATCTCGCCACGCACGCGATCCTGAAATACCGCCCCCGCCACCTCTTTTACGCCAACCTCACCGCGCGGGCCGGGATCTTCAACGCGGGGGCGGATTTCAGGTACGAGAGCCGCGTGGACAACATCGACATCGAATTTGTCAACCTCGGGATCATTCCCGACGGGGACCAGCGAAGCGATATCATCGTCACGGATGTCAGGGGGGGCGTCGACCTCTCGTCGGCGGGCCTCCCGCTGAGCGCCACCCTCAACGTCAACAACCTGTTCCAGCGGAATTACGTCGAGCTGATCGGCAACATCATGCCGCCACGGACGTACGTCCTGGTGCTCGAAGCGCGATTTTGAAATCCACCGTCACTCACACTACGCCCGGAGGGACCATGAAACGATTGTGCGCAATTCTGGCGATCCTGTGCGTTGCCGCCGCGGCTTCGCCGCGCGCGGACGCGCAGATCACGATCACCGCCACCGACGTGACCAACCAGTTCGCCGTCGGCAATTTCACGACCAACCATTTTGATTCCGTGACGACGTCGCTGAACATCGGCAAGAAGGGGGCTTCGTCGTGGGATTTCAGCGGACTGAAAAAGCAGTACTCGGTAACGCTCACGAGCATCACGGTGAGTTCCGCCGACAGCGCTTCGAGCTTCCCCGGAGCAACGCACGCGTTCCAGACAGCTATCCTCTACGATTATCAGGGAACGTTGGTCAATGCCACGGCGTACGTTTTCTTCCAGCTCTCAGGGAGCCTGATGAACCTGGGCGAATCGGCAGTGCTCACAGGGGGAGGGGCGTCGCTCGTCATCCACAACAGACCGGCCGACCTCTTCTACAAACTCCCCTCCACGTACGGGACGACATGGACGAGCACGTACCTCGATACGACGGATATCTACCTCAGCTCGTTTCTGATCTCTGAGACCGGCGTCAGGCACAGCGCCTCGTACATCGTCGACGCCTATGGCCCTCTCACGATCCCGGGGGGGACGACACACAACGTCCTTCGCATCAAGAAGACGGACAGCACGGCCACCGGAAAGAGCGTCGGCTATATCTTCCTCTCGAACGACGGGACGCTCATCGAGGTGAGCGGCGCCAGCGCCACCGCGCCGGACACAGGGGTTATCAGCGTCAATCCCGGGACCTCCTGGGCCGCGCCGGTAAACACGTCGATCCAGTCGGCGGCGCCGGCCCCGACCCGCTTTGCGCTCGAGCAGAACTATCCCAATCCGTTCAACCCCTCCACGTCGATATCGTACGCGCTCCCCGCAAGGAGCATCGTCCACCTGGTCGTATACAACGTGCTCGGCCAGATGGTGGCGGAGCTTGTGAACGGCGAACAGGAGGCGGGTACGCACATCGTCGATTGGCGACCTGCGGGCTCCTCGGGCATCTATTTCTGCCGCATGGATGCTGTAACGACGACAGGATCGCCCGCAAAGTTCAGCGATGTGCGGAAGATGGCATACGTGAGGTAACGCTCTCTGATTGCTTCGTCGCTGAGGAACGCTCCCGCAATGACAGGTAAATGTCGCGGACGCCGGGCCCTCCCGGCGTCCGCTATTTCAGGGGCGTGTGTTCTCGCGGGATGACGACGTTCATCACGTAGGCGTAGGCCCCGAAGGCGCGCATCGCCTCCCCCTGCGCGTGGACCGTGCCGACTTCCCCCACCTTGTATCCGTCCTCCCCGCCGCGCGGGTTCCAGCCGTTCCTGATGCCGTCATCGGATGTGCGGCGCAGGATCACCGTCGCCTTGCCGCCTGCGTTGCTCCAGACGTGATCGAGCATCCGGCCGATCTTGGCCGGGATGTCCGCCAGCTCCTTCGGGGCGATCTGGTAGGCGTCCAGCAGGTAGTGCACGAAGGCGCCGTTGCCGTCCATCCGGATCTGGTAAAAGTCCACCGGGTCCACCCAGCCGTTGGCGGGGTTCATCACGCGGGCTGCCGTCGCCGCGGCGATATCCCTGTATTTCGCCTCCCCCGTGGCCCGGTAGAGCGCTGCACCGATCGAACAATACCCGGCTCCCATCCAGGGAAGAGGGTCGCCGAACGCCGCCAGGCCCTTCTTTCCTTCCCACCTGCCGTCGCCCCTGTAGAACGTTCGCTCGACACCGGGGATCGTCCCGTCCCCGTTCCAGACCAGGAGGGCTTCGTCCAGGTACTGCTGCTCGTGCGACACCATGAAGAGCCAGCAGGCCACCGAGGCCATCTGGTTCATGTTGCTGTTGGTGAAGATCTGCCCCTGCCCCTCAGTTCCCGGCGGAAAATTGTACCAGCTCCAGAACCCTTCCGGGTGGGCAAGTCCGCCCGCTTCGCGGGCCTCCGTGTAGCGCCTTGCTGCATCGGCTACGAGGCGCATATCCTTCCGCCCGGTGAACTCCCACCAATACATCTCGGCGAGGCATACCCACGCCTGGTCGTCGATCCAGGTCACCCGGCACATCTCCGTGAGCGGGTGTCCGTCCGTGTAGAACCGGAGAATCGAAGAATCGCCGGTCGCACCAAAGAGGTATGCATCGCCGATGGCGCCGTACGCCCCTTCCCAGCACGGCGTGTACACCCTGTGGAAGAGGTCGTCCACCGCGTAGGCCCTGGCCAGCCATTTCTCCGTCGGCCTTGCCGGCGCGTTCCCCGACCTGCCTGCCCCCGGGGGTGACGGCCTGCCGACGGGGGCCGGGATCCTGATCGCGACGACCAGCAGGATGGCGACGAGCAGGAGCGCCACGGCGGAAACGCCGATCTTGATGAGGAGGGGCAGGTGTGCGCGCATTTTCGTATCTTGAGGTCTCGCGTTCTTACTTCCCGGAGACATCACCATGCAGATCGGCATCGTCGGGTTTCCTTTCTCGGGCAAATCCACGCTGTTTCAGACGATCACGAAGACACACATCGACCCGTCACTTCTTTCGCGACCCGAAGCGCACCACGCCATCATCAAAGTCCCCGACGCGCGCCTCTTGCGGCTGAGCGGGCTCTTCTCCCCTCCGAGCACGGTGTACGCAACGATCGAATTCGTGGACGTCGCCGGGTTGAAGAAGGGGGACTCCGGCTCGACGCAATTCACGACGAATTTCCTCGCCAACGTCAAGACCAACGACGCGCTCGTTCATGTGGTCCGCGTGTTCGCGAGCGACGCCGTCCCCCACCCGGAGGGATCCATCGACCTGGCCCGCGATATCGCCGCGTTCGAGACGGAATTCATACTCTCCGATCTCGGGATCATCGAGACACGGATCGAGAGGATTCGCAAGCAGGCCACGAAAACGGGCGACGCCGAGGGAAAGAAGGAGCTGCCGCTCATGGAGCGCTGCCACGCGATCCTCGACGGCGGAGCCCCGCTCCGCGAAACGTCGTTCAGCAGGGAGGAGCTGCAGGTGCTCCGATCATACCAGCTCCTGTCCGTGAAGCCGATGCTGATCGCCCTCAACCTGGACGAGACGCAGCGGGAGGCTGCCCCCCGCCTGGTCGAAGCGGCGGGAGCCGCGGCAAAAGGGAAAGTCAATACCCGCGTGCTTTCGTTCTTCGGGCAGATCGAGATGGAGATGTCCGAGCTTTCCCAGGAGGACGCAGGGGCGTTCATGAAGGAATACGGCATCACGGAATCCGCGCTCGACACGCTCATCCGAGAGGCATACGCGCTGCTGGGGCTCCAGTCGTTTTTCACCGTGGGAGAGGATGAATGCCGGGCGTGGACTATTCGCAAAGGAGCCAACGCACAGGAAGCGGCCGGCGCGATCCACTCCGATTTTGTGACGACGTTCATTCGCGCAGAGGTTGTCGGTTACGACGATTTCATGGCCGGGGGCGGGTCCTTCGCCCGGGCCAGGGAATCGGGGAAGTGGAGGCTCGAGGGAAAGGAGTATGTCGTCAAGGACGGCGACATCCTCACGATACGCCACGGATGAATTCAACATAGCGGAGAATTGCACCAATTTCAAATGCATCGCCTCTCCCACGACGTCCCATGATGACGCAGCCTCCGTCGCACCGGATTGCCCCCGCCGAGCCGCTTGATCCGGTCGAGCGATACGTTCCTCTTCTTCTCAAGACGGGCGTCTACGCGCTGTTGATCGTCTTTTTCGTCCAGGCGCTCGACGCGTTTCTCGAATACCGCCCCGGGATGCGCTGGGGCACGCTGCTGTACATCGTCCGCACGCTGATATTCCTCCCGCTGCACGAGGGGGGACACTTCATCTCGATGTTTCTCGGGAGGACGCTCTACGTCCTCGGGGGATCCTTCTGGCAGATCGTCTTCCCGCTCCTCTGGTTCATCATTGCGCTCAGGCAGCGCTCGCAGACGTTCCCCTTCGCCCTTTTCTGGGCGGGCGAGAACATGATGGATGTCAGCCTCTACGTCCGGGACGCGCCTGCAAGGATGCTCCCTCTCCTGGGAGGCGACAAGACTGGCCACGACTGGCATTACCTCCTCTCCCAGTGGGGCATGATGGACGACGCGGGAACGCTGGCGGACATATTCTACTACGGAGGGGCGATCGTCTGCGCGGGGGCGATTGCAACGGGAATCGCCTGGGCGGTCATCGTCTTCATCCGCTCCGGAAGGCCGGTGCCGGTCATTCCCGGGGAGCGAGCGGCAGTCACGCCGCAGGCGGAGGACGATATTGACAACGAGGTGAGGAAGATCGAGGGGTTGTAGCGCGTCATTAGCAGGAGCGTTTCTTAGCGACGAAGCAATCCCAGCCGAGATTGCTTCGCGGCGCCTGCGGCGCCGCTCGCAATGACGGGGGTTATTCCGGAGGGTTAAGCGTCATCCCCAGCAGCGCCCAGAATACGAGGCCGAGCACGGACGTAGTGACGACGGACCCCACCATTCCGAAGAGGACGAGCAGGATGAAGAGGAGTCCCGCCTCCCCGGAAACCGAGACGCGTCCTTCGCGGGCCGCAATCATGCCGCGCACGGCCTGAACGACCCCCACGACGAGCAAGCCTGCGAGCGCAAGGGCTGCCAGAGGTCCGCTGTCGAGCCATGTCTCCAGCATGTCGTCGTGCCATGACCATGGAGGCCGCTGCACGAACCTCCCCCACGCTTCAGCCGGGAGAATCCCCGCAAACGACCCGGGTCCGTAGCCAAGGAGGGGGGTTCCGGGAACCAGCTTCAGCCCTTCATTCCAGACGACATACCTGTCGACCGATCCCCCGCGCAACATCCACCCCATCTTCTCCGTGAATGTCGGAGACGTGAACGCCGCGCACGCGACGGCAACGCCCAGCCACGCCAGCAGGAACCGGGGGCCCGCTCGCGCAGCACGGGCAGTCCCCGCACCGGCGAGAGCCACTATAGGCGCGCGCTCGCCGCTCCAGGCGACGGCAGGGAGCACCAGCGCACAGGCAGCAAGGGGCCATGACGCGAGGCGGAATGGCTTTCGCCTCAGCCCGATGACCAGACCCGTCACCGCGCACAGGGCGAGAAGATCCGCGAATGTCGTCAACCCCGTAAACGTGACGGGCCCCCCTGCCTCACGCCCCCGGAAATTGAGAAGAAGCGTAACGACTGCCGATGCCGCGCCTCCCGCCAGGAATATCTTCGCGGCGCGGATGAGCGTCGCGCGCCGCACCGCGGGAATCAACAGAGCCGGGAAGAGGAGCGGATGCCAGAGGAGCGAGGGATTCCGGTGGAACGGACCCGGCGCCACGAGGTAGGAGACTGCAACGAGAGCCGAATAAACGCCGAAGAAAATGAATGCAATCCGCGACGCCCGCGTGCGGCAGAACTGCATCGCATCCCGCCCACCGGCGATCAGGAGCCGCACCGGGGACGCAACGATGACGAGCAACCCCGCGGCTTCTGCAAGCGCCGTGGACCAGAAGCTCATCGCGCCGAGAAGGCCGCAGAGGAAAACAGGCAGGTCATCTGCCCACGCGGCATGGTCGCCGTCCCCCGGCAACCGGGGCCGGAATTCCCCCACGGCATCAGGCCGCGTGGGCTTCCGGGTCGACCCGTACCGCCTCACGGTCGAGGAGAACCTCCGCCCTCTCCGCCGATGTGTTCCGCCAGATGCCATCGAGAGGATCTCCCTTCCAGAGACCCTTGGAGAGCGGCGGCCGGTTGTACGGCGGGTGGTGTTCGCGGCTGATGAGGCCGATGCTCCCATCGGAGTCCTTCATGCGGATGCCCCGGACCGCCGCATCGGCGGTCATTCCGCCTCCCACAATCAGGTAGTGAAAGTCAGCCATCAGTCGACCTCCGGACGTTCGCTGCGCGTCACCCACCCGGATATCCCTCGGGGTAACACACTAACAGACGGCGGGAGGAGGGGGTTCCGGTGGAGGCACATCCGTGCGAGGCGTGATCGGGCTGGAGCGCTCGGAGGAGGCGTGATCCGACTGAAGGCTATGGAAAAAGATGCTGTCCGGCAGGTGCGCGCATGGCGCGCGCCGCTTCAAGATCATCCGGGGTGTCGATCTCAATGCACGGAAGCCCTTTGACATCCACTGCAGTCATCGCGACACCCGCGTCGATTGCCTCCTGGAACGCCGCCTCATAAAAGAGGTCCACGGTCTTCCGGCCGACGATCGTCCGCTCGAGGATGTCGAAGAGACAACCCATGCAGGAGGCGCTCAGTTTCTCGATGCCGATCGATTCTCCTGCGGCCTCCTGCGGGGGGACGTCCTTGCCGATACGGAGCAGACGGCCGCCGGGCCCGAGCTTCATCTTGATCTCCTCGTCCCCCAGGGGTTTCCCCCGGACCATCGCCAGGCAGTTTGCTTCGGGCGATCCCGAGAGCAGCCCGAGGATGCGTCTGTCGAACAGGATGTCGCTGTCCAGGAGCATGATCCCGTCTTCCCCGACCGCGCGCCGTGTGAGCCAGAGCGAGTAGCTGTTGTTCGTCTCGGCGAACGACTTGTTTGTTACGAACTCGACGCTGAGCGACGGGGAATTCTCCCCGACATACCGGCGGATCTGCTCTTCCCTGTATCCCGTCACCATGACAATATCCCTGAACCCGGCAGCGGTGAGGTTCTCCAGCGTCAGGGCGAGGATCGTCCTTCCCCCAACGTCCAGCAGGCACTTCGGAGTACCGTCTGTCAGCGGTCTGAGCCGCGATGCCATGCCGGCGGCGAGGATTACCCCTTTCATCTCATCCTCCCTGCACCGCCAGCCTGGCGTTTGTCCAGCGCTGCGCGATCGTCAGGACGACCGCGAGCACGTTGCCCACCCCCGTGATGCCCCAGAGGTAGATATCCATCCTGTTGAGGAGTCCGCAGACAATGAGGAGCGACCACTGCGTCGTGGGGCCAAGGAGCGTCCAGCACCGCATCATCACCCTGTTGGCGCGGACGTAGCCCTCGGGATCGGCGTTCCACGCACGTTCCCCCGAATGCTCGCCCCCGGTGACCCGACGCTGGATCCCGCAGTAGAGAACGTACGCCCCCACCAGGAGTTTCTCCACAGCGCGCCCCCGCTGCCTCCGGAGCTCATCGTATTCCGCACGGAACGCGCGCTGCTCATCCCCACCCGCGCTGCGCCGGACGCCGGTGGCCTCGAGGTACCTGTTCCTGTAGAAATCGAGGAGGCCCGATTGTGTCGCGTTGCTGAATCCCGCCGCCGCGGTAAGGGCCCAGAGCGCGAGTGGGGTATCCGACGGCGTGGCATAGCCGAGGCCGATCCCCGCGTAGGCGGCGACCGCTGTGACATAATCCGCGACGCCGTCGAGGATCCGGCCCAGGTGTGTCCCGGAGTTCTTGAGGCGGGCGAGCTGCCCGTCGCTGCAGTCCACCACGTTGTAGAGGAAGAAGAAGACGGCTCCAGCGCCGAATGCGCCGGGCGTGCCGGCGGCGAAGAATGCGCCGCCGATGATGCCGAAGAGCATTGAGAGAAGCGTGAGCTGGTTCGGCGTAACGGGCGTACGATAGATCGCCCTGACCAGGAGAAACGCGAGTGGCCTGTACAGAACGAGGTCGAGGAACTCCTCGACGGCGACCGATTTCAGTCCCCGTTTGTATTCCTGGAGCAGGCTCATAGCCGTCGCCTCAGTCGTAAAAGGCGGTGATGGCGTCGATCAGCAGACGGTTCTCTTCCTGCGTGCCGATGGTGATGCGGACGTGCGAGTTCAGGAGGGGCTCGTCCATGAACTTGATGAAGAGGTTCTCACGCTCGAGGTGCGCCTTGAGGCCCGCCCTGTGGTCCGGAGCGAGCGCGGCAAGGACGAAATTCGCGTCCGAACGGTACACGCGGAATCCGGGGAGCCTGCCGAGCTGACCGTAGTAGAGCTGCTTGTCGGCTTCCATCTTCGCCGCGATCCCCCTGTAATAGTCGGGAGAGTCCAGCGCGGCAAGAGCCACGTCCTCCGCCAGGCGATTGAATCCGAGGTACCGGTTGCTGAATTGCGCGAGGGCGGTCAGCTCCCGGCCCATGAGCGCGAAGCCGATGCGGACGCCCGCAAGCGCATAGTATTTTGACATCGTGCGGACGACCAGCAGCCGTGGATGGGCGTCGATCAGCCAGCGCACGTACTCCGACGGCGTCCCGAAAATGTAGGCCTCATCGAGTACCACGACGGAAGCGGCGAACTCGCCGAGGATGCCCTCCAGGTCCGCCTGCGCAATCGAGTTGCCGGTGGGATTGTTCGGCGAGCTGATAAACACCACGGCGGGATGCTCGCGGGCGTACACTGCACGCATCCCGGCGATGTCGTAGTGGAACCGGTCGGTCCCCACGGTCATCGGGAATTCCACGCTCAGTCCCCCGACCTCGGAGGCGATCTTCTTATAGTACCACCAGGAATACGCCGGCACCATCAGCGTCCGGCCGGGGGGGAGGTAGCACTGGATCGTCTGCTTCAGGATATGTTCCGCTCCGTAGCCGAGGAGCACGCGGTCTTCGCTGACGCCGAAATCGCGCGCCAGCCGGTCGATGAGCACGCCGCGGATGCCCGAGACGTACGACCTGTCGTACCAGCTCAGGTGCGTCAGGTCGGCTTTCCGCAGCGCCTCGTAGCATGCCGGCGCCGGACCGTAGTTGTTCTCGTTTCTATCCAGGTAGATCCGGTTGCGGGTCATTGTCGTCGTCCGTGGTCATGGTTCCTTCAGGTCATTCATTCCTCCGGCACGCTTCGGTTCCTTTACGGCGGGCCATTCCTGTGGCCTGCCCGTCTTCACATCGGCCGGCATCACCCGCCGCAGGCGCGACACCGACACGGTGTCCTCCGAGGCACAGTAGGCGAGGCATGCCGCCAGCACAACGTTGTTCTTGAGATCGTCGAACACCAGCTTGTCGTACGTGTCCCGGTTCGTATGCCAGGTGTACCCGAAGTAGTCCCAGTTGAGCGATCCGAGCCCGAAGCCAGGCGCGCCGGCCGCGTCGAAAGACGCGTGATCGGTGCCCCCCCCGGCCGGCGTCCCCGGGAAGTCCATCTTGATATTCTGCGTCACTTCGTGGGGGAGACGCGAGAGCCAGTGCGCCAGCCGCTCCGGCGCGTCGATGAAGCCGGCTCCGCTCATCGTCTGCACGCGCCCGGTCCCGTTGTCCTGGTTGAAGAGCGCCTGCAGGTGCGCCACGACCTCCGGGTGATCCAGGACGAAGGCGCGCGACCCGTTCAATCCCTGCTCCTCGCTTCCCCAGTGCCCCGCCATGATCGTGCGGCGCGGCGAAGGATAGCACTTCCTGAGCACGCGCATCGCCTCCATCATGACGATCGTCCCCGTTCCGTTATCCGTTGCCCCGGAAGAGGCGTCCCACGAATCGAGGTGGGCGGAGAGCATGACGTACTCCCCGGGGACGGCCGTTCCCGGGAGCGTGGCCACGGTGTTGTACGTCGGAACCGGCCCCAGGCTTTTCGATTCCGCCTCGATGCGGACGCGGGGGTCGTCGCCGTTTTCCGTGAGGCGGTAGAGCAGGTTGTAGTCTTCGAGCGCGAGCGTGACGGCGGGAACCTTCGTCGCCCGCGTGTCGAACACCCTGTACGTCCCCCACCCCGTGGACCAGAGGGACGAGATCACCCCGGCCGCACCGGCCTCCTCCAGCACGAGCGGCAACGAGTCGGCCTTGACGCACGCGGCAGTAAGCCGGTGTTCCCAGTTCAGCCTGATCCGCTCGCGGAGCGCCTTCAGGGAATCGAACGACTCCTTCACCGCGAATTCTTCCCAGTTCTTGTCCGGGCGGCCGGTGGGCTGCGGTTGCGAAATCAGGACGAACTTCCCCCGGACATTCGGGAGCCATGCCTGGAACGCCGCGGAGTCCGGGCAATCAGCCAGGATAATCAACCGCGCGGTAACGCCCCCCCTGCGCGTCGCGGGGCTGAAGGCGAGCATCGTACCCTCGAGCGTCCGCACCCTGGGCGCAATGAGATCGATGTGCGTCACACCGCGTTCCCAGGAGCGCCACGTGCCGAATTGCTGGTTCAGAGCGCGGATGCCCCACGAGTCGTACTTCGCGATCGCCCACTCGTGCGCCTTCATCATCCCCGGAGAGCCGACCAGGCGGGGGCCGATCACGTCGAAGAGCTGGTGCGCGAGAGCGGGGAGCTGTGTCGAGTCCATCTCCTCAGCCCAGATCTTCCGGATCACCGGGTCATCGGATGGAAACGTCTGTGCGGCAGCCGGCAGCGCGGCAAACAGGAGGAACGCGTAACGCCTGACCATTCGGACCATACGCGGCATCACCGGGGATATTGTGGAAGGAACGGCTGAAAGGGTGCGACAAGAAAGCAAACTGAACCAAGAAAGTCAACGGATTTTGACGCCGGCCATCCCCTCCAGGACCTCCTCACGGGGAAGATTGCCCGCGGCGAGCTCCGCGTCCGACTTGAGGAGAAGGCGGCGGTAGAACCGGAGTGCGTCCGGCGCAAACTCCGGCTTCGCGGCAAGAATGTCGTACAGGGCATTTTCGGCGCGGTCATAACGTCCGTTCCTTTCCTGAAACGCCATCACCTTTTCCAGGAGTTCCGCACCCGGCGCGAAGTCCGCGAGGCGTTCCAGGAGCGCATCGATGCGCGCCGTGTGGTCCTCTCCCAGCGGCTTCTCCTCGTCAAGCCATGCGTCCAGGAGGAGCTCGAGCGACTTGACCCGCATCGCGTCCGAGTCTTCTCCCATAAGCGACCGGATATCCGCTTCCTCTTCAATGAGCAACCCGAGGATGTAGGCACGGGGGACTGCGAGGGCCGGGTCCGTGCCGAGCAGCGTGCGCAACTGGGACGCGCTCAGGGAGCTGATGATCGTGTGATCGATCCCGAGCAGCGTCCTGCCCGAGGTTTGTATCTCCAGCACCGCACGGGGGAAGTCCTTTTGCCCCTTGAGGAATGAAATCCTCGACAGGACGCGGCCCAGCTCGCTGATCATGCGCATGAAATAATCCTGCTCAATCACGATCGCTTCTCCTTACATAGTGCGGTGAAGTGCCGCGGCCGCGGCGGCGTCGAGCATCCAGAACGGGGGAGACGACGACGCTTGTACGAGCGATGCGGGGAGGGGCGGCTCTCCCGCTGCCGGCTGCAGGATCCTGCGGACGACCGTCGATTTCGCTCCGCCGCTGACCAGGAAGAGAATCTCCCTCGCACCGTTGATGACGGGAAGCGTGAGCGTGACGCGAGGTCCGACAGACGCCTGGACGGCGCGCACAGGAAGCGTGCGCTCGTTCAGAACCTCCGTTCCGGGAAAAAGCGAAGCCGTGTGGCCATCCTCCCCCAGCCCCAGGAGGACGAGATCGAGTTGTCCCCCCGTCCGGGAGAGGACACTCTCGATATCCGCCGCGTACTCCCTCGCCGCCACGTCGGGAGGCCGCTCGCCCCGTATCCGGTGGACGTTTCCTGCCGGGAGCGGGATATGCGCAATCAGCTCGTCGCGGACCATCCCGTAGTTGCTCGCGGGATCATCGGGGTGCACCATCCGCTCGTCGCCGAAGCAGAGATGAACACGGCTCCAGTCGGGCTCCTCCCCGTCCGCAGGATCGGCGAGGCGGCGATAGAGCGCGCGGGGAGTTTCTCCCCCGGAAAGAGCGATTGCGCAGATTCCCCGCTCACCGAGTGCGAACGCGATAACGCGAAGCACCTCCCGCTCGGCCGCGGCTGCAAGCAGCCCGGGGTTCCCGAAGACCTCGACGCGGGGGCGGATCACGTCTCCTCCTGAGCCGCCCGGACGCCGGGATGCTGCGTGCAATCGTGCTTCCACCAGCGCCGCTCACGCGCCAGCAGCGTTTCGGCCCCCTCGGGTCCCCAGCTCCCCGGCTCGTAGGTTTCGAGAGGCGCGCCGTCGCCCCCCTCCCATCCTTCCCTGACGCCGTCGATGAATTTCCAGGCCAGCTCGATCTCGTCTCCGCGCGTGAAGAGGGAGGCGTCTCCCTGGAGAGCGTCAAGCAGGAGGCGTTCGTAAGCCTCGGGGATCGGGCCGTCGCCGAACGAATCGCGGTAGTGAAATTCCATGTCCACCGGGCGGATGTGCATTCCCTGGTCGGGCACTTTGGTGATGAACCGGAGGTGCATCCCCTCGTCGGGCTGTATGCAAATGCTGAGATGATTGGTGAACAGCTCCGTCACGCCCGCCTGCACGTCGAAGATTTGCGTGGGGGGGCGGCGGAACTGGACGATGATTTCCGAGCTTTTCTCGGGGAGGCACTTGCCCGAGCGGAGGTAAAACGGGACGCCCTGCCAGCGCCAGTTGTCGACATAGGCCTGGAGCGCTGCGTACGTTTCGGTCGTGGATCGGGGGTCGACCCCCTCCGCCGCCGTGTATCCCCTGTACTGGCCCCGGACCGTAAAGCGCTTCGAATGCTCCGGGGGGATTTCGCGGAGGGCGGTCAGGATCTTCACCTTTTCGTTCCGGAGCGAGTCCGCATCGACCACCGCGGGAGGCTCCATGGCAACGAGCGTCATGAGCTGGAGCAGGTGATTCTGGAACATGTCTCTGAGCGCCCCCGCCCCCTCGTAGTAGCCGGCCCTGTGCCCTACACCCACTGTCTCGGCAACCGTGATCTGCACGTGGTCGATGTGATTCCGGTTCCAAATCGGCTCGAAGATCGCGTTGCCGAACCGGAGCATCAGGACGTTCTGCACCGTCTCCTTACCCAGGTAGTGATCGATGCGGAAGATCTGCGTTTCCTGGAGCAACCGGTGCAGCTCCTCGTTCAACCCATGCGCCGAAGCCAGGTCGCGGCCGAACGGTTTCTCCACGATGATCCGCCTGTAGGGTCCCCCCTCCTCCTCGGTCATCATACCCGCCTCGGCCAGGCGACCGATGACGTCCCGGTAGAAACGGGGAGCAGTGGCGAGGTAGTACATGCACTGGACGGGTGCCCCGCCGGGCGAGACGGCGCGTGCGAGGGCCTGGTATGTGCCCGGAACTTCGATGTCGCCGGATGTGTACGAGATGCATGAGGCGAACTCATTCCACGCCGCCTCATCAAACGGAGCGGGCCCCGATGCGCGGACCGCCGCTGCCAGCTTCTCGCGGAATGCATCGTTGCCGATCGGCGTGCGGGATACCCCGATGATGCGGGCCGGTCGCGGGAGCCTCCCTTTCAGGTAATTGCTGTAGAGCGCCGGTATGAGCTTCCGCGACGTCAGGTCGCCCGAGCCCCCGAATATCACGATCACCGTCTCCATACCGGCTCCCGGACGTGGAATGAACGATCGGAAGGGTTTAGCATCGGCATGAGCCCCTCCGGGCAGGTGTGAAAGAAATAAAACGGGTGGTGAAAAGTCAATCAGTCGAACTTCCGCGGTGTACAGGTGGTTGAACAGAGCATCACCCGATGATGATGCAAGCACACACCGGCATTCTGGCCCTTCTCTGGACCCTGTCGCCTCTTTTCGCGCAGGGCGGAGCACATTCGGATGCGTGTTTGCCCCTCTACCCGCTCCCGGGTTCGACGATGATTCCCCCCGCCACGTCAATTGCATTCCGTGTCGGGACGTTATTGCGCGGCCAGGGGCTCTTGAATTCGGTAATCGTTTCGGTAAAAGGCGCCGCGAGCGGTGAACACGGAGGATCACTTCACGTGGCTGTGGACGGGACAACCGTCCTCTTCAACCCGGCCGTGCCGTTTGTACCCGGGGAGCGCGTTGACGTTCAAATCGCGTTTAACCCGCCATTTGGCTCGACAGGGATGCCGAAACCGGTCGAATACTCGTTTGACACCGGCTACCCCGTCAAGACACACCCCATCCTTACAGCGGCGCCGGCTGGAGGGCTGCAGTTGTTCAGGGACGGGGCCGGCATCTATGGGGGGACACGCCTGCGAAACCTCGCTGCCGATACGCTCCCTTCCGGGTTCCCGGCGATCACAGTCACAACGCGGAATAACCCGCCTCCCCTATCACTGTTCCTGAGCGACTTTCCATTCGACCCCTCCGTGCACTACACGCCGTACCTGATGACGCTCAATAATGATGGCGCACCGACACTCATCAAGCGGTCCGGGAATGACTGCTTCGATTTCAAACGGCAACCCAATGGTCTTCTGACATACTATGACATCGGGGACTTCTGCTTCTATGCGATGGACAGCAGCACGATGGCCGTCGTCGACACGTTCCGATGCGGCAACGGGTATACAACGGATAACCATGAGCTGCTCCTGCTGCCAAACGGACACGCACTCCTTCTGGCGTATGACGCCGAGCGCGTGCGCATGGATACGGTGGTCAAGGGAGGAGACTCGGCCGCGATCGTGTACGGCTCGATCGTTCAGGAGCTTGACAGCGGCAAAAACGTCGTCTTCCAGTGGCGAAGCTGGGACCATTTCCGGATCACTGACGCCATCGGAATCGATCTCACGAAGCCCGTTGTGGACTACGTGCACACCAATGCCATCGAGGTCGACGCCGATGGAAACCTGGTCATCTCCTCGCGCCATCTCTCCGAGATCACAAAAATCGACCGCCAGACCGGCGACATGCTCTGGCGCTGGGGAGGGAAGAACAACCAGTTCACATTCACCAACGACACTGCCGGTTTCAACTGGCAGCACGACATCCGGAGGCTCCCCGACGGGCACTGGACGCTGTTCGACAACGGGAACTTCCACTTCCCCGCCCCCTATTCCCGGGCCGTGGAATATGTGCTTGATGAACAGCACAAGACGGCAACGCTCTTCTGGCAGTACAGGCACTCCCCCGATATCTTCGGCGAGGCCATGGGTTCAGTCCAGAGATTCGACGACGGGAGCACGCTCATCGGCTGGGGGGCGACGAACCCGACGGCGACGCTGATCAACGCTTCAGGCGGGACGCTCCTTGAACTCTCGCTCCCGGCGGGACTTTTCAGCTACCGTGCGTTCGGTGTGCGCTCAGGGGATGTCGCCACGTCGATTCCCCCGATCCGGCCCTCCCCTGAAATTCCGGTGCTCGAGCCCGCGTATCCGAATCCGTTCAACCCTTCGACTGTGATCACATACCGCACAGCTTCAGGAGGTCACGTGCGTGTGCGAATCCTCGATCCGATCGGGAGGGAGGTCGAAGTACTTGTCGACGGGTGGGAAGCTGCGGGGACGCATGCCGTGTCGTGGAACGCATCACGATACGCCAGCGGCGTCTACTTCTGCCTCTGTGAAGTCGGGGGCGCAATCATGACAACGAAGCTCGTGCTCCTCAGATAATTGTTCCTTGCGATTCAACGCCGCAGCAATATCACCCGATGAGTATCAGCTCCGTTTGAGGGTGGGAAAGGTACTCCGCTCCCGAGGAGGTGACAACCACCATTTCCTCCACAGTCGCGACGCCGCGACCGGGCACTGTGAGCCGAGGCTCGAGCGTGAACACCATCCCCTCCTCCAGGGGCGCAAAAGGCTTCCGCGCATATTTCTCCCATGCAGGCCCGAGGAGGGCCGTCCCATCGTGCGCGAACCGCCCGACCTGGTGGCCGAGACCGTGGGGGAATTCCTCGTATCCCTCCGTCGTGATGACCGCGCGCGCGACGGCGTCCACCGATTGCCCGGTGACGCCCGGGCGCATCGATTTGCGGGACTCCTCAATCGCCCGCACGATCGTGTCGAATCCTTTTTGAACGTCGGCCGGCGCGCTCTTCTCGCCCTTCCGGAGGATGTAGAACGTCCGCTGCATGTCGGAGCAATACTCCTCCGCTTTCAGCCCGAAGTCCATGTTGAGGATGTGCCCCTCTTCGACCTTTCGCGCGGTCGGGTTGTAGTGTGCGGCGGCTGTGTCGGGTCCCGTAAATACCGCGGGGCACGTCCGCTCGTCCCACGCGCGCGGGTATCCCAGGGCAATCGCGCGCCCCCGCATGAACTCCGCAATCTCCTGCTCGGTCCTCCCGGGACGAATAAACCCGGCGACCTCTGCGAAGATCTTCTCCGTCGCGGCAATAGCCTTCCGAATTCTCTCAATCTCGGCCGGGGACTTCCTCTCCCTGAGCGCGCCGATAACGCGGTCCGCCTGGACAAGCTTCTCCTGCATGCCGATTCCGGCCAGGATATCGCGGAGCGCGATATACATCCCGTGCGTCAGCCCGTCGCAGATCTCGCTTTCCGCTGAATAGTTGATGGCGATTTTCGATGGTCGGATTTTCACGAGGTATTCGCGGAGAGGCGCGGTGATGCCCTCGACGTAGCCTGTGACATGCGTGTACGCGCCCAGGTCCTCAACTGATTTCTTGTCGTACTGCCCCACGATGGCGCAGGTCTCCCCTCCTTTCGTGATGATGAGCGCGCTGTGCCATGTCAGGTCGCCGTCGACGAGGTACGGAAGCGTCGGGTCGCCGTTGAGCGCGGTCTCGCGCACGAACGTGAGCCAGCAGTCGCAGTCGAGCTCACGGAGTATGGAGACGGCCTGGGAAATTTTTTCTTTGATGAGCATAGGGAGCCTTTGATCGCTACATCGATGTGTGCTCAGTCCTGGCGATGATCTCGTCCTGGAGCGCGCGGCCGAGGTCGCAGAAATAGTCGCTGTAGCCCGCGACGCGGACGATCAGGTCGCGGTGCTCCTCGGGATGTTCCTGCGCGTGGCGGAGCGTCGCGGCATCCACGACGTTGAACTGGATATGGTGCCCGCCCATCCGGAAGTAAGCGCGGATGAGCGCCGAGAGCGATTCGATTCCCTTTTCTCCCTCGAGGACGCGCGGGGTGAACTTCTGGTTCAGGAGCGTGCCCCCCGTCCTGACGTGGTCCATCTTCGCCGCTGACATCAGGACTGCCGTCGGTCCGCGCCTGTCCGCCCCCTGCACGGGCGAGATCCCCTCGGACACCGGCGTCCAGGCCTTCCGCCCGTCGGGTGTCGCACCGGTCACCGCACCGAAATAGATGTGGCAGGTCGTCGGCAGGAGATTGATCCGGTAGGCCCCTCCGCGCGTATTGGGCCGCCCGTCGATCGCCTTGAAATAGAGCTCGAAGAGCGACCGCATGAGCGCGTCCGCTTCGTCGTCGTCGTTTCCGTACCGGGGAGTCTTGTTCAGGAGCAGCAGCCGGGTCTTCTGGAATCCCTCGAAATCCGACTCCAGCACGCGCATGAGATCGGCCATGCTCATGCTCTTCTCGGAGAATACGTGGTGGCGGATCGAGGAGAGGCTGTCGGTAACCGTGCCGATCCCCACGCCCTGTATGTAACTCGAGTTGTACCTGGCCCCCCCGGCGTTATAGTCCTTGCCCCGGGCGATACAGTCGTCGATCAGAAGGGAGAGGAAGGGGACGGGCATAAATTCGGCGTACAGGCGCTCGATCACGTTGCTTCCCCGGATCTTCACGTCCACGAAGTGATGCACCTGCGTGCGGAACGCGTGCATGAATTCGTCGAACGTGCGGAAGGCCGCCGAGTCGCCGGTGGCGGGGCCGAGCTGCTTGCCCGTTCGCGGGTCCCGCCCGTTGTGCAGCGTCAGCTCGACGATCTTCGGCAGATTGAAGTACCCGGTCAGTATGTACGCCTCTTTCCCGAACGCCCCCGTCTCCACGCAGCCGCTCGTTCCCCCCTCGCGCGCGTCCCGGAGCGATTTCCCCTGCCTGAGGAGCTCTCCGACCACGGCGTCGGCATTGAACACCGAGGGCTGGCCCCACCCTTTCCGGATTATTCTGGCGGCCGCCTTCAGGAAATCGTCGGGGTTCGCCCGGCTGAGCTGTATGTTCGAGCTGGGCTGCACCAGGCGCATCTCGTCGATCACTTCGAGCACCAGGTACGTGACGTCGTTGACCCCGTCCTCCCCCTCCGCGGTAAGCCCGCCGCTGTTGATGTTCGCGAAATCCGTGTACGTCGAACTTTCCTCGGCGGTGACGCCTACCTTGGGGGGAGCGGGCTGGTTGTTGAACTTCACCCAGAAACACTCAAGCAGCTCCTTTGCGCGCTCGCGCGTGAGCACTCCGCGTTCGAGATCGCGCGCGTAGAACGGCGCCAGGTGCTGGTCCAGGCGCCCGGGGTTGAATGCATCCCACGGGTTCAGCTCGGTGATCACACCCAGGTGGACGAACCAGTATGCCTGGAGTGCCTCATGGAACGTCCGCGGCGGGTTCGCCGGCACGCGGCGACACACATCGGCGATGGCAAGGAGCTCCCCCTTCCTCTCCGGATCTGCAGTTGCGGCAAGCCGCTCAGCGCACTCAGCGTAGCGGCCCGCGAGCGTGATCACAGCATCTGCACAGATCGCCATGGCCTTCAGCTCGTCCCTGCGCGCCTCCGCATCCGTGTCGCCGGGTGCGATCACGGCCTGGGCCGCCGTGGGTTCGCGTGATGCATCCTGGGCCGCCGCGGGTTCGCCTGATGCATCCAGGGCGGCCAGTGCGGCTGTGACGTCCGCCTTCAACCCGAGCAGTCCCCGGGTGTAGAGCTTCCCGTCGAGCACGGTGTGCCCGGGGGCCCGCTGCTCCATGAACTCCGTGAACAGCCCCCCCTCGTATGCCGCGATCCACTCCTCGTCCATTGCGGCAAAAATCCGCTCCCGCATCGTCTTCCCCTTCCAGAAGGGGATGACCTGCTCGCGGTAGACACGCCTCGTCTCCTCGCTCACCCGGAATGAGATCTTTTGTCGCGTGTCGAGCACCTCAAGATCCTCGAGCGAGTGGCAGCAGAGCTCCGGGTATGTGGAAGTAGCCTTGGCGGAGGGACCCCGCTCCCCGACGATTAATTCTCCCTCGTCGATCGTAACAGTCTGCCGCTCCATCAGCGTCCGGAACGTGTGGGCCCTTCGCATGGGGGGAGTCATCCCCGCGAATTCCCTCGCGGCTTCAGTTACAAGCAGGGCCCGCTCGTGTGCAATGGACGGGACTGCATCAAGGCTGCGCGCACGGAGTGTTTGCACTCGTTCAGTCATTGTTCATCATCCTCCGATACTGACCGCGGGATGAAACCTGAGGAGGTTTTCCGCGATCATGGTCATGTGACTCCCGGAAGGCGGCTGCACTCCCGGCAGCGTGTACGGCATACCCAGGCGGGCATACTTCTCGGCGCCGATCCCGTGGTAGGGAAGCAGGTTTATGCCCACGACGTTTCCCAGAGACGCGACGAACCTCCCTGCCGCCTCGACATCGCGGTCGGCGTCGTTGATCCCCGGGATGATCGGCATCCGGATAATCACGCGCTTTCCCCAGGAGGCGAGGCGCTGGAGGTTCCCCCTGACCAGGGCGCCCGAAATCCCCGTGAACCGGCGGTGGACGTCGTCGTTCACAGTTTTCAGGTCGTACAGGAAGAGATCTGTCAGCTCCGCAACGCGGTAAAGGACGTCGGGCGAAGCGTAGCCCGACGTGTCGACTGCGACGTGCAGGTTCCGTTCCGCGCATGCTTGGAGCAGCATGAGGAGAAACCTGTGCTGCAGGAGGGGCTCCCCGCCGGAAAACGTCACGCCTCCACCTGATTCCATAAAGAAGGTCGAGTCGCGCTCCACTTCGCGCATGACCTCCTCGATGGTCATTTCGCGGCCGACGATCTCCCTGGCGCCGGCGGCGCACGCATCCGCGCACGTCCCGCACCGCGCACAGAGGTCGGGATCCGTCACGTATGCCCCGTCACGCTGGCTCACGGCCCCGTGGGGGCAGAGCGCCATGCAGTCGCCGCAGGCAATACACCGCTCCGGCCGGAGCATGAGCTCGGGGGAGCCGTCAAATGACTCGGGGTTATGGCACCATGCGCAGTGCATGGGGCACCCCTTCAGGAACACAGTCGTCCTGATGCCCGGTCCATCGTGAACCGAGAACCTCATAATGTTGAAGACAGTCCCCGTCGACGAGGGAGCAGGACTGCCCGTCGGTGGGTGCGCAGGAATGTCTTTCGGTGCCTGCGGCGTATCGCCCGTCATTTCATCGGCCATCGTCACTCACCTGTACCTGTCCGGCCTGAGCGGCAGAAGATCGATCGAGGGGATCCGGCCGTGCACGATCTCCGCGACGAGCTTTCCCGTGATCGGCGCAAGGGAAATGCCGATCATGGCGTGGCCAGTTGCAGCGATCAAGTTCTCGAAGTTGCGGAACCTGCCGATGAACGGAAGCCCGTCCGGCGAACAGGGACGGAGCCCGGCCCAGAGATCCCCCCGTTCAACGACCCCGGGATCGACTCCCCCGAGGTACGCGGGGACGGACCGGAGCAGTGCGCGGACCCTGCGCATGTTCACCGACGTATCCAGCCCTGAAAGCTCCATCGTGCCCGAGAACCTCAGGCGGGGACCCATCGGCGTCACGGCAACGCGCGCCTCCTCCAGGAGAAGGGGAAAGCGGAGCCGCACCGCCGGGTCGCTCACCGTGACGCTGTACCCTTTCCCGGGCTGCAGAAGGAGGGGGATCCGCATGTGGCGAAGGAGACCCGGCGACCACGATCCGGCCGCAAGGACAAATTCGTCTCCCGCGAACGTCCCGGCGTTCGTCTTCACGGCCGCGACGCCCATGGGTCGCGTCACGAACCCCGTCACGGTCGTCGATGTCTGCACCTGCGCGCCGCGTGCGATGAGATCCTGCCGGAGCCCTTCAACGAAGAGCGCGGGAGTCAGGTGCGCGTCGCCGGGGTAGAACACGCCGCCGGGAGCGCGGAAGGGGACGCCGGGTTCGAGAGCCCGGATCCCCCCGGCGTCCAGCACGCGTGCATCGATGCCGAGCCTGGCCGCCTGCGCCGCCTCTTTCACCGCCACCTCACGGCCGTGATCAGTCGTGAAGAGCATCAGGAGACCCTGCGCCGTAAACTGGAAATCGAATTTCACAGATGCCGCGATCTCCCGGTAGAGCGCGAGGCTGGCGACGCTCAAGTCGCGGAGGATGGGCATTGCATGCTCCACGTGCAACGGCCGCGCGGCCCTCACGAAGTGCCAGAGCCAGGCGAAGAGGTCGGGATCGAGGCGCGGCTTGATGTAGAACGGGCTTTCAGGGCTCAGCATCCATCGGAGGCCGAGCGCCACGGTGCCGGGGGCCGCAAGCGGGATAAAGTGGCTCGGGACCACGAGCCCCGCATTGTGAAGCGACGATCCCTCCCCGATCTCGCCGCGTTCCAGCAGCGTAACGTCGCACCCGGATTCAAGCAGGTAATGCGCGGCGCAGAGCCCCACCGCCCCGCCGCCGATCACCACGATATGTCTGCGTCCGTTCACCCCTGCAGCACCCGGAACCCCTTCGCAAAGGGGTCATCGTCGTCGATCACAATCGTATTGAATCCCGTGATTTTTGCCCAACCTTCGATGCTCGGGACGATGGCGCTCTTGCCCCCCACCGATGTCGCGCGTTCCACGCGGCAACGGAACGTGCTCCCGATTATGCTCTCGTGGACGAATTCTTCGCCGGGGTGAAGCCTCCCCCGTGCAGCCCACTGCGCCATGCGTGCGGACGTCCCCGTCCCGCAGGGAGAGCGGTCGATCGCGTTCTCCCCGTAGAACACGGCATTCCGCGCGTGCGCCCCCGGTGCGCGGGGTGCGCCCGTCCACATGATGTGGGAGAGTCCGCGAATCGACGGGTCTTCCGGGTGAACGAATTTGTATTGCGCATTCACGAGCGAGCGGACCAGCGGGCTCAGGCGGAGGATTTCCCGGGGGCCCAGATCGTCGATCTCGTGGTAATGCTCCTGCGGGTCGATGATCGCGTAGAAATTTCCCCCGTATGCAACGTCCAGCGAGAGGGGACCCAGCCCGGGCACATCCACCCGGATCCCCTCCCGGTCAAGGTACGACGGTACGTTGACGATCCTCACGGAGCGCACATTCCCCGCCTCCATTTCGTACGTCGCCTCGACGAGACCGGCGGGCACTTCCAGCCGGAGTAATCCCGGCGTGCGGGGGACGACCAGGCCATGTTCGAGCGCGACGGTCACCGTGCCGATCGTCCCGTGCCCGCACATCGGCAGGCACCCGCTCGTCTCGATGAAGAGGAGGGCAACATCGTTCCGGGGATCGGCAGGGGGATAGAGCATGCTGCCCGACATCATGTCATGTCCCCGGGGTTCGAACATGAGCCCCGTCCGGATCCAGTCAAACTCGGCCATGAAGTGACGGCGCCGCTCCGCGATCGTGGCCCCCTCCAGTCGCGGCGCGCCGCCGGCAACGACGCGCACAGGATTGCCGCAGGTGTGCGCGTCGATGCAGAAGAATGTGTGGCGGGGCATCCCCTTCCTCCCTTCAGGTCAGATCAAGCGCCGTTCGCGCGAAGGCTTCCATGTAATCGACGAGGGCGTCCGCTGCGTCCCCGGCCTCCCCTTCGTTCCCCCGGGCAACTGCCCGCATCATCGCCGCGTGCAGCCCGGCGGACTTCAGGAGATCCCCGTTGTGCCTGTAGAGATACCAGAACCTCCTGCATTGCGCGTGCAGCGGCACGGATGCCTGGAGGGCGTAGGCGCTCCGAGACGCCTCCTCCAGGAGGCGGTCGAAGGCCGTGTCCAGGCGCATGTATTCCGTCATATCGCCCCGCCCGGCGGCGGCGACCATTGCGCCGGCAATCTTCTCAAGGGCATTCCGCTGTTCGGGGGACGCGCGCCGCGCAGCCTTCGTCGCGACCAGGCGGTCGAGCACGCGCCGCGTCTCCAGGAGCGACAGGAAATCGACGATGTTGATCTCGCTGATCACTACCCCCCGCCGGGGAAGCGTCGTGACGAGACGGTGCGCCTGGAGTCGCTGCAGGGCCTCGCGCATGGGGGTCCTGCCGATCCTGATCTTCCTGCTCAGCTCGGCCTCCGACAGAACGCTCCCGGGGCGAAGCTCGAGCGTGACAATCATCTCCTCCAGCCGCGTGTAGGCCTCTTCTGCCAGGCTCGCCCGCGGAGGATGGGGGGCGCCACTCCATCGTGCCTGCGGTTTTCGTCCTGTGTCCACGTTCATTGCTTTAGCGGTCGAAAGTCCCTAGGGGGCGGTGTAGCAAGTCTTGACTGTCGTGTAGAATTCGAGCGCGTATCTCCCCTGTTCGCGCGTCCCGTAGCTTGACCCTTTCTTCCCCCCGAACGGGACGTGGTAGTCTACACCGGCCGTGGGAAGATTGACCATCACCATGCCCGCCTGGACCTTCTTCCTGAAATGGCTCGCGTGTTTCAGCGATGTCGTGCAGACCCCGGCGCAGAGCCCGAAGGGAGTGTCATTGGCAAGCGCAAGCGCCTCCTCATAGTCTTTCGCAGCGATGACGGCGGCGACCGGTCCGAAGACCTCCTCCCGGTTCAGGCGCATGCCGCTCGTCGTCCCGGTGAAGAGCGCGGGGGAGAGATAGAACCCCTTTGTGCGACGCTGTGGCCGATCCCCTCCGCACTCGAGCGTGCCTCCCTCCCGCGTGCCGAGGGCAATGTACTCCAGATCCTTGTCGAGCTGCGCCTGGTCGACGACGGGCCCAATGTCCGTCCCGGGAGCGAGCGCATCATCCACCCTGAGGGAGGCGAGGCGCTCCTTCATCGCCCGTATGAATCGCGCTTGAATGCCGGCGGTGACAATGAGACGGCTCGACGCGGTGCAACGCTGTCCCGTCGAGAAGTACGATCCGTTGACCGCGGCATTCACCGCCACGGTCAGATCCGCGTCGTCGAGCACCACAAGGGGATTCTTCCCTCCCATCTCGAGCTGGACGCGCGCGAGTCGGCCGGCGCACTTTGCCGCCAGTGTCGTCCCCACGGCGACTGATCCCGTGAAGCTGATCCCTGCCACCCCGGGGTGTTGTACGAGCGCTTCCCCAAGAACGCTCCCCCGGCCGGTGATCAGGTTGAAGGCACCCTTCGGCAATCCCGAACGCGAGATGATCTCGGCTATCGCCCAGGCAGATCCCGGGACCAGCTCCGCAGGCTTCAGGACGACGGTGTTGCCGTAGGCGAGCGCCGGGGCCGTCTTCCAGGCTGGAATCGCGGCAGGAAAATTCCACGGCGTGATCAGGCCGACGACGCCGAGCGGCTCCCTCAGCATGTCGATCTCTACCCCCGGGCGGACCGAAGGGATGTGCTCGCCCCCTGTCCGGATCGCTTCGCCGGCGAAGAACTTGAAAATGGAGCCTGCCCGCGCCACCTCCGCTATCGATTCAGGAAGCGTCTTCCCCTCCTCCATGGCCAGCAGCCGCCCCAGCTCCTCTTTCCGGGCGAGGATTTCAGATCCGACGAAGTCAAGCGCGTCGAACCGCTGCTGCGGCGTGCTCGCGGCCCAGAGGGGCGCCGCTGCGTTCGCAGCCTCGACGGCGGTCGACACCTGCGAGGCGTCGGCCTGCGCATAGCGTCCGACCACGTCCTCCTGGTCGGAGGGATTGATGTCGTCAGCCACGTGGCCCCCCTCCACCCACTCACCGCCGATATAGAGGCGGTGTACCTCGCCTGCCGATCGGGTCATGGCGTGACTCCCGTCAGTCGTGGTCTCGTCGCGAGCGCCCTCTCGATAATCGTCTCAACGCGTGTGCGCTCTTCGCCCGCCAGCGGAAGGCGCGGCGGGCGCACCCGCTCGTTCCCGCCGTCCGCTTTCGCTTCGGCGAGCTTGATGTTCTGCACGAATTTCACGGAGACGTCGAGGTGGAGGAGCGGCATGAACCACCTGTAGAGTGCGAGCGCCTCGTCGATGCGCCGCTCCTTCACGCAGCGATAGAGGGCGACGGTCTCCCGGGGAAACGCGCAGACAAGACCCGCCACCCACCCGGCGCAGCCGAGGAGCAGGCTCTCCAGGGCGATATCGTCGACACCGGTGAATATCGCGTAACGGTCCCCGACGAGGTTCCTGATATCGGTGATCCGCCGCGCCTCGCCGGACGACTCTTTGATCGCGACAAACCGGGGTTCATCCGCAAGCCGGGCGAACATCTCCGGCGTGACGTCCACGCGGTACGAAACGGGGTTGTTGTAGAGCATGACCGGGACTTCGGAGGCGGACGCCACGGACCTGAGGTACTGCTCGGTCTCCCGCTCGTCCGAGGCATACCGCATGGGAGGGAGGAGCATGAGACCTGAGGCGCCGCTGCGGACCGCGTCGCGGGCGAATGCACACGCGTCCGCCGTAGTGGTTTCTGCTACGCACGCCAGCGCCGGCACGCGCCCCCTGCAGGCGGCGGCTGCAGATTTCACGACGTCCTGCTTTTCCGCGGCCGAAAGGGATCCGTTCTCGCCGAGCGATCCCAGGACGATGATGCCGTGCACTCCTGCGGAGACCTGGCGATCGATATGCGCTTCCATGGCACCGATGTCAAGCGCCCCCACCACCGTGAACTTTGTCGTCAGTGCGGTGAAGACGCCTTCCCACGTCGAGGCCACGAACTCCCCCTGATTGTGTTAGATATATCTGTAATATATCACACCTGCACCGGGCTGTCAAGCCGATTTTTCTTGTAATTGGCCGAAAAATAAGCGATTATGAGGAGTTTCACGAACGGGGTTTTTGATGAGACGTATTGTATCCGTATTCGCAATCACGCTCGCACTGATCATCGCGGCCCGCGGCTCTCTGCTGGCCGAAAACCAGGTCAGCCTCTCGCTCGGCGGCGGGGCAGCGTTCCCGGTGAGGGGCATCCGGACGATGTTCCGTGCCGGATACGAAGGAACGGGCGTTCTTGAATTTCCCCTGAACGAAAACTTCAGCCTCCTCCTCCGGGGCGGCTACGTCCACTGGCAGTTCAATCCCGCGAAGATCAACACCGCGATAGCAGCGCTGGGCGGGCAAACGGGCGTGAACGTGAGCGGGCCGTTCCGGGCCTTTCCGGCGATGTTCGGCGCCCGATTGACATTCAGCGGGACGCTTCTGAGACCGTACGTCGGGGGCTCCGGAGGAGCGTACTTTCTTCACTGGACGGCAACGGGAACCTCGCCGGCAGCAGGCGAGTCTCAATCGGGCACGTACGGCGGCACGTGGACGGAACCCGCGATGAGCCTCGATGCGGGAGTCCTACTTTCCATCGGGAGCGGCGTGTCGCTTGACATCGCCGGGATATACACGGCGATGTCCAATGCGGATGACCGCGTGGAGCCCGCCGACCTCTTCGGGGTCAGGATCGCCGGGGCGAACACCGCTTCGTACGTGTGCGTTCATGCGGGGGTGAGGGTGGAGCTGTAGAGCAGCCGGAGATTGTGGCGCCATAGGCGCCACAATCTCCGGCGATAAATCCTATTCCACAGTCTCGGCGATAGGTCCTATTCCACGGTCTTCTTTCTATTCAACAGGAAGAAGAGCAACCCCGCGACGAGGATCACGGCTCCCCACCAGACGCCGGGGTGGAGCTCCGCAAGGACGGTCTTTTCCGCAGGGGGAGTCGCCAGGTCGTAGAGCCCCGAGGCCAGGACGATAACGCCCACCGCGGTCAGGAAGAGGCCCACAAAATACCAGATCGGTTTCATCGCGTCCCCCTACCAGAAGTACACGTTGAGAATGACCAGCACGATCACCGAGATGATCGCGTAGAATTCGGGCCTCTTCACGAACGGCACACCTTCCAGCGCCGTCTTCTCGGTCAGTCCCTTCACCAGTCCCACCAGCTCCTCCTTCGGCTTTTTCTTCGTGAAGAGGCTGATGACGATCGTTGTCCCGAAGCAGACGAGCCATGCCCACCATGCCCGCCAGAAATTCACCGCCATGTCGCTCGCGGCGTTCGACATCGTGATCTGCGACGGGTCGATCCACTGGAACTTGACCGCGAGGAACATCGTGATCGACGTCCCCATCCCCGCAAGGAGGCCCCAGAACGCCCCGGCGGGAGTGATCCAGACGACGAACATCCCGAGGAGCATCGTCGCAAAGAGGGGCGCGTTGACCCAGGAGAATATCGCCTGCATGTAGTCCATGATGCTCGGGAATCCCTTCGCCCAGTAGGCGGTGACGACGCTCAGGACCACGCCGATTACCGTCGAGATCCTCCCGACCCACACCAGGTGATCATCGCTCGCGTTTTTGTTGATGATCGCCCGGTAGACGTCATACGTCCACACCGTATTGAACGCGCTGATATTCCCCGCCTGCCCGGCCATGAACCCTGCCAGGAGCGCGGACACGCCCAGACCGACGAGCCCGTGCGGGTAGTAGCGCATGATGAGGAGAGGGAGCGTGGAGTCGTAGTTGATCTTCCCCCCGTCCTGCATGAGCGCGAAGCCGCTCCCGGGCGTCTTTGCGAGGATGAGCGCGATGAGCCCCGTGAGAACGACGATTGCCGGGACTGCCATCTTCGGGAACGAGGCAATGATCGGCGTCATCCGCGCGGCCCTCAGGTTGCGCGCCGAGAAGGCCCGCTGCACGACCAGGAAGTCTGTCGTCCAGTAACCGAACGAGAGGACGAAGCCGAGCCCCAGGACGATTCCGGCCCACGTG
This sequence comes from Bacteroidota bacterium, assembly GCA_035516035.1. Taxonomy (GTDB): domain Bacteria; phylum Bacteroidota; class Ignavibacteria; order UBA10030; family UBA6906; genus Fen-1273. The sequence goes on along the minus strand of DATJAS010000039.1, from coordinate 26,161 downwards.
ATCGCCATGCCGTTCTGTGACGCGTCTCCGGACGTCGACCAGAGCGTGCCGAACGAGGAGGGGATATGATTGAGGACCTGGCCGACCCCCCCGATCTCCACGAGCCCCAGGATTGTCACCAGGAAGAGCCCAAACCAGATGAGGAAAAACTGTAAAATCTCGGTGAATATCGCCGAGAGCAGCCCGCTCAGCGTCACGTAGAAAGCCACCGTCGCGGCAGACACCCACATGCTCACGTTCCAGTCCCACCCGAGGAACGTCCGGAGCACAAGCGCCATCGCGTAGAGGTTGATGCCTGACACGAGCAGCGTCATGATCCCGAATGCGATACCGTTCAGCACGCGCGTCCGCTCGTCGAACCGGAGCTTCAGGTAGCCGGGAACCGAGTGAATCCTGCTGCTGTAGTAAAACGGCATCATGTAGAGACCCAGGAAGAGCATCGCCGGGATCGCACCGATCCAGTAGAAGTGCGCGACGTACATCCCGTATTTGAACGTATTGCCCGTCATGCCGAGCAGCTCGAGCGCGCCCAGGTTGGCGGAGAGAAACGCGATGCCAGCCACCCACGCGCTGTTTTTCCGCCCGGCCAGGAAGTAGTCTTCCTGGCTCTTCGTGAATTTCTTCAGGTAGTAGCCGAGCCCCAGGATGAAGCCGAAGTAGATTGCGAGGATCAGCCAGTCAACGACGCTCAGCGAGAATGTTGCCATGCGTGTTCCTCATGAATGTGTGATGTGGATGACGTCATCGCGATGACCGACGGAGCATGAACGGCGGGATTGCCCGGCGCTCGAGCCCCGGGCCTTCGAGGCTGAGTCCCAGCCCGCTCGGACGCCCGGCCGCGGCGACCACGACCGAGATCCGGTGAGCGCCTTTCCCCAGCGCGAACCGCGCCGTGGGAACGTCCCACCAGTCGGCGGCCCTGTTATCAACGGGCCTGAAGGCGTCGATGGTCAGCGAGGCCGAATCCCCCTGCGCCATCGCGAACGTGTAGATCCCGTCCGAAGGGATGTCGAGCAGTGCCTCCAGCGTCACAGTGGAGCTGTCGCCGGGAAGCGGCAGACCCTCGAGCGACATCATGGAGGTGACTCCCCGGATCGTCTCGACGCCTGCGCGGCGGGGCACAATCGTATATGCCACCCCGTTCACCGCCGGATCGATCCGGCTGAACACGCCGAACGGCACAGGGCTCGTTCCTCCCGACGTAAGAAACGTCCGGGCCTTTACAGTCGTGCTCGCACGGAGCGTAAGCGGTCCCGTGACTTCCGGGGAGCCGCTCGTGGGGTCGGTGCCGTCCAGCGTGTACCGCATCACGGAGCCGGGAACCTGGCTCACGATCGACACCACCGTGTCGCTCGTGAAGACGGCGTTCCCTTCGAACCCGGTGGGGGGCGGAATGCGGGCGTTGACGCCGCGCATGACGAAGCGGTCGTACTGGTCCGCCATCCGGGCGGAGAAGTCACGGAAGTCCTTCTTCGCCGCCGGCGTCCAGACCACCTCGCTCATCGCACAGGCGCGGGGAAACGCCATGTACTCCGCCTGCGGAGGCCCGGGGATGGACTCCGTCCACACGTTCCCCTGCGCTCCCAGGATGTGACGTGCCTGTTCCGGGGTGAGCCCGGGAGGCACGGGTTCATACGCATAGACCTTCTCCAGCGGCAGATAGCTGCCGACCGCCCAGGGTTCTCCGGTCAGCCCCTGGTAATAATCGAAATAGCAGTTGGATGTGGGACTCATGACCACGCCGTGACCTGCGGTGGCGGCGGCGATTCCCCCGTCTATCCCGCGCCAGGACATGACAGTCGCATTGGGTGCGAGCCCCCCTTCGAGGATCTCATCCCACCCGATCAAGCGCTTGCCGTGCGCATTGACGAATCGCTCAATCCTTTTGATGAAGTAGCTCTGCAGCTCGTGCTCGTTCGCCAGTCCCTCGGCCTTGATCCGGGCCTGGCATTTCGGGCAGGCCTTCCAGCGCGTCTTGGGGCACTCGTCCCCGCCGATGTGTATGTACGGCCCGGGGAAGAGCGCCATCACTTCCGTCAGGACGTCATCGAGGAATTCAAACGTTTTGTCGTTCCCCGCGCAGTAGACGTCGTCGAACACGCGCCACTTCGTCTGTACGTCAAACGGGCCCCCGGTGCATGAAAGCTCGGGGTACGCCGCGAGCGCCGACGTCGAATGGCCGGGCATCTCGATTTCCGGGACGATCGTAATGAACCGCTCCCGGGCGTAGGCGACAACCTCCCTCACCTCGTCCTGCGTGTAGAACCCGCCGTGGGGCTGACCGTCGCCCAGCGTCTCTTTCCGCCATGAGCCGACGGTGGTGAGCCGCGGGTATTTCTTGATCTCGATCCTCCACCCCTGGTCCTCCGTCAGGTGCCAGTGAAAGACGTTGAACTTGTACCTGGAGAGAAGGTCGATGTATTCTTCGACGAATTTCTTCCCGAAGAAATGCCTGCCGACGTCGAGGTGCATCCCTCTCCAGGGAAACCGCGGCGCGTCCTTCACCTGTACGCACGGGATCGTCCAGCTCAGGCCCTGGAACAGTGATCCGTACTCGATTTCCGGCGGCAGGAGCTGGAGGAGCGTTTGCATGGCATAGAACGCTCCCGCGGGAGCCTGAGCCGAAATGCGGATCCCCCCGTTCGATACGTCCAGCGCATACGCTTCTTCCCCCCCCGCGACGGAACCGGATGCAAAATAAATCTGGCCGGGGGCCGGCCTTGTCGCCGCGGTATCGAGGGGGAGGGGGAACCCGGTCGATTCCCTCAGTCGGGCCGCCAGAAAGCGGGCGACATCCCTGAACGCAGGCGCGGCCTGATCGACAGCAAGTGAAGTGCCGGGACCGACGACAAATTTCCCCGGGAGCTCTTTGACGCTCACGGGCTCGGGAACAAGCGACAGGACGGGATGCAACTGGTCGCCGGCATGGGCCCGCATCGACGAGATAGCGAGTATCAGCACAGGGAACATTATGGAGGACGCGTGAATGATGCGCATGGGCATATGTGGGATTATGCGTGGAAAGTGGTTCCTCGTGATCGCCTACGGAGCGGCCGCGGAAATTTCCTGCTCCACAAGAAGCTCGTTGACGCGGAACTCTCCCGGGGCCGCAGGTAGAGGAGGCATGGGCCGCAATACGGGAGGCGCCTTCAATACAAACGAGACTTCCTGCGCTTCGACTGCCCGGTCACAGATCAGGTAGGCCGTCGCCAGCCCCTTCCAGGACTTATCGTTTCCGCCGGGCGCTATGAGCAATGAAAGGGAGTGGGTACCGGCCCTGACAGGCACAGTGTACCACGCCCACATCCCCTTCTGGCTTTCCGTCTCGAGTTGCACTGCGGAGCCGTCGATGTGCGCGGTGATCGCCGGAGCGCCGGAGGGTTGTGTCCCGGGAGACGGCTTCAGGAGGACGGCCAGCATCGCATTGTGCGCGGAGGCGTCGATATCGAGCGAAAACTCAAACGCGCCGGTGCCGGGACGACTTCCCACGTGTACAGAGGAGCCGGCAGGGCGTGAGTCGCCGTGGTCAAACCTGATTTCCGGCAGTGTAACGCTGTGCCCGCCCCGCTCAGCCGAGAGGGCGATCGACGGATTGAGCACCCTCGTCCGCCCCTCTCCTTCCGGGTAGCATGCCACGACCGATCGCGTACCCTCCGTGTTCTTTGCGGCAAAGCGCACTCCCGCGACCAGCGGAACCGTCGCACTCTTCAGCGGATAAAGCTCGTACACGGCCGTCTCGTATCCGTCGAGCGGGAGCGTGACCAAGGAGCCCGCCCGTGTCAGCGCAGGGGATATCCAGAGCGAGGGGTAGACGCGCTCCAGCACGAGCGAATCAGCCGACGGATCGAGCCCCTCCGACGGGAGGAGCGCCACCTGGAGCGATCCGGGCTCGATCGAGGGGTTCCGGGCCGCGATCACGCCTTCCTTCCCCCGGAAATGGACATACCCGTAAGTCTCGCGCGCCTTCGGATCTCCCCCCACCATCGTCGTGGTCGACAGAACCGGGAACCGGTCCCTTGCCCATTGCATCGATTGCGCCATCGCGTCCCATTCCCCGTCGGACAGGAGGTCGGGTGAGATGTACATCTCCCACATCGAGACGCCACGCGCAAAATACAGGAGCGCTTCGTTCGTGAACTTGTCGAGCGGCTCGTGCTCGCCGCCCAGCTTCTCAAGGTCCCCCTTGATGATACCGTGCGTCATCATGTTCGCGACGGGGAACCAGAGGTCCTTTGTCCTGAGGTCCTCGTAGAGGACGAAGTCGCGGTACGTGATCGCCGCGTCGCGGGGGCTGATGGAGGGAACGTCGGCGTACCCGTAGTCCTGCCCGTCCATCCAGATCTGGTTTGCGTATGGGAGCCACCAGGGACTGAGCCAGGTGCCCGATGTGACGTTCAGAAATGTGGCCGGGTTGATGGCGCGAACCGCCCTGCACTTGTCGATCACGCTCTCGATAACCGCGCGCCGCGAGTAGATGTCCACCGGGTGCCCGTGCGAGGGGTCGTTGCAGACGAACTGGATACCGTCCCACTTGAAATACCCGACCCCATCGTCGCGCACGAAATCCTCGACCCGTTTCCGGAAGAGGGCGCTGTATTTTTCTCCCGCAAGGCAGAGCTGGTCGTCGACAATCTCGTAGCCGTGCGCCTTCATCCAGCCCATCCGGCGGTCGTGGAATGAATACCCGCCGGTCGGGCCGAGCCACATGCCCAGCGCGGTGTTCGTCTTTTTCAACTCGTCCGCGATGGGCTTCAGCCCGTGCGGGAACTGGACCGGCCTGAGCTGCCAGTCGCTTTCGTACACGTCCCAGCCGTCGTCCAGAACAAACGCGTCAAGCCGTATCCCGTGTTTGTCGATCATGTTCCTGTCGATCAGGCCGATGATCCGGAGGATGTTCTCCTCGTTCATCACGTGCGCGGGATCGATGTTGCGGAAATCCGGAGAGCGAATGTCGTACCAGGAATTATAGAGCGTGTAGGGACGCAGGGGGGCGACGCGGATGTCGTCGACGTAGTGCCAGAACCACTGCCGTACGGCCGTATCGGGCGTCACGCCCTCCACGGCCGGGTCCGCGCTCAACCAGCGGTTGCCGATCGGCTCGCCGATCTCTTCGCCGCACCGGAGCCGCGCGTCCGCACCTTCGGCGACCAGGGAGTTCCGGGAAGCGGGATACTCGAGACCGAAGAACGCCCCGGTCCTCCCCGCGTACGTGCTCGCCGCCGGCTGCCCGAACCCTCCGCTTTTGCGAATCGCGGGGGAACCCCTGAGAATGCAGTCCATCGCGCGCACCTGGCGCAGAAAATGGCCGGCGCCGGTTGAATCCATGACGGCGATGGTTTTCCGCACGTAGAAATCGCCGGCCCCGATACCATATGTAACGCGGAGACGAATCGTCCCGTCCGGCCCGGTGAAGTCGAGGCGCAATTCAGTCCCGCCGCGCGTGCCGGGTACTGTCGACGCGGTATCGAACGTGAAGTCCCTGGCCGTCAGCGTGACCGGATTCTCCCCGTTGTTTTTCGCCCCGGGGGGCCGCCAGTCAGACCACATGATCTCAAGCGCGAAGTCGCCGTCCGTCTCGACGGGGATCAGCTCCGCGGAGGAAGAGGATCCGCCGGCCGGGTTGAGCAGGACACGGTCAAACGCGAGATGACCTTCCTGTATGCCGACCGTGCACGTCAGCACTGTGTTGTGGATCGTGAATTCCCCCGTCGTGGTGCGGGGGAGGGAAAACGCTGGGGAGGCGAGAATAACCAGGGCAACGACAGGTGTGAGTCGCATAGACATTAAACCAACGGACAATGTAGAATAGAGGATGGACAATAGCCACAGAAACCGCGAGATTGCTTCGCCACGCCAGAGAACGGCGTGGTCCAAAGAACGGACTTCGCTCGCAATGACAGTCATTGCGAGGAGCGTTTATTGCAACGAAGCAATCTAGACCGCCACGATCTCCGAAGGTCGCGCCTGGAACGTCTGGACCACGCGCACGGATGAGAACCCGTCCCGCGTGAGCGCCCCGGCCGTCGCCCGCTCGGCCAGCTCGTTCGTGTTGCACTGCTGGCTGATATGGGCGAGGACAACCGCCGCCGGGGGCCGGGCACTGGTGCGCACGACTGCCCCGACGAATTCGGCGCACTGGTCATTGGAGAGATGGCCGATTTCGCGGATCCTCTTTTTCAGCCATTCTGGACGCCCGGAGTTCTCCAGCATCCTGACGTCGTGGTTTGATTCGATGACGACGGCCCGGGTATCCCGGAATCGCTCGACCAGTTCCTCCTCCGTAAATCCGAGGTCAGTTGCAATGGCGACACGCACCGGAGTCGTCGCAGAGCCATCCGTCACCCCGAAACCGAAGCATCCCCCTGGTGAATCATGATGCACGGGGAATGAATCCACGGCGAGAGAGCCGACTGTCCCCCCGCCCGGGGCAAGCTCGACAAGAAGTCCTTCTTTCGCAGCGCGCCGCATGGAAGGGTACATCCTGCGGAGATGCTTCGTAAGCTCGCGGCGGACGACGACCGGGATGCGGTTCTGGACAAGAAGGTCGACAGACGCGTCGTTGACGTGATCCCCGTGCGCGTGCGTGACCAGGAGTCCCGCCAGTGGGGGTATGTCGAGGTCGAGTGATTCGAGACTGGACCGCATGTACGTGCGCCCGAACCCGCAGTCCACCATAACGGTGGATTCGCTGTTCCAGATCAGCGTGCAGTTGCCCGCGCTCGAGCTTCCCAGGACCCTGAGGTGCATCACTTTGCGGCTTCCGGTGACGTGAGGGTGAGCGCTGAGGTGAGACGACGGGGGCGCGCACGGGGGAAGATACTCAAATAGAATGAGGCGTTCAACTCGCTCGAGTAGTTTGCGCGATCCACTGTTTGCACGATCCACATTGAAAAAGAGGGGGAGATTTCGTTAGATTGCTTCGCAAAAAGCGCTCGCAATGACGGGTCACATTCACATCAATCAGATCATGCGCACACACCTGACAGTCATCGTCACACACCTGACAGTCATCGCCGCACTCCTGCTGGTCATCGCACCCCGGGAGCTGCCCGCCCAGACGTCGCGGCAACGCTCCGCCGTTACCGCGGCGGAGTGGCTCATCAAGCGGACGATTAAGGACCGCGCCTCTTCATTCCACCTGGAGAACATCGGCCAGGAAGGGGGGAAGGACGTCTTCGAGGTTGAAGCCCACGCGGGCACTGTCACGATCAAAGGCTCGGGGGCGCTGGCACTGAGCAGGGGTTTCTACCACTACCTTCGCAATGCCTGCAATTGCCAGGTGACGTGGAGCGGCTCGCATCTCGATCTTCCATCGCAGCTACCCGACTATCTACGAACGCGCGTCGTCACGCCGTACCGGTACAGGCAGTTCTACAACGTCTGCACGTTCGGGTACACGACAGTCTGGTGGGACTGGAAGAGATGGGAGAAAGAGATAGACTGGATGGCACTCCACGGGATCTCCATGCCCCTGGCCATGACCGGGCAGGAAGCGGTCTGGCAGAAAGTCTGGGAGTCGATGGGGCTCACCGGCCAGGACCTGGACGGGTTTTTCACCGGGCCGGCATTCTTGCCGTGGCACAGGATGGGAAACGTGAACGGACACGGCGGACCACTGCCGCAGGGGTGGATCGACGGGCAGGCCTCTCTCCAGAAGAAGATACTCGCCCGGATGCGGTCGCTGGGCATGATCCCCGTCGTGCCTGCATTCTCAGGCTTTGTGCCAGCCCAGTTCAGGAGGCTCCATCCCGAGGCGCGCATTTATGATCTCGCCGCCTGGGGCGGTTTTCCGCAGGATGAACGGACGCACATCCTGTCACCCACCTCTCCCCTTTTCCGCGAGATCGGGACCAGGTTTCTCGCTGCGTACAGGAAGATGTTCGGTACCGACCATTACTACCTGGCCGACAGCTTCAACGAGCTTCAGGTACCGGTCTCCGACACTGCGCGCTACCGGGAGCTGGCGGAGTTCGGCGAGGCGGTGTACTCATCCATCATTGCAGGGGATCCGCAGGGCACCTGGGTGATGCAGGGGTGGCTCTTCTACAACGACAGGACATTCTGGGACAAGCCTTCGGTGCGTGCATTCCTCAGCCGCGTGCCGGACGATCGGATGGTGATACTAGACCTGGCCAACGAACTCTGGCACGGCTGGAAAGCGCAGGAGGCGTTTTACGGCAAGCAGTGGATATACAGCATCATACACAACTTCGGCGGGAACAACCCTCTCAACGGGAACCTGGAGTTTGCGGCAACCGATCCCGCTTCCGCGCTTAACAGCCCGGCGCGTGGGAGACTCGAGGGAATCGGACTCGCGCCCGAAGGGATCGAGAACAACGACGTCGTGTACGAGCTGAACACGGATATGTACTGGTCGCGCGCGCCGATCGATCTCTCCCGGTGGCTCCCGGCGTACGCCCTCTCGCGCTATGGCACAGTCCCCGCCGCGCTCGGAAGGGCATGGACGCTCCTCGCAGGGTCGGCATATGCGCACGGGGCGACCAATATCCGTCACGCGTTCCAGCTCCGCCCCCGGCGCGGCGTCGAAGGCAACGTGGATGTCTCCCCGGCATTCATGGCCGCAGCCAGGACATTTCTCTCCGTCGCGGATTCGATGAAGGCCAGCCCACTCTACGCCGCAGACGCCGTGGAGATTGCATCACAGGCGCTCGGCGGCGCCGTCGACGAGCGGCTGCGCGACGCCGTACGCGCCCACGATGAGGGAATGCCCGAGCTTCGCGACACGCTGGCGGCCCAGGCGTTCAGGCTCATGGACGATATCGACGCGCTCCTGAACAGCCGCGAGGACAGGAGACTGGAGCGCTGGATCGGGGACGCCCGCTCATGGGGAACGAACGCCCGCGATTCCGCGCTCTACGAGGAAAATGCGAGGATGCAGATCACCGTCTGGGGAGGTCCGGAGCTGTTCGACTATGCGTCGAAAATGTGGAGCGGCCTTGTCCGCGACTTCTACGAAGCACGCTGGAGGAGGTATTTCGAGCTGCTCCGCGCAATGCCGCCGGGAGGCGTCGTCAGGCCGGAGGAGCTGGCAGACTGGGAGAATGCATGGACGAAGCAGACGACGCTCATTCCCCCGGTGGTCCTCGATAACCCTCCCGGGGCGGCGCGCGCGATGATCGTCGAGGCCGGCAGGGAATCGGCTCTCACCCCGGAGCCCGTCATCCTGCCGGAGGCGCGTGTGTTTGACGCGGCGGAATCGCTCCGCGTTGAAATCCGTTCCTCTACGCCCGGTGCGGTGATACGGTACACGCTCGACGGGACGCAGCCGAACGCTCAGTCCCCACGCTACACGGCGCCCCTCTTCCTCGCCGGCGACGCCACGGTAAAGGCAAGGGCCTTCGGCGTCTCCGGATTCCCGAGTTTCACCGCCTCCAGGACATATTCCGCCGTGCGCAAGGGCTCCAACGGGATCTCATTCAGGTACTACGAGGGAGAGTGGCACGACATCCCCGACTTCGATACGGTCGTTGTCGCCCGTCGCGGGGTCACATACACGTTGTCGCTCCAGGACGTCCCGAACAGCACAGAATATTTCGGCGTCCAGTTCAGCGCGCTCCTGCAAATCACCACCCCGGGGGTCTACTCGTTCGTCCTCGGGTCTGACGACGGCTCCAGGCTCCTGATTGACAGCAAGCAGGTCATTGATAACGGGGGACTGCACGGGTACCAGGAACGCCGGACGTCTCTGAATCTGGATGCCGGGAAGCATCCCGTCACGTTGAGCTACATACAGCAGGGAGGCGCAAAGAGCGTGGAGCTTCGCTATGCAGGACCGGGGGTACCTGAAGAGCAGATACCCCCGGCCAGATGGTTCCTGACAAAGTAAGTCAGGTCAGATTTCTTTCCCCTCCACGGAGAGGTCTTCTTTTTCGCTGTACATCGTGCCGAAGACATAGTCCCAGATCGGCGAGCTGACGCCGAACCCGCGTCCCGGATCGAGGTAGTGGTGCCTGACGTGGTGGTGCTTCAACCAGAGCCCCAGCTTCCCCTTCATCGGGGCATGGTGCGTGGCGTAGTGAATCTCGTCGTAGCAGATGTACCCGAAGATAAATCCCCCAAACACAGCCCCGACGGAGGCCGCAGGGAGGATAAGAATGAACGCGCCCAGGAAAAGGAGAGCCAGGGGTATGCTCACCACCGGGGGCATCACCAGCCTCTTCGAGTCCTGCGGGTAGTCATGGTGCACGCCGTGCATGAGGAAGTGGAGGCGCTTGCCCCAGCCGCTCTTCGGCTCGTAGTGAAACACGAACCTGTGGAGGAGGTACTCGGCAAGGGTCCAGACGACGAGACCCGCCACGAACAGGAGTATCACGCTTGAAGCGCCGATCGCTCCGTATGTCGACGTGACGTACACGGAGTAGACGACGACGGGGAGGTAGACGATGATCGGCACGCTCCAGTGGACGTGTGTGAACAGCTCCAGGAACGAGCTATGAAAGAGGCGCGCGGATTCGTCCTTGTTGGATACAAAAAGCTTGGCCATTGGACACCTCGAACGATTCTATACTATAAACTACCGAAAATATAAGAAAATTCCGGCCGTACGTCAATCGTGCCAGAGACGGGAGTCCTGTGTGACGTACCAGGTAAGCGTTTTCCCTCCCTTCAGACGAATTGTCACACTGGCAATGTAGCCCGCAGACGTGAGCGAGACCGCGGGCGATGTTGCGAATATCTGCGGCGACGCGCGGGGGATTTGCAGCTCGCCGATGCTCGCGGCCCACCGTCCATGAGCGGCCCGAAACGCCATCTGCGCATGGTAGACAGCCATCAGCGCTTCCTCCGCGGGCCTTGACGGATCAGGCCTGAATGACGCCTGCGATGCGTTCTTCCCGCCAAACTGGAGGTATCCCCACATCTCAGGCTGGTGCATGTCAATCACCCCCTGGGGGGACCAGACCCAGTTGTCCTCTTTCCTTCCGGGGATTTTCATGCACCGCCCCCCCGTCGTATCCAGCTCCCACTCCACGCGCGAGAAGTTGATCCTCCACTGGTCACCGAAAGCCGGCGGGGCAGGCCGGTGTGCATACTGACCGAGTGCCTTCCATGGCATGGCGATCTCAACCGTCCATCCGGTATCCCTGTCGGCGCACATGTTCAGCGTTCCGCGGATATGGACCGCGGTCCGGAGGCCGACGATGTCCCATGAGTTGTCGGCCTTCCCCCCGTCCCTGTAGGGGTGTTCCAGGAAGAGATCCCAGACCGTATTGAGCGCGTTCATCTCCATCTCGTAATATTCAAGGTTGTCGCCGTTCGGATCCATGAATACTTCGAAATCGTCGTCGCGGAATATCACCGTGTCGTGCTGCGTCAGCGTCGCCCAGACCTGGGGCTCCTGGAGCTCGGCGCCGATGTAGAGGTACTGGTCGTCCCAGAGCATTTTCGCGCGCGTCCGGTATCGCGGACGGGGACGCACGGACCCTTCGATATCGACGAAATCGTCGGTCCACGGCGCCTCGCGCCATGACTTCTCGTCCAGGACACCGTCGATGCGTATGGCGCCCGCGGCCATCCTGCAGACGTACCCGCGGGGAATTCGCGCTCCCGGGGGATCCGCGAGCGCCCTGACGCCGGGCGCCATGAATGCGCACAGAGCGAGAACCGCTGGGAAATGCGGCCAAAGAGCCGGCGATCGGTGCGGACTGTACATGGCGTGAATGGCGCGGGCGTTCAGTGCGGGTCGACTTTCAGTGACCGCACCAGCGATTCGAGGAGCGTCAGATCGGGGGTGAACCGGCGCGCAGGAAGGCGGTTCAGGCGGTCAGTCGTCTGCCGGATGTAGCCCGCATAGCGCGCGCTGAACTCGGCTTCGTTGTCGATCTTCCCGGTGGAGGGGAAGCCCTGTGCGGCTACGGGAAACACCGCGGAGACGTACCATGCGTTGTCATCGGTCATTCCCTGGAACACGTAGAGCATCTCGGCGTTGTTGACCGCGGAGGATTCCTGGCCGCACTGCGTCAGAAACATGAACCCCCTCCCGTTCCTGAACCGGACGAACTTCTTCCTCCCGATAAACAGCTCGTCCTCGTCAAACCAGGGGAGGAACGGGATCTCGTCGGTAAACGCCCCGGAGCGGCGCCCCAGGAGCCGGGTAAGGTCCACAGCCGCCTGCCGCGTCGTAGGGAATTCCTCGTCGAACTTCGGGTCCCCGGGATCGGCAAGGGGATACACGTAGATCCGCGGGATGACGAAGGCCGAGGAGGCGTCACGGCGCAACCGCGTGGCATACGATCCCCTCAGGCTGATCACCATGTGCCGCGGGGCAACCCCGTCCGGCTTGTCGTCCTTGTCCTCGAGGGGGATCGCGGGAGCGGTTTCGGCCAGGTAGTCTTTCGACAGCGCAGCGTCGAACTCGAGCGAAATATTCTCGTACCGGACGTTGATCTTCCGCGCATGAGGCTGGGCGGCGGACCGCGACGAGAGAAGCAGGGGAGCGAGCGCCAGCGCACACAGCACGCCCGCGCAGAGCGCGACGGGACGGAAACGGGGGAACACCAGGCGAATACTCATGGACACACCTTCCGTACTAAAGTAGCGCACCGGAAACTCAGAGTCAACCTGAGGCCCGGCAGGTGAATTCCTCCGGGCGTTTGTGTATATTCTATATGGTACACCATTCCATTCGTGGAACATTCGTCACCACCCCCTTGACCCCGAGAGAACGCTGGCGTGCGATATTTGCGGGGGAGAAGCCTGACCGCATTCCCACCGACTACTGGGCGACGGATGAGGTGACGGCGCGGCTCTTCGCCGAACTGGGGTGCCGCGACATCGAGGAGCTCTACACCAGGCTCCACGTCGACGGACTCATCGTCGTCGACCCACCGCGAAGGGACGACCACAGGGCCGGCGATCCGGGGGCCGACCTCTGGGGACTCCGCCGCAAGCTCATCAGGTACGGCGCCGGCGAATACGACGAGTTCGCCAACCACCCCCTGGCGGCACTGTCGACAATCGGGGAGCTTGACGCATATCCCTGGCCGAAGGCCGAGGACCACGACTACGAGGCTTTCTGCCGGATGCTCCGTGCCGTGCCTCCGCACAGGATGATCCGTTCCGGGAACTACGAGCCCTTCCTGATCTACGCGGGGCTCCGGGGCCTCGAGCAGGCGCTGGTCGACCTCGTCGAGAACCCGGAATTCACCGAGGCTGCGCTCGCACACATGTTCCGCTACTACTTCGAGCTTGCCCGGCGGACGTTCGAAGCGGGCAAAGGGCGGATCGGGGTGACGTACATCGCCGAGGACCTCGGCGGGCAGACCTCGCTCCTGATGAGCCGCGCACAGATACGGAAGTTCCTCCTCCCGAACCAGAAAAAGATGGCGGACCTGGCGAGGAGCTACGGGATCCATATCTTCTACCATACCGACGGCTCGGTCCGGGGAGTGATCCCCGATCTCCTGGACATCACCGGAATCGAGCTGCTGAACCCCATCCAGTGGCGCTGCCCGGGAATGGAGCGCGAGGGACTCGTGCGCGATTTCGGGGACCGCCTGGTCTTCCACGGCGCGATGGACAACCAGCAGACGATGCCGTTCGGGACCAGTGCCGACGTCGCCAGGGAGGTTCTCGAGAACATCGAAATCTTCAGGGGAGCACGCTGGGTGTGCGCCCCGTGCCACAATCTCCAGCCCGTCACACCGACGGCCAACATCCTCGCACTGTATGACACAATCTACGCGCACGGCGCGCTGTAAGACAACCGGAGGGAAAACGCTATGTCCATGATCCAGACGCTGTACGACGCTATCCTCAACGGCAACGCCAAAGCGGCGAAAGAGATCACGCAGACGAGCCTGGCCGCAGGCGCCAATCCCCAGTCGCTCGTCGACGACACCATGATCCCCGCCATGAACGAGGTGGGACGGCGCTACGAGGCGAACGAGTATTTCGTCCCCGAGCTGCTGATCGCCGCCCGGGCGATGAAGGCGTCTCTGGAGCTGATCAGGCCCCTCCTGACGGCCCGCGGCGCCGAGCCCGTCGGGCGGGTGGTGATCGGGACGGTCCAGGGAGACCTCCACGACATCGGGAAGAACCTGGTCGCCGCCATGCTGGAAGGAGCCGGGTTCGAGGTCATCGACCTGGGGGTGGACGTCTCTCCCGAGAAGTTCATCACGGCGGCAAAGGAACGGAAGGCCCGGCTCGTGGCGCTGTCGGCACTCCTGACGACCACGATGCATTCCATGCGCGCCGTGATGGAGAAGCTCCGCGAGGAGGGGATGCGCGACAGCGTGAAGGTGATGATCGGCGGCGCGCCGGTCACGCAGAAGTACGCGGATGAAATCGGGGCCGACGGGTACTCCAGCAACGCGAACGCCGCCGTGGCGCTCGCCCGGAAGCTCACGGCTGCCTGAGAGACACGTGCACGCCCTGTTCCAGACGTTGCTGGAGAGACGCCCCGTGATCACGGACGGGGCGTGGGGGACCGAGCTGCAAAAACTCGGTCTCACGCCGGGGGAACACCCCGACCTCTGGAACCTCTCCCACCCCGAACGGGTGGAGGAGGTTGCCTCCCGCTACGTGGAGGCCGGTAGCGACGTCGTCCTGACGAACACGTTTCGTTCCAACAGGATCGCGCTGGGCGACCGGGCAGCCGACATTGCGGCGCTCAACGCCCGGGGGGTGGAGATCTCGCGGAAGGCTGCCGCGGGGCACGCGCGGGTGTTCGCATCGATCGGCCCGAGCGGCAAGATGCTTATTGCCGGGGAGGTGACGGAAGAAGATCTCACCGCCGCGTTCACCGAGCAGTGCCACGCGCTCGCCGGAGCGGGTGCGGATGCGCTGCTGGTCGAGACGATGACCGACATCGACGAGGCGCGGATCGCCGTAAAGGCTGCGCGCACGACCGGCCTCCCCGTTATCGCAAGCATGGTGTTCGATTCCGGGAAGGAGAAAGACCGGACGATGATGGGCGCCACGCCGGAGGAGGTCGCCGAGGCGCTGACCGGGGCCGGTGCGGACGCCATCGGCGCCAACTGCGGCCTCGGGATCGAGGGGTATATTCCCGTCTGCGCAAGGCTCCGCAGGGCGACGGCGCTCCCGGTGTGGATCAAGCCGAACGCCGGCATGCCCGAGATGGCCGGGGGACGCATCACGTACCGCACCACGCCGGAGGAGTTCGCCTCCGGCGCGCGCGAGCTGCAGAAGGCGGGCGCCGACTTCATCGGGGGCTGCTGCGGGACGACGCCGGAGTTCCTCCGCGCCGTCGCGGCGGCGCTCCGCGGCCGGGACTGAGAAGCCGGCAGGTCCGGACGCCGCATGCGACGCACGATCATCAGCTGCGAAGTCTTCACGCGGGAGCTTTGCGACGCTGCCGCGCGATCCCCCCACCAGGTCGACCTCCGTTTTCTCCCCAAGGGACTCCACGACATCGGCTGCGCGGGCATGCTCGCCCGGCTCCAGGCGGCTGTTGACGCGGTCGACCCGGCGATGTGCGACACCATTCTCCTCGGCTACGGCCTCTGCAACAACGGCATCGCGGGGCTGACCGCGCGCGGGACGCCTCTCGTGGTCCCGCGGGCACACGACTGCATGACGCTCTTCTTCGGAAGCCGGCAGCGGTACGAGGAATACTTCAGCCGCAACCCGGGCACCTATTTCCTCACCACCGGCTGGATCGAGCGCGGAGAATCATCGGGAGAGCTGCGCCAGCTCTCGATCTCGCACGTGAACGGCATGGACATGACGTACGAAGCAATGGTCGAAAAGTACGGGGAGGATAATGCGAAGTACCTCTACGATCAGCTCTGCGACCAGACGAAGCACTACCGGCGTCTCACGTTTATCACGATGGGGCTTGAGCCCGACGGGAGTTTTCTTGAGACCGCGCGGCACCGCGCGGAGGAAAAACACCTGGAATTCAGCGCGGAGGAAGGAAGCCTCCGGCTGATCCACGCGCTCGTCAACGGGCCGTGGAGCGAGGAGGATTTCCTGGTGGTTCCACCCGGCCACAGGATAGTCGCCGATTTCGGGCAGGGACTGATCAGCGCGGAAAAGGCGACGGCGTGAGCGGCAGGGTGCGCATCACGCTCAAGCCGCTCGGCGCGTCGCTGGAGGTACAGGCCGGCTCTCCACTGCAGGACGTACTCTTCCCCTACGGCGTCGAATTTCCCTGCGGAGGGCGGGCCCGCTGCAAGGGGTGCCGCGTCCGCGTGATCGACGGAGACCTCCCGGTGACGCCCGAGCAGGAGCGCATCCTCTCACCGGGTGAGCTTGCCGCAGGCTGGCGGCTGGCATGTCACTGCCGGGCGGAATGTGATCTGACGCTCGAGCTGGCGCAGTGGGAGGCGGCGATACTCTCCGACGAAGCCCCTTTTGCGTTCACACCTCGGAGCGGCCTGGGAATCGCCATCGACGTCGGCACGACGACGCTCGTCGCACAGCTCCTCAACCTCGAGACGGGGGACGTCCTGGCAGTCTCCTCCGCGCTCAACCATCAGGCCCGTCACGGGGCCGACGTCATGAGCCGCGTCGGGTTCGCTGTGAATGACGGGAAACAGGGCGTCCTCACACACCTGATCCGCGAGCAGACAGGAGCCATGGTGGCGGAGCTCCTGAAAAGGGCCAGGGCCGATCCGGCGCGCCTCGCCGACGTGGTGCTGGTGGGCAACACGGTCATGCACCACCTCTTTTCAGGCGTCGACTGCACGCCTCTTTCCCGCTACCCCTTTGAGCCCGAGCGTGACGGCCTGATGACGTTCACGCCGGGCGAGCTCGGCTGGCCGACCAACTCGGAGCACACGGTACGCTTCCTCCCCTGCCTCGGAGGGTTTGTCGGGAGCGACATACTGGCGGGGATACTCGCCGTAAACCTTCACAGGAGCCCGGAGCCAGCATGCCTGATTGACCTGGGCACGAACGGCGAGATCGTCATAGCCTCCCCGAAGGGGCTTATCTGCTGTTCCACCGCTGCGGGTCCCGCCTTTGAAGGGGCGCGCATCTACATGGGGATGAGAGCCGCGACAGGAGCGATCGCAGAGGTGGACATTTCAGGCGGAGAGATCATCGCACGGACGCTCGGCGACGTCGCTCCCCGCGGGATCTGCGGCAGCGGGCTTGTCGACGCGGCGGCCGCGTTTCTCGAAAAAGGGATACTTCTCCCTTCCGGGAGATTTGCCGGCGGGGAACAATCGGTGATCGTGGCACCCCCGGTGACACTTTCGCAGACCGATATCCGGGAGCTGCAGCTCGCCAAGGGGGCCATCGCCGCAGGCATCCGGATACTTCTCAGGCTCTCCGGTCTCACCGCCGCCGACATTGCGCGCGTCTACCTGGCAGGAGCGTTCGGCAACTACGTGAATACCGCGAGCGCGCGGCGGATCGGGCTTGTCGGGTTTCCCGCGGAGAGAATCCACCCTGCCGGGAACACGGCCCTCCGCGGGGCCAAGCGTGCCCTTTTCGATGATGCCGCCTCACACGCCGCTCTCGCCGAAGGCGTCAGGCATATCATGCTCGACAGGGAACCGGACTTCCAGGACGTCTACGTTGAAGAAATGAGCTTTCCCGACACGATGCCATGACAACACTCTCGCAGCTCGTCAGATCCTCGACCGCACCTGTCGCAATGCCTGTGGCCACGTTCCCCGGCGCGGGCTTGCAGGGCACAACTGTCCGCGCGCTCGTCACGGACGCCCGGACACAGGCGGAGACGCAAATCGCATTTCACCGCCGGTTCAGGACCGCTGTCCTGCTGACGTGCATGGACCTCAGCGTCGAAGCCGAAGCCTTCGGTGCACATGTCGTCTTCTCTGATTCGGAGGTGCCGACGGTGACCGGGCGCCTCGTGACCGATGAGGCCGGTGTCGCGGCGCTTCGCATTCCCGCCGTGGGAACGGGCCGGACCGGCGTCTACCTCGAGGCAGCCCGAAGGCTCGCAGTGGCTGGAACGGGCGCCCCCGTCATCGCCGGCATGATCGGCCCGTTCTCGCTTGCCGGGCGACTCTTCGGCGTCGGAGAGGCGCTCCAGGCGACTGCCGAGGAGCCCGATGTGATCGAAATGCTCGTCGAAAAGACGACCGAGTTTCTCAAGGCGTACAGCCGGGCGTTCAGGGAGGCGGGAGCACAGGGGGTCATTATCGCCGAGCCGAGCGCAGGACTGCTCTCACCGCGGGGGCTCGGCAAGTTCTCATCCCCCTACGTCAGGCAAATTATCGAGGCCGTGGAGTCAGCGGAATTCGAGGTCGTGCTTCACAACTGCGCCGCAAAGGCGCTCCACCTGGACGCAGTCGCATCATCGGGGGCACATATCGTCCATTTCGGCGCCCCCATGGATATCCCGCAGGCTCTCGCAAAACTCCCCCCGTCCACGATCGTCTGCGGCAACATTGATCCGGCGTCCGTGTTCGTCCACGGCTCAGCAGAACTCGTCGCCGCAAAGACGCGCGAGCTGCTTTCGGCTGCAAAGGGACATACGAATTTTGTCATCTCATCCGGTTGCGACGTTCCTGCGGCAACGCCTGTGGAAAATATCGAGGCGTTTTTCAGGGAGGTCCTTGCGACTGCCGGCTAGGGATTCAAAGAGCCCTCCCCCCGCGGATTGGGCTCTTGATCCCCATTGTCGTTTATACCTTATGGGTCACTTCAAAACCAACATCTTTTTCACAGCCGTGAATGTCTTCCCCCCTCTTGCGGGCTCAGCCTGAACTCGGTAGAAATAAGTCCCACTGGCTATGCCCTGCACGTCAAACCGAATTTTCTGATATCCCGCCGGCTCCTCTTCATCAACGAGCCTCCTGACTTCGCGTCCAAGGATGTCGTACACCATGATCTTAACGTGACTGTCGAAAGGCAGGTCATAGTAGATCATGGTCGATGGATTAAAAGGGTTGGGAAAGTTTTGTTCCAACTTGTAGACCTGAGGACCGGCGTAAGAGATGATAATCGACTTCTGCCACCAACTGCCAGTATTGTCGCTTACCACAAAGATCAAGGTGTCTCGAGAGCCGAGCTTGGCATCGCGACTCACGTCGAACTTGAATGTCACGTCGGTTTGCTTCTGCGCCTGAACCACCTTTACGAGGCTGCTTGTTTGAGCAAAGGATATAGCCGAATTGCTCCTCCGGAGTTGCACCAGGAGCCCTTGCGCATCGAGGGTTTTCGATTCGTTGGCAACGGTTAGGACAATCTGATTCCCCTTTGTGTCGGGAGTGACCTGATAAACCGTTTGCGCATTTGCAACCCTCACCAAGCTGAGTGCAAGCAATACAGCAATGGTCCTTCTCATGATTGCCTCACGATCATTGTTTGCGTGTTACGTAAACATCGCCCACCCCAATTGTGACAGGTTCTGTTGCAGTAACCGGGGCAGTTCCTGTCATTCGGAGGATTATCGATTGGCCAGCCTGTCCGGACACGTCAACCACTTTGCTTCCCGTTGCTGATGGCTGGGTTGCCAGGAGCGGAATCGTCTGAGTTCCCTTGATACCATCTACCCTAAATGAACTGACGGTAAAAACGTTGGTCCCGGACGTGCCGAGTGAGTCCTTGCGGGCCTGCGATGAGATTTGAGCATCAAGGAGAAGGGACTTGGCATTCCCCGGCAAAGCAATTGAGTCAGTTCCCAGATAGTCCCACGCATTCGACAGCGTTGCGGTCAAAGGGCTCTTGAAGCTGAGCTTTTTGAATGGTACTACCACAGTGTCACCCGAGGTAGTAACTACCTTAAGCGGGCCGAGGTCAAACCAGATCGTGGACCCGGTGCGCACACTCTCAAGGACTATTCGCCGGTGCAGGTCAAATGCCCCCTGCGTTTGAATCTGAGGCTTTGAGAGGTTATAAGTCCCGTCAGTTTGCAGAGTTACTTGATATGGATTCGCTGACTGGTCGGTCCATACTCGAACCGGATATTGTGGAGTGCCCGACTCCTCCTGCAATGTCGTGTTCGTCCAATAACCTGACGAACTGAGCACTCGTCCAACTGTCTGCCAATTGCCATTCACACACTGGTTTAGCTTCACTGCGTTGCTGGTATTGTTATAGATGATATCGATGTTGTCTGGCCCCCAGCCAGTAGTCGAAGGGTACAAATCAGATATCCCTGATCCGCTTACAACTGGGAACTGGACAAATTGGCCTCCCCAGGTATTGCCAAACCCTCCTATGCGAAACAGTATCGCGTATTCATTGTAAAGGTAACTGATCCTCGCAGACCATGCTGCGTACAGATTGCCGAGATCCCAGTCAAACGCAATCGATGAATATGCGTCAGAGTTGGTACCAGTTCCGAGATTGACTTGAGCTTCAGATGACCAGGAAGTCCCATTGTACTTCTGCGACCACACCCCATTGTAGCGTGCATCATAGGTCAGTATGAGACAATTCGCAGTCACAATGTTTGCAAGGCTTGGATGCCAGAGATACCACCCGTGGTTGGTTGCACCCGTTGATGCGAGGGGACTCCAGTTGTTGCCGAGATCAGTTGATTTGGTGTAGTACATTCCGCCGCTGTAATCGCAAGCCACAACTAACTGGCTAGATCCCAGTTCGGCAAAAACTGGATGTATATTCCACTGCTGATTGAAGATGACGTAGATGCTATCTGTGGAAAAGGCGAGACGTTTTGCTGCTCGCCACGTGTTGCCTCCGTCTGTACTGGAACTGTAATAGAGGGCGTAGTAGTTCGATGGCAGAAGCTGCTGCCACACGGCGTGAATTGAACCATCGTGGGCAACGAGGATCGAGGCGTCATTGTTGTTCCCCAGAGAATCTGGGCTAATCCGCTGAGTCACCTCCCAGCCTCCGGTCAAGCTCTTGCGCCTGTAGACGATTGCACCTCCACTATTGTAAACCTCGTGAAGCTTGGTGCTGGTTATCGCCATGTGGCGCTCGCCACTATAGGCGGTCGGCCCCCAGTTGTCGGCTTTGTTCTGAGAGGTTAGGCCGGTGCAGGTCGCAACCGGCTGATAGAATACGCTATCAGTCTTGTCAAGGTAATCGATATCAACGAACCACTGACCCCCCGATAGAGCATTGGTGAGCGTGAAGTCCTCGACTCCTGCACTTCCATTCACAGGGACCGTGAAGAGCTCATATTCGGTACCTGCAGTCCAGTTGAGCGGAACATGCGTGGTCGTCTTGAACGTCTGGTACTTGTAGTTTCCCTGGGTCACTACTGAGCCAGAAGCTGTGAATCCATAGTTAGGAGAAGAAACTGTGCCAAGTGAGATGGCTGAGTACCTCGATTGCCAACGGATGGTCGCTGTCAGGGCGATGAGGGTGTCAGTGCCCGTAAAGTTGGAGTCGGCTTTTGCACGAACTGAAAGCGTCGATGTTCCCGAAGGGTTGAAAACCCCGCCCTTCACCTGAAGAGAGGGCTGCAACTGAGCAATCAAGTATTGGGTGTTAAATCGAATGAGAGCGTAGGCTTCTGGGCTTAGTAGAAGCGTACTATCTGCAATCGTTGAAGCTATCACTGTCTGAAGAATAGCTTGCGCGCCTGAGACATTTGCGCTTATTAGCGAGGATTTCGCACTGGAGAAATAGTTCGAGTACTTGTCGGCCGTCTGTTGGGACATGACCCATCCGAGAGAGCGAGATTGAGATACAATCGACACCATGGTGTCAAGAAAACCTAGTGGCTGAAAATTTCCAGGTGGGGCCCAAGGACCGACTGTGGATCCCCAGAAATCGGATGCATCAAGGATAGAGTCAATTTGATCAACTGTGAAGGTATTACTTGGATCGTCCATACTGGGAAAATACAAGTCAACGTTGAAGTGTGGCTTTACCATACATTGTCTTATGCAAGGTGGGCACTTACTCATGAGAACTATCCCAGAGACGTTGTTCCCAGGGGATGCAAAACTCTTGTTTGTACTGACACTCGCAACTTTGAGGTTGCCCCACAAGCCAAGCCAATTCGGAGGAAGAGAGCGAAACCCTGTCGGTACAACTGCGGGGCCAAAGCTCGAATAGTTTCTTCTATAATTCCGTTCCATGAAGGAGTTCCCCGCAAACGTCAATCCTACGGTGTCAAAAGGAACTGAGTTCGGTTGACGGCTTATGTCAACTTGAAACCCTTTAATACTCCCCACGTTGCGTATGTCATTTGAAAGTGAATATGAAAAGTAGAAGAACTTTGCGACACTATCATAAGTAACTCGAGCGCTCACTCCCACCGACGTGAGCGAAGGATAGCTCTGTCCGAACGCGATTGGATTGCAGACAAAGAGGCCCAGGCCCAAAAGCGCAATTTTTGAATGCATATCATGACCTCCTACTGTCTTTTCCGTGGGACGTATCCATATTCAAAATGGATAGTTGGCTCAGGAGTTTGCGCAAGCTTGTGCGTCGCCATGATATCAACTAGCTGTTCCCGCAGCGAGGAAAGTCCTGTTGAATCTTTCAAGACCACTCCCTCCACCGTAGCACGATTGATGTCTATGCTGAGCCCCGCACGATGCAGCATATGTGATGTGTCTGTGCTAGTCTCGCACCAATGCCCTTTGATATCAAACCTTCCCCCGGTTTGTAGCGACATATCGTTTGCATAGAGCGTAAGTGCACGCGATCCCCCGGAATCGGTTTGACAATAATCGTAAAAATCCGCCATCCCTGCCAACAAGCTGTCTTTGAAGTACTGCATGCACCAGTGACTGCTGGAGTGATTGGCTCCCTGGCCACTAATGTTTCCCGTCTGCCTCCAGTAGGTGCCTGTTCCTAAGTCGACGAGGCTGTCAGCTTGAACGTTGAGAAGAAGCGTGTCGTAGACGGTCGTGTCTGCAGCCAGCATGATTCTCACAGTGAAAAGTCCCGCGAATTGGGAGGATCGGATTGAGTCTATGATAATTCGCCCCACGGCGTTGGTGCACATATTCGTCAACGGATTTCCCATCCAATATTGCCAAAAGACCGTCCCCTTTGAGCTATCAGGCATGAGCGTATCTGCAGAAGTGCTGTGATTGTGCCCGCCGGTCTTGGGGGAGTATGAAATGGATGTGGAGACTAATGCGTTTGAAACTGTTCGGCCCGTCGGCTTACGAAGCTCGAGGGTATCTTGTCGTGTAGGAAGATATCCTGTGCGAAATTTCCTGGCCGAGGGAGGCTTGATGTAGGGCCATATCCGACGGGGGTCTTTGTGTAAGAACCGCAAGGATAGTCTGCAAAAGCAAAGGGTTCTTGTGCCGGTTCCTTGAGGCGCGGTAACGCTAATCGTGGCCCATTTGAGTGACGCTGTGTCTGGTACTATATTGCGAAGGACGCGTATTTTACCTCCCCGAGCATCGCCGTATTTCACATTTGCGAGCGGCGATGGAACGAGACTTCCCGAGGCATCAATGAACTTAGCCAATCTGGAACTGTCAATACTAATGGTAACGAGTGTATTGGAATCGAGGTAGACCTCGGAGCTGTCGGACCTGATGGCTATCGGACGTATGGTCGCTGTATCTACAGTGCTCAATGTGTCCAAGCTACACGAAATTCTGAAACCCACAAATCCGCTAGGTGCAGGCTGCAGATCGACCGAACCCACTTCACCAACGACGTAGTAGTAGTCACTCGGGTAGCAGTAGTTGCTGGGGTCGGGCGCAAATGAATAGAGTACAGCTTCCTGCGGATAGGCATCCACATAGTTTTGTGGGACCACTGAACTGCCATAGTAGACCGACATAATAGTGTCCCCTTCTCCCACATTTGGAATGAAGCTCCTCAGTTGAAGCTTGGAATCGCACCGGAAAACAAATGTCGTGTCAATTTCTTGGGTATTGCCGGTGCAGTAGTCAGGCAGAATATCGGAGGTCTGAATCGTCAGTGGAGCATAATTGAGCCGAGTAAGCATGTACGATGTGTCATGATGAATGACAACCACTCTTTTCTCTTATTGTGATCTGCCCAGCTGCGAAATTGTGGACAAGAAAGAATACAGCGACAATAAGCATTGCCCAAAATGATCGGGGAGTGAGACAGTCTTCTTCCATTGGGGGAATACTCCAACATGAGGTGGTGGCTCGTGTCAGTTTCAAGAGTGCTTGGCTTCCAGGCGATCGCCAGGCTTGATCTCAATGGTTTTGCTCAAATTCGACTTAAGAGGCGCGACTCCAAGGCTATTGTCGAGCGAAGAGGATAGCAAATTGCGCCACGACCAAGGAGTACATGGAGAAAGTCTCTTCCCATGCAAGGAATGCCTACCTACCAAATTGGTCTAGTCAAGTATGACTCGGGCCTAGCGCAATTCCCGCAAGCTCAAAAGTCGGCCTCAAAACGAAAGAACCCTCTCTGCATCTGTGCTCGAGGCCTCGATTTTGTAGATTTCCGACAAGGCAATTGTCGCCGCCAAATCTGATAGTTGAGCGGATAGCAGGATTCGTTTTTCTTCTGCATCTGACATCCATAAATTGTGTATTGGCACGGCGACCACGACGCTGAAACGTAGCCCGATAATAGTCAACCTGTAAATTGAGATGGAAGGGATACTGCTTGTTTCTCGTCTGCGAGAAGTTTCTCTCGATATCGGTGAGAATGGGAAATGGCCACGGTGCCATCTATTGGTGAGATCGCGATGGAGAATTACGTAGAAGATCCGGAGAGAAATGGGCCAAGATAACGCGCGGGGAGGCTAGGGATGAGAGGATTACTTCATTTATCAAGCGGTCATCGCGTTCTTCTAGGGAGGTGTGTTGGTGATATCATTGTAAACAACCAAATTAGGTTACTACTTCCAGATACTTCTCTACTTCCATCCGGATTTTGCCAGATGCATGCACAGCCGGCAGCGAATGGTTATTAGTGCCGCAGAGACGATACGCCCCGATTGTTTCAGGAAATGGAAAAGAATGGAAATCTGGAATGTGCGCGGGAACCACGGAGAAATGGATCGTACCAAAAGGCAAACTTCCAGAAGGTGGCAATCAAGCTGACGTATGCCCCTCGCCATTTCCACCGTCTCGGTGTCTGACATATGTCCCTTCAAAAGCCCCGTCGGTGATCACGGAGCCTCTGTCAGACGATGACAAGACCTCTCTGTTCGGAACTCAATTCCTGGATTCGGGGCTTGATTCTCCTCCGGTCCGCATACCGAAAGAGCCTGCCCATATTGACGCGATTGTCAAAGATGATGTTCTCAAAGATCCGACGGAATTCCGCCGGATCGAGCAAAAGGAGCCGCTCCTTCTCGAGAGACAGGTCAATGAGAGTTTTTTCGATAGTCGCAAAGTGACCATCGACAGGTTCTTCGGTGATGCGCAAACGGACTATGATGCGCAGGCGGGACGATGGAACGTACTTCTGCACCTTTGATTGGATGGGGTTGGGGAAGGCAGCGAGGTTCTGGTCTTGCAGGAAGTCGGAAACGGGGGCTATCGCGTCGGATTCCGTGTAGAGAAACGTGGTGACTTTGCCCATGAGGTGATGAGCGAACGGCTGGAGCTGTTCCGTGCTCCAGGCTGAGAACTGGAGCTGCGGGAACTGCCCTTCAACGGCTCGGACTAATGATCGGACGGGTTGGTATTGAGGCACAAATGGCCTCGGTATGACGGAGTACCATCCCCTCCCGGCGTCAAAGAGTACTCTGGATTCCACCAATCGGAACAATGTGGTATAGAATGAGGAGACAGGCATTCTGTCCCTGGTTTGGACCTTCTTCTTGAGCCCTTCGACGCTTGCGTACTTTGCAGCTCCGAATGCTCGAACCAGTGATTCCTTGATGGTTTTCGAGGCCATGTCATTGTGTAACTACGGCACATTGATTTATATGTGCCGTAATTATACACACAATGCCTTGAAATTGCAGGCGGCGTGAGGATTGTCCGGGCTAGTGCGCTGCCCCGCCGATCGTGAGCCTGTCACCCTCCAGTTTGAGCGGCGCGAATTCGACATCACCCAGGACATCGAGACCCCGCACGATGGGGTTGTAGCTATCGGTGAGGAGATTGAGGAGGCTTGCAGGCAGGGGGAGCCGCCCGATGCGTGCATGTGTGAACGCGAAGCGGAGATTGCGCCTGCCGGCGGGAGAGAGCCGGACTCCAAGCTCTATGGGCATGTCGTACCGCACGACACGGGCCGAAAGCGAGAGCACACCCTGATTCATGGACACGCCGGTGATTTGCAGATCCCTGGATTGCCCTTTTGACAAGTATGAGGCTATGTCGGAAGCCCGAATGCAGAATCCATTTACCGACAGGCCCCGGATCGCGAATATCTGGAG
>DATJAS010000038.1:0-9278 GCA_035516035.1 Bacteroidota bacterium | reverse complement strand
TTCCTGCGGAACCACCCGCCTGAGACCAGGAACGCGCCGTCATCCCCCATGCGGAGGGCGTAGACGGAGTTCTGCGTGCGCACCATGATGCTGTCGCCGGGCGAGATTTCCCGCCGGCGGAGCGCCCCTGCCCTGGCGCTCAGATCCCCGAATGACGACAGCGTATATCCGAACGGTCTCATCGCGCCCTCCCCCCCCATCTCACCATGTCCGCCGCAGCGGATGGGCTTCCGTGTTGAGCGTCACCGCGTCGAAGTCAAGCGTCCGAGCCGGTGCAAAGAGAAGGTACAGGTATTTCAGCGTCTCCGCAAGTGCGTAGCTCTCCATCGCATCGGCCTTCTCTTTCGTGCAGACGCTCGAGAGGGCCGCGTACCCGTAGGAGGTCCGGCAATATCGCTTCAGGTCGGCGAACATCGCCGCCCCCATCCTGCGGTAGCGTTCGTCCCCCGTATAGTGGTAGAGGTAGTAAGCCGATTCGAAGATCTCCGGGCGGAGCTCGTAGACCGAATCGACGGCCGTCATCGTCGCATAATCGATCATCTCTGGCTCGATCCCGTACCTGGTCCACATCCTGTAGCAGGAAGCCTCCAGCCGGGACGCCCGGGGGATGTCGCCTGCCAGGCAGAGAACGGCGGGGAAATACGCGTCCAGTGCCCCGTAGAGCGTCCGTGTCCGTTTGCCGCTCCCCATGTCGGCGTGCCCGTACCAGAGTCCCCCCCCGGCGGTATCCGCGATCCACGTGTTCAGGGGGCACTCGCTCGCGCGCCACATCCGGAGACAGTCCTCGTCGCCGAACAGCCGCCAGCACTTGATGAGATACTCGTAGTATGAGTCGATCCCCCCGGAGACGTGGCTCTCGGTCCCCACCCATGCCCCCGACTCGACGTCGATGGATGATCCCACGAGCCCGATGGCCGAACGCCTCCGGAAGATGCCCACGAGCGACTTTTTCGCGGCGTCGTAGAAGCGGGCGTCGCCGGTGAGCCTGGCCAGCGTCCCGAATTCGAGGAGGAGCGTCCCTGCCTCGGCGGGGTTCGTCACCTTCCCGCTCACACTGCCCGTCCGGAGGTTGACCATCACGTACGGCAACCCGGTGGGGGAGCCGAAGGCGGGCATGAGCCGCCGTCCCAGGTCCGCCGCGAGGTCCAGCAGCCGGCGGTCTCCCGTGAGCTGATAGGAGGAGAGGAGACCCCCGAGAAATCGAATCGTGAATTCGAAGTTCTTGACGGCAACGTCCCTGTCAAACGACAGGTGGGTGGCGACGTACTCCCGCGTGCTGTCCGCCTCCTCCGTGAGTCCCATCAGGATCATCGTATCCAGCGCGTCGACAGCCGTCATGTAGAAGGGTGTGCCGTACCAGTCGCGCCAGGTGCCGCTCACGGGGCGGAGCTCGTCGTGGCCCCAGGCGCGGGCCCGGTACCCCCGCCAGGCATGGAGAAACTCCGCCCTGACAGAATCGGCGAGAGAGGCCGCGTCGTCGCCGGCGGACGAGCGCGCCGTGAAGAGGAGGGCCGCCGCGGCAACGATCGTGACGCGGATGTGGAGTTCGCGCCTCATGTGCGCATCAGGTAGAGCGCGGTGATATCGTCGTTTTGCGGGGCCGCGCCGGTGAACCGCTTCACGTCGGCGATCAGGTCGCGGATAAACGTCTCGGCCCGATCGGGACAATGGCCGGCGACATATTCGCGGAGCGGAGAAGCGCTGTCGTACAGCCTGTCCCCCTCGTCAGACGCCTCGGTCACGCCATCGGTGTAAAGGAGGAGCCGGTCCCCCTTTCCCAGCGTCAGCGTCTCGCTCTGGTACGGATACGCCATGTCGATCATCCCCAGGGGGATTCCCCCCTCGGAGAGCTCGCGGAGATCCCCCGTCGCGGTGCGGAGAAAGACCGGGTTGTGGCCGGCGCTCACGGACTCCAGCGTCCCCGAAGCGGTATCGAGCATCGCAAAGAACGCGGTGATGAACTTGTCCTCCGTCGACGTCCTGGAGACGACGGTATTCAACCGCGCGGCGAGCGCCGCCGGCTGGACAGTCGCCTCCAGGAAAGCGCTCAGGTAGGCATGGAAGCTGCTCACCAGGAGCGCCGCGGGAACCCCTTTGCCCGCGACGTCGGCAATCACCAGCGCCAGCCGTCCGCCGCCGAGCGGGATGCAGTCAAAGTAGTCTCCGCCGACGGATTTGGACGGGATGTTAATCCCGGCAATATCGTACCCCTCAACACGCGGGAGCGCCTTCGGGAGTATGCGCTGCTGGATCGAGGCGGCAACGGCGAGGTCCTGTTCGATTTTCTGCTTCTCAAGCGCCTGCCTGTGCAGATAGCGGTTTTCAAGCGAAGCCATGACCTGCCGGGCGAGCGCATCCAGGAGGAGCTGGTCTGTCCCGTCGAAGTGCGCGGCGCCCTGCCTGCTCTCCTTCTCCAGGAGCGTGAACTCGTAGCGCTCGCCGCCGAACTCGAACGTGGAGCTGATCGTCCCGGGCCGGCCCTCCCGGTGAGCGGGGGGGGAACCGTGCGGGAACGCGACCTCCTCCGCCGTGCGGCCCCCTCTCATGACGCGGAGGACTCCCCTGGCCGCGTTCGTCAGGGAGGCCGCCCGCTCAAGTGCGACGTGGTGCGGCGCGCGGCATTCCAGGCTGGAGACTTCGATTCCCGTATCGATCAGGCTGTTGAGCTGGAGGACGCGGTGGTTGAGTGAGAAGATCAGGTCTTTCTCATGCCGACGGGAGAGGATCTCCCTGAAGACGCTCTCATAGACGGTGACGAAGAGCCCCAGCATTGTGAGCCCCCCCTCTCCCCCCCCGTCGACGACGACGCAGAGACGGACGCCGTCAGGCATCGCCCTGACCACGCGGAGCATCCCTCCTTCCGCCGTCGAGACCGGCACGTCGGTGTCCCCCGGGAGCGGGCCCGGTGGGCCCGCCAGGAGCTCCCAGCCACTCCCCGAGCTCCGGGCAATCCGCACGGCGGCACCGGCCCAGGTGGAGAGCGCCGCGTGGAGACGCGCGGCAAGCTCCCGGGCCGTCCCGGCTCCCGCAAGCGCTCTGAACGCGTTCTCCAGCAATTCCACTTCCCCGGCGCGGCTCACCGGGGCCTCCGCCCCCCGGCCGGTCACGGCACACCCCCGGAGGCGGCGAGCTCATGGAGGGCACCTTCCACCGTGGAGGCCTTCCCGGCGAACTGGAAGAGCCCCATGATGGAGAGCATCTTCTCCACCGCCGGGTCCAAGTCCGTGAAATAGAGCTTCCCCCCCGATTCCTGGAGGCGCTCGATGATCTCGATGAGGAACGACATCCCCACGGAATTGACCACCTTCGAGCCGCCGAGGTTGATCACGACGCTCCGTATCCCCTCGGCGTGGTGGCGGGTGAATTCAGCCGCGATCGCCTCTCCTCCCACGTTGTTCACGTATCCCGACGTCGCAATGACGAGCGCCCGGTCACGCACTTCCGATGTCAGACTGAATGGCTGCTCCATGAATTTCCCGCTAGCGAAGTAGCTTTCTGATGGTAATGGTCGTACCGCCCCCGTCCGATGTGATGCGGAAATCATCGGACATACTCTTCATGAGCCGGAGGCCCCACCCCCGCTTATTCGGCGCGCCGATTTTCGAGCGGATATCGGGTTCCTCCACGGCGCCCGGCACGAACCCGCGCCCCCTGTCCCTGACGAAGATCGACAACTCGCCCGTCGTCATCGTGAACTCCACGGCGACGTCGGGAGCCTCGGCCCCGGAATGTTCCAGCGCGTTGATGATCGCCTCGGTCACGATGATCCGCGCCTCGGCGATTTTCCCGTCCGCGATCCCCAGGTGGCGGGCGAGCCTGTCCAGTCCCTCGAGCGCCACGAGCTCGATGTCGGGGATTTTCGGCAGCGTCATTTTCATCGTCACCGCGTCGCTCATGCGCCCTCGTCACTGAACCAGTGGTGATTTCCTGATGACCAGCAGCGTGATATCGTCGTCGGGCGAGTGCCCCGCGAGCCACGCCTCGGCGTCGCGCGTGAGCCGCCCGATGATCTCGCCGGCCGGGAGGGACCCGGCCTCCTCGAGCGCCCGCCGGACGCGGGCGTAGTCGAACATTTCCCCCGCGCCGTTCTTCTGCTCGGGGAGACCGTCGGTCAGGAGCAGCGCCGCATCGCCGGGGCGCAGGTCTTCGCCGTGCAGCGCGTACGGGAAACTCTTCATCGCCCCCAGCGGCATGCCGCCGAGGAGAATCTCTTCGACCGCGCCTTCTGCCGCCCTGTACAGGAAGACGGGGGGCATTCCCGCGCACGAAAACGCGAGCCGGTCATCCTTAAGCCGCAGGAGCGTGAATGCCATGAAGAGACGGCCCAGCCGGATCTCCTTGATCGCCCTGCTCGCATGGCCGAAGAAGGTCTGGATATCGAACCGGGACGCGTCGGAGAGGAAGAGGCCTTTCATGAGCGTCACGATCGTCCCGGCCTGCATCCCGTGTCCCGTGGCGTCGCCGACGGCGACGTTCAACGCACCGTCGGGGGCCGCGCTGAAATCGTAGTAGTCGCCCCCCACCTCCGTCGCCGTCTTCATGTACACGGCGATCTCGTACCCGGGGAGCGCGGGCACCTCCCGGGGAAGCATCGAGAGCTGGAGCACGCGAGCATCATCCAGCTCCTTTGTCTTTCGCTCGTTCTCCGCCTCCAGGGCGCGCTTCTCGGCTTCCGCGGCGCGTGCGCGCAGGTCGGACTCGCGCACGAGCGCACGCTGGGCCTGGCGGTTGATCTCGAACCGCCTGATCAGGAAGAGCCCGAGCAGGGCCAGGAGGGCATACGCGACATAGGCCGGCGTCGATTTCCACCATGGGGGAAGGACGGTGATGCGCAGCGCCGCCCCCTCCTCGTTCCAGACCCCGTCGTTGTTCGAGCCCCTGACGCGGAGGGTGTACTCGCCGCCGTCCAGGTTGGTGAACGTGGCCCGGTGACCGGCGCCGAGCTGGATCCAGGTGTCGTTGTACCCTTCGAGCCGGTACGCGTACTGGTTCTTCGGGGTATTATAGTAATTCAGCGCGGCAAACTCAAAGGTGGCCACGTTGTCCTTGTAGGAGAGCGTCACCGCGGGCCGCACCGCGATGCCCCGCTCCTCGATGGGTTTTCCCGCCTTGTTGTCCGTGTTGTACCGGACGAACGAGCTGAACACGACCGGGGGGACGTACGGGTTATCGCGGACGCTGTCCGGCTGAAACTCGGTAAACCCGTTCCCCCCGCCGAAGACCATTGCCCCCGTGCGTGCGTCGCGGGCGGAGGCCCCCTGGTTGAATTCGTTCCCCTGCAGCCCGTCCGCCTCGTCGTAGTTGCGGATGCGCCCCGTCGAAGGGTCCAGGCGGGAGAGGCCGTTGTTCGTGCTCAGCCAGAGGTTCCCCCGGTCATCCTCGAGTATGCCAAAGACGAATTCGTTGGGCAGCCCCTCGGCCAGGCCGTAGTGCCTGAATGAAGCGGACCCCTTCTCCAGGCGGTTGAGGCCGTCGAACGTCCCCACCCAGATCGTCCCTCCATGGTCTTCGACAACGGTCAGCACGGCGTCGCTGGAGAGGCTCGCCGGATTGGCGGGATCGTGGCGATAGTGGATAAACGTCCCCGACGCGGGGTCGTACCGGTCGAGCCCTCCGCCGAACGTCCCCACCCAGAGCGCCCCCGTGTGATCGGCGCAGAGCGCCCACACGCCGTCGGAGGAGAGACTCGCCGCGATCGAGTCGCTGTGCCTGAAGACCGTGAACGTCCCGCGCGCGCGGTCGAACCGGTTGAGGCCCCCGGCATACGTGCCGGCCCAGAGCGTTCCGGCGGCATCGATGCAGAGTGCGTACACGCGGTTGTCGCTCAGAGATCCCGGCCGCGCCGGGTTCTGCTGGAAGTGCGTGCAGCGCAGCGTGGCCCTGTCCATCCTGTCCAGCCCGTTGCTCACCGTCCCGAGCCAGAGCGCTCCGCCGGCGTCCTCGGCGAAGCTCTGCACCTGGTTATCCGCGATCGTCGAGGGATCTCCCGCCGAGTGGATGAAGTGCCTGAACGTCCCCGTGGACGGATCCCGGCGGTCGAGTCCTGCGCGCGTGCCGACCCAGAGGATGCCCTCCCGGTCGACAAACGCCGAGAGGACGTTGTCGTTGAGGAGACTCCCGGGATCGTCGGGCTGGTGCGCAAAGCGCGCGAACGCCCTCTGCTCGGGCTGGAAGCGATCCACACCGTGCTCCCCCGTGCCCACCCAGATGATTCCGGATCGGTCCTGGTAGAGAGAATAGATGCGGTTGTCGGAGAGGCTTCGCGCGTCGGCGTCGTCGTGCCTGTAACGCGTGAACGCGCCGGTCGAAGGATCGAGGCGGTTAAGGCCCCCGCGGAATGTTCCCACCCAGAGCGCGCCCGTCCGGTCCTCGATGACGGGCCAGACCCAGTTGTCGCTCAGGCTCGCGGGATTCCGCTCGTCGTGCTGATAGTGGATGAACGCGCCCGTCTCCCGCTCAAACCGGTCGAGCCCCTCGTGTGTCGCAATCCAGACTCTTCCCTTCCGGTCGCCGCAGACGGAGTAGACCCTGTCGTCGATGAGCGACGCGGGATTGGCCGGATCGTGCCTGAAGATCGTCGCCCGGCCGGAAGGATCGACGCGCTCGAGGCCCCCGCCGATCGCCCCCGGCCCGGACCACCGGGCCCCGAAGGGATCCACGTACGACGAGCGGAGGGCGCTCCTCCGGGCGTGCGCCCAGTCGAGGGAGTCACGGGGGGCGAGACGGAACGTCTCCGTCGCGGGATCGAACCTGTTGAGCATCCCCGGCTTACCCCGCGTCTCGACGCAGAGCGTCCCGTCGGGGAGCTCCCCGATCGAGAGGATCCAGCCGTCGTCAAGAGTTCCCGCAACGGCCGGGTCGTGCCTGAAGACCGTCAGCGCGTACCCGTCGTACCTGTTCAGCCCGTCCTGCGTCCCGAACCACATGAACCCCCGGGAGTCCTGGAACGAGCACATGACGTCCCCCTGCGACAGCCCCTGCCTGACGGTGAGATGGCTGACGAGGAGCGCCTCCTGCGCGTGCGCCGCGCCAACGGCCAGCAGGGCCGTCCCGAGGAGACGCGCCGTCATTGCGAGCGCTCTTCGCGAAGCAATCTTGCCGGAGATTGCTTCGTCGCCTGCGGCGCCGCAGGCGTCGCGAAGAGCGCTCCTCGCAATGACCGTGATACTATTTGAGATACAGCATCTTCTTGACTTCAACAAATGACCCTGCGCGCATCCTGTAGAAATAGACGCCCGAGCTCACGGGAGCACCCGATGATGCCCGCCCGTTCCACGTCGCTTCGTGGTACCCGGCATCCTGCACCCCCTCAACGAGCCGGGTCACCTCCTGGCCGAGCACGTTGTAGATTATCAGCGTGACGGGGCTCTGGACGGGGAGGCTGTACCTGATCTGAGTCGTCGGGTTGAACGGGTTCGGATAATTCTGCTCGAGCGCGTACGTCGCCGGCTTGGCAGCTGCCGAGGAAAGATCGGGCTCTTGCGTCCATCCCCCCGCCCCGGTCCGCGCGAGACCCGAGAACGCATTCGCCAGCGTCAGCACCGCCTTCTTGCCGACAGTCACGTTGACTCCCAGGTATGATCCGGTCGCCTGCGTCTGGTCGTCAATCAACAAAGTACCGTTCTGGGCGTAGATCGTTCCGAACACCTTCGCCGAAGGTCCGATGTCGGCAGCTTTCTTCATGAAGGGACTGAGCGAGTCCGGCCCCGCAACATAGATCACGATCCCGGTGGCATCGATCGTGCTCCCCTGCGCCGGTCCGACATACGAGCCGCTTTCCGCCTCCATCCCCTGCGCCACGTGAATGTGCGCAGGCGCGGCGACAGTCACCTTGGCGAAGTTCTCCACCTCCAGCGTCTTCATGTCGTACGAACCTCCCCCGCTCAGCGCCAGCGTCCCCAGAGGAGACACGAACACGTAGCGATACTGACCCGGGGGAAGCGTCACTTTGAGCAGAGGGAGTACCAGGACGTCCTTCGTTCCCGGGCTCGCCCCTTCGAACGGCGGGAGCGTCACGAGCGGGAACGGCCCGATGGGCGAGACCTGGGAACCGCCGATCGCCCCGTTGTTTGTCAGGACATTGAAATACAGGTCGCTCGCCGCACTTGTACCGGATCCGACGACGATCGTGTCGGCCTTCAGCGTGTATCGCGCGGGGGTCGTGACACCGGCTCCGAGGGAGAGCTTCCCTCCCTTCCCGCTCACGATCACGCTTCCGGAGGCGACAAGGGCGCTGTCCCGCATCTGCGAACCCTTCGTCGCCACTACGACGGCGTTGCCGACAAACGGGGGAGAGACGTACACCGACTGCAGCGACTGGCGCGAGAACGGCTGAGGCGGCAGCCCACTGGTTCCCGCGTTGATCGTGCCCGTGGCGGTGATCGTGAAGTTGTACGTTCCCTTGGCCGACGTGTTCGTGAACGAGCCTGCGTAGAGTCCGTTGCCCTGTGGCGCGAGCACGAACGCCTGTGGCGATGCGGCGCCGGGAACCATCACGGAAGCCGTTACGAGGGCGTTGCTGATCGAGGAACCTCCAACCACGTGCAATCCTCCGAGCAGTTGTCCCCCCTGCGAGAGGACTGCCTGCACCGCGATTGTCTGGCCGGGGAGGTACACGCTCTTGCTGATCGTCACACCCATCGTCACGTCGCCGACAGCGGTCAGAGAAAGGACCACTGGCTCCGGATTGGCGGGCACCGGCGTGGTGTTGCTGCCAAAGGGAACGAGCGTCCAGGTGCCCGCCGCGGGGTTCTTGATGACATAGTAGGCATACGTCGGTCCGGTGACGTACTGGATACCGGGGAACGAGGCATAGTTCGTGGGCGTGATGGCGTTGTTTGTGTTCGTCACCCCCGGGGGCAGGAGGGCCAGGACGAACGTACTCCCCTGCCAGTTCACGCCGGGCAGAATGGTCGTCGTCCCGGGATCGACCGCCCCCTGGTAGTTCACGCCCCCCTGGTAGTTCACGCCACCCTGCCAGTTTACGCCTCCCTGCCAGTTCACCCCCCCCTGGTAGTTCACGCCCTGGGAATAGAGTGTCGAGTCGCCGATGAGTTGCAGACCGGCGATCAGATTCCAGATCTGCTTCACAACAAGGCTGATCGTGGTGTCATTGGTCAGAAAATAGGCTCCGCCGGTCGTGTCCGCCAGGCGGCTGTCAAGATCCTGCCCTGCGCTGCCCGGAAACCCCATCGTATACAGGCGCGTGCCTGTCGAGCGGAGCGACGGGGCCAGGCTGAGTGCTGCGGGCGATCCCGTCTCCTCCCCGGCACTGAAGA
>DATJAS010000037.1:0-26057 GCA_035516035.1 Bacteroidota bacterium | reverse complement strand
TGTCGGCCCCGGGCGGACATACGTCGTCGGCCCGGGCGAACAGGGCCGGCGCGCCCCCTGTGTGCCAGAAGAGGACGGTCGATTCCCGCGGGATCTCCCCCGCCTCGATCATCGCGACGAGAGCCCCCATCCCCCTCGCCGTGTAGACCGGGTCGAGCATGATCCCCTCAGTCCGCGCGAGGAGGCGTATCGCCTCCCGCTCGCGCTCCCCGACGACGCCGTAGCCGTCGCCGGAGAATCTCCTCTCGAGCCCCACGTCAAATGTCCCGGCCGGAACGTCCGCTCCCGTACACAATCGGGAGGTCTCTGCGGCGAGCGCTCCGATCCGGCGGGCAAACTCATCGCCCGCGGCATCCCCTTTCTCGATCGCGATCCCCGTTACTGTCCCCGCGAAGCCCGTCCCCCGTGCGCCGGCGATGATACCGGCAT
The DNA here is from genome assembly GCA_035516035.1 of Bacteroidota bacterium. Lineage (GTDB taxonomy): Bacteria > Bacteroidota > Ignavibacteria > UBA10030 > UBA6906 > Fen-1273. The sequence goes on along the minus strand of DATJAS010000037.1, from coordinate 25,628 downwards.
GAGTTCCGCCCGAGCTGGAGGCAAAGAAAATCGAATCGATCGACTCTCCGCGAGCGCTCGCCTGCGCCATAAGCTCTTCCATCGCCGCGTAGTACCCTGCGGCGCCGAGCGGCGAAGAGCCCCCGTAGGGAATGACGTACGGCTTCCTCCCTTCCCGCCCGAGCGCGGCCGCAAGCCCGGCAAGGCCCTCCCCGCGCCGGTCGTCACCGGCCCAGTGTATGCGCGCCCCCAGGAGCCGGTCAAGGAGGAGATTCCCCTGGAGTGAGGCCGGAGGCGTCCCGCCGAGGAGGAGATGACAGTCGAGCCCTGCCCTGGCCGCCGCGCCCGCGGTCTGACGGCAGTGGTTCGACTGGGCGGCACCCGCCGTGACGAGCGTGTCGGCTCGATTGGCGAGCGCCTCTGCCACGAGGAATTCCAGTTTCCTGGTCTTGTTCCCTCCGAACGCCGGACCGCTGCAATCGTCCCGTTTCATGAGTATGCGCGGTCCGCCGAGATGAGCCGAAAGACGTGGAAGGAAATGGAGCGGCGTCGGGTAATCCCCGAGCGGGAAGCGGGGAACAGGGCGCATCCGTTCTGGTCGCTCTAACGTGAGTGTCGTCGCGACAGACTACCCAAAAGGGGGCCGAAATGCAAGGCGCGCGCGGGGAGCCATCCGGCTACAGCGCGACATCCAGTTGCAGCGCCGCCTGCCGCGCTCCCCCCGGCATTGCCCCCGCATCAGAGGGGGCGCAATCTGAAAGCGTGGCTGCGTAGCGACAGCTCAGCTCGTACCCGGGGAGAGCGCGGAGACTCAGACGGACGTGCCAGCGCGCGCCGCGGCCGTAGAGCGGCTGCGCGGAGAGTACGCCGGGGAGAGCCTCTTCCCTGTCATAGACGCGCCCGTCGTAACCGTCTGTGCGGAAGAGGACAATGCGGCTTTCCAGAACGGTGCGGAGCGGAAGGCGTATGCCGATATCTCCGCCGAGGAGAATCCCCGCGTGCGGCACGCCATCGGGAGTGGCTGCACGAACGAGTTCGCAACGCTCGCTGCACGTGATCCCCCCCGGGGCGGGGCTGGCGGCCGAAAGGATCCACCGTTCCTCCGAGGCCGCCCCCCCGGCAGAGACCGTTCTTCCGAGGGCGTCCACGCCGGCGGAGCACTCGTACGAGCGGCTGAGCGATGCCCGACACGTGAGGAGTCCGCCGCGGGGGAGAGCGCTCTTCCAGATGAGCGTCATCTGGAGACCCCGCCGCGGGATGGGACAATCGAGCGTCGGCGCGGGATGCTCAGACGCCTCGACGCGGCATTCACATTCTGAAACCGGACCTGCCCCGAAGCGGAATAGCGCCAAACAGACGCGGGAGTTCCTCGTCTCTCCCCATTCCCCGTCGAGTGCGGCGTGGGGATTATCGAACCGCGGCGAGAAATCGAAGTACCGGAGCATCAGTGTTTCGCCGCCTGGAGCGGCCACGGCCGCTTCGCACGTGAATGCGCGCGCACCCCCCTTGAGCACCCCCCATTCGCCGCGGGCAGTGATTCCGCCTTCAGACCACGCCGCATGCGCTCCGAATGCGCCGGTGGAGTTGCCCGAGAGCCTCTCCGGGTCCGACGGCCTGAACGTCCTGTTGAAGCGGGATGCGTAGAACGTCACGCCGCCACGGACGCCGAATGCGGCGGGGGCCTCGAGTGAGAGCCCGGCGAGCCGCTCGCGGAGTGCATCGCGCTTCGACGCCGCGGCCGCCGTGGAATAGGCTCCGGAAAAGTACGCCGTGGCGCTACCCGAGGTATCGACGCTCGCCGCATAGCTCCTCCCGGAAATGAAGAGCGACCCTTCCCAGCCGGACGGGTGCGCAAGCGAAACGCCGATTCCGCGCATGTAGTGGGCCCTGTCATTCCCCCTGTGCGGGGTGAGAGCGCACCGCGCGGCGACGCTCTTTACCTCTCCCACGCCGGCTGCCGAGGGACCCCGCCAGAGAACGATCCCTCCCGCGGATTCCACGTCGAAGTCCCCCGCGATCAGGCGCGTGAGCACCCCCTCCCCCGTGAGCGAGGCATATCCCGTGATGAGTGCGTCCTCCGTCCGCTCTCCCGCCCGGCGCGAAAAAACCCCACCCGCTTCGACGCCGGCCGGTGACTCAACTGCAACACGTGAGAGGAGCTCGATCGGAGGGCCCGCAGCCCCCGCATCAGCGGGTGAGCGGCTGACGATCAGCTCGCGCACGAGGAGTCCGTGTGAACGATGCGGGGCGACACAGACGAATGGCCTGAGCGCATCATAGAGTATCTCCCCGCCCCCTTCAATCGTCCGGAGTTCCTCCACGCTGTGAAACGATTCTCCCCGGCTCCTGAAGGCGAGTATCGCCCGGACGTTTGTGGGCGTCAGATGCGGGATGGCAATGAGCTCAGCCTCCGTTGCCCGGTTGATATCGACCGGGTGGAATCGCATCCAATCCAGCGCGTCCATCGCCGCCGTCCCTTCCGCGTCTTCGGCCAGTTCCCAGACCAGTTCCGGAGGGAATCGCTCGTCGAACGGGGGGGCCAGCGTGTCCCCTTCACCGCAGGCAAGAAGGGCGCCCAGTATGGCACAGGCCGATGTCACGGCTCACGGGCCGCCGAAATGAATCTCAACGCCGAACCTGTGCGTGAAACCGAGCTCCTGGTGGCGCGTGAATGCATAGCCGACCTCGACGGGAGAAAGGGAGAGGCCGATCCCCGCGCAGAGGGCCGAGGGATCCGAGCTCACCCCGGCGCGCAGCGCCACGCACCCGGCGATCACGTATTCCCCCCCCAGGCGGAGCTCCACGGGATACCGGGGGTCGACGGCCAGGTCGAACGCGACTGTGGCGGGAAGGCCGGCCGCAACGGCAATTCCCGCAGTCGCGCTCCGTGCAACGGCCTCCCCCGAGCGGCCGGGGGAGGGGGCGTTGAGGTTCTGCACGCTTGCGCCGATGTCGACGCCCGGGGCGAGCGCCCAGAGAATCCCGGCATCGCACCCCCAGCAGGAGCCGCTCCCGTACCCTTCGATCGAGAGCGCGTTGAGCGAGCAGGAGCATCCGCAGCGGAGGCCCTTTCCCAGGTCATACCCCACCGCCGCCGCAACCGTCGTTTCCCTGTACAGCGTGAACCCCGTGCTGAGCGCGGCGATTGAGGCTCCGCCGCGGCCCCACCCGATCGCACACGCGCACGCCTGCCGGCCGAGTTCCGTGAGGCCGAACGGGGAGGGGGCGAGCGAAACCCCGGCCAGTGCGCCGAAGGCGCCCGCGAGCGCCGCGGGATTTGTGAACGCCCCCCACGGGTTGCCCGGGATCGCGACGCCTGCTCCCCCCATGGCGACAGAGCGGACGCTCTCCGGCTGGCGCTCGAAGGCGCCCTGCGCGGGGGATATCCAGGCGCAGACGACGGCGCAGATCATCAGGCGACGCATTGCACACCCTCCGTGTGTACTACCGCCGGCGCTCCCGCTTTCCGAAGGGAGGGACGGGCGTGCTTGCACCGCTTTGTGAAATCGTGTATATTGCGCCCACATTCACAACGCTGGTGACACTCCATGACACTCCGCAACCGCACAGCGGCGGCGTTCCTCCTGTGCGCGGCGCTTTGCCCCGCCCCCGCGCACGCGCAACAGGCAGACGTCACCGTGCTGGTCAATTACGAGTCGATCCCCACCACGAACAAGGACCTCCTCAGAGACTTCGCGAGCGACGTCAAGGCGTACCTGGGCAACTACAACTGGGGAGGGGGAAATCCGGGGGACAAGGTGAAGTGCACGCTGAACATATTCATCCAGAGCGTGATCGGCGACAACAAGTACTCGGCGCAGATATTCGTCGGGAGCCAGAGGGAGATATATAATTCCACGCAGAGCACCGCGGTGGTGCGGCTCTTCGACGAGACGTGGCAGTTCACGTACCTGAAATCCAAGCCGCTCAACCACAATTCGTACGTCTACGACGACCTGACGAGCGTCCTCGACTTCTACATGTATCTCATCATGGGATACGACTTCGATACGTACGAGAAGCTTTCGGGGACGAAGCTCTTCCAGAAGGCGTCGGACATTGCGAACATGGGGCGGTCGACCGGGGACCCGGGGTGGCAGCCTGCGACGTCAGGGTATTCGCGCATCCAGCTGATTGACGAGCTGATGAGCACGACGTTCCAGCCGGTGCGGGCCGCCTCCTGGTACTACCACTTCGCGGGGCTCGATTCACTGGCGATCAACCGGAGCCAGGCGTGGCAGAACATGGTCACCGCGATCTCGATGATCGCCGAGGCGAAGCGGAACGCGGATCTCCGCAACGTGGTGATCAAGTCGTTTTTCGAAGCCAAGGCCAAGGAGCTGGCCGGCGTGTTTACCGACTACCCCGACGTTTCGATCTATTCGCTGCTGGAGAACGTCGACCCGAACCATACGCAGGTCTACGAGGAGGCAAAGGCGAAACACCAGTAGCGCCGCGGCTTCTCCCGCCCGGGAGGCGGCCCAGGAGCCACAGGACGCGCGCGGCGACATCCTCTGCGCCGAGCGCCCGCATGCAATACGATCCGTACCGCTCGCCCGGCGGGACGGCGTTACGGCAGGAATCCGCAGGGCACGCCGGGCACGGGGCGCTGCTCTGCAGCGTCCCGGCACGGACCTCGTCGTCGTAGATCTTCCACCCTATATCGTCAAACCGGGGAATCAGCGCGAGCGACGGCACGCCGCAGGCGACAGCCAGGTGGCGCGGGCCGGAGTTGTTGGACACCAGGAGCGCGCACTTCTCCAGGAGCGCCGCAAGGTCAAGCACGTCGTTCGTGAATATGGAGGGGACCGCCCGGGCGCAGCGGCGCTCCACATCAAGGACGACGGACCTGTCGAAGTCGCTCCCCGCAAGGAGGACCGATATTCCCTCTCCCTGCAGCCTGTCGATCAGTTTCCCGTACGACTCCGGCGGCCAGACGCGATAGTCACCGCTCGCCCCGGGGTGCACTGCGACGACTCTCCCGCGAAGCCGCCCCCGGACCGACCGCCAGGTCTCATCGGCGCGGCGCCGGTGCGCCGGGGGGATCGTCACCGCGGTCGCGCGGTCCGTGACCGGGGCGCCGGCCGCCCCGGCGAGCGCGCAGTAATAGTCGAGCACTCCTCCCTTCCCCCTGTGCGCTCCCGTCCGTGACGTGAGGAGAAACGAGAGGGGGCGTCCCCCCTCCCCCACGCGGCGCCGGGCCCCGGAGAGGAACGCCCAGAGGAAAAACCTGTCCTGCGGGAACGTGCAGACGACTGTGTCGAAGCGCATCCCCCGCATCCAGCGCACGACTCCCAGCTCAGCCCGGAGCCTCGCCACCCCCTTGAGCGCGCGGAGCGCGTCCCTGTCGATCTCGGCAATGCGATCCACGCCCGGGTCGGAGCGAAGGACTTCCGCCGTCCCCCCGCGGGAATCTTCCCGCACGATGGGTCCCGGCGGGGAACCGGTCGCGTACCTGCGGCGGTGGAGCACGAGGAGGGCGATCAGCGCGCGCGGGAAACTCGCCCGCAGGGCCCTGATCGCGGGCGTGAGTATGATCAGGTCGCCGAGCTGGCCCTCTGCAACGAGGCAGATGCGCCCGGGCACGGTGTGTGGGTGGGGGGTCATGGCAGTCGGGCCCCGCCGGGGCGGGGCCGTCCGTACGTCAGAAAAACGGGCGGGTGTAGAACGTGGCGCCGATCTCCTCCTCGACAAAGGCGCGGGCCCGTTCCCTGTCCACGTCGCTCAGGTCGACGATCGTCATCGTGACCTTCGGCAGGAGGCGGACCGCCTCGCGGGCGAATTCCACCATGGCGGGGAACATGCGTGCGCCGTCCACGCGCATCAGCTCTCCGTACTGGACGGGGTCCGTGGAGTTGAGGCTGATGGAGACCGCGTCGATCAGGCCGGCGAGCTCAGGCACGATGTTCCGCTTGTTGATGACGCTGCCGTGGCCGTCCGTGTTCAGGCGCGTCCGCCCGCCGTGCGCTTTGACCCAGGCGGCGACTTCCTTCAGCGCCTCCAGGCGGATCGTCGGCTCGCCGTAGCCGCAGAAGACGATTTCGTCGTACCGCGCGGCGTCCCCGATCGCCGCGATCACCTCGGCAGCCTCCGGCTCACGCTCGATCCGGAGATTGTGCCCCTTGATGACCGCGTCCCCCTTCCTGTCGCAGAAGACGCAGTCGGCGTTGCAGCGTATCGTCAGGTTAATGTAGAGCGAGTTCTTGAGCGAGTAGACGATCGCCGGCTTGCCGGGCGACCCGATCCCGAACATCGTGTATGCCCCGTACGCGGTGGTGCGTGCGATGTCCTCGACGGAGAGGTGCTGCGCGTCCGCGATCGCCCGGGCGACGAGCGGCAGGTAGGCCGGCTCGTTCCGCGTTCCCCGGTGCGGGACTGGAGCGAGGTACGGGCTGTCGGTTTCCAGGAGCAGGTGTTCCGGCGAGACATCGCGGGCGACATCGAGCGCGGCGCCGGCCTTTTTGAACGTCACGATGCCCGGAAGCGAGACGGCGAACCCGAGGCCGATAAGCTCCCAGGCCAGCTGCGGCGTGCCGGGGAAACAGTGGAACACCCCCTTCGGCGCGGGGAATCTCCCGTGCGGCGTCGCAGCGCCGCTCCTCCAGAGGGGGTACGCCGTCACCGCATCGCGGACCAGCCGGACCGTCTCCTCCGTCGCATCGCGCATGTGGATGACGACGGGGAGGTTGTTGCGCGCGGCGATGCCGAGCTGCGCGGCAAAGACGCGCTCCTGGTCGTCCCTCGGCGCGAAGTCGTAGTGAAAGTCGAGCCCGATCTCGCCTATCGCAACCACCTTCCGCTCGCGGCAGAGATCCTCGATCGCGCGGAGCACGTCGTCCCCGGCGCCGGTCGCCTCGTGCGGATGCATGCCCACGCAGGCGTACACCCCCTCTTCGGCCGCCGCGAGCTCCACGGCGCGGCGGCTGTCGTCGAGCGTGGTCGCGGGATTGACGATCCGGGTGACGCCCGCGTCGCGGGCCCGCGTGATGACGTCGCTCCTGTCGGCGTCGAACTCGCGCGACGTCAGGTGCGCGTGCGTGTCAATGAACATGCGCTCGGGATCCCGGTTATTTCACATGCGCGCCGGTGGCGACTGGGGATTCCGGCGCGACGATCACCAGGCGTCCTTCCGCGTCGGAGGCTGCCAGCAGCATTCCGCGCGACTCTTCCTTCATCAGCACGGCGGGGAGAAGGTTGGCCACGACCACGACGAGTTTCCCCGTGATCTCCTCCGGACGGTAGTGCCGGGCGATCCCGGCCACGATCTGCCGCGTCTCGCCGCCGATCTCCACCTGGAGCTTCAGCAATTTCTCCGATTTCGCCACGGGCTCCGCGCTGAGGACTTTCCCGATCCGCAGGTCCAGGCGGCGCACGTCGTCGATCGTGATCGTTCCTGCGGGCCCTCCCGCAGATGCGCCGCCCGCGGGTGCGCCACCTGCTGGTGCGCCGCCTGCGGGTGCTCCGCCTGATGTCGTACCGCCTGCCGGCGCCGCCTCCCCGGCAGTCCCGTCAACAGCCGCAATCATGTCGTCCTCGATTTTTGTGAAGAGAATCTCCGCCTTCCCGAGCCGGTGACCGTCCCCGAGGGCCGGCTCTCCCGCCGAATCCCAGGAACCCGCCGCCGGCTCCCCTTCCAGGCCCAGCATCCCCCAGATTCTCCTGCTCGAGGAGGGAATGACCGGGCTCATCAGCACGGCCAGCGCGCGAACGACCTGGATGCAGATGTTGATCGCCGTCGCACAGCGCGCGGGGTCGGATTTCGCGGTCTTCCACGGCTCGCTGTCGTTGAAATACTTGTTCGCCCCCCTGGCGAGGTTCATGACTTCCATGAGCCCGTCGCGGAAGCGGAACCGCTCGTAGCAGTCCGCGGCCGCGCCGGAGGTCCGCGCCAGGAGATCGAGCATGGCGGCGTCCGTCGCGCCCGTGGCGCCGCGGGGGGGAACCGCCCCCCCGAACGTCCGGCCGGCGAAGGCGAGCGTCCGGTTGACGAAGTTGCCCAGTATGTCGGCCAGCTCGTTGTTGTTTCTCGCCTGGAAGTCCTTCCATGTGAAATCCGCGTCCCGGTACTCCGGGAGGCTGACCGCCAGGTAGTACCGGAGCGGGTCCACGGGGAATTTCGCGATGTAGTCCTGCAGGTCGATCCCCCACCCACGGCTCTTGGAGAATTTCTGACCCTTGTAGTTCAGGAATTCGTTCGCCGGCACGTTGGCCGGGAGCACGTACTGGTCCTTCCCGCCGTCGTTCCATGCCATGAGCATCGCGGGGAAGACGATGGTGTGGAACACGACGTTGTCCTTGCCGATAAACGCCACGTAGCGCGTGTCGGCACGCTGCCAGTACTCCCGCCACGCCTCGGGGGTCCCCCGCCGGGCCGCCCATTCCTTCGTCGCAGAGATGTATCCCAGCACGGCGTCGAACCAGACGTAGATCACTTTCTTCTCGTAGCCGGGGAGCGGGATCTTCACACCCCAGGCCAGGTCGCGCGTCACGGCCCTGTCCTGCAGCCCTTCCCTGAACCATCCCCTGCAATACTGGAGGACGTTCTCCTTCCAACCCTCACGCTCATCCTGCGCCCGGACGTAGGCCTCCAGGCGCGCCTGGTAATCGCCCAGCGGGAAGTAGAGGTGCGTGGTCTCCCGGACGACGGGCGTCTCCCCGGTGATCTTGCTCTTCGGGTTGACGAGCTGCAGGGGATCCAGGAACGTCCCGCAGCGCTCGCACTGGTCCCCCCGGGCGTCGGGGTTGCCGCAGACCGGGCATGTCCCCTCCACGTACCTGTCGGGGAGGAACATGCCGGCGCGGGCATCGTAGAGCTGCCGCTCGTTCTTCTCGCGGAGCACCCCCCGGCGCCGGAATTCGAGGAGGAACTCGAGCGCGGTCTCATGGTGGAGCGGGAGGCTCGTGCGGGAATAATTGTCGAACGACATGCCGAAACGCTCGAACGCCTCGCGGTTCATCGCGTGGTAGCGGTCCACGATCGCCTGGGGGGTCGTTCCCCCCCCCTCCGCCGCAAGCGTGATCGCCACCCCGTGCTCGTCCGACCCGCAGATGAAGAGGACGTCGCGCCCCCGGAGGCGCTGGAAGCGGGCGTAGATGTCCGCCGGGAGGTAGGCTCCCGCCAGGTGTCCGAGGTGGATGGGGGCGTTCGCGTAGGGTAGCGCCGCCGTGATCAGTACCCGTCGTCCGTCGTTCATGCCGTGCCTGTCATGCCCCTGGGGCGCCCCGCGCCTTCGGCGGGCGCGCCGAGGATCGCCGCCCGGAGGCGGACGGCGAGCTGCGCAAGGACGAGCTTAATATATGTATATCGGTCCACAAGCGAAATCGCGTCCTCCACATCCATGAGCGCGCGCACCAGGTCCGCGCCGGGGAACCGGGCGACGAAGCTCTTCAGCTCCGCGGCCTGGTCGACGTTCACGATCGGCGCCCCGTAGCGGAGCACCATGGCGTCGCGGAACCAGAAGAGCATGAGCGTCAGGAAGCGGGTGTGGACGTCACGGTCCTTCGTCTCCGCCATCCGCTCGACGAGCTCGATCAGCTCGAGCGTCTTCCCGCCGATCGCCTTCCGCACAAAATCGACGACGTCCGCCCGGTGCGCGGCGACGTCTCCGCCGGCAAGCTCCAGCGCGCGCGTGAAACTCCCCCCCGCGAGCCTCGCCAGGAGGGGCGCCTGTTCCTCCGTCGCGCGCCCGCGCGCGACGAGCGCGCGGAGGATCTCTTCCTCCGACAGGGGATCGAACCGGACGTTCTGGCACCTGGAGAGTATCGTCGGCAGGAGCGCATCCCTGTGCGCCGTGGTCAGTATCAGCATCGTCTCCCCGGGGGGCTCCTCCAGCGTCTTGAGGAGCGTGTTTGCGGCGGCATCGTTCATGGCGTCCGCGCCCGAGATCACGAACACCCGGCGCTTCCGGTCGGTCGTGGCAAACGAGGACTCGCGCCGGATTTCCCTGATGCTGTTGATCTTGATGACGTTGGCCCGCGGGATCTGGAGCCGGTGGTAGGGATCCGCCGCCTTGAGCGCGAATTGCTCGCGGACGACCCGCACGTCGGCCTCGCTCAGGCGGGCCATGGGATCGTCGTCGTCCTTCTCCTGGCCCCCGCGGGGAAGGGGGACGATCAGGCGCACGTCCGGGTGCTGGAGCGTGGCCATCCGCGCGCAGGAGGGGCACGCATCGCAGGCTTCATCCTCCCCCCGTTCGCACCGGATCACGCGCGCCAGCTCGAGGGCCATGGCATCCTTCCCCACACCCTCTTCGCCGTAGAAGAGATAGGCGTGGGCGAGCCGGCCGCTCCGGCGAGCGGCGAGCAGGGCCGCCTTGACGCGCCGCTGCCCGATGACGCGGGGCCAGACCACAGGTGCGGGATCAGAATGCATTGCCGATGCCGAAATGAAATATCGCCTGCTTGAACGTCCCTCCGAAGAGCTGCCGCTGCGTGATCCACCGCTGGCCCGGCGTCCCGCCCGGATCGTACACGCGGAACCCCCAGTCGATGCGGAAGGGGCCGAAAAACGTATCGTACCGGAGGCCGATGCCGGCGGCGATCGCGACGCTCCCCAGGCTGAGATCCCGCACCTCCCCCCACACGTTCCCGGCGTCGACAAACTCCACGAGCCATACCTTGTCGAGGAACCCGTCGTGGAGCCCCTGGAAGACGTTCGTCCGCAGCTCCAGGCTCGATTCCAGGTCCAGGTTCCCGCCGAGCTGTCCCCCGAGCGGCTGGTTCGTCTCCGCGATCAGGTCGCGCGAGTTCCATCCCCGGATGCTGTTCCCCCCTCCCGCGTAGAACCGGTGGGTCTGCGGGATGCCGACGTTGGAGTCCGACCTGGCGCCGCCGTACTTGTCCTCGATCCCCCCCTTGAGCTTGAATGCGAGTATCGCGAACCTGTGCGGCACCGCCTCCGTGTACCACCTGCCGATCAGGATCACGCGGTAGAACTGGGAGATCGGGAGGCTCGGGAAGACACCCTGGAGGAGGAGCGGGAAGAGCCCTGCCTCGTCGAACTCCGCCGAAGTGATCGACCCCTCGGAGGGGGAAAAGAGGTCGTTGGTGACGTCCCGCTGGATCGTGAAGGAGAGGATGGAGTTGAACTGCTCCTTCTGCAGGAGGAGGATCTCCTGCTGGACCTGCGGGGTCGTGCCGGGGGTGATGACGAACGCGTCGTTCTTGCGCGAGCTGATGGTCTCCAGCGTCCAGTCCAGGAAGCCGTTGGTGGTTTCCGTGAACTTGCTGGTGAAGCCGAATTTGTTCCTGATGATGTTCTGGAGGTACGGGACCTCCTTGTCCAGGATGTACGAAAACGACCAGGAGCCCTTGACGCGGTTGCTGAACACGTACGGCTGCACCAGCTCCGCCGTGAGGTCGAGGTTCGACACCGCCTTCGTGTCGTTGAGATCGAAGAAGTGGGGCGCTTCGCTCAGCGTCTGCGTCCTGAACCGGAGCCGCGTGGTGAACAGGCGCGCGCCGCCGTAGAAGTTCCGCTGCGTGTAGCCGAGTCCCGCGCCGAGGTTCAGCGCGCCGTTCTCGTCGCTCACGATCAGCTCGGGACCCAGCTCATGCCTGTCCTTGGGGCGCAGGCTGATGAGCGTCGGGACTGTCACCGCGGTGTCGCCCCGCCGCGGCACGATCATGTCCATCCCCCGGAGGTCGAAGATTCCCAGCCTGTTCAGGTTGCTCGCGCTCGCGGCGCTGTCCTCGATGCTGAACCGCTTGCCCGGGGTGTACGTGAGCTGCTGGAGGATGATGTCGTCGGTGATGTCGGCGCGCGCGGCGCCCGCGCGCGACGAGTCGACCTCCTGGCGGATGGCCACGCCGCCGAAGTAGTAGACCTTCCCCAGGTCGAACCGGAGGCGCACGCTGCAGTTGCCGGTGCTCGCGTAGCGGACCGCGCGCGAGCTGTCGCGCAGGTAGCGCGCGTTCGGGTAGCCGGTGTTCGCCAGGATCTCCAGGACGCGCACCACCTCCTCCTCCAGGAGCTGGGCGTTGTAGGGATCCCCGACCGCGATCCGGGGGGACGCCAGGATCTCCGTCCAGATCGTCCCCGGGGCGTTCACGATGCCGAGGTAGGTGAGCGTGTCGATCAGGGCGCGGTAGCCTTCGGCGATCCTGATCGTGACGTCGACCTCGGCGTCGTCCCTGCGGTAGGCGAGCTGCGTGTCGATCGCCGCGTTGAAGAACCCCCTGTTCTCGTAGTAGGTGCGCAGGCGGTGCAGGTCGGCTCCCAGCGTCGGGAGGTCAAGGTACTCGTTGCGGCGGCCGAGCTTCTCGCTGATCGTGTTGTGGAGGAACCGGTTGAGAAACCCCGGCGTCTCCCGCGTGACCATCTGGGCCTGGAGCTCGTTCGCGGAGAGCGCGGCGTTTCCCTCGAAGGCCAGCCGTGCGATTTCGTAGCGGGCGGGGGAGGGAGGGGTCTGCGCGACGGCGGGGGCCAGGAGGCCCGGGAGCGCCGCCGCGAGAAGCCAGTACCGCCGGCGCCCGGCAGGGCGCGCATGCGAACGGAGATTCGGGGGGGGCGGGGAGTCGGAGTTCACAATGCGCGACAGTGACAAAAAAGCCCCGCCTTCGGCGGGGCACGTAAGATACGCAAACCGTGACGGAGAGTCAACGCGCGGCGCCGCGGGTCAGTACTCCCCCTCGTCCTCGAAAAAAAAGTCCTCCCCCGTCGGGTAGTCCGGCCAGATCTCCTCCATGCTCTCGTACGGTTCCTCGCTGTCTTCAAGCTCCTGCAGGTTCTCGACCACTTCCACCGGAGCACCGGTCCTGATGGCGAAATCGACTAGCTCTTCTTTAGTGGCGGGCCACGGAGCGTCATCCAGGTAGGACGCGAGCTCCATTGTCCAGATCAATTATCACCTCGTCCAGTCATGGTACTGACCAGTTGCGAGCGGTACCGCGCGGCGTCGATGTCGTCGAAGAAATAGTCGACCGGGTTCTGCTTCCGCCCCAGGTACCGGACTTCATAATGGAGATGCGGGCCGCTCACTAACCCAGAACGTCCGCTTTTCGCGATGAGTTCCCCTCTGTGCACCGTCTGTCCCTCGCGCACCAGCGTCCGGCTGAGGTGCGCGTAGAGCGACGCGTAGCCGTACCCGTGGTTGATCTCGACGGCCATGCCGTAGCCCCCCATCGTCCGCCCGGCGAAGTGGACGACGCCGTCCCCCGCGGCGTAGACATTCGTTCCCACGTCGCCGACGATGTCGATCCCCTCGTGCATCTTGTAGACGTGGAGCACGGGATGGATGCGCATCCCGAAGCTGTTGATGGAGTAGGGCCCGGCCATCGGCTTGATGGCGGGAATGTGCGCGAAGAGTCCCTTGTTGTATTCCATGCGGCGCGTGATCTCTTCGTAGCTCGCCTGCTGGAGCTTGACCTCCCGTTCGAGCTTGTCGAGGAGCGAGCTTGCCCCCGTGAGCACCTCGCGGGCTTCGCCCGAGAGGAACGCGTTCACGGCGGGAGGCACCGACCCGCCGATGGCCGCCGAGCGCGTGTCGTCGTCGATCCTGGTCAGGTCGACGGCGGTCCGGACCTCGTTGTCCCTGTCGGAGAGCCTCTCGAGCGACTTCTGCACCCCCGCCATCTTCTCCCCGAGCTGCCGGATCTGCTCCTTGAGGATCCTGTTCTCCGCGCTCAGCATCGACATCCTGTCGATGCCGAGTCCGAGCACGTCCCCGCCGACGTGGTTGAGCACCAGGAGCGCCCCGAGTATGCCGGCACAGACGACGGCGCCGGAGGCGACGATCTTTGACTTGAAATGACGGACTTCCTTCAGGTCGAGCGACCTGTGCGAGAACATGTAAAATTTCGTATGGCGCAGCATGGTCAACACCTCTGGTTTCTGTCTAAAGCGCACTACTGCCGGCACGCACACGCCGTCGCATGTCGCAGAGACAGTACTCCCTTCCGCGACGGAATATTCGCAAAATACGGGGGAAGTATAGAGAATTATGGATGTGATGTCAAGCGATTTCTTCGGGGCGGGCGCCTTTTTTTGTCCCCCATCACTCGAAATCGTGCTCGAAGTAGTTGATCGCCCTGCTCCCCCTCTTCTTCTGCCCGATCACCCCCTCCAGGCGCTTGGAAAACTCGCGTGCCGCGTCATACCCGTAGTGCCTGAGCAGGTAATTGAGGGAGATCACTTCGGTTATGACGGTGACATTCTTTCCCGGGAATATCGGGAGCTTGACGAGCGGGATATCCACCTCGAGGAGCGTCATCGTCGTGTCGTCGAGGCCGGTCCTGGTGTAATCCTTGTCCGGCTTCCATTCCTCGAGTTCCACGACGATCTCGACGCGCTTCTGGTACCTGATCGCCCTGATGCCGAACATGCTCCGCACGTCGATGAGTCCCAGCCCCCGGATCTCCATGAAGTGCTTCACGAGGTCCGTCCCTGCCCCGATCAGTATTCCCTCCCCCTTGCGCGTCACCATGACCACGTCGTCGGCGACGAGCCGGTGTCCCCGCTCGATCAGGTCGAGCGCGATCTCGCTCTTGCCGATGCCGGACCGCCCGGTCAGGAGGACGCCGACGCCGTAGACGTCGACGAGCGAGCCGTGGACGACGATCTGCGGGGCGAACTGGTCGTCGAGGAAGTCCGCCAGGAAATAGGAGATCTTGGTCGTCTCGAACGGCGTGCCGAAGACGGGGATGTTCTTCGCGGCGGCGGCCTGCAGGAGGGCGTCCCCGATCAGGTTGCCGTTGGTGAGGATGATGCACGGGATCCTGAACTCCAGGAGCGACGTGAACGACGCGGTGCGCTGCGGCGGCGGGAGCGAATTGAGGTACCGGATCTCGGTGTTGCCCATGAGCTGGACGCGGTCGTACGTGAAGAGCTCCACGTACCCGGCGAGCGCCAGCCCGGGCCTGTTCAGGTTCCTGTCGCTGATCTGGTTGTCGAACCCCGCCTCCCCGTTGAGCTGCTTGAGCCTGAAGCGCTCGTGCGTCTGCTCGTAGAGGAAGCCGACGGTGATGTTCTTCTTGCGCGTTTCGCGCGTGCGATCGCTTTTCATCGGTGGTCGGCCCCGGCGGTCACGCCTTCTGTGTGATCTCCCTGACTTTTCCCTTCTCTTTCGAGCGCAGTTTTGTCTTGTACTTCGCGAGCTGCATCGCCAGCTTTTCCCCCGTGGCGTCGATCGACTTGATGAAATCCTCCGAGCGCTCGCGCGCGGAGAGCACGGCGCCGTGGACGTGGAGGTTGATCTCGGCCATCTTGACGCTCTTGGTCGCCCGTTCGTAGCTCAGGATGATGTCAGCGGTGACGATGCCGTCGTAAAAGCGGTCCAGCTTCCTGACGGTCTCCACGGCGTGCTCCCGGATGTCGGGGTGCGCCCGGAACTTGCGCGCGGTAAATTTAACGTTCATGGAATTCCTCCTCTGTGAAAGGATCACGGAGCTCATGACGCTCGGGGATGTGCCTGGGCATACACCTTCCGGAGGTGCCCCATGCTGACGTGCGTGTACACCTGCGTGGTGGAGAGGCTTTCGTGTCCGAGCAGCTCCTTCACCGCCCGCAGGTCCGCCCCCCTGTCGAGCAGGTGCGTCGCAAACGTATGCCGGAGCACGTGGGGCGAGCGCTGCTCGATCTCCGACACCAGGGCGATGTACCTGTTCATCAGGCGGTTGACTCCCTTGGGGCTCATCGCCCGCCCCCGGGCGGAGAGAAACACGTTTGGCACTCCTTCGCCCCGTGCCGCCATGTGAGGCCGGGCGGCGAGCCACGCGCCAAGTGCGCTCGCGGCTTCGCGGCCGAGCGGGACGATCCGCTGCTTGCTCCCTTTGCCGGTCACCTTGAGCGTCCCGCCGGGAAAATCGACGTCCGCCGGGCACAGGGCGATCATCTCGGAAAGCCGGAGGCCCGCGCCGTAGAGGACTTCGAGGATCGCGCGGTCGCGCAGCCCTTCCGGCGCCGAGAGGTCCGGCTGCGCCATGAGGCGGCGGACGCTCTCCTCGGCCAGCGTGCGGGGAAGGCGGCGGTCGAGTCTCGGCGACGCCACGGTGGCGGCGGGACTGGCGGCGACGGCGCCCGACTTGCGGAGGTAGCCGAAAAATGACTTGAGACAGGCGAGCGCGCGGGCGATGCTCCTCGGGGCGCGGCCCCGGTCGTGGAGCGCGGCGAGAAACGCGCGCACGTCGCGCCGCGACACGCCGCCGGGACCGGGAATGCCGGCGGCGTCGCAGAAGGCGATGAACTCATCCAGGTCGTGGCGGTACGCCGCCACCGTGTGCGCGGAGTAGTTGCGCACGGCGCCCAGGTGATGCAGGAATTCGCGTGCGTGCGTCTGCATGGGTGCTGCTCCGGGGGCCGGCGTCTCCTTCCTCATGAGGGGAGGGAAATCAGCCTGCCGCCTGACGGACCTGCTCGCGGGCGACCTCCGCCTTGCAGGCGGGGCACATGAGGTATTCCCCCCGGGACTGGTTGTATTTCTCCACCATGTACGGGTTGCCGCACGTGTCGCACACGCGCGCAACCGGCTTGTCCCACGACGCAAAATCGCAGTCCGGGTAGCGCGAGCAGCCGTAAAACACGCGCTTGCGCTTGGTCTTCCGCTCGATCACGTCCCCCGTCGTGCACTTCGGGCACTTCACGCCGATGGAGAGGGGCCGGGTGTTCTTGCACGCCGGGTAGTTCGAGCAGCCGAGAAACGCCCCGAACCGCCCCCCCTTGACGACCATGTCGCCGCCGCAGAGGTCGCACTTGATGCCCGCCGCCTGCGCGGTCAGCGCGGCCTCGTGCGGCAGGGGCCGCGTGTTCTTGCACGCGGGGTACCCGCTGCAGGCCATGAACCGCCCGTTCCTTCCCCACTTGATGATCATCGGCTTGCCGCACAGGTCGCACTTCTCGTCCGTCGGCTCCTGCAGCGATTTCTTGATGGCGGCGCTGTTCCTGTCGACGCCTTCCAGGTCGCTGATGAAGGGCCTGTAGAATTCCTCCATCACGGTGTGGTACGTGTCCTTCCCGGAGGCGATCGTGTCGAGCTCCTCCTCCATCCGCGCCGTGAATTCGACGTTGAAGAGGTGGGGAAAGTTCTGCACCAGGATGCGGTTCACGGCGATCCCCAGGTCCGTCGGGTAGAGCCGGCGCTCCCGCTGTTCGACGTACTTGCGCGCCTGAATGGTATCCACGATCAGCGCGTACGTGCTCGGCCGCCCGATCCCCAGCGCTTCGAGCTCCTTGACCAGCGTGCTCTCGGTGAAGCGGGCCGGCGGCTTTGTGAAATGCTGGTGCGGGACCACGTTCCGGAGCGTCGCCCTGTCCCCCGCGCGGAGCCCCGCAGGGAGCCTGGAGACGGGATCCTCGTCCTCCCCGGCCTTCTCCACCTCCTCGGCGACGTCGTCGTACACCTGCAGGAACCCCCTGAACTGGGGGAGCGTGTCCGTCGCGCGGAAGAGGTAGTCGCCCCCCGCGATGTCGACGGTCGTCTGCTCGAAAACGGCCGCGCTCATCTGGCACGCCACGAACCGGTTCCAGATCAGCTCGTAGAGGTCGAACATCTCCTTGTCGAGGTACTTCCGGACCGCCTTCGGCGTGTGGAGCATCGAGGTGGGGCGGATCGCTTCGTGCGCGTCCTGCGAGGATTTCCCCTTCTTGAACTGCCGGGGCTCCGCCGGCAGGTAGTCTTTCCCGTAGTTCTCGTAGATGTACCGGCGGACGTCGTTCACCGCGTCGTCGGAGAGCCTGGTGGAATCCGTGCGCATGTACGTGATGAGTCCCACGCGCCCCTCCTCCCCCAGCTCGATCCCCTCGTAGAGCTTCTGCGCGAGCATCATCGTCCGCTTCGCGTGGAAGCGGAGGCGGCGGGCGGATTCCTGCTGGAGCGTGCTCGTGATGAACGGGGCGCCGGGGTTGCGCCGGACCGGCTTCTTCTGGATGTCGCTGACGGCAAACTCCTGCTTCCGGATGTCGGCGACGTATCCCTCGGCGGTGGTCGCGTTGCCGATCGCGGGATCCCCCCCGGCCACCTTGAACAGCTTGGCGAAGAAGGGTTCCTGCGCGGCAGTGACGAACTCGCCGACGATCGACCAGTATTCCTCGGGCACAAACGAGCCGATCGCCTCCTCCCGCTCGCAGATCAGGCGGACGGCCACGGACTGGACCCTTCCGGCGGAGAGGCCGTAGAACACCGTCTTCCAGACGAAGGGGGAGACCTTGTACCCCACCAGGCGGTCCATGGCGCGGCGGGCCTGCTGGGAATCCACCAGGTTCTGGTCCACTTTCGTCGGGTGCTGCATCGCGTCGGTGATCCCGCGCTCGGTGATCTCGTTGAACATCACGCGGAAGACCCGCTCGTTGTCCGGCTCGATCTCCCGGGCGATGTGCCAGGCGATCGCCTCCCCTTCCCGGTCCGGGTCGGTGGCCAGGTAGACGGCGTTCGCGCTCTTCGCGTGCGACCGGAGCCTGGCGATCACGTCGTCCTTTCCCTTGATCGTCTCGTACTCGGGACGGAACCCGTTGTCGACGTCGATCCCCAGTTTGCTCTTGGGGAGGTTCTTGATGTGGCCGACGGAGGCCTCGACGACGAAGTCCTTCCCCAGGTACTTGTTGATCGTCTTCGCCTTTGCCGGCGATTCGACGATGATCAGCGACTTCCCCGCAGTATCCACGGAGGCCGCCACGCGGCGCCGCCCCTTCGTGCCCGGGACCCGGACGCCCCGGGTCCCTCCCTCAGTCACTTCTCCCGCCGCTTTCCTTCTGGTGGCCATCAGTGTATCGTATCTCCGCTGTTGAGCATAAACCTGTTTCCCGCGGCGTCGTCCCCTCCCCGGGCGAAGAGCACCGAGGCGACGATCTCCCGCAGGTCCGTGAGCGATAGCTTCTCGTACCCGGCCATCATCGCCCGTTCGATGACCGTCTCAAAACTCCCGTCGTCCAGGAGTCCCAGCTCCCGCAACTGGATGAGGTACCCCTGGCTCTCCGTAGAGAGGGCGGCCTTCTCGGCGTCGTGCAGCACGCGCCGGGATCCGGGGGCGGGGCGGCCCGCCGGCGAGGGGCGCTGTCCGCTCAGATCGCTGTTTTCGTAGATCCAGCTGAACGCCGCGCTGATTTCCGACTGGGTGTAGCCCCGCGTCTTCAGGTCAAGCAGGTCGATGTCGCTGATCCGCTTGTTGTCCTGAATCTCGGACATGATATAAATGAGGAGCTCGACGACTTTTTCCTTCATACCCACCTGCCTGTGCCGGCGCGGGCCAGGAGGGCGACGTAGGCGTCCTCCTTCCGCTTCATGCGGCGCCGGGCCGCCGCGGTCCTGTCGTCCTCTCCCAGGAGATGGAGCGTGCCGTGCACCACCAGGCGGCACACCTCCTCGCCGAACCCCACCCGGTACGCGCGCGCCTGCGCGCGGGCGCGGTCCAGGTTCACGTACACCTCCCCTTCGACGGCCGTCCCCTCGCCCAGCGAGAAGCTGATGACGTCGGTGCTCCCGGCGTGGCCCAGGTACCGCCGGTTCATCGCCGCCGTGGCGCGGTCTCCCTGGAAGACCACGCTGAACGCTCCCCGGCGCCGCCGTTCGCCGCGCGCGACGCGCCGCACCGCGGCCGTCACTGCGCGGCGGCGGATCCGCCGCCGGTGGGCGTTGAAGACCTCCACCCGTATCATGTCCTGGCGTCCGCTTTCGTGCGCCGGGCCCCGGTGCGCCGCCGGCGGGGCGCCTTCTTCTCTCCCTCCAGGACGGGCTCCGTCAGCGACAGCGCCACGCCGGAGAGCATGACCTCCGGGGAGAGCTGCGTGAAATCGCCCGAGAGGATCTCGCGGTCCACGTTCGCAAAGAGCGTGCACCCGGCGGTCTTCTCCACGATCAGCCCGGAGAGCTTCCCCCGGTATTCCCCGACGAACGTCGCCTCCCCCAGGTCCTCGCTCAGGACGAACCCGGAGCAGAAGTGGAGCTGGAGGTGCGCCGCTTCCGTGTACACCGAGACGAGGTTCCCCCGCTTCCTGCCGATCCGGATGTCGCCGTAGATCTCGAGCGCCAGCCGCCGCGGCGTCCCGCCGCGCCCGTCCGCGGCGGTGATCTCAAACCGGTGGCTCGAACCCGCGCTCGTCGCCCGGACGCCGAAGAGCGCCTCGAGCCTGCGGATCGCGGAGGGGGTGAACACTGTGGCCATGCGGGCGCCTCAGGAATGTCGGGTGATCACTGCGCGCGGGGGAGTACGCGAAAGCCCCGGCCGGCTCTCCGCTGCGCGCGGAGATCCGCTGACCGGGGCTTGCTGAGTTGAGCGGCGGCCGGCGCGCCGCGGCGCCGGACCGCCGATACCGTTTCCCATCCCTCCGTGCAAGTGCGTTGTCTGCTCCGTTGGGGTGAATATAGGGAGCGGGGGAGCGATTGTCAAGCGTTCACCATTCCAGCTCCATCCCCTCCGCGGCGGCGATGCACTCGAACCGGTAGTTGCGGTTGCGGATTTCCCTCAGGCACTTCCCCAGGATCTCGTCCACCTTGTCGTCGTTGTGCGACTGCTCGTGGTGGAAGAGCACCAGGCGGCGGACGGCCGCCTCGTCGGCGATCTTCAGCGAGAAGAGGTAGTGCGAGTGCCCCCAGCCGACGTGGTTGACGTATTCCTCCGGCGTGTACGTCGTGTCGTGGATCAGGATGTCGGCGCCGCGCGCGAAGTCGAACACCCGCTGGTTCGGGTCTCCCTTGACGGCCATGTACTTTTCGACGATCGTCTTCTCGACGTTCTTCACCGAGCGGGCGACCTCCCTGTCGAACGGCTCGTTGTCGCTGATGTAGACGAGCGACTTCCCCCCCACGTTCAGCCGGTAGCCGAGCGCGAACGCGGGATGGTTGACGAAGATCGACGAGAGCGTCGCGTCGAAGATCGGGATCGTCTCCTCGCGCACGGGGTGGAACTTGATCTTGGCTTTCAGCTCGTTGAGCTGGATGGGGAAGTAGACCTTGTCCATCTGGTCGGAAATCATCTGGCGGAGCTTGAGGTTCCGCGACTGCGCGCCGATGATGGTGAACTCGTTCCCCGAGATGTAGAGAGGCTTGAAGAAGGGAAACCCGTGGATGTGGTCCCAGTGGGGGTGGCTGATGGCCAGGAACGCCTTCACCGATTCCCCCGTCGCGATGAGCGCGTCGCCCAGGCCGCGGATGCCCGTGCCGGCGTCGAAGACGACGAGGTTGTCCCTGTGGAGGCGGACCTCGATGCAGGGAGTGTTCCCGCCGTAGCGCACCGTGTCCTTGCCGGGCGTCGGGAGGGATCCTCGTGTGCCCCAGAATTTGATCCTCATGGGTGTGCTCCGTCTGGAACGCGGGGCGCGCCGTGCGGCCCCGCGGTCACCCCTTTGCCCGCGGCGGGTTCCATCCCGGGCGGGTCCATTTCATGAGCTCGACCGTCACGCTGCCGATCAGGACCTTCATCTTGGCCTGGATCGGCACCCGCGCGTCGTCGTTCGAGAACCATCCCTCGAACGCCCCCGTCAGCCCGAAGATCCCCACGAAGTCCATGTTCCCCTCGAAGCGGACCACGTCCACGGGGTAGTCGACCGCGTCCAGGTCCACCGAGGCGTGCTCATCGACGAAGTCGATGGTGGTGTTGACTTTCTGCTCCTTGATGAGCGTGGGGACGTTGACCCTGGCGGCGGAGAAGAGCCGCGTGCGCGCGTAGTAGAAGAGCGACAGGCCGTCCTGGTAGGGACCCGCGATCTGGAGCGTGTCCCGCTTCGCGATCAGCGTGTCGTTCTGCCCCGTGGTGATGAGGACGCGCCCGCCGGGATAGTCGAACGCGTAGCGCGCGACGTCCCACTGCCCGTTGTCCTTCTGCCGGCCGACGAACTCCCGCGAGAACATCCCGCTGTCGATCCTGCTCTCGAAGATCGCGTGGAGATCGACAAACGGGACCTTGTACGAATCGATGAACGCCTTCCCCTCGTAGACAAGCGATCCCCCCGTCCTGTCCGCCCGGACGATCCTGATCCGGACCTGACCCAGGTCGATGAACCCGTAACGGACGTTGTAGACCAGCTCTTCCCCCTCCACGAACGCGTGGTCGGGCGGCGCGCCCTGCGCGCGCGCGGCCGGACACCGGAGGAGGCCCGCCGCGAGCGAAGCCAGGAGCAGCGCGCCGAACCTGCCGCGAGCGGTCATTTCAGGCTCGAGAGGTTGCTCAGGATTTTCTCCGTCTCGGGAAACACCTCCATCGCCTTGCGGAACTGGCTGTCCTCGCGCAGCATGACCCGGGAGGAGCCCTCGTTCCCCCAGAGGCTCCGGGCGATGAACGCCTTCGCGAACGCCTTGATGAACCGGAGGTCCTTCTCCTCCTCGTCCTGCTTGAACGGCACTCCCGCCTTCGTGCCCAGCGCCTGGATCTCCGAGAGCATCGCGGGCGTCACCTCGAACTCCCCGGCGAAACGGGCGGCGTCCTTCCCGTAATCCTTCTTCAGCTCCGCGCCGTGGCGGTCGAGGTACGTGTCGGCGAACTGCAGGAAGACGTTCCGGCTCCGCAGCTGGACCGCGTATTCGGTCAGGTGGTCGGACTTCACGATGTAGTCGGGCGTGATGCCCCCGCCCCCGTACACCACGCGTCCCCCCATGGTCTTGAACACCGGGCGCGTCGAGTCGCGCTCCTCTTCATGCTCGACGTTCTCTCCCTCGGTCTCCTGCCGCTCGTACGCGGCGCGGGCGTATTTCGCCTTGTCGTGCCCCCAGGGGCGCTGGATGAGCCTGCCGCTCGGCGTGTAGTAGCGCGCGGTCGTCAGGCGCACCGCCGACCCGTCCTTCAGGTCGAACTGCCGCTGGACGAGTCCCTTGCCGAACGTCGTCTCGCCGATGATGAGCCCCCGGTCCCAGTCCTGCACCGCGCCCGCGACGATCTCGCTGGCCGACGCCGACCCGGCGTTGACAAGGACGATCAGCGTGACGTCCTTGAATTTCCCCGCCCCGGAGGAGACGTACTCGTCGTTGAACTCGGGCATTCGCCCCTTCGTGTAGACGATCCGCCGCCCCCTGGGCATCATCTCGTCGGCCAGCTTGTAGGCCTGCTCGAGGTACCCGCCGGGATTGGAGCGGAGGTCCAGGATCAGCCGCTTCATCCCCTCCCCGGAGAGCTTCGTCATCGCGGCCAGGAACTCGTCGTGCGTCTTGGCGGCGAACCTGTTGACGCTGATGTAGCCGGTCTGGTGATCGACCATGAAGGCCGCGTCGACGGTGTAGATGGGGATCTTGTCACGCGTGATGTCGAAATCGAGAAGCCCGTGGATCCCGGCGCGGACGATGGAGACCTTCACCCTGCTCCCCTTCGGCCCGCGGAGCTTCTTCTGCACCCCCTCCTGCGTGATCCCGACCGCCGTGCTGTCATTGATGCGGACGATCTTGTCGCCGGACTGTATCCCGAGCGCCTCGCTCGGGCCCCCGGCGATGGGGGCGACGACCAGCAGCGTGTCGGCGAGCACCTGGTACTCGATGCCGATCCCCTCGAAGCTCCCCTGGAAGTCCTCCGTGACGCGCGGCAGCTCCGAGGAAGGGATATAGACCGAATGGGGATCGAGCTGCCCGAGCATCCCGTTGATGGCGGCCTCGGTCAGTTTCCCCGTGTCGACGTCTTCGACGTAGTATTTCTCCGTCAGGCTCAGGACGTCCCCGAGCTTGTGCAGCTGATCGTAGATCGTGTCCCCGGAGATCAGCTGGTTGAGCATCGAGCCCGCGAAGAGACTCACCGCCACCGCAATGGTCACCGTCGCGAGCGAAAAGCGCTTCCTCATGAATCCCTTCCCTATAACGTGCATGAAATGCCTGATAGTGTATCCAATAACACCCTGAAAGTCAAACACGGTTCCCCCTCCGCGTGCGTGACGTCACGGGGGCGCCTCTTCTCACCGCACGGGTTTCCATTCCGAGAGTATGGACCTTTTGAGGAAAAAGACCGCCAGGAAGTTCAGGAACCAGGAGACGGTGACGTACGCGTAGCCGTACTTCCGGTACCGGCGCGGCGACTCGTACACGACCAGCTCGCGGAGGAATCTCACGCTCCCGGCCTTCTCGAGCCGCCGGAACATGTCGTAGTCCTCTCCCGCCGCGATCCTGTCGGCGTAGCCGCCGGCGCGGGCGAAGACCTCCCGCGTCATAATGTGGCACTCGCCGCGCCCCATCCCCATCCCCACCGCGTTCATCGCGGCGAAGAACCGGTTGTAGAACCCGTGGAACGCCCTGTCGGCCGCGCGCCGCTCCCAGGGATAGACCTCCACGCTGCACGTGAGCGCCGCCGTGCCGGGCGCGGCGATCTCCCGCGCGACGGTCGCGAAGAACTTCTCCGCGTCCGCCACGAGCGTATCGGCGTTCAGGAACACGAACACCTCCCCCCGGGCGTGGCGGGCGCCGATATTCCGTCCCATCGCGATCGTCTGCTTGACAGCGCCGGCGTTTTCGACGACGGTCCCGGCCAGCGCCCGCGCGATGGCGAGCGTCGCGTCCGTGCTCCCCCCGTCGCTCACGACGATCTCCAGGCCGTACCGGCGCTGCAGGTCGGGCGTGAACTGCCGCAGCATCCGTTCCAGGAGCTTTTCTTCGTTCAGCGTCGGGACGATGACGCTCGTGCGGCAGGGCGGGTCGCTCCCCTCGTGCGTGTCCACGCCTCCCCTAGCGGGTCTCGGGTTTCATCTGGGGGAAGAGGATCACGTCCCGGATCGACTCCTCCCCTGTCAAGAGCATCGTCAGGCGGTCGATCCCGATGCCCAGCCCCGCCGTCGGGGGCATGCCGTATTCGAGCGCGCGCAGGTAATCTTCGTCAAGCGGCTGCACCTCGGCTTCCCCGTGCTCCCTGGCCCTCATCTGCTCCTCGAACCTCCCGCGCTGGTCCAGCGGGTCGTTCAGCTCCGTGAACGCGTTGCAGAGCTCCTGCCCGTTGCAGATCGCCTCGAACCGCTCCACCAGCCCCTCCTCCGAGCGGTGCCGCTTCGCCAGCGGGGACATTTCCAGGGGGTAATCCGTGATGAACGTCGGCTGCACCAGGTGGGGCTCGACCTTCTCCCCGAAGATGGCGTCGATGATGCGGCCCGCGCCGTCCCCCTCTTCCAGCGGGACGTGCAGCGCGCGCGCGACGCGCCGGAGCTCCGCCACGGGCTTCCCGCGGAGCGACTCCCCGGTCTGTTCCCGGATCGCGTCGAACATCGTGACCCGCCTCCAGGGGGGCGCGAACTCGATCGTGCCGCGCGGCGAGGCGACAGCGGTCGAGCCGTTGAGGGCGAGCGCCACCGCCGCGATCAACTCCTCCACCAGCGTCATCATCCAGCGGTAGTCGCGATAGGGGACGTACAATTCCAGCATTGTGAATTCGGGATTATGCGACCGGTCCATCCCCTCGTTCCTGAAGTCCTTCGCGATCTCGTACACGCCGTCGTACCCGCCGACGATCAGCCGCTTCAGGTAGAGCTCGTCGGCAATCCGCAGGTAGAGGTCGATGTCCAGCGCGTTGTGGTGCGTCACGAAGGGACGGGCGAACGCCCCGCCGTACTGGGGCTGGAGCACGGGGGTCTCGACCTCCAGGAATCCCCGTTCGTCGAAGACCCGCCGGATCGTGGCAATAATGCGCGCGCGGCGGCGGAACACCTCGCGCACGCCGGGATTGGCAATCAGGTCGACGTAGCGCTGCCGGTACCGCAGCTCCTTGTCGGACAGCGGGTCGAACACGGCGCGGGACCCGTCCTCGAGCACCTTTTCCTTCGGGAC
>DATJAS010000036.1:0-33317 GCA_035516035.1 Bacteroidota bacterium | reverse complement strand
TGGGCGGACAAGGCGGCGGGAAACCTGGAATGGCTCGCGAAGGTCGGGAGCGAGCCCGTCACGCTGGAGAGCGCCGACAGTGCGGCGCTGCGCGCGCTCTGCTCGGGACCGTCCGACCGGGTGCGCGTGGTGAACGTCTGGGCGACGTGGTGCGGGCCGTGCGTGGCGGAATTCGACGGCCTCGTGGAAACGAATCTCCGGTTCCGGCAGCGCGATTTCGCGCTGGTCACGATCGCCGCGCAGTACCCCGATGAGCGTGAGGGGGTCCTCAGGTTTCTCCGGAGCCATCACGCGTCCATGCGCAACCTGATCTTCGGCGGCACGGACAAGTACGCGATGCTGCGGGCCATCGACACGTCGTGGAGCGGCGCGCTCCCCTACACGCTCGTCCTCGGCACGCGGGGTGAGGTCCTCTACCGGGAGACTGGCGCGCTCGATTTCCTCAGGCTCAGGCGCGCAATCCTCCCCGCGCTCGACGCGCTCACCCCGTGGGGGGGACTGAGCCCGACGCGCTAGGACCCCGCGGGGGTCCATTCCTCCCCGGTTCTCCACACATCCGACAAGGATCTGCGATGAGACGACACCATATCCTGTTTCTGGCGATACTCTGCGCCGCCGGCGCATGCTGCCTCACGGCGCAGGAGAAGGCGCCGGGCGCGATCGGCCCCCCGGTGGAGATCCCCGGCACGCAGCGGCTCACGCTCCACTCCGCGATTGCGGGCGCGGACTATGCGCTCGACGTCAATCTCCCGCGGCACTACGGCGACAGCGCGGGGTCGTTTCCCGTGCTCTTCCTTCTCGACGGCCAGTGGGATTTCCCCCTGGTCAGCGCGATGTACGGGGAGCAGTACTACGACGGGTTCGTGCCGGAGATCGTCATCGTCGGCATTTCGCGCGCCGGTGCCGGGCTCAACCATGACAGCCTCCGCGTGAGCGACCTGACGCCGACGCGCGTCGCCTCCATGCCGCAGTCGGGGAATGCGCCCCTCTTCCTGCGGTGCATCAAGGAGGAAATCATCCCCTTCGTGCAGTCCCGCTTCCGGGTCCTTCCGGGCGACCGGGCTCTCATGGGCACGTCGCTGGGGGGACTCTTCACGCTCTACGCCATGTTCCACGAGACGCCGCTCTTTGCAAAATACATCCTGACCAGCCCGGCGGCCGGGTGGGACAACGGCGTGCTCTTCTCATACGAGAAGGAATACGCGGAGTCGCACGCGCGGCTTCCCGTGAAGCTCTACATGGCACGCGCAGAGCTTGAAGGCCCGATGACGGAGTACGAGCGCTTCCTGGCCGCCCTGACTGCCAGGCACTATGCCGGGCTCGAGCTCGCGACGTCGGTCGTCGAGGGGATGGGCCATTCCGGCGGCAAGGCCGTCGGCTTTGCCCGCGGCCTGCAGGCCGTCTATGCGCGTCCCGTCGTGGCGCTTGGGCGCTCCCGGCTCGATGCGCTGACCGGCACATACAGGCTCTCCCCCCAGGCTGCGGCGAGCGTCATCCGGGAGGGGGATCACCTGGTCCTGGTTGCGCCCGACAGCACGCGCTTTCCTCTCCTGGCGTCGTCGGAGAGGGATTTCTTCGTGAAGGGGTTCTATTTTTTCCTGACGTTTCACACCGATGCGGCCGGTAACGCGACCGGCGCCCGCGTCGAGACGTTCGGAGGGGCGTTTGATGTCACGCGCGAGGCGTCCCGTTGAGCATTCTCCTTACAGAAAAGGAAACCACACCGTCATGACACTCAGTGCGAGGCCGGCGCTCGCTGGCCCTTTGGCTGCAATGCTGATCATTGCGCTCCCCGTTGCCGCATGGAGCGGCGACGGAGGAAGCGTCCTGGACCATTGCACGATGAAGAGCGCGATCCTCGGCGGCGAACGCGCCTATGCCGTCTACCTCCCCCCCGATTATGCAACGTCCTCGCGGAGCTATCCGGTCCTCTATCTCCTCCACGGGAGCGGGGATGACCAGACCGGGTGGGTGCAGTTCGGGGAGGTCCTTCACATTGCGGACAGGGCCATCGCCGACGGATCGGCAACGCCGATGGTGATCGTGATGCCCGACGCGAACACCGGTCACCGCGGGTACTCGAACACCATCAGGGGGACGTGGCTCTATGAAGACTTTTTCTTCAAGGAATTCGTTCCCCTGGTCGAGAAGACGTACAGGATCAGGGCCGAGAAACGCTACAGGGCGATCGCGGGGCTCTCCATGGGGGGAGGGGGGACGTTCCGGTACGCCCTCCACCATCCCGAGATGTTCTCCTCAGCCTGTCCCCTGAGCGCGTCGATCCGCCCCCTGCGCCTGGAAGATACCAGGGGGAGCCTCTCGAGCTTTCGCGAGGCGGACACGACGGGACTTTCGGACGCCCAGGTGGAGGCGTATTTCAAGCGGGAGAGCGTCCTCTCGCTGGTCGAGAACATGCCGGACTCGCTCCTGAACGCCGTCCGCTGGTACATCGACTGCGGCGACAAGGACAGGCTCTCGGAGGGGAACTGTCTCGTGCACAACGCCATGCTCCGGAAGGGGATTCCCCACGAATTCCGGATCAGGGAAGGGGCGCACACGTGGACGTACTGGCGCGCTTCGCTCCCGGATGTGCTCAGGTTCGTCTCTGACGCATTCCACCAGTACTGAGCGCGCCGTCCTAGTACGCGTACGTGAGCCCGAGGTGGGCCGCCCAGCCGTACGTCTCGTTGTTCGTCGGGAGATCGCCGCCCGGGTACGTCGCGTACCCCGGGTGTGAGAAATAGTAATTGTCGATATGCGCGCCGATGTTCGTCGCGCTGGCAAACACCGATAACGCGTCAACCACCTTTTGCTTCAGGGAGATATCCACGAGCGTCGCGTTGCCGTAATACGCGTTCTCCAGCCCGTACTGCGTGTCGATGCCGGTCACTGTCCTCTGCTGGAACCTCAGCGAAAACCGCGAACTGAACCCCAGGTAGTCCCACCCGATGATCGCGTTGTACGTTGCGGCCGGCTGATCCTGGAGCGGTGAGGCGGCTGTCTGGTACACGAGGTTGTACACGGGCCTGATGGGCGTCCCTCCCACCTTCACGAGAGTAAACGACGGGTAGAACTGGCGCGAGCTCATATAGGACGCGTTCAGGTCGAGGACCAGACCGCCGAGCACGCCGGGGAGATACCAGAGGTGCGTCTGCCACGAAAGCTCGATCCCCCGCAGATAGGCGCGGTCGGGGTCGTTCATCGGGATGCTGGTCGAGATTGCGAGCCCGTTCGTCGCGGCGGCCCACGACCGGTCAAAGTATCCCGAGGCGGGACCGGGGAGCCTGTCGAAGATATCGGTCGGGGCGCCGGCGATCGGGTAGGGGTAAAACGGGTAGAAGTTCTGCATGGCGTAGATCAGGTCGGCGATCTCCTTGTAGAAGAGGTTGACCGTGAGGAGACCGATGTCGTTGCCTGAGATCGATGCGCCGAGGTCGAAGTTCCACGCTTTCGACGGCCGGAGCAGGGGGTTTCCCGTCGTCACGGGTCCCCCCAGGTTGTATTCGATCAGGGGGGAGATCTCCCCGAAGCTGGGGAGCGACATGCTCCTGTACGCCGCCCCGACGGCCTGTATGTCCTCCGTGATCCTGTACTTGACGTTGACCGACGGATACCATGCGGGGGTGTTCCTGTGCGACTGGGCGAGCACGGGAGCCTGGCCGGCGAGGCCGTTCTGGTTTGACCCGTTGAGCTGGATATGGTACGCCGCAATGTCCGTGACCTCGTCCTGGTACCGCACGCCCGGCACGATTGTCAGGGCGGTCCCGAGCGCGATTTCCCCCATGACGTACGCCGCGTCGGTGTGTTCCCTGTCCGAGTAGTTCTGGTTGAACGAGGACGGACCGTCCGTAAAGAAGAGCGGGGCATAGGCGGCATAGATCGCGTGCATCATGGACGTCAGTTTGTCGACGTCGTACCCCGGTCCGACCGGATAGCCGAGTATGGACGTCCGCGTGTACCCCGGGTCGACGAAGTAGATTGCATCGATCCCGTACTGGTTGTAGGGGCTCGCGCCCCCCAGCCAGGGGACGGCGTTGATCAGCTTCTGCCTGTCGATTTCGTTTCCCGTCTGGATGTCGAAGAATATCCGGTCGGCGTCGCTCGTGCGGCGCACGCCGTGGTATTTCCCCCCGGCAGAGAGGGTCCCCGAGAACTCGTCCGAGAGCGCAAACGGGACCTTCACGTCGGCCTTGCAGTCATACTCCTCGTCGACCAGGTTGGCGTTGGAGGTATACGGCGTGGCCATCGTCGATACGGAAGGGTCCATGACGCCCAGCGCGGCGATCAGGTCCGACGGCTGGCCGTAGATGAGCTGCGCCGGCGAGAGCATCCGGGGGGAGGACTGTTGCCAGAAATCGAATTCCTCCGTCCCGGGCTGGTGCTGGTCCGACTTGGTGTAGGCGAGCGAGACGGGGATTTCGATCCCCCAGGGCTTGAAGAGCGCCTGGAGCGCGTGCGTCTCCTGCTCCGTCTTCGTGTCGCTCACGATGACCTGTGCGCCGAACGAGTTGTTGTAAAACGTCGTCGTGTTGATGCGGGTGATCGTGCTGTCCCGTTTCTGGTCGTACATGTTGAACAGCTTCATGTCGACGAGATCCGTGCTGTAATCGACGATCGCGCTTCCTCCGAGCCGGTGGCGGATCTGCGTGAGGTCCGTGAGCTGTGCCGTGCTCGTGTTGACGAACCAGGTCCCCGTCGAGGAGCCGAACGTCGGGGGGCTGTAGCTCCCGCTGAAGTGATCCGACGGGAGCTGCTTCTGCTCGATGTTGCCCTGGACCAGGACGCCGAGCCGGTCGTCGGCGAACCGGTCGCTGACGCTCGCGGTGAACTTGTAGTTATTGTACGTCTTCCGGAGGTCGGTATACGCCCCTTCGGCCGACCCGCCGTAGCGGAGCCCGTGCTCAGCCGAGCGGAGCATGAGGTTGACAGTCCCCCCGAGCGCGTCGGCGTCCATGTCCGGCCGGAGCGATTTTGAGACTTCCACCCCCCTGACCAGGTCGTCGGAGAGGAGGCTCAGGTCGATGGTCCGGTCGTAGTAGTTCGTGGATGCCATCGGGATCCCTTCGACGGTCACCTGGTTGTACTTGGGAGAGAGTCCGCGGATGACGACGGCGTACGCTTCGCCGGCGTCCCGCTGGAGGGAGATGCCCGGGAGCCGTCCGATCGACTCGGCAAGGTTGGCGTCCGGCAGCTCCTTCATCTTCTCTGTCGAGACGATGTTGACGATGGAATTGGAGGCAAGCTGCTGGTTGATCGCTTCCATCTGTCCCCTGGCCTGCGCGGTCACAATGACGGTCTCCCCTTCCACCGCGTGCGCCGTCATCGCGCCGTTGGCGTCCACCACCCCGTTTTCCGGGACGGTCACCCTCAGGCTGAGCCTGTCGTAGCCGACGTAGGAGATTGTGAGCGTGATTTCCCCGGCGGGGATGCTGGGGAGCGCATACCTGCCGTCGAGGTCAGTCGATGTGCCGAGCCCGGTTCCCGCCACCTGGACGATCGCGCCCGGCAGGGGGTCCCTGGATGTGCGGTCGGTGATCCTTCCCCTGACTGTGCCGGTGGGACCGGCAGGCGCGGCGGGGGGAGCGAAGAGGATGACGAGAAGCGTGATGACGGGCGCGTGCCGGAGAAACGGGGGTATCCGCATGCGGTTCTCCTCTCAAGTGGCATGGAGACCCCTCCACGGCGCCGGTGAGACGGACCGTGCTTCATGCTGGTGTGCCTGAATCGTTCCTTCGTGCGGCGGCGGACCGGGAGCAGGAAAGGGGCAATCGGGAAGACCCGGTCCGTGAGGCGCTTCAGGCGGGATGCTGTGCGAAGAGCAGTGCGAACGGTGTTCGGAGAATATCCGAGAACCTACTCAATGTCCCATTCAGTGTCAACGCCTCAGGGGGCGGCGAGCCGGTAGCTGACGAATGCGACGTGCTGGCTCCCGGGATCCCATGACGGGACGTTGATCGTCCCCTGTCCCCCGAAGAGCCGGGCAAGCACGCGGATCTCCCCGCCTCCCGTGCTCACCAGGCGGAGCATCACCTCCTTGTTCTCGGGATGTCCCTTGACGTCCGGGCCGTACGTGAGGAACACGATCCACTTGCCGTCGGGTGACGGGTGCGCAAACCAGTTGTTATATCCGTCGGCAGTGATCTGCTCCTGGGCCGACCCGTCCGTGTGCATCCTCCAGATCTGCATCGACCCGGTTCGCTCGGAATTGAAATAAATGTACTTTCCGTCGGGGGAGTAGTCGGGCCCATCGTCAAGTCCCGGCGCGTCCGTGAGGCGCGTCTCTGTTCCCCCGGCGGCGGGGATCGTGTAAATATCAAACTGGCCTCCCCGCTCGCCGCAGAAGGCAAGCGTCGCGCCGTCGGGCGACCAGCCGTGCCAGTATGACGGCCCCTGCGCCGTGACGCGGCGCGGTGTTCCCCCGGCAGCCGGGAGGACGAATATCCGGGAAACGCCGTCCGCCGACTGGTCGCTGATGGCGAGGAGCGAGCCGTCGGGCGATAGCCCGTGGTCGTTGTTGCACCGCCCGGCGGGCCCCGTTTCCACCATGAGCGGCGTGCCTCCGCCCGCCGGGAGCCTGTAGAGGCGCCCGCCGCTGTTGAACAGGAAGAACGACCCGTCGCGCGACCAGTTCGGGGCCTCGATATGGTCGCGCGTGACGTAGACCGCCTTCCTGTCCGTCGACGCGATGTCGATCGTCTCCAGCGTGCTCTCCAGCATGCGCTCGCCTCCTGCCGGGGATACCCCGGCGATAAGTTCCACGTGCGAAAAGACCGCTGTCTCCAGCGCGTCGCTGTCGTGCGCGCAGACGCCGATCCCCACGTACACGGGGTCCGCCATGGAGAGGGCGAACGATCCGCCGGCCGGATGGAGCGGCTCACCGGCGGAAGCCACCGACATGAAGATCCTGTTGCCGTCCCTCGTGATCCGGAGACGGGCGGGCGCGTTCAGCGAGGACTGTATTTCGTGCGTCGCTCCGCCGCGCGCTTCCCGGTACTGCAGCGACGTGAGCCCGTTTCCGTGCAGCGCCGCGTCGGCGTAGGGGGCTTCGGGGTCAAGGCTCCCCCGGATGATGAGGCATGCCTTCCTGTGCGGGTTGCCTCCCGTGCCGACCCAGCGGATGGCGGCGCTGAGCGCGGCGTCCCCGGAGACTTTGCGCCAGAGGAAGTGGAACTCGTCGCGGCCGAACCACATGTTCACCCCCCCGCCGGTGACTGTGTAGGAGGAGTCCCTTGCGTTGAAGCGCGCGGCGCCCGCTCTCCTTGGGGCGCCGATGTCCGCATCCTCCTCGAACATTCCCGTGCGGGCACTCTGTCCCCGCGCGGATGGGCCGAGGAGCAATACGGCCAATCCGCACAGGCATCCGGCGAGCAACGATCTCATGGTTCCTCCTGGTGGTAGAGCAGTGTGGCAGCCCCAATGTATGCGATTACGCGTGAAATGCAAAGGCATGAAACTCCGTTTCCTTCCTTGACATTCCCCCCGGGAACTAGTACGTTTGTCCAACGCTCTCCGTTCTCCTTCCGCGTTCCCGCTCTACACAAGCCGGAGTTCCCGATGACTCTCAGATTCCAGAGATTGCAGGAGAAATCGCATGGCCGGTGACTGGAAGCTCTCGAGACGCAGGTTTATCAGGCTGACAGCGCTCGGCGTCGGCACGCTCTCGCTCATCCCCGGGTGCGGCCCCGCCCCGGGCACGCACTGGGAGAATCTCACGGATGACGAGGCGTCGCTCCTGGGCGCGATCGCCGACCAGATTATTCCTCCGGACGAGTGGCCCGGCGGGCGGGAAGGGGGAGTCGTCTCGTTCATGGACGTGCAGCTCGGAGGCGCATACGCACGCTTCCGCGGCGACTACAGGCGGGGGCTCGCCGCGATCACCGCCACGTGTGCCGGGAGGTATCACGCGCGCTTTGAGTCGCTCCCCGCCGCTGATCAGACGGCGTTTCTCCGGGATATGGAATCGGGCACTCTCCGCGACGGACCGTGGAAGGGGGGATTTGCCGCAAGGTTCTTCCAGCTCCTCAGGAGCCATGCGCTCCAGGGGTACTACGGGAGTCCCCGGCACGGCGGGAACCCCGGCTACGCCAGCTACAGGATGATCGGACTCGATTATCCGCAGATCCTCGGACAGAACCGTTACCGGACCTGAGACATGAGCCAGAGACACGTCAACGCAGTCGTCGTCGGCGCGGGGGCGGGGGGAGGAGTGGTCGCTGCCGAATTGAGCCGGGGGGGCCTCTCCGTGGTCCTGCTTGAGCGGGGGGACTGGGTGTCGTTCGACGCCCACGATACGGACGAACTCCTCTCGCAGCGGACGACAGTCCTCGGGAACGCCTTCGGCCCCGATGACGCACGCTACCGCCGCGTGATGGTCAACGACGACGGGTCAGAGGAGATCATGCTTCCGAGCGACGGAGGGTACAACAACGTCGCTGCCTGCGTCGGCTCGGGCACGGTCAGCTACGGCGCCATGGCGTGGCGGTTCATGAGGGAAGACTTCCGGATGAAGTCGACGTACGGCGCCGTCGCCGGTTCGACGCTGGAGGACTGGCCGATTGCGTACGAGGATCTCGAGCACTGCTATGAACGGGCGGAATGGGAAGTGGGCGTCGCGGGGGATGCCTCCGAAAACCCCTTCGCGGCGCCGCGCGCGAAAGCGTACCCCATGCCCCCTTTCGCGTACAACAGGGAGGCGACGCTCCTCCGCTCGGCGATGCTCCGGAAGGGGCTCCATCCCTTCCCGATCCCCATGCTCAGGAATTCCGTCCCCTACGGCGGGCGCCCCGCGTGCCAGCGGAGGCTCTCCTGCTGCGGGTTTGCCTGCCCCATCAACGCCAAGTGCGGCACGCACAACACGGTGATTCCCGCGGCGCTTGCCACGGGGAACTGCGAGCTGCGCACCCGCTGCGTCGTGAGCGAGCTCATGATCGATCCGGCGGGGAAGATCCGGGGAGTCGCCTACTTCGACGGGGACGGGACAAAACAGGAACAGACGGCGGATATCGTGGTCGTCTCCGCATCGGCGACGGAGACCGCGCGCCTGCTGCTGAATTCCCGGTCGGCGCAGTTTCCCGCCGGCGTGGGGAACCGGTACGGGTGGGTCGGACGGAATCTCCAGGGGCATGCGTACACCGGTGCATTCGGGCTCTTCGAGCAGGATATCTTCGACGGCGTCGGCCCGGGTGCGAGCATCGCGATCAGCGACTTCAGCCACCACAATCCGGGCATCGTCGGCGGGGGGATGCTGGCCAACGAATTCACGCGACTCCCGTACCTGTTCACGGGTGTCCGCCCTCCCGGCTCGGCGACCTGGGGGAAGGAGCACAAGGACTTCCAGCGGAAGTACTTCCGCCGGAACGTGCAGATCATGGGGCCGATACAGGAGATCCCGTCGTTCGAGTCCCGCGTGGACGTCGATCCGGCCCTGCGCGATTACTGGGGCATCCCCGTCGTCCGCCTTTCCGGGACGCGGCATCCGAAGGACGTGGAGGGGTGCGAGTTCCTCTCCGCGCGGGCGGAGATGATCCTCCAGGAAGCCGGGGCGTTCAAAACCTGGCGCGCGGTCGGCGGGCGGGGGCTCAGCGGCGGCCAGCACCAGGCAGGGACCTGTCGCATGGGAAACGATCCGCAGACGTCCGTCACGGACAGGTACGGGAGGGTCCACGAGACGCCGAACCTGTTTATCGCGGATGCCAGCCTCCACGTCACCAACGGGGGGTTCAACCCCGCGCTCACGATCATGGCGCTCGGCTACTGGGTCGGCGAGCACATCACGCGCGAGTGGCGCTCCGGCAACCGGTTCACCTGACTCCCACCCATGAAAACATCTGCGCAGCGTCTCTCGCTCATCCTCCTCTGCCTGTGCGCAGCGGTCATCGTCCTGTACGTCGCCTGGAGCTCGGCCGCGCCGCAGAGCGCGTGCGCGGGGTGCCACGAAATCGAGAGCTCATCCACGCTCTGGGCGCAGAGCGGCCACCGGGATTTCCACTGCAGGGAGTGCCACGGCACCGCGCTGAGCAACGGCCTGCACAGCCTCGGCGAGAAGGCGATGATGGTCGTCCGTCACTACGCCCGTCCCGGGCCCGGCCCCGTCCGCCTGACGGAAGCGCAGGTGCTTGAGGTGATGGGGGCCTGCAGGCGATGCCACGGCGCGGAATATGCCCGCTGGATGAGCGGCGGACACTCGGCGACATATGCCTCGATATTCCTGAACAGGGATCACAACTCCCGCGAGCAGCCGGCGCCGGATTGCCTCAGGTGCCACGGCATGTTCTTCGGGGGAACGATCGAGGACCTCGTCACGCCGGTCAGCACGATGGGGCCGTGGAGGCTCCTGGACTCCGCCCGGGGGGCGCTCCCGGTGATTCCCTGCCTCGCCTGCCACCAGGTGCACAGGGCGGGGA
Source organism: Bacteroidota bacterium (assembly GCA_035516035.1). Lineage (GTDB taxonomy): Bacteria > Bacteroidota > Ignavibacteria > UBA10030 > UBA6906 > Fen-1273. Next base: position 22,914 of record DATJAS010000036.1, on the reverse strand, counting down.
TGCCGGCCGCGGCCGCCGACTACACCGATCCGAAGAAGATCTTCTATGCGGCCCCGCCCGAGGTCCCCTCGGTCCTCTGGTACGACAGGTACGAAAAAGCACACATCGAAGCGGCGCGCCTCCCGGCGCTTCACATTGCCGGCGACTCCGGGAGCGTGCGCATGGCGGAAGACGTCCGCGATCGGGTCTGCGTGCAGTGCCACGCGCCCAACGCGTTCCGCACGGCGGGGAGCGGCGACGACCGCACTCCCCGGGGCGTCCACGAAGGGCTGAGCTGCCTGGCGTGCCACGAGAACCACAGCAACGAACCGCGGCGGAGCTGCCGGAACTGCCATCCCGCGCTCTCCAATTGCGGCCGGGACGTGACAACGATGAACACGACGTACTTCGATCCCCGGAGCGGCAACAATATCCATTCCGTCCGGTGCATCGACTGTCACGCGCGGGGAATACCCGCCCGCCGCACCCGGCGGAACTGACAACAGGGCAGCAGCGGAGGACCGTATGAAGCAATGCATTGCGTGTACTCTCCTTGCGCTCTCGCTGGGCGCGACACTCCTCAGGGCGCAGGGGACGGCGTCCGCCGCCGCGGCACCCAACACGCTCACGGAGGCGGAGCGGAAGGAGGGATGGAAGCTCCTCTTCGACGGCAGGACGATGACGGGATGGCGCGGGGCATACATGGATACGCTCCCCGCGAAGGGATGGCACGTGAAAGACGGCGTGCTGACTGTCGAGGAGTCCGGGGGAAAAGAGGCGGCGTACGGGGGGGATATCGTCACCGTGGACCAGTACGGCAGCTTCGAGCTGAAGGTCGACTTCAAGCTCACGAAGGGGGCGAACAGCGGCATCAAGATCTTCGTGACGGAACAGCTCCCGCGGACGCCCGGCTCGGCGAAAGGGCTGGAGTACCAGCTCCTGGACGACGCCAACCACCCCGATGCAAAGCTCGGGATCAACGGCAACAGGACGCTCGGGTCCCTCTACGACCTCCTGCCGGCCTCGCACAAGCACGTCAACCCGATCGGGGAGTGGAACCACGCGCGCATCCTGGTGAAGGGGAAGCACGTCGAGCACTGGCTGAACGGCACACGGATCCTGACGTACGAACGGGGGGGCAAAGTGTTCCTGGCGCACAAGGCCGTCAGCAAGTTCCGCGACCTGGAGGGGTTCGGGGAGGCGCCCCGGGGGCATATCCTGCTCCAGGACCACGGCGACATGGTCTCATTCCGCAATATCAAGATCCGCACGTTCTGACAGACCGGAGGCGTTCGATGACATCAGGATCCCGCCGTGAGTTTTTGAAGGCCGCCGGCATGGCGGCCGCTGCCGGGGCGCTCCCGCTGGGAATCGCCGGCGCGCAGGAGCGCACGCCCGCCTCGCCCGGCGCGGTCCCCCTCGCGCTCGGCCTCGCCTCGATCACGTTCAAGGATTTTACGCTGGACCAGGCGATCGCCATGACGCAGCGCGTCGGCATCAGCCGGCTTGCGCTAAAAGACGTCCATCTCCCGCTGACAAGCACGCCGGAAGAGATCGCGGCCGCCCGGAAGAAGATCACCGATGCGGGACTCACGTTCTCCTCCTGCGGCGTCGTCTACATGGCGAACGAAGCCGAGGTGCACCGTGCGTTCGAATACGCAAAGGCGGCGCATCTCGGGATCATGGTGGGATGTCCCGACCACGGGATGCTGGGATCCGTGGAGGAGGCCGTGCGCTCGTACGACATCAGGCTCGCGATTCACAACCACGGCCCCGGCGACGAGCGCTACCCGAGCCCCGGGAGCGCCTACCGCCTGGTGGAGCACCTGGACAGGCGCATCGGCCTCTGCATCGACCTGGGCCACGCGCGGCGGCTGGGGCTCGATCCCGCGGCGGAGGTGGAACGGTGGTTCGACAGGGTCTACGATCTCCACATCAAGGATGTCACCGCGGCGGAGGCGGCCGGAGGCCCCGTCGAGATCGGTCGCGGCGTGATCGACATCCCGCGGGTGCTCCGGACGCTCATCCGGCTCCGGTACGCCGGCACGGTCCATATCGAGTACGAGAAAGACGAGCACGATCCGCTCCCCGGCGTGGCGGAATCCGCCGGTTACCTGAAGGGCGTGCTCGCGGCGCTGTAGCAACCACGGCAGAGGAGAAAGAGCGATGACGTCAAGACGCGAATTCCTGAAGGTCGCCGCCGGGACGGCGACGGCGGCGCTCGGCCTGAGCGCCCGGAGCTACGCGAGGATCATGGGGTCCAACGAGCGGGTGAACGTGGCGATCATCGGCCTCCACGGCCGCGGGTACGCCCACCTGGATTCGCTCCACGTGACGCCCAACGCGGCCGTCACGCACATCTGCGACGTCGACAGCGTGGAGCTCGGGAAGTTCGCCGAAGCCGTGAAGAAGAAAGAGGGGCGCGCGCCGGTCGCGGAGTGGGATTTCCGGCGCCTGCTGGACTCCCGCGATGTGGACGCGGTCACCATCGCCACGCCCGAGCACTGGCATGCGCCGATGGCGATCCTGGCGCTCAAGGCGGGGAAACACGTCTACGTCGAAAAGCCCTGCAGCCACAACCCGCACGAAGGGGAGCTGCTCGTGGCCGCGCAGCGCAAGTACGGTGCGCTCGTCCAGATGGGAAGCCAGCAGCGGTCCTCGCCGCATACGATCGAGATCGTCAGGCGCATTCACGAGGGGGTGATCGGCCGCGCCTACTTCGCCGAGTCGTGGTACAGCAACACGCGGGGCTCGATCGGCGTCGGCAGGCACGTCCCCGTGCCGCCGACGCTCGACTGGGAGCTGTGGCAGGGGCCCGCGCCGCGGCGGGAATACAGGGACAACATCCACCCCTACAACTGGCACTGGTTCTGGCACTGGGGGACGGGGGAGACGCTCAACAACGGCACGCACGAGGTCGATGTCTGCCGCTGGGCGCTGGGCGTGGATCTCCCCTCGGCGGTGACGGCGTCCGGCGGGCGGTACCACTACAGCGACGACTGGGAGTTCTACGACACGCTCCTGACGACGTTCGAGTACGACGGGAAGATGATCTCGTGGGAAGGGCTGAGCTGCCAGGGGAAGGAGTACTTCAACCGGAGCCGGGGGTCGCTGATCCACGGGACCGGCGGATCGGTGCTCGTCGACAGGGACGGGTACCAGGTCTTCAGCCTGGACAACAAAATCATCGATCAGTTCGCGGTCGGGACAAGCTCGTCCACGCACGACCTGGTCAGCGCTGACGCCATGACCGACGCCCACTTCCGGAATTTCGTCGACGCGATCCGGACGGGGGAGCCGCTGCGCGCCCCCGTTGCCGAGGGGAACGTCTGCGTGACGATGCTCCAGCTTTCCAACATCGCCTGGAAAGTCGGCCGCACGCTCCGCCTGGACGCGGCGACCGGGCACATCCTCGACGATCCTGCTGCGGCGGCCCTCTTTTCCCGCGCGTACGAGCCGGGGTGGGAGCCCGCGCTCTAGCTCCCCCCCTGGTCCCGCCGGTTCAGTAGTTGTACGTCACTCCCAGCCGGAGCGCCCACCCGTATGTCTGCTTGCTCGTCGGCAACTGTCCCGCCGCGTACGTGAGTATGGCGGGGTGGTCGTAGTAGTAGTTGTCGACGTGCCCGTTGATGTTCGACGCATCCGCGAAGAGCGAGAGCCCGGCGAGTATGCGCTGCTTCAGGGCGATATCGACGAGCGTCACGTTGTCGGTGTACGGGTTCAGGAGCCCCAGGTACGTGTCGATGCCGGAGATCGTCTTCTGCTGGTAGCGGAGCGAGAACCGGGAGCTGAACCCCAGGTAGTCCCACCCGAGTATGGCGTTGTATGTGGCCCGCGGCTGGTCCTGCAGCGGCCCGGGCGTGGTCTGGTAGACGAGTTCGTTCCTCGGCCGGATGAGCGTTCCCAGGTTCACCACCGAGAAGGCCGGGTAGTACTGCTGCGAGCTCATGTAGGCGGCGTTCATGTCGAGCACCACGCCGCTCAGGAACCCGGGGAGGTACCAGAGGTGCGTCTGCCAGGAGATTTCGATGCCGCGCAGGTACGCCTTGTCCGGGTCGTTCATCGGGATGCTGGCGGAGAGCGTCTGGTGGTTCGTCACGGCCGCCCAGCTGTAGTCGTAGACGCCGGATGCCGGGCCGGGGAGCCTGTCCCAGATATCCGCGGGGGCGCCGACGATCGGGTAGGGGAGGAACGGGTAGAAATTCTGCATCGCGTAGATGAGGTCCGAGATCTCCTTGTAGAAGAGGTTGACCGTCACCAGCCCGATGTCGTTCCCCGACCATGACGCGCCGATGTCGTAGTTCCATGCCGTCGAGGGCCGGAGCAGGGGGTTATTCGTCGTGATGGAGCCGTTGATGTCGTATTCCACGAGCGGCGACACCTCGCCGTAGCTCGGGAGCGAGACGCTCCTGTACGCCGCGCCGATGAACTGGATATTGTCCGTCAAACGGTACTTCACGTTGACGGACGGGAACCAGTTGGGCGTGTTCCTGAGCGATTGCACGAGGATCGGCGCCTGGCCTGCGAGGCCGTTCTGGTTTGATCCGTTCAGCTGTATGTGGTATGCCCTGATATCGGTCGTCTCGTCCTCGAAGCGGGCTCCCCCCACGACCGTGAGGTCGCTCCCCACGTTGAATTCCCCCATGGCGTACGCCGCGGTCGTGTGCTCGAAATCCGTGTAGTTGTGGTCGTAGTCCTGCGGGCCGTTCATCCAGTACTTGGGCTCGTTGTTCATCCCGAAGTAGTAGGTGGTCTGCATGTTGATGAGCTGCCCGGCGTTAAGCCCCGGCCCGATCGGGTACCCGAGGATGTTTGTCCGGCTGTAGCTGTGGTCGATCCAGGGGGACGCCTGGATCCCCGCCTGGAGGTTGGGGTCCGACCCCGTGAGATACGGGAACGTCGCGATGAGGTCCTTCCTGTTCCCGATCATCCCTCCCCAGAGGAGGTTGTCATGCACCTGCGTCTGGTCGCTCGAGCGCGCCACGCCGTGCGATTTCCCTCCCAGGGAGAACGTCCCCGAGACGGCGTCCATGAAATTGAACGGCACGTGCCAGTCGGCGCGGAGGTCGAACGAGTTGTCCGTGAGGTGCGTGTTGGTGATGCTCATGTCGTACAGCGTTGAGTTCACGCTCGTCGGGTCCATGACGCCCTGTATGCCCATGAGCATCGCCGGATCGCCGTAGATCACCTGGCTGGCCGGGACGGCGGGGAGGTTCGTCTCATAGAACTCGAATGCCATCTGGTTGGGGACGGTGACGATCCCCCTCGTGTACGAGAGGGAGAGAGGCAGCTCGGTCCCCCAGAACTTGAACTTCGCGGCGAACGAGTGCGTCCACTGCTCCGTCTTCCACTCCTGGGCGTAGATGTAGTACTGGAAGCTGTTCGACTGGAAATTGGACGTGTAGTCCCGCTGCAGGACGCTGTCCCGCTTCTGGTCGTACACGTCGAAGAACCTGAGATCCACGAAGTCCGTCGTGTAATCCAGGATCACGCTCCCGCCGTAGCGGTGCCTCGTCTGGTTCAGTTCCCTGGTGGTCGCCGAGAGCGTGTTGTAGTAGTACTCGCCCGCCGCCTGGGAATAGAGGAGGTTCCCGTAGCTGCCCAGGAACTGGTCGGAGGGGAGCTGCTTCTCCTCCAGGTTCCCCTGTGCGATGATGCCGAGACGATCGTCCAGGTAGCGGTCGCTGATGCTCCCGGCGAACTTGTAGTTCTTGTACGTGTCCCGCAGGTTGTCGTAGCGGCCGTTGCCCGTCACGTTGTAGTGCAACCCGGGTTCCGCCGTCTTGAGCGTCAGGTTGATCGTGCCCCCCAGCGCGTCGGCGTCCAGGTCCGGCCTGAGCGTCTTGGAGATCTCCACGCCCCTCACCAGGTCGTCGGAGAGGATGCTCAGGTCGATCGACCTGTCGTAGTAGTTCGTCGAGCTCATCGGCACGCCCTCGATCGTCACCTCGTTGTACTTCGGCGAGAGTCCCCGCACGGTCACGGCGTAGGCCTCGCCGGCGTTCCTGGTGAGCGAGATGCCCGGGAGCCGTCCGATCGACTCCGCGAGGTTGGCGTCGGGCAGTTCCTTCATCTTGTCGGCCGAGACGACGTTGACGATCGAGTTGGACGCGAGCTGCTGGTTGATCGCTTCCATCTGTCCCTTCGCCTGCCCGGTGACGACGACGGTCTCCCCCTGGATCGCCTCGGCCACCAGCGCGATATCCCGGTCGAGCGTCTGGTTTTCCGCGATCTCCATCTCGAACGTGATCTTCCTGTAGCCGACGTAACTGACGGTGAACTTCTGCGTCCCGGCAGGAATGTTGTGGAGCGTGTACCGGCCGTCCAGGTCCGTCGAGACGCCGACGGACGTCCCCACGACCTGTATGGCCGCCCCGGGGAGGGCGTCTTTCGAATCCCTGTCGAACACGCGTCCGCGGAGCGTCCCTGTCGCGGCGCCGAGCGCGATGGATGAACCGGGGAGTGAAATGAACAGGCAGAACGCGATGGCTCCGAATACCAGGGGTGAGCGCATTGTGGACCTCCTGAAAAGTGCGGATTGCCAGATGTAGCGCGGGAAAGGAAAATCGTTCATTACCGTTGCACAGAAAGTGCCAGAATTGAAACGGCGCGGAGAGACAAATAGCATTCGAATTTGCCTGTTCTGATGGAAAAGTGTAACGGCATATTATCACTATGATAAAGGCTTTGCAGTTTGATGAACGACCTGTCACCGGGTTTCCCATATATGGGAGTCGGGGAGGGAACCCGGGGTGAGCGCCCGATGGCATGTTTCTTGATAAATCACCAGGTGCCAGCCAACACAACATTCCCGGTGCAACCATGCAATACGGATACTTCGACGACGAAGCCCGCGAATACGTCATCACGAGACCCGACACGCCAAGGTCGTGGAGCAATTATCTCGGCTCGACGGAATACGGGGCGATCATCACGAACAACGCGGGGGGGTACAGCTTCTACAAGTCCGCGGCGCAGGGCCGGTTCACGAGGCTCCGGTTTAACGCCGTCCCGATCGATCAGCCGGGGAGATATATCTACATCCGCGACAGGGAAAGCGGAGATTTCTGGTCCGCCTCCTGGCAGCCGGTCGCCAGGCCGCTGGAGAAGTTCGCCTCGACGTGCCGCCACGGGGCAGGGTATACGCGGATCAGTTCCTCCTACTCATCGATCGAATCGGACACGCTCTACTTCGTTCCCCTCTCCCGGCTCTACGAATGCTGGCTCATCGCGCTGAAGAACGCCGGGAGAAAAAAAAGAAAGCTCCGCCTCTTCACGTACGTCGAGTATGCGAACAACTGGAACATCGCACAGGACCTCGGCAATCTCCAGTACTCCCAGTTCATCGTCAGGATGGACTCCGTCGACGGGATGATCGATCACGGGACAAACGTGCTCATGCCTCCGCTGCCAGACCGGTTTGAGGACGACGGGCAGGGGAGGCACACGTTTCTGGCCCTCACCGGCGCCCCGGTGCGCGGGTTCGATACGGACAGGGGGGTGTTCCTCGGGCCATACGGGACGTATGCGAGGCCCGCGGTCGTGGAGCGGGGCGCGTGCCGCAACTCCCGCGCCGCGGGGGACAACGCCTGCGGCGTGCTCGAAGCGGATGTCGTCCTGCGCCCCGGGGAGACGCGGGAGCTTGTGGTGCTGATGGGGATCGGGCGGCCCGAGCAGGAGGGGAAGGCGGCGATCGGCGACGCCGGGACGCCGGAGCGGGCCAGGGCGCACTTTCAGGCGCTGCGCGAGCACTGGCAGGAGAGCCTTGCGGGCATGAGCGCCCGGACGCCCGACCGGGACTTCAACAGCATGTTCAACATGTGGAACCCGTACAACTGCAGGGTGACGTACGCGTGGTCGCGGGCGGCAAGCTTGGTCTACAGCGGGGAGCGGGACGGCCTGGGATTCAGGGACACGGTGCAGGACCTGCTCGGCGTCATCCACCTGGCCGGCGGCGACGTCAGGGAACGGCTCGAACTGATGCTCACCGGCCAGGTCTCCACCGGAGGGGCGATGGCCGTCGTCAAGCCGTTCGCGCACGAGCCGGGGAAGGAGAAGCTCCCGGCGGAGTCTGCGTATCGCTCAGATGACTCTCTCTGGCTCTTCAACGCCGTCCCAGCATTTGTCCGGGAGACGGGGGACGTGGAGTTCTACCGCACCGTGCTCCCGTACGCCGACACCGGGGAAGATCCGGTCTGGTGTCACATGAAACGGGCGCTCCAGTTCACGCTCGCCCGGCTCGGCGCTCATGGCCTCCCCTGCGGACTCCTGGCCGACTGGAACGACTGCCTCGAGCTCGGGCAGCGGGGAGAGAGCATGTTCGTGGCATTCCAGCTCCGCTTCGCGCTCAGGGAGTACGGGGAGATCTGCCGGCTGCTCGACCTCGCGGCGGAAGATTCGTGGGCCGCCGACCGGCTCGCGACGCTCGACGACGCCATCACGCGTCACGGGTGGGACGGCGAGTGGTTCCTGAGAGCGTACCGGGCCGACGGGCTGAAATTCGGCTCACGGGAGAACGCGGAAGCCTCCATGTTCCTGGAGCCGCAGCCCTGGGCCGTGCTGAGCGGCCATCTGACCGGGAGCCGGGCCGCGGCGCTCATGGACACGGTCCGTGAGCGTCTCGACACGCCCCAGGGACTCATGATCTGCAGTCCTCCGGTCGAGAACACGGATCCGCGCGTCATCAAGGCGCGCCTCTTCAACCAGGGGATGAAGGAGAACGCCTCGGTGTTCTCGCACACGCAGCCCTGGGCGGTGATTGCCGAGGCGATGCTCGGCCGCGGCGACAGGGCGTATGACCTCTACCGGCGGTTCATGCCCGCGGCGTTCAACAGGAAGGCCGACATCCGGGAGATTGAGCCCTATGTCTACTGCCAGTTCACGCACAGTCCGTACAGCCCGCGCCGGGGGGCTTCCCGGCTGCCGTGGCTCACGGGGAGCGCGGCGTGGGCCTACTTCGCGGCATCGCAGTACATTTTGGGCATCCGGCCGGAGTACGAGGGGCTCAGGATCGACCCGTGCATCCCTCGCCGGTGGCGCCGTGTGAACGTCAGGAGGATCTTCAGGAGGAGGACGCTCGCAATCAACATACGCAACGACGGCGGAGTCGAGCGCGGTGTGAAGGAAATTATACTCAACGGCGCTTCCATCGGCGCCGGGGTCATCCCCGCGTCGCTTCTGCAGGAGAGCAACGACGTCCTTGTCGTCATGGGATCGTGACGTCCGAACACGTCGTGCCGCGTCTACCGGTACGTGATCTCCACGCGCGCGATCTGGCAGTCGGGTGTCGTATCGATGCGGAAAAACCGGCTTCCCGGGGGTGCGCCGGTGGCCGTGTACCGTACCGCGGTGTACGCGCCGTACGCGTTGGGCAGCGGCGCGAACACCTGCCGCGTGACGGCAAGGGGGGCGAGGCTGTCGGCGAGCGCGCCTGCGAGAAATCCAAGTGCCGTGTCCGCCCCCGGCCCTGTCGCGAAGAGGTCGACGCGCAACGACATCAGTGCGCCCGGGAGACTGTACTCGATAAAGTCTCCCTTCCCTCCCTGTATCCTCCCCCGGTCCTCCTTCGCCCTCGCGACGTCCCGCACCGGGACGAACGCAATGCCCTCCGTGGCGCGGAACCACCTGGTGCGGTCGCCGAGCTCGTCGACGAGCAGCCTCCCCTCTGCCGCCGCGGGTGCGGAAGCGTCTGACAGGGCGGAGTACCCCGCTCCGTTTCTCGCCCGGAGCCGGTAGGCATAGCGCACGCCCGGCTCGGCCGTCGTGTCGTCGTACAGCGGTCTGTAGCCGATCGCGGCGTCTGTCGCATCGGTACTGATGACGGTCCAGAACAGGTCGTCGTCCGACTTCCGCTCGATGAGGTACGACGATGCGCCTGTCGAGCCTTTCCAGGAGATCGTGTAGGGCGACGCGACAGGCAGGAGCGCGGGAGTCTCCGGCGCCTGGACGGGCTGCGGCGCAGTTCGGTTGATCGCCGCGGCTTCCTCGCGGAAGAGTGCCGTCACCGCCTCCTCGTCCCAGGCTGCGCCGGAGGGGAAGCCCGGCCAGCGGTAGGCGTTCTGGTGGTAGTAGAATCCCCCGTCCCGGTTGTGCGTGCGCAGGCTCCAGACCATGATGCCCGAGATTCCGGAAGCGATCGCCGTATCGATCACCTCGCGCATGCCGGCGGTGGGGATGTAGCCGAACTCGCCCACAACGTATGGCTTCCGCCCGCGCGCCCTGGCCCGGGCGGCGGTGATGGCGCCGATCGCCTGCGGGGCGGGCGCGTACGTGTGCGTCGAGAGGACGTCGATATTCGGATCGTTCAGCGCGTCGTCGCTGATCTCCCTCCGGTTCGTCCCCTCGATCACGAGGTGGTTCGTATCGAGGCTCCTGATCGTGGCGGCAATTTCTCTCGTCCACGAGTAGGGGCAGTCCAGCTCGTTGCCCGTCTCCCAGCCGAGGATCGCCGGATCGTTCCTGAAGGCAACGCCGGTGATCGTGTTGACGCGCGTGATGAGGTACGTCACGGTCTTCTTGAAGTCCGCGATGAGGAGCGAATCGGTCCAGAATTCCTCTTTGGACTTTCCCCGGAACGCGGCGTACTCCGCGGGCCCTCCCCACCACCACCAGTTGTCCACGAGCGGGATGATCACGCGCACCCCTTTCTCGTTCGCCACCTGGAGTATCCTGTCGTACGCCCGGAACGCCTCCTCGTTGAACACCCCCGGCGCGAGCACGTGACGGACGACCGACGTGTCGTCCCCCGCCTTCCGTACGGACGGGACGTACATGCGCGTTACGCGTCCTCCCATCTGGCGGATCGTCTCCAGTGCGTCACGGATTTCGAACTCGTCCGCGACGCGGAACGGGTTCACCTGTTCGAAGCGGTGGTCATCCTCGATGTAGGCAAGGTTGGGGATGTTGAACGAGACGAACCGGAGTTCATTCTCCCCGTCCATCAGCCTGTCCCCCCGCGCCCTGACGAAGCGGAGCGCCTGGGCATCGAGCGACTCCGCCCCCCCGGCGAGGAGGATGAGCGTGCACACCAGTATTCGCATCATTTATTAATATGATAAAAGTTATCAAAAGTATACGAACAGTTCTCCCAAATATGCACTCCCCAAAGGCAAATGCTCTGTCTATCCTAGCACGGAACTTGGAGTGTATTTCCCCGCGTGCAGCCGGCGCTCCCTGCGCCGGCGCTCACGGAGGAAACATCCTGGAGAGTTCAAAACTCATGCCTGCGCCGATTCTCGAAGAATTCACGACTGCACTGTATGACGGCATACTTCGCCGGTGGTATCCCCTCGTCCTTGATAACGAGTGCGGCGGGTATTTCACCAACGTGACGTGCGACTGGACGATTCCCGCCGAACAGGAGAAGATGATCGTCTCGCAGGCGCGCCATATCTGGACCGCCTCGCGGGTCGCCGCGTTCACGCAGGACGCGGCCACGTACATCCCGATCGCCCGGCACGGGTTCCTCTTCCTCCGGGACGTGATGTGGGACGGGCGGTACGGCGGGTTCTTCCAGATACGGGACCGTGCGGGAGGGAGGTCCGGGGTGAAGGGGTGGCGCGATGAAAAGCGGACGTACGGGAACGCATTCGCGATCTATGCGCTCGCGGCGCTGTACGACGAGACCCGCGATCCGGAGGTGCTCGACCTCGCAGTGCGCGCATTCCGGTGGGTGGAGGACCGCGCGCACGATCCGCGCTCGGGGGGGTACTTTGAATTCCTGACCCCCGAAGGGGAGCCGTTCGACGGCAGCAGCGCGTACAGGACCGTGGCATCCGACGCCAACGAGCTGGGGTACAAGGACCAGAACTCGTCCATTCACCTCCTGGAGGCGTACACGGAGCTCTATCGCGCCTGGCCGGATCCGCTCGTGAGAGAGCGACTGGAGGAACTCCTCCTGCTCATCAGGGACAGGATGGTACACGAGCGGGGGTACCTGCAGCTCTTTTTCCAGCCGGACTGGACGCCCGTGTCGTTCCGCGACGCCCCGGAGGAGGTGCGCCGCGCGAACGAGGGGCTCGACCACGTCTCGTTCGGCCACGATTATGAAACCGCGTTCCTCATGCTGGAAGCCTCGCACGCGCTCGGCATGGAGAACGACGCCCGGACGCTCCTCGTCGCCCGCAGGATGCTCGACCACGCGGTGGCAAACGGGTGGGAGCGGGGCGTCGGTGGGTTCTTCGACGGCGGGTATTATTTCAGGGGCCAGGACCGGTGCACGATCATCCACCCGACCAAGAACTGGTGGGCGCAGGCGGAGGCCCTCAACATTCTCCTGATTTTTTCCAGGATCTACCCCGAATCCTCCTACCGCGCGTACTTCCTGAAGCAGTGGGAGTACGTCAAGAAGTTCATACTCGACCACGACCGGGGGGACTGGTTCGAGGGGGGCATCGACCGCGAGCCGCAGTTCAGGACCGGCCCGAAGAGTCATATGTGGAAGTGCACGTACCACACGACGCGGGCGCTCATGAACTGCATCGCGCTCCTGAGGCACCCGGGGGAGGAGCCGGAGGGAGACGAGGGCCCCGGCCGGCAGGTCGTGGAGCTCACGGAGCACTGGCACGCCGTTGCGGCGCGGCCGGCGCTGAAGGAGGGCTGAAAAACAGCGAACGCCGGCGCCACTGGCAACGCCGACGTTCACTGCGGAGGTGCGTCATGTATGACGCATTACGCTCTGGCGGCGACCTTCAGGTTCCGTTCGATAAGGCTTCTCCGTTCGCGCACGTTCGCCGCGCTCCTCATGCCGTCTTCCGGCGTGTGCAGGACGTAGTCGAGGAGCTTCTCCACGGTCGACGTGGCGACATGCATCCTGGTATCCGATGACCCGTAGTAGATGAAGACCTCGCCGGAGGGCTTCACCACCCACCCGTTGCTGAACACCACGTTGGACACGTCGCCCACCCGTTCCTCCCCCTCGGGCGCCAGGAAGTATCCCCCCGGGCGCGCGATCAGCTTGTACGGGACTTTCAGATCGCACAGGAACATGTAGAGGACGTACCGGAGCCCGGCGGCGGTGTTGCGCACGCCGTGCGCGAGGTGGAGCCACCCCTCGCTGGTCCGGAGCGGAGGGGGTCCCAGGCCGTTCTTGACTTCCTTGATGGTGTGGTACGCGCGGTCGTCGATGATGATCTCGCTTCCGATCTGGGCGTGCTCGATGGAGTCGGCGAGCCCCCACCCGATCCCGCCCCCCGATCCCGCCTCGATAAAGCCGTCCTGCGGCCGCGTGTAGAATGCGTACTTCCCCTGCACGAACTCGGGATGGAGCACGACGTTGCGCTGCTGGGGGGACCCCGTCTTCAGGTCGGGGAGCCGCTCCCAGCGAAGGAAGTCCTTCGTCCGGGCGATCCCGCACTGGGCGATCGCGGACGACAGGTCCGTGCGCGGTGCGGACGGGTCCTTTCTCTCCGTGCAGAAGAGCCCGTACGTCCAGCCGTCCTCGTGCCGCGTCAGGCGCATGTCGTACACGTTCACGTCGGGATCGTCTGTCTCCGGGAGGTCGACGGGATAGTCCCAGAAGCGGAACCTGTCGGTGCCGCTCGGCGATTCCGCGATGGCGAAGAACGACTTCCTGTCCGTCCCTTCCACGCGGACCATCAGCAGGATCTTGCCGTGATGGTCGATGGCGCCGGAATTGAACGTCCCGTTCACGCCCATACGCTCCATCAGGTGGGGGTTCGTGGACGGGGCGAAGTCATACCGCCAGGCCAGCGGCGTGTGCGCCGCCGTGACCACCGGGTGCACGTACCTGTCGAACACGCCGTTGCTCCCCCCCGCTCTCCTGTTCCTGCGGGCGAGCAGCCGGCGGTGGTCATTCCTTAGTGCGGCAAGCTGCCGCGTGAATGCTCCGCGTGTCATTGTGCCGTTCCTGTGGATGAGAGTGCCGCCTCCGGGATCGCTCCCTGCACAGCCGCCGCGGCGTCGTCCAGCGACGCCTCATCGAGCGTGTCCCACCAGGTGTATTTGAGCGTGACGGAGGTGGCGGCGAGGACGGCCAGGGCAACGAGCGTGGACGCCGTCTCGTGGATCACGATGAATATCGGGAGCGCCACGAGGGACGTCTGCCAGGCCGTGCCGACAGCCACGTTGAACATATCCCGCGAGAAATTCCGGTTGGGCTGGAATCCCGGGTAGCGCTGCTGCGCCTTCCGGAGCACGGGTTGCCAGAACCCCCAGGGGCGGACGCGCACGTAAAACTCGATCAGCACGTCGTCCGGCTCCGGCGCCGTGAGCAGTGTCCCGGCGATGCAGCCTGCCAGCGAGATCGCGAGGATGTACGGGAACGCGTAGAGCGCCCCGACCGAGGGGACGAACAGGGCCAGGCAGAGGGCGGAGCCGATCCCGGCGACCATCCCCCAGAAATACCCGTAGCCGTTCAGGCGCCACCAGTACCACTTGAGGACGTTTGCCGCGGTGTACCCGGGCCAGAGGGCGTTCACGATCCAGAGCATGACCTCGTTGATCGACCCGACGATCAGCCCGAAGAGGAACCCGAGCAGGACGAAGACAACGGAGACGATGTAGCTCATCCGCACGTACTTCCGGGGATGGTCGTCGGGGTTGATGAAACGCTTGTAGATGTCGTTCACCACGTACGCCGGCGCCGCATTGATGGTGGCCGCGTAGTTCGACATGAACGCGGCGATCAGTCCCGCGAGAATCAGCCCCACCCATCCGACGGGGATCAGGTTCTTGAGCGCGTAGGGGAGCACCATCTCGAAGTCGATGTTCGCGCCCATCGCACGGAGCTGCGGGCTGAAAAACACGAGCGCCAGGACCGTGAGCCCCGCGATCATCATGTAGCGGGGGAAGCAGAGGACCACGTTGACGAACCAGCTCATTTTGGCGGCGTCTTTCGGAGACCGCGTGGCGAGGATCCGCTGCATGTCGTAATTCGGTGCCGGCCCGGCGGCGCTCACCAGGATCCCCTTGAACACCATGAGCATGAAGAAGACCGCGAAGAGGCTGTACCCGTCACTCACGATCTTCGTGTTGACGGCGTCGATCAGCCCGTGCCAGTCCAGGTTCAGGTTCCAGCCGAAGAAGAGGTCCTTCCAGCCGGCGGGGATCGCCGCGCTCAGCATCGCCGGGGAGACGGCGTTCATCGCGATGATCCCGACCGCGACGGAGGCGATCGTGAGCACGATGAACTGCATGAACTCGGTGATCACCACGCTCATCATGCCCCCCTTTACCGCGTACACCGCCGTGAGGCTCATCAGGATGACGGCGTACGTCGCCGGGGAGAGGTCCCACGGCAGGAAGATCCGGGCGAACTTGCCTATGCCCTGGAAGCCGTACGCGAGGAACCCGACCACGCTCACGAGCGCAAAGACGACGACGATGATGTGCGCGAGCTGCGCGCCCCGGCTGGTGCCGAACCGGGTCCTGATCCATGCCGCGCCCGTCATGACGCGCGAGCGCCGCAGCCAGATGGAGAGGAACACCATCAGGAAAATCTGGTTGAACGTCGGCCAGAGCCAGGGGAGCCAGACGCTCTTGAGTCCGTACACGAAGAGGACGTACACCAGCCACATCGTGCCGGTGATGTCGTACATCCCGGAGGCGTTGGAGACGCCCAGCATCCACCAGGGGAGTGAATTGGAGCTCAGGAAATACGAATTGATGTCCCTGATTCCCTTCCGCGACACCAGGATGCCCAGCGTGAGCACAATGGCGAAGTAGGCGAGGATGATGCCGATGTCGATGATGTCGATCGTCATGAGCGCGAAGGCATGCCGTGACGGCGGAATGTCGGTGGCCTTATGCCGATGACTCACATATGGTGCCACAACGTCTCCGCGCGGATAACCTGTTTTCACCGGATTCCGCGCGGGGACGGGCGCGTCCCCTTATTAAAACGATAAAGGCTTATGGAATTGATAAGTCATCGCGCCCGGTGGGAGAGCGTCACGGCCTCGCCGGCGTATGAAACGATCGCATCCGCCCTCGCTGTTGCAGAGCCTCCCGCGCCGTGCGACGGACCCGTGAAGACGATCCTCAATGTCCGCCGTAACGGCATCCCCGCATACTCCCCGCTCCTCTTCCCGATCGTGAGCCTGCCCGCGCTCTCGTCCCACGCAAAGGGGATCGTGGCGTACGCTCCCTGTTCGTAGTCGTATGTGTCCCCGTCGTCCTCGTAGAGCGTGAACGAGCCGCTCTTCCCCCTGTAGATGCGGACTTCGAGCGTGTCGGCCGGCCTCTGGTTCCACCATTCGACGGCCGGCCCCAGCGGCAGTATCGATCCTTCGCGGACGAAGACCGGCATCTTCTCCAGCGGCGCGGCCGCATCGACGCTCCGCGAGCCCGCTGCCGGCTTCCCCGTCCAGAAGTCGTACCAGCGGCCCGGGGGGAGATAGACGCGGCGCGACACGGCTTCCGGCTCGGTGACGGGCGCGGCCAGGAGCGCGGGCCCGCAGAGGAATTCGTCTCCCGTCTCCGCCGCCCGCGCGTCCGTCCGGAAATCCATCACCAGCGCCCGCATCGGCGTGTAGCCCCCGCCGGTCGTCATCCATGCGACCGAATAGAGGTACGGCAGGAGGCGATACCGGAGACGGTCATATCCGGTCAGGATCTTCTGCGCCGCCGCGCCGTACGACCAGAGTTCGTTCTGGTTGTTGGTGCGCGTTCCGTGGACCCTCAGGATCGGGCAGAACGTGCTGAACTGGAACCAGCGCACGAAGAGCTCCCTGTAGGCGGGGTCGTCCGGGTTTCCCGAGACGAACCCTCCCGTGTCCGTCGTCCAGTAGGGGATCCCGGAGAGCGACAGGTTGAGCCCGGCGGGGATCTGTTTGCGGAAAAACGTCCAGTCGGAGTTGACGTCCCCCGACCAGACTGCCGTGGCGTTGCGCTGGACTCCGGCAAACGCCGAGCGGGAGAGGATGAAGACGCGGGCGCGGTCGCCCGACCCGCGCTGCCCCTCGTAGACGGCGGACGTGGTCATGAGCGGGAAAAGATTGGCGACCCGGGCCCCGCTTGAGCCGGCCACGCGGCTCGTGACCAGGATGTTGGTCTCCCTCCCCTCGGTCTCCGGCTCCGTGGTGTCGAGCCACCATGCGTCCATCCCGATCCGGTGGAGCGACGTGTCGATCAGGTGCCAGTAATAGGCGCGGGCCTGCGGATTGAACGCATCGTAAAGCGCCTGGCCGGCGGGATGGAATCCGCCGACGATCGTGCGGGCGATGAAGTACCCGCGCCTGGCCATGTCGTCGTACGTGCCGCTGCCGGGGCGGAAAAACGGCCACACGGAAATCATCACGTGGAAGTGCGCACCGTGCAGATCGGCGACCATTGTCCGGGGGTCTGGGTACCGCTCCGGGTCGAACACCGGCTCCCCCATCGTCACCCACCAGAACCAGTCCTGCACGATGTTGTCGACCGGGATATGAAGCGCGCGGTACTTCCGAGCGACGCCCGTGATCTCCGCCTGCGTCGCGTAGCGGTTCTTGCACTGCCAGAGCCCGTAGGCCCACCTGCCGAAGAGGGGGGGGTGTCCGGTGATGTCGCGGTATGACCCGATGATCTGATCGAACGACGGGCCGCCGATGAAGAAATAGTCCACCGCATCCGCCACCTCCGCGCTCAGGTACATCGCGTGCAGGAAGCGGTTGTTGAACCTGCTGCGCGAGGCGTTGTTCCAGAATATCCCGTAGCCGGCGGAGGAGAGGAGGAGCGGGACGGCGATGTTCGTGTTGTCCTGGGAGAGGTCCACCGACTCGCCGCGGTAGTTCCAGACTCCCGCCTGGTGTTGCCCGAGTCCGAAGAACGCCTCGGAAGAGCCCCAGAGGCTGGAGAACATCTCCGCGTGGTATGTCGACTCGCCGTTCACGAGCACGGGCGTCAGCGTCCTTGAATCGTCCGTGAAGAGCTTCGCTCCGGCCGAGTCGAAGAACGTGATCGTCCCGCGCCCCGGCGCCACCACCACGGAGAGCCGCGACGTCCAGAGGCGTATCCCTCCCGCGCCGGAGTCTGCGTTCCAGGCCGGCAGCGGCGACCACCGCGCCAGGACGACGGGTCCGGTTCCCCCGGGAAAGGAGTCCCCGCGGGCGTAGCGGACGCGAACGACCGAGGGGCTCCACGGCTCAATGAGCAGTGCGCCCTCCTGCATCCGCACGAGGAGGCCGTCCCGGCGGCGCTCGAGTCCCCGGACCGGGTTGAGGGGGATCCACTGCGCGCTTGCCGCCGTGACGGCGAGCGTGAGGCTGAGCGAGAAGATGAGGGGTGTGCGCATGTGCGTCGACTGCTCCCTGTCTGTCTGGATGTCCCGGCCGCACCCGGCCGCGATCAGTTGTCCGGCGCGCCGTCTCCGGGAGAGACTTCAGCCGCGACGGGTCTCCGGCTGTCGCCGGCATCAAACGTCTCGGAGTTCTCCTTCAGGTACGCGAGGAGGTCATCCACCTGCGTGAATGCGATCGCCGTGTACGTATCCGCGGCACCGTAGTAGACCGCGACCCGGCCCGTCGGCGCGTCGTAGAGGTTCGCGCAGGGGAACACCACGTTCGGTACGAAGCCCGTCGTTTCGTACGGCTTCTCCGGCGTGAGCAGGTAGTCGCGCGTCCTGTAGAGGACGCGCGCCGGATCGTTCAGGTCCAGAAGCGCGGCCCCGAAACTGTAGACGAACCCGTTGCACGTGAAAGACACCCCGTGGTAGAAGAGGAGCCACCCCTCGCGCGTTTCGATCGGGACGGGTCCCGCCCCGACCTTTGTCCCCTGCCACCACCCCTTCCCGCCGCTCCCCATGACGAACCTGTGCCTCCCCCAGTGGACGAGGTCGGGACTTTCGCTCAGGTAGATGTTGCCGAACGGGGTGTGGCCGCTGTCGCTCGGGCGGCTGAGCATCAGGTAGGCGCCGTGCACCTTGCGCGGGAAGAGCACGCCGTTCCGGTTGTAGGGCATGAAGGGATTCGGCATGCGCGTGAATGTCCGGAAGTCCTTCGTCCTGCCGAGCCCGATCGACGCGCCGTGCATGTCGTCGCACCAGACGATGTAAAACGTCCCGTCGATCTCGACGAACCGGGGATCGTACGCGTAGCTCGTCGGATCCGGCCTTCCCCGTTCGTCGACCCAGGCGATCGGGTCGGGCCCGAGCGTCCAGCGGATGCCGTCGGGGCTCCTGCCGAAGAAGAGCGTGGCGCGCCCGTTGCGCTGGTCGGCCCTGAATGCGCCGACGAACGCCCCGTCGTGGGGGAGGACGGCGCTGTTGAACACGCGCGCGGCCTTCGGGATCGGGTTCCAGCCGATGACCGGGTTGCCGCTGAACCGCCACATGATCTCGCCGTGCCCGCGCGGCTTCTCCTCCCACGGGATGTTGGGAAGCGCGCGGCCGATGATCGTTGTGCTCATGGTAATAGCCCTGTGCTATGGTGTTGTGGTTGCCTACGCCGTCGCAGCCTTGCGGGCCGCCAGGTCCGTCGCGATCTGTCGCTCCATGCCCGAGTTCAGGTTATAGAAGAGGGCGACGACGATCACCAGCGCCGCGCCGCAGGCGGGAATCGTGCTCATCATGTGGCGGATGCCCGCGAGCGTCGCGGCCGACTGTCCGACGTTCGCGACGAACCCGATGACCGTCAGGAGGAACGCCGCGAGCGAGCCCCCGACGGCCCATCCCATCTTCTGCGAGAACGTTCCCGCGGAGAAGACCAGTCCCGTGGCCCTGCGGCCGAACCGCCACTCGCCGTAGTCGGCCGTGTCCGCGTACATGGACCAGATCAGGGGGAAGAGCGCCGCGCCGGGGATCGAACCGAGGATCTGCATCGCGTACATCAGCACAAAGTCGTGCGGTCCCGCGAAATAGAAGCCGACGAACGTGGCGGCGTTGACGATCGTCAGGATGATGAACGTGAGCCGCTTGTTCCCGATCAGCTTTGAAATCCATGGCGTCGAGAGGGCGCCGAGGATCGAGAAGACCGTGCCGGTGACCATGAACGGCGCCGCCGCGTCGGTATCCCCGACGTAGTACTTGAAGTAGTAGAGCATCGCGCCGTTCCGGATGGAGACGTAGATGAGCGTCGTGAGTCCCATCGAGGAGAGGACCAGCCACGGCCGGTTCCGGAGCAGGTCCCTGACGTCGCGGCCGACCGTGCTCTGCTCCCGGGGAGGCTGCACGCGTTCCTTCGTCGAGAGAAACGTGAAGAGGAAAAGGGCGCCGGCGGCCACGGCGAAGACCGTGATCGCGAGCGGGTACCCGAGCCTGTCGTTCCCCCCGCCGAACGCCTTCACCAGGTAGAGGAGCGTCCCCTGGACGATGATGTTGCCGGCGAATGCGCCGATGAACCGGAAGGAAGCGAGCGTGGTCCTGTCGTCGGAGCGCGGCGAAATGACCCCGAGGAGCGCGCCGTACGGCACGTTCACCATCGTGTAGACCATCATGACGAGCGTGTACGTGACGTAGGCGTAGATGATCTTCCCCGTCTCGCTGAAATCCGGCGTGATGAACAGGACGACCCCCGTCACCATGAACGGCACGATGCCCCGGAGGATCCACGGGCGGAATTTGCCGAACCTGGTGTTGGTCCTGTCCGCGATGACCCCCATGACGGGGTCGATTGCGGCGTCCCAGAAGCGCGAGATCAGGAACATCGTCCCCACGACGGCCGGCGTGATGCCGAACGTGTCCGTGTAGAAAATCGTCAGGAACATCGAAAACGTCTGCCAGTAGAGGCACGAGGCCGTGTCTCCGACTGCATACCCTATTTTCTCCCTGAAGCGGATGAGCGGTGCTTCCTGCGTGTTCGTTGCCATGGTGACTCTCCGTGTCGTCTGGTGCGATGTGGGATGTGCCGGTGGTGCAACGGCGAAACATCCTGCAATTGCCGTTCCAACGCGGAGACCCCGTGAGCGACTGCCAGGGGCGGATTTCCCCGGGCCGGGCGTTTCCCCATTATCAAATTAATAACATGCCGGCGCTTCCCGTCCCCTGCGCGGCGTGTCGCCGGTTGCATCCGAGAGGTCGATTTTGTATGTAGACCTCACTTGCAACGGACATGCACGGAGGTCGCAATGATGCCGATCGGTTACCCGACAGCGACATGGATTCTCAGGATCATGCCGGCACTGATGCTCGCCGGCGCCTCCGCTGCCGCGCCCGCGGAAGTCCCTTCCGGGTGGCAGCACGTCCACTTTGCGATCTACTTCACGTTCGGGGAGATCGAACGCCTCCTCATCGACACCGCGTCGATGCGCGAGACCATGGACTACTTCGCCCCCGTGAAAGCCGGGAAGATCTACCTGGAGGTCTCGAGCGGGGCGAGCGTGGACACGGCCCTCATGCGCGACCTGGCCGGCCGCCTGCGCGCCATGGGCTACCGCGTTGCCGGCGCGCTGGTCCCGACCGTCACGGACGGTCCCATCTGCTACAACAACCCCGACCACATGGCGCAGCTCGAACGGCGTGCCAGGGCGGCGGCCTCCGTGTTCGATGAAATCATACTCGACGACTGGCTCTTCACGATCTGCACGTGCGAGAAGTGCGTGGCCGGCCGGGGGGCGATGAGCTGGGCGGACTACCGCTCGAAGCTGCTGCTCGACGGATCCAGGAAGCACATCCTGGAGCCCGCCCGCGCCGCCAACCCGCGCGTGAAAGTCATCATCAAGTACCCGAACTGGTACGAAGGGCACAGGGACAACGGCTACGACGTCCTGGGCGAGACGCGCCAGTTCGACGCGATGGCCGCCGGCATCGAGACGCGGACCCGCGCGACGCATGACCAGCACATCCCGATCTACAGCGGCTACGTGTTCCAGAAATGGTGGGGCGGCGTCGACCCGCACAAGTGGATCGGCTCCTGGCTCGACAACTACACGATGAAGGGGAACGACAACGACTACGTCGCGCAGGTCTGGCAGGCGGTCATGGCCCGCGCGCCGGAGATCATCCTCTGGTCCGGCGGCAACCTCCATCACAGCGGCCCCTACAGCGACGTCTATCCCCATTTCAGGGAAATGCTCCCGGCATTCGACAGCGTCGCGGGGTTGCTGGACGGCGACGCGCGCGGCGTGCCGATCTATCTTCCCTACGGCTCCACCGGGGAATACAACATCTTCGGCTACCTGGGGATGGCCGGGATCCCGCTCGCGCCGGTGGGGGAATTCCCGTCGGACGGGAAGGTCGCCATTTTCACGACGCATGCGCTCCGTGACCCGGCCCTTGCCTCCAGGATGCTCGAGAGGCTCCGCTCGGGCCGCGACGTCTTCATGACGTGGGAGCTGTTCCGTCGCCTGGGCAACACGGAGTTCCGCAACGCGCTCTCGCTCGTGGACGAAGGGGGGACCGTGACGTCGTCCGAGTTCCGCACGCGGCGGGGGTGGTCGAACGACCGGCTTGTCGCGGCCGACCGGCCATTCACGTTCCCCCGCATCGCGACCACCACGTGGCCCTACGTGCGGGACGTCGCGCTCGTCAGGGAGGACTACGATTTCGGCGTGTTCATGAGCGCCCGGTACCTGAACGGGACGCTCTACGTGCTGAACATGCCGGACAACAGCTACGATCTTCTCCGGCTTCCCGTTCCCGTCCTCGATGCGATCCGCCGGTCCTGCGCTCCCTCGCTCGGCGTCACGCTCTCCGGTCCCGGCGGCGTCGCGATGTACCCGTTCGGCGCGGGCCAGTACGTCCTGTACAACATGAGCGATGCCACCGCGCAGCTCGCGCTCAGGTGTTCACCCGCCCGTCCCTCGGAAGGGTGGCGGGAGCTCTTCCACGGGAGCCAGCTTGCCGTCACGCAGGAAGAGCACGCGCACGGCCCCGGGGGACCGGTGAAAACGACGACGGTCGCGCTCACGCTGCGGCCGTTCGCGTTGGCCATCGTGCAGGCCCCGTGACGCGCGCCTGCGCCCGGCGCGCCGCGCTGATCCTGGCCGCGCTCTCATCGGCGGCGTTCCTCTCCTGTGCGGGGCTCTTCAGCGGCGGGGGGGGAGGGGAGTTCGTCCGTGTCCGGG
>DATJAS010000035.1:0-4959 GCA_035516035.1 Bacteroidota bacterium | reverse complement strand
TCTCCCCCCTGCGCCTCTGGAGCCCGGCCCACCCCGTCCTCTACGAGCACGTCGCCGGGGTTGTCGCCGGGGGGAATGCCTCGGACGGACTTAACACCCGCTTCGGGATGCGCGAGTTCAGCGTGGTCGGGGGAACGTTCCGGCTGAACGGTGAGCGGATCTTCCTGAAGGGGGGGAACATCGCATTCCACCGCTTCCTTTCGGACGCCGACAGGGGCCTCCTGCCGTGGGATCGCGCCTGGGTGAATAAGCTCCTCGTCGAGATCCCGAAGGCGCACAACTTCAATTTCTTCCGTGCGCACATCGGCCAGATGCCCGGCGCGTGGTACGACATCGCCGACGAGGGGGGGATGCTGCTGCAGAACGAATGGATGTTCTGGACAACCACGGGGACTGAGGAACAGATCACGAGAGAATTCACACGGTGGCTCGAGGACAACTGGAACCACCCCAGCATCGTGATCTGGGATCCGCTGAACGAGTGCTCCGATCGCGTCGTACAGGACGTCATCGTGCCGAAGATGAAGGCGCTCGACCCAACGCGACCGTGGGAATCCGTGGATTTTCTTGAGGAACACCCGTACATCTATTCGCTCGGCCCTGTGCTGAACAAAGGAAGGTTCGGCTTTGCGCGCGGGATCGAAGAGATCGCCTCGTCGCCGGGACCGATCGTGCTGAACGAATTCCTCTGGTGGTGGCTCGACAAGGACAACAGGCCGACATCGTTGATGCAGGACGTTGTGGAACGGTGGCTCGGGCCCTCCCCCTCAGCCGGCGAAATTGTCGCCCGCCAGTCGTTCCTGGCGGGGGAGCTCGTGGAGCTGTTCCGGAGGATCCGCGCGGACGCCATACAGCCGTTCGTCTACCTGAGCAACAGCGCCGGGCCGACCGGCCACTGGTTCCTCGGCGACGTCGCACACCTGGATGTGAAACCTCTCCTGGGAGCGCTGGCAAACGCGTTTGCGCCGTTCGGCCTCAGCGTCGAGATGTGGGACAGGCATTTCTTCGCGGGGGAGAATCGCGCGGTGCGCGTCTTCATCTTCAACGACGATCCGGTCGAAAGGGAAGGTACGCTCCTCTTCGGCATCCGGCAGGGGGGGGCGTGGGCCGGGGAGCCACTCCGAATTCCGGTCCGTGTTCCCGCCTCGGGCTCCTCGATTGTTGCGCCCGTCCTCAGGTTCCCGGATGTCCCCGGGCCGTACGAGATCGCCGGCGAGCTGACGGACCCGGCCGGCCGTGTGGCTGCGAGCCGGAAGATCGCCCATGTCCTGGCCCCGCCGGTTTCGCACGCCGGGGAAGGGATCGCGGTAAACCTCCTCGACGCCCGGGGCGAAGTGGCCGAATTCCTCGCCGGGTATGGGCTGGCTGTACGTGACATGCGCGTGTCTCCCCTGGAAGGATCCCGTCTTATCGTCGTCGCAGAGGGAATGCTCAGCGATCCGGCATATGAGCGGCGGATCGGCGAGATCTCCCGCGCCGTGGAGCAGGGGGCTCTCCTCATCGTGAGTGAGCCGGAGTTCGGGATTGTCACCGGGACCAGCCTCCCCATCCTCTCCGGTGCGGCGATCGACGTCGCCCCCCGCGCGGATACGGACAGGGGAGGGTACGACTCCTATGTGTTTCCGGAAGACCCGTCGCACCCTCTCTGGAGAGATATTCCCCCTGAGCACTGCCGGATGTTTAACGGCGCGCTTGGAGGAGAGATCGTCTCCAGCCACACCGTGAGCCCCTCCATGAGCGTGGATGTCCTTGCGCGCTGCGGCCTGAAGCTCGCCCATCCGGTCGTGATGACTGCTCCCTCCGGGAGGGGACGCGTGGTGATCTCACGCGTGCAGACAAGGGGACGCCTTCTGAAGGAGCCCGGGGAGGATTCGCTCTACGCGAGGCGCCCCGATCCCGTGGCGATGCAGTACATGCTGAACCTCGTCACGGCATTTCTCTCCCCGCTGGAGGCGGCATGAAGCCCGGTGCCCGATCGACACATTTCCTCCCGGCGCTTGCCGCGGCGTGTGCGCTCGTTGCGGGCTGCGGCGGGAAGGGGGACACGCGGACGCATATCACGTTCTGGGCGTTCGGTGCCGAAGGGGAGCATGTGGCAATGCTGATCCCGGAATTCACCCGGTTGCACCCGGAGATCGACGTCCGCGTCCAGTTCATTCCCTGGAACGCGGCGCATGAGAAACTCCTGACCGCATTCGCGGGCGGTTCGCTCCCCGACATCTGGCAGCTCGGCAACACGTGGATCCCGGAGTTCACGCAGCTCGGCGCAATCGAGGATCTTACACCCCGCGTGGCGCGCTCGCAGGTGATCAGGGAGTCGAGCTATTTCCCCGGGATCTGGGACACGAACGTCATCGATTCGCTCCTGTACGGCGTCCCCTGGTACGTCGATACGCGGGTCATGTTTTACCGGTCGGACATTCTCCGGAAGGCCGGGATTTCCCATCCCCCGGCAACCTGGCAGGAGTGGTTCGACTGCTCAGCCCGGCTGAAACGCGCGTACCCGGGCGACTACGCCAACTTCTTCTCCACGAACAACGAATGGGCCCCGGAGGTGATTCTCGGGCTCCAGATGGGCTCCCCCCTCCTCAAGGAGAGGAACACGCTAGGGGATTTCAGCGGGCCGGAGTTCACCGCGGCCATGAAATCGTTCACTGCGTTTTTCAGGAACGGGTGGGCGCCGGTCAGGACCGCGCAGATCGTCAGCGTCTACCAGGGGTTCGCCGAAGGCTATTTCGCGATGTACATCACGGGCCCCTGGTACATCGGGGAATTCAACACGCGCCTGCCGGATTCGCTGAAGGGTTCCTGGATGACGGCGCCGCTGCCGGGCCCCGGCTCCGGGCCGGGGACGTCGCTCGCGGGGGGGTCGAGCCTCGTGATCGGCCGCGCCTCGCCTCACAAGGAGGCGTCCTGGCGCCTGATCGAGTATCTCTCCGATCCCTCCGTGCAGCTCGCATTCTACCGGCTGACGGGAAATCTCCCCGCCAGGGTGGAGACCTGGCGTGATTCCGCGCTTGCGGGCAACCCGCGCGTCGCGGCGTTTTTCACGCAGCTCAACCACGTCCGCGCGACGCCGAAAGTCCCCGAGTGGGAGCAGATCGCGCAGACGGTGAGACAGTACACCGAGCTGATCACGATGGACCAGTACAGCGTGGAAGAGGGACTGCAGGCGCTCGACAGGGAAGTGAACCTCATACTCGAGAAAAGGAGGTGGCTCCTCCGTGGCCGGTAGGCGGGCGGTGATCCTGTTCCTGGGGCCTGCGCTCGCGGCGATCGGCGTCTTCTTTTTCGTGCCGGTGCTCGCCGCGCTCGTCCTGAGCTTCACCGATTTCGACATCTACGCGCTCGGGAACATCGACTACGCCCGCTTCGTGGGATTCCGGAACTACGCCCACCTGCTGGCCGACCCCCTCTTCTGGAAGGCACTGCGGAACACGCTGGAATTTCTGCTGATCGGCGGGCCCCTCTCGATCGCCGTCTCGCTCGCGGCGGCGATGATGATCCAGTCGAAATTGGTCCGCTTCAAGGGCTTCTTCCGGACGGCGTACTTCGCACCCGTGGTGACGACGCTCGTCGCGGTCGCTGTTGTCTGGCGGTTCGTCTATCATCCCCGGTTCGGGATTCTGAATTATCTTCTCTCGCTCGCCGGGATCAGCGGCCTCGACTGGCTCGGCGACCCTCACCTGGCCATGCCTGCGATCATCGTCATGGCCGTCTGGAAGAACTTCGGCTACAACATGGTCATATTCATCGCGGGGCTGCAGAACATTCCCGAAGAGCTCTACGAAGCCGCCTCCATCGACGGCGCAGGGCGGCTTGCGCAGCTCCGCACGATCACGCTCCCGCTCCTCGCCCCCACCACCGTCTACATCAGCATCCTCACGATGATCGGCTACTTCCAGCTCTTCTCGGAGCCGTACGTGATGACGCAGGGGGGACCGCTGAACTCCACGCTGAGCGTCGTTCTCCTGATGTACCAGCAGGGGTTCCGCTGGTGGAACATGGGGTATTCGGCGGCCCTGGCGTTCGTCCTCTTCGCGTTCATTGCGGCCGGGTCGGCCCTCCAGTCGCTGGCGCGGAAGCGCTGGGAGGCCGCATGAGACGCGCGTGGGGAATACTCCTGTACGCCGTGATGATCGCGGGGGCCCTCCTCACCCTTGCTCCTCTCGTCTGGATGGTGTCGGCCTCGCTGATGCCGACGGGGGACGCCAGCGTTTTTCCCCCCCCCTTCTTCCCGTCGCGCATCACGTTCGGGCACTATGCGAGGCTGCTGACCGCCCTGAACCTGGCCCGCTCCCTCTTCAACAGCGCGTTCCTCGCGCTGAGCGTCACGGCGATTTCCCTGGCCATCAATTCCATGGCCGGCTACGCGTTCGCCAAGTACAGGTTCAGGGGGAGGGATCCCCTCTTCAGGGTCCTGGTCGCCTCCATGGTCATCCCGTCGCAGGTGACGATGCTTCCCCTCTTCCTGATGCTGAACAGGATGGGATGCATCAATTCCTACGTGGGGGTGATCATCCCCGGCATGGCGAGCGTGTTCGGCATATTCCTGATCCGGCAGTTCGCGCTGTCGATCCCCGACAGCCTGATCGAGGCCGCGCGGATCGACGGGGCGGGCGATTTCCGGATCTACCGCTCGCTGATACTTCCCCTGTGCAAGCCGATCCTCGTGACGCTGGGGGTCTTCACGTTCATGGGGACCTGGAACGATTTCCTCTGGCCGCTGATCGTGATGACGGACGACTCGATGTACACGCTCCCCGTCGCCCTGGCGAACCTCTCGCTCGAGCACGTGCAGGATACCGAGCTCATGATGGCGGGCTCAGTCCTGACGATCGCCCCCGTCCTGATCCTCTTCGCCGCGGTCCAGAAGCACTACATCAGCGGCATCATGGCCGGTGGCCTGAAGGAATAATCCCCCCTGTCATTGCGAGTGGCGGCGCCTGCGGCGCCACG
>DATJAS010000034.1:0-12306 GCA_035516035.1 Bacteroidota bacterium | reverse complement strand
CTGAGTGCGGATCAGCGCCACCAGCTCGCCGACGATCGCCCGGTTCAGGTCGTCGATCGTGTCGTCCGTGAGGAGGACGGCCCGCGCTTTCGACGAATCCGCGTGGATGAATGCGTCGATCGAGTCCCGGAGCATCTCCTTTGTCACCAGCGCCATCTTGGGAAGGTCCGCGAACGGCTTGACGGGCGGGCTTCCCGCGTACTGGAGGGCCGACTCGGCGATGTTGACGGCGTGGTCCCCGATCCGCTCAAGGTCGTTGTTGATTTTCATCGCCGCCAGGATAAACCGGAGGTCGGACGCGACGGGCTGCTGGAGCGCCAGGAGGTCGACGATCGCGTCGTCGATGGCGATCTCCATCGCGTTGATCCGCTCGTCCTGCGCGATGATCTCGCGCGCCAGCTCGGCATTCCGCTCCTGGAGCGCGCGGATGGACTGGGCGATCGCCTCCTCGGCGAACGAGCCCATCTTGATCAGGTTCGTCTTGACCGCTTCAAGCTCCTGGACGAAATGGCGCTGCATGTGATTCCCGGGTGTCATGGTATCAGAACCTACGCAACGGCAGGCGAATGTGCAAGCCGTGCTCCGGCGTTACCGCCGGATCTCCTCTCCCGCGTTGTGCTTGACCTGCCGCGCCTCGACGATGAAGATGACGTCCTCGGCGATGTTCGTCGCGTGGTCCGCCAGGCGCTCGATGTGGCGCGCGAGGATCAGGCAGTGCGCCGCCGGCTCGATCAGCTCGTGCTGTTCCTTCATGGAGGAGACCAGCGAACGGAACAGGGCGCCGTCCATCTTGTCCACGACGTCGTCGCTGACGAGCACGCGGGAGGCGAGCTCGGCGTCGCCGCGGATGAACGAATCGAGGCTGTCGCGCACCATGATGCGCGCGATGTCGGCCATCTCGGCGAGCCGCGTCCCCAGCAGGAACTCCCGGTAGGGGACGAGCGGCTCCACGCGCTCGGCGACGTTCACGGCGATGTCCCCGATCCGCTCGAGCTGCGAGTTGATGGCGAGCGCCGACATGAGCAGGCGGAGGTCGACCGCCACGGGCTGCGCGAGCGCGAAGATGTCCATGCACTTCCGGTCGATGAGCGAGTCGAGCGTATCGATCTCCCTGTCGCCGGCCATCACCTCGCGGGCCCGCCCGGCGTCGCCGTCAAAGAGGGCGCGGCACGCCAGCGCAAGCTGGACGTCGACCATCCCTCCCATCCTGACGAGCGTCTCCTTCAGCTCCTCCAGCCCGCGTTCGAAATGACGCTCCATGTCAGCCGAACCTGCCCGTGATGTAGTCTTCCGTTTGCCGCTTTTCCGGCGTCGTGAATATCCGTTTCGTCTCGCCGACTTCGATCAGTTCCCCCAGGTAAAAGAACGCGGTCAGATCGCTCACGCGGGCGGCCTGCTGCATGTTGTGCGTGACGATCGCTATCGTGTACTTTGTCTTCAGCTCGTAGATCAGCTCCTCGATCTTGGCCGTGGAGAGCGGATCGAGCGCGCTTGCCGGCTCGTCCATCAGGACCACTTCGGGGCTCACCGCGAGCGTCCGGGCGATGCAGAGGCGCTGCTGCTGGCCGCCCGAGATGCTCATGCCGGACTTGTTGAGCGAGTCCTTCACCTCGTCCCAGAGCGCCGCCTGCCGCAGGCAGCGCTCAACGACCTCCGCAAGGAACCTGCGATTATGATGGCCGTTGAACCGGAGTCCCGCAGCCACGTTGTCGAATATTGACATCGTGGGAAACGGGTTCGGCTTCTGGAACACCATGCCTACGCGGCGGCGGAGGTTCACGGCGTCGACGCCCATGATGTCTTGCCCGTCGAGCGCGATCTTCCCCTTCATCGAACCCCCGGCGACCTCGTGCATGCGGTTCAGGCAGCGGAGAAACGTCGACTTGCCGCAGCCCGATGGGCCGATAATGGCGAGGACGCGGTTTTCCGGGACGTCGAGCGAAACGCTCCTGAGGGCCTGCATCTTGCCGAAAAACGCGTTCACGTTCCGCGCAACCATCTTGGGCTTCAACTGTGGGCCTCCCGCGGGGATCTGCACGTGTTCGTTGGCGGGAGAGTCCATTGGCGTGCTCCGTGTCAGTTGTGCTGTCTCAGCGTTCCTCATAGCGGCTCCGTGTGACGATGCGAAAAACCACGCTGATCGTGAATATGAGGGCGATCAGGACGAATCCCGCCGCCCACGCCTGCCTGTTCCAATCCTCGAATGGGGCCTTGGTGTAGTCGTAGATGAAGACGGTGAGGGAAGCGATCGGCTGGTCGATGGCGGTGGACCAGAATCTGTTGCCGAGCGCCGTAAACAGGAGCGGCGCAGTCTCCCCGGCCGCCCGCGCGATCGCCAGCAGGATGCCAGTCGTGATCCCCTTGAGCGCCGTCGGCAGGATGATCCGGAGCGTCGTCTTCCACCGGGGAATGCCGATTGCCAGGCCCGCCTCGCGGTACGAATGGGGGACGAGACGGATCATCTCCTCCGTCGTGCGCGTGACCGTCGGGATCATGAGTATGGCGAGCGCCACCCCGCCGGCGAGCGCCGAGAAATGCTTCATCGGCAGAACGACGATGATATACGCCACGACACCCACGACGATCGAGGGAATCCCGCTCAGCACGTCCGCCAGGAAGCGCACGGCCGCGCCCAGCGGGTTATTGCCGTATTCCGCCAGGTAGATCCCCGCCATGATACCGACGGGGAGACCGATCAGCGCCCCCAGCCCGAGCAGTATGCCCGTCCCCACCAGGGCGTTTGCCATCCCGCCGCCGGTCTCCCCGACCGGCTTCGGCATCTGTATGAAGAAATCGAGGTTGAGCGAGCTGATCCCCTGGAGCAGCGTGTAGCTGAAAATGAGGACCAGCGGGATCACGGCGATAACGAGGCACGCGGCCGCAAATGCGATCATCGCGTTGTTCTTCGTTTTCCTCCAGAGGAGGTACCACCGCCCGGTGTCGTTCATGCGCTCTTGTACCTCCGCGTCACGCTCCAGACGATCAGCCGGGCGAACGCATTGAGGATAACGGTCACGACGAAGAGCACGAGCGCGACCTCGATCAACGCGCTCGTG
Organism: Bacteroidota bacterium; assembly: GCA_035516035.1. Taxonomy (GTDB): domain Bacteria; phylum Bacteroidota; class Ignavibacteria; order UBA10030; family UBA6906; genus Fen-1273. The sequence goes on along the minus strand of DATJAS010000034.1, from coordinate 9,250 downwards.
TACATGTCCGTCGTTGCCTCGGCGAACTCATTGGCGATCACGCTCGCCATGGAGTAGGACGGCGCAAAGAGGGAGGCGGCAATCTGCGAGCGGTTGCCGATCACCAGCGTGACGGCCATCGTTTCCCCCAGTGCCCGCCCGAGCCCCAGGAGCGTTGCGCCCAGTATGCCGGACTTGGCGGACGTGAGTATGACCTTGGTCGTCTCCCACCGTGTTGCACCGAGGCCGAACGCCGCCTCCCGCTGCAGGTTCGGCACGGAGCGCATGACGTCGCGGGAGATGGAGGCGATGATGGGAAGCACCATGACCGAGAGGATGAGCCCCGCCGCCAGCATGCCGAACCCGTATCCGGGGCCGGAAAAGAGAGGTATGAACCCTAGGTTCTTGCGGAGGAGAGGCTCCACCGTCGTGCGGAGCCACGGGACAAGCACGAACACACCCCAGAGCCCGTATACGATGCTCGGGATCGCCGCGAGCAGCTCGACCAGGAACGAAAGGGGCCGCTCGAGCCACCTGGGCGCCAGCTCCGACAAGAACATGGCAACTCCGAGGCTGAGCGGCAGTGAAATCAGGAGCCCGAGAAGCGAAGAGGCCACGGTCCCGAATATCAGGGGGAGCGCCCCGAATTCCTCCTGGACCGGATCCCACGTGCTCGAGACGAGGAAGTGCCAGCCGAATTTCGCAAGGCTCGGTCCCGATCCGGCGTACATCTCGTAGCCCATGAGGAAGACGAGCGAGAGGACGCCGATGGCGAAGAGCATCGTCAGGTTCTTGAAGACGAAATCGCCGATGTTCCATCCCCTTCGCCCCGCGAGGAGAGCAGACGGCGCGGCGGGGGGGATCTCTCCCCCGCCGCCTGCAGCCGGTGTCGGGAACGCAACTGATGCAGAGTCCTGTGCCACGGTCCTACTTTTCGATCATCGCGATCTTCTTCTCACAGAGTTTCGCCACCGCGGGAGGAAGCGGGGCGTAATAGAGGTCCTTTGCGTACTGCTGGCCTTCGGTCATCGCCCAGGCAAGGAACTTCGTCATCGCGGTCGCCTTCTCCTTGTCCTTCATGTTCTGATAGATCAGGAGCCAGGTGAACCCGCAGATCGGGTAGGAGTCCTTGCCGTCCGCGTCCGTGAGCATCACGCGCAGATCCGCAGGCATTTTCTTCGCAGCACCGGCCGCCGCGGCCGACACCGCGTCAAACGACGGGTTGACGAAAACCCCCGCCTTGTTCCTCAGCGCAGCGTACGGCATCTTGTTCTGCACGGCGTACGCCAGCTCGACGTAGCCTATCGCGCCTTCCGACTGCTTCACGAGTCCCGCAACCCCCTCGTTTCCCTTCCCGCCAAGGCCCACGGGCCAGTTCACGGAGACTCCCTCACCGACCTTCTCCTTCCAGGCCGGGCTGACCTTGGAGAGGTAGTTCGTAAAGATGTTCGTCGTGCCGCTCCCGTCGGAGCGGTGCGCGACAAGTATCGGCGTGGAGGGGAGATTCTTGCCGGGGTTTGTCTGCTTCAGCTTCGGGTCGTCCCAGCTCGAGATCGTCCCGAGATAGATCTCCGCGAGGTTTTCCTGCGTCAGCTTCAGGTCCGTGCCCGCAGCCGGGAGGTTGTACGTGACGACGACCGCGCCCATCACGGTGGGGATGTGGATGATCGGCGTCCCCTGCTTCTCCTGGATCTCCTTCATCTGGTCTTCGGACAGGAACGCGTCGGAGGCGCCGAAATCGACCGTCCCGGCCGTCACCTGCTTGATTCCCCCGCCGCTGCCGATCGACTGGTAGTTGAACTCGATCCCCGTCTTCGTGTGGTAGGTGTCGAACCACTTCGAGTAGATGACGTACGGGAATGTCGCACCCGCGCCGTTCAGTTTCAACTGGGCCGATGCCGGGAGCGCGGCGGCCGCGATCAGCAGCACCGACGCGACTGCGATTTTCAGGCTGTTCATGTGTCTCTCCGTGTGGATAATGTGTTAAGTGCTGACCCTGCGAGTTTTAGAGGAACACCCAGTAAAACGTCACGCGGCCCGTGACCGACGCGTCGATCGTCGACGGGGACGCCACGTTACGCGGCGTCTGGTACGATTCGAGCTGTATGTTCGGGATGATCTGGACGTTCTTGTCTGGGCGATACGAGATACCCGCTATGAGATAGTTCCGCGAGAGCGAGTAGGCGTACGTCGCCGTCCCCGTCGGATTCGTCCCTGTGGGCACCGCCGGGTAGTTGCTGTCCGTAACCGGGTTGTAGATATCGTACCGCGCAACAATCCCGAGCTCGGGCTCGAACCAGTAGTAGCCGAAGACGCTCAGACCGAACTGGCTCAGCGACTTGAGCGTATGGCCGGTCGCGTCGGTCGGGTCGACTTCGCCGTTCTGCGTCGATTGCATAAACGCCTCGACGCCGATCGTCACGAGCTGGGGATCGTTGTACGCGACGAACCCGGAGTACGTCATGATGTTGTTCGATTTCGTGGCCTTCGGCGCCGTCGTGCTCGCAGGATCGTTGATGTCCGCGCGGGCGATAAAATCGCCGTTCACGTCGATGATGACGTTTTTCGCTGGCTTGACCTCGATATTGAGCGACGCACGTTTGTGACGGTTCGTTGCGTCGTCGTTCCCGCTGTTGTTGCCCACCATCGCCCAGTACTGGAACATCCCCGCCTCGTCGAACTTGCCGCGCAGGGCGACGCCCATGTCCCGAGAAGAGATGATGCCGCGGAGGTCCATGATCGTCTTCTCAAGCGATCGGAATCCCCAGGCCCCCTCGGAGATCTCAAACGCAGTCGTTGGCTGGATCCCGATATAGAGGTCGCTGCCGGTGAACACGCTCTTCCATTTCAGGTATGCGTCCTTCAAGAATACCTGTGAAAGCGAGCTTCCCGTGAGCCGTGAAGCCGTGGAGGAGCTTCCCCCCTCGGAAGCAATGGCATTCCCCTCCAGGCGCAATTTCGCAGTGAATTTCTCCGAGATGTCATTGTCGTACGTCAGATAGAAACGCCGGATCTGGAACGCCTGGAAGTCCTTGCTCCCGGGGACTACTGTCCGGGATAGTTTAGAGAAGGCAGTGTCTTTCGCGATATTGTAAAAGTAATCGCCGAAAATGTACCCCGAAAACTTGCCCTGAGCGCTGGTGAGCGCTGTTCCCAGGAACACGAGGGCACAGAGTGATATAACAGTGCGCTTCATAGCACCTCGATGGTTGATGAGTGGATTACATCGTGCTTGCGGCTTGACAACGCGGCGTGTCTGACCCGTGCGGTCGCAAATATACTTCCCATCCGTTATGTGAGTATTACCCGCACATTAAGAAATCGTTAAGCGCGCCCGCCGCGCTGTCGGGGAAAAAAAGCAGGGCCCCCGTTAGGCAGGGGTCAGGTCTGCCCGAGGGGCCCGTACCGTTCCAGGGGCATACGGCCGCGAGGAACTTTCATTCAGGATTGCCAGTCTCGGAGTCAAGCTGTGGGTGCAGCCGCGGTGAATATACTGCGGGGAGATTACGGGAGTGTAACGTGGGAGTTAACTTTGTGTTACGTGCAGAACTCCGGGCAAGAAAACACCAGTCGCGTGAACGCGTCGGCTACGAAAGAACGTCCCCGGGCGCGAACGCATAACCGCGAAGGAATTCCTCCGCGGTCATTCTCTTCTTCCCTTCCTGCTGCACCTCTTCGAGCGCGAGCGGCATGTCGGCCGTGCCGACCGTGAGCGAGCCGTGGCGCGCGTCGACTTCACCCGGCGCGAGAGAGCCCGCCGCGACCCGCGCCCGGTAAATCTTGAGCAGCCGGCTGCCGTGCATGGCGAACGCCGCAGGGTGAGGGGAAAGCCCGCGGATCTGGTCCCGGACGCGCCCGGCCGGAGCATTCCAGTCGATCCGGCAATCCTCCCGGAAGATTTTCGGCGCCGGGCTCGCGAGCGACGCATCCTGCGGCCGCGGCACGGCCTTCCCCTGTTCGATCAGACGGACGGTGTGCAGGACGATCTCCGCACCGATCGAGGCCAGACGGTCGTGCAGAGATCCCGCGTCGTCGTCCTGGCCGATGGGTGTGCGTGCCTGGAGGAGGACGTTGCCGGTGTCGACCGACTCCTCCAGGAAGAACGTCGTCACCCCGGTTTCCTTCTCGCCGTTCATGATCGCGCGGTTGATCGGCGCGGCGCCGCGGTAGCGGGGGAGCAACGACGCGTGCAGGTTGATGGCGCCCAGCGGAGGGATGCGGAACACGGCGGGAGGGAGTATCCGGAACGCGACGACGACGATGAGGGAGGGGTCGCACTCGCGCACCGCCCCGGCAAATGAGGGGTCGCCCAGCTTTTCCGGCTGCAGGATCCTGCAGCCCCGGCGGACTGCAAATTCCTTGACCGGAGTCGGGAGCATCTCCCTTCCCCGCCCCCGGGGCCTGTCCGGCCCGGTCACCACGGCGGCGATCGCATACCCGCTTTCGGCGAGCCGCTCGAGCGACGGGACCGCAAACGACGCCGTCCCCATGAACACGATGCGCGTCGCGCCCACGGCGGCTCCTTCAGCGGGGATCGCTGCCGGTCGAAGGCGGGTTGAAGCCGACGATCGGATAGTCGACGTCCACTTCTCCCCGCTCGAGCTTGTTCAGGCGGCCGCGCAGGAGCTTCCGCTTCACCGTCCCGATGTGATCGAGGAAGAGCACCCCGTCCAGGTGGTCGATCTCGTGGAGGATGACCCTGCCGAGGAGGCCGTCTGCTTCAAGCTCCCGCTCGTGAAGCCCGGGATCCATGAACCGCACGCGGATCTTCTCCGCGCGCACCACCTCTTCCCTGATGCCCGGGATGCTCAGGCAGCCTTCCTCCATCGGCCACGATCCCTCGCGCTCGACCACCTCCGGGTTGACCATGGCGATCGCCGGGATCTCCGCGGACTCCGCGATCGCCCCCGCGTCAACGACGATGAGGCGGCGGAGATCCCCCACCTGGTTGGCCGCCAGGCCGATCCCGTTCGCCTTCCGCATGGTCTCGACCATGTCGCCGGCGAATTCGGCAAGCTCTTCCGTCGGCTTGCGCACAGGCCGGGCCTTCTTGCGGAGAACCGACTGGCCGTAGATATAGATAGGGAGGATGCTCACAGGGTACGTCTGCGTTTCACGAACTTAGTTTACGATTCTCCGCGCCCCGATATACCGGTCCCTGTAGTACGACGTCTCGAGCGATGAAATGATCACGCCGTACGTGACGCTTGCGTGCGCGAACAGGTCGTCCTCGATGTAGATCCCGACGTGGGAGGGCGTGTCGTCCCCGCTGCCGAAGAACACCAGGTCGCCGAACCGGAGCCTGTCGCGGGAGACGTCGGTCCCCCCGACGAACTGGTCCGCAGTGGACCGGGGAATCTGCACGCCCGTGGCGGCATACACCGTTTCCGTGAACGAGGAGCAATCCATGCCGTCCCGCCCCGTCCCCCCGTACGCATAGGGAACCCCCAGGAGCGAGACGATTTCAAGGAGGACGCGGTCCCTGTTGAGCGCCGCGGGGAGCGGCGCGTCCTCCCACGGCCGCACCTTGAGAGGCGTCACGGCCCTGGCTTCGACCGCCGTCCGGTCTTCCCCCCCGTTCCCGGAGGCACTCTCTCTCCCTCCGCTCCCGGTTGCGCGGAAACGGGGGGATGTCGTCGCGCAGCCGGCGGCGAGCACCGCGGCCGCGAGGAGCGCACAAGCGGCCCCCGGCAGGCGCGCCCCGGGGTGCGCACATGGGGCTCGCCACAGGCCTCCCCGGGTGAGCGCATATGCTGTTCCCGGTGCGATCGCCCCGCTTCGGGAGCGCAGGCGGCCCGGGAGGTTCACCCCAGGTACGCCCGTAGCTGCTTGCTCCTTGAGGCGTGGCGCAGCCGGCGGATGGCCTTCTCCTTGATCTGCCGCACGCGCTCGCGCGTCAGCTTGAATTTCTCCCCGATCTCCTCGAGCGTCAGCGAGTGCTCCCGTCCCAGCCCGAAATAGAGCCTGATAACCTCCGCCTCCCGCTCGGAGAGCGTCGAGAGTGCGCGCTCGACCTCCTTGCTGAGCGACTCTTTCATCAGCTCGTTGTCGGGCGCCGGTTGCCGCTCGTCCTGGATCACGTCCAGGAGCCGGTTGTCCTCCCCCTGGGCGAAGGGCGCATCCATCGAGAGGTGCCGGCCGGAAATCTTCAGCGTGTCGGACACCTCGAAGAGGGACATGTCAAGCTCTTCGGCAAGCTCGCTCGCGCTGGGCTCCCGCTCGAATTCCTGCTCCAGGGAGCTGAACGCCTTCCCGATCTTGTTCAGCGCGCCGACGCGGTTGAGGGGAAGCCGCACGATGCGCGACTGCTCCGCGAGCGCCTGCAGGATGGACTGGCGGATCCACCACACGGCGTACGAGATGAACTTGAACCCGCGCGTCTCGTCGAAGCGCTTGGCCGCCTTGATGAGACCGAGGTTCCCCTCGTTGATCAGGTCACCAAGGGAAAGCCCCTGGTTCTGGTACTGCTTTGCCACGCTGACGACGAACCGGAGGTTCGCCTTCGTGAGCTTCTCGAGCGCGCGCTGGTCACCCTTCTTGATCCTCTGCGCAAGCTCGATTTCCTCTTCGGACTTGAGCAGATCGACCTTGCCGATTTCCTGCAGATACTTGTCGAGAGACTGGCTCTCCCGATTCGTATACTGCTTGGTGATCTTCACCATTCACGCACCTTGTCTATTCAGGAATATCAACGCGATCCACGATCCCGACGATGCTGGCGTCCACGGGGGCCTCCCCGGCCGTCAGCGGAATCACCGCCTCCTTCTTCGTCACCACGATCACCGTCTCCCCCACCCCCGCCCCGACGGTATCCACGGCAACAACAGGGTCGCCGGCATCGTTCCGGCGGCGATCGACCGGCTGAACGAACTGCAGCGTGCAGCCCGTGAGCTGCGGGTCTTTGCGGGTCGACCAGACCGTTCCGATGACGCGGCCCAGGAACATCTCAGCCCGGCACGTCCAGCGTGTCGACGACCGCCATGATGACCGCGTCGACGGGCTTGTTCCTGGTGAGCGCGGTCTGCCGCGCTGAGCTTCCGGTGCAGACGAGCACGACGTCTCCCACGCCCGCCTGCACGGTGTCCACGGCGACGACGAACGACTCCTTCGGGCGGTACTCGAGGTCGAGATGCCTGACGATCTGGAGCTTCATCCCGACAAGCTCCTCGTCCTTTCGCGTCGCCCAGACGGTCCCGATCACTTTGCCGAGCACCATGCGGTCACTCCCGGTTCCGTCGCGCGCGCTTCCCCCCACCGGTCAGCGCGCCCGGCGAGACGATCGCCAGTCCCCGGATCCCCCGGAAATCCTTGCCGCGCGCGGTCAGGAGGGGGAGCCGGCTCTCAAGGCAGAGCCCGGCCACCAGCAGGTCCGTCGCGCGCTTCCGCGGGTGGGCCGCGAAGAGCGCGCCGTATTCCGGCGCCTTCTTCGGGCTCAGCCCCAGGATCTTCATCGCCGACATCGCATCCTCGGCGGCCCGACGCGCGCGCCGCGTCCGCATCGCGGCAAAGACCTCGACTGCCTGGAACACGGTGGTGTAGCAGAAGAACTCCCCCATTGCCAGGCGGAGGGCCGAGGGGTGCGCGCTCCCCTCCAGGTGCTCAAGGAGCACGTCCGTGTGCACGACGATCTTCGCCTCCTTCACCGCTTCCCCGCCCGACCGCTTGTCCGGTGCCGCCCCTTCCCGCGGCGCGCCAGCCTCCCCTCGGAGAGCAGGAACGCGATCACCTGCTCCTCCGCCTCCCTCTGGAGGCCGGCGATCCTATCTACTTCGTCCGCGGTGACTCCGATGCGCGCGAGCGCGGACGACAGCGCCGCACCCGTCAGGCGCACCCGCACGCGCCTTCCCCTCCCGATCTTCGCGAGTATCGCGGGGGGAACTCCGATTTTTCCATCCGGGCCGACCTCCCCGTCAAATTCCACGGCGGCGCCCTTCACGCGGTCCTCAGCATCTGCAGGAAGCTCGTCCCTTCGAGCGCATTGGGGAGGCCAAAAAATTCCGCGATCGTCTTTCCCACGTCGGCGAGCGTCTCCCGCGTTCCGAGCGCGGTCCCCGCGCGACTCCGGGGAGTGTAGCAGAGGAGCGGAACGTACTCGCGCGAATGGTCTGTGCTCGTGCTCACCGGATCGTTGCCGTGGTCCGCGGTGATGAACAGAAGATCGTCGTCACCGACCATTGAAATAATCCCGGGGAGGGCGGCGTCGAACCTCTCGAGCGCGCCGGCGAACCCCCCGGGATCGTTCCTGTGTCCGTACAGCGTATCGAAATCGCCGAGGTTGGCGAAAAACAATCCGCCCCGTCCTCCCCCGGCGAGGCGAAGGATCTCCCCGATCCCTTCGTCGTTCGACTTTGAGTGATGCATCGCCGAGAGCCCGCGCCCTGCGAAGAGATCGTCGACTTTGCCGATCGAGGTCGTCCCCACGCCGGCCCGGTGCAGGAGATCCAGCACCGTTTCCCCTCCCGGCTGAAGTGAAAAATCCCTCCGGTTCGTCGTCCTGACGAACTTCCCGGGCCCGCCGACGAACGGGCGGGCGATCACCCGGCCAACCGCGAACTCCCCGGTGCAGACTTCCCCCCGCGTCGCCGTGCAGATCTCGTACTGGCGCGCCAGGGGGATCACTTCCTCGTGCGCGGCAATCTGGAACACCGAGTCCGCCGACGTGTAGACGATCGGGAGCCCGGTCCTCACATGCTCGTCGCCCAGCTCCTGGATGATCGCGGTCCCGGAAGCTGTCCTGTTCCCCAGGTATCCCTCTACCCCGGCCGCACGGCAGAAGCGGTCCATCAGCGCGGCCGGAAACCCCCCGGGAAACGTCGGGAACGCACGGTTGACGACCAGGCCGGCGATCTCCCAGTGGCCGGTGGTGCTGTCCTTCCCCTGCGACCGTTCCGCCATCTTCCCGTAGCTTGCGGATGGCCGCCCTTCGGGGGAGACGCCCCTGATCGGGACAATGTTGCCGAGGCCGAGCCGGGCGAGCGCGGGAACATTCAGCCCGCCCACGGCGCCTGCGGTGTGCGCAAGCGTGTTGCTGCCGGCATCGCCGTACAGGGAGGCGTCTGGCAACTCCCCGCAACCGACGCCGTCAAGGACTATGAGAATGACTTTTTTCGTGGCGGGAGACGTACCACTCAGGCGTAGACTTCCTTTTCATTGCACTTGCAGACCTGCACCCGGTGCTCGTTGAACTTCCAGCTCTTGCCGGTGCCCGACCTTTCGGAAGAGACCATCAGCACGGGCTGGAAGATCGTCCCGCACACGGGACACTTTGACC
>DATJAS010000033.1:0-3788 GCA_035516035.1 Bacteroidota bacterium | reverse complement strand
TCCGCAAACCAGGGGATGGGGTTCAGCATACTCGCGCGCTCGGCGGACGCCGTTGGCGTGGTGATGGGCTTCAGTCCTTCGGAGACCGACTTCATGCTCTGGGGCGACGCCTTCGCCGTGCTCCTCAACAACAACGTGGAGGTCGAGGGCTACATCACGCTCACGATCAACAGGGATGTGGGGTACATCGAAGGGTATGCGAAGGGGATTATCTCGATGAACTCCCTTGTCAACGGGCTCTCCGGGGAGGGGGAGTTCCAGTGGCACTTCGGGCTTGATAATGAGACCGTGCAGGGGCGCGTGGCGGTGGCGATGTTTCAGATGGGGTGGCCGGCCGTCGGCGCGGGTGCTGAGGCCGGGATGTGGTTCGGCATCAATACGAACAAGGACGATGTCTGGGTGATGGACGGCATCAGCGGCCGGTTCGGGCTGGACAAGGCAGCACTGCCTCAACACATCACCGGCCTCTACGCCTACCTGAGCTTCTCCGCGTCGGTGAGCTACTACGTCGTCTCCGGAGGATACCAGGCGTATGCCGCAGTCGGTGCCTTCGCCGGCTACGGGGCGCCGACGGGGATCGGGTTCGGCGTGATTGGCAACGTGGGGCTCTACGTCTGGGGGAAGATCGCCGGCGGACTTGTCAGCGCGGACGCATGGGGAGATCTCCAGATGATCGCGGGGCTCCCGCCGGCTTTTTCCGGCCAGCTCGGGCTCGACGCCTGCGTCCTCTGGGTCTTCTGCGGATCTGTCACCGTGAACGCGGGATTCAACGCGAGCCAGGGATTCTTCCTCTACTGACGGAGCGCACATGAACTCACACGCCGAGACGATAGCGCTGATCGCTCGCAGGCTGCATGGCGCGCGGTGGGGAAGGGCGTTGCTCGCCTGCGCCGCCCTTCTCCTCTGTGCCGCCCCCCGTCTTGCTGCGCAGGACATTGGCGCCGCGACGAAGCCCCTGCCCGATCTGAAGGTGCTCCTCATATGGGCCGCGGACACGACGTCCGGGGGTGCGGTCAGGTACAACGTCTACAGAAAGCCCGCGGCCTCGGCAAACTACCCGGCCGCTCCGCTCAACGCGGCGCCGCTCGGGCCGATCACGGATACGACAAAATTCACGTCGATCATTCCCAGGAACTCCGACGACTGGAATTTCATCTCCTCGGCGCTCGCAGACAGCCTGGGGGGGAAAAACCCCGTCCAGCCGCTTGCCAACGTCTTCGCGATTACGACATATCCCCGCGGCTCCGCGAAATGGCTCCGCGTGCAGATGCTGGCGGCCGTGAGGCCGACCGTCGCACTCGTGATGGGACAGGCGTACGTGGACTCCCCCGTGGTGAACGGCACTGCGTACAAATACAGGGTCCTCCGCGTCAACGGCACGGGAACGCAGCTCCCTCCCGTCGGCGCGAACGAGGTGGCGGTGACGGCCGGTGTCCCGGCGGCGATCCCCGCGCCCTCGGGCGTCCGGATCGTGGTCGGCGACGCCAAGCTGCAGCTCCTCTGGCAGAAGCCGTCGGCGGAGTTTTCCGCGTTCGTCGTCTACCGGTCGCCGAACGCCATCGGCCCCTTCCTGAAAGTGAACGACGTGGATTTCAGCGCAGACGTGACGCGCGACATCGACAGCGCAGCCGTCTCGCCCGCAGCGAACGGGTTCACCGATTACGAGCGATGGGACACCGCGGGAAATCCCGCGCCACGCACGGTCCAGGGGAATCCGTTCCCGTTCACGGGGCCGGTGAACGGCGTGAAATACTGGTACCGCGTCGCGTTCAGGGACGTGATCGGCAACGTGGGAACCGTTTCCGCCACTGTCGCGGGGACAGCCGTGGATAAGACACCCCCGATGACGCCGCAGGACGTTTTCGTCGAGGCGATTGAGTCGAACAGCAGCTTCCGTATCCGCTGGTCGAAAGTCAGGCTCGACATCGACGGGCACAGGGAGAGCGTGGCCAGGTACAACATCTACCGGTACGCGCAGCCGCAGAACCCAGGGGTCGGGGCCGTCGCGGTGCTCCCTCCCATCCTCCAGCCGGGACCGCTGGACTCCACGCGCATATTGATCAAGGACGACAGCACGTCGGGACTCAGGAGCCCGTGCCTCGACAGCACGCTCTACTTTCGCGTCGAAGCGGTCGACGCGGCCGGAAACGTCTCGCGGCGCTCGGTGGCCGTGAGCGCGTCGCTGCGGGATACGACGAGGCCCGCCGTCGTGCAAGGGACGACGGCCGAGGGTTTCGATGACTACATCAAAGTGAAATGGGTTCTCAATACCGACTGCGGGATCGACGCATATCTGATCTACCGTTCGCTCTGCGACCGGGGGAAGTGGTACCCGTGCTACAAGGGCGCGGGGTACGGGGCGGCGGCCCCGGCGGCAAACAACGACGGGAGAAAACAGGGGGATTGCGGCGGACCGTTCGTGCTGATCGGCGTGGTCCCCCAGTCCGTCGCGAAGACACTCGGGGGAGGGGTGAGCGCGTTCTTCGACGACCATACCGTGCCCGCCGGTTCCCCTCTCTGCTACGCGTACATCGTCAAGGCGCAGGACCACGCGCAGAATATCAGCGGGACATTCCCCGTCCCGCTGACGCCGCCGGAGAAGATCGTGTGCCAGCGTCTCCGCGACCGCACGCCCCCGCCCCCCGCGATTGTCGCGGGCCTCTCCGCGCGGGATAGCGCAATCCAGGTGGACTATATCGGTCCCCCCGTCCAGGACATCGCGGCGTACCACGTGTACCGGTCCGACACCTCGCGCACCGGCTCCTACCACTGGGTCGGGGGGATGACGGTGGTGCCCCCGCCGGGCACGGGCGTGCCGCTCGCGCACCCGTACGTCCCCCCGCCGCAGGTGAACTGCGACAGCATCCCGCTCGTGAGCAATCCCTACATGAGCGCGGGGTCGTTTGTCGATCATCATGTCGAGCGAAAGCACATTTACTGGTACAAGGTCCTGGGGATCGACCGCTCGGGGAACGAGAGCCCGGCCGACAGCGCGCTCGCCATCAGCACGTTCACGTTCGCCTCCGGGCGCGAGGTTCCGCCGCAGATCGTGGCCGTGACATCGACGGATAACCCCTGCGCGCTCACGCTGAGCTGGACGCCCGGGTACGACACGACGGCGGTCCAGGGCTTCCTGGTCTTCAGGGGAACGACGGCGGCGGGGGACTATTTCCAGCTCGAGGGGCTCCAGAAATCCAGTTCGTACGCGGACCCTTCGGTGGCCAGGAACACGACCTACTTTTACCGCGTGGTGGCGCTCAGGCGGGACGGTATGCTCACGAGCATGTCCGATCCGAAATCCGGATCGCATCCGTAGGAGGGGGCATGGAGCACAGGGTTCGCACGGCACTCGGTCTCATCGTGGCGGTGGTGACGGCTTGCGGGGCCGCGCTGTCGCAAAATCCCGATCCCACGGCAGCCGCGAAATACGGCTGGGGGTTCAGGAACTTTTCGGACACGATGTTCAGCTGGGACATCTACTGCCATTCCTATTTCGGCGTCCCGGTGGATCCGAACGGCACGTGGGCGTCGGCGACGTTCGACAAGGCGTTCTACGAGCTTGCATTCAAGAACAAGCTGCCGGCCCCCGGGGGAAACGGCTCAAGCTCCGCCGGGAACTGCTTCGGCATTTCTATCATGAGCCTGATGGTGAACAGGTTCGGGGGGTACTACGGGTACTGCGCCCCCACGAGCGCGTACCAGGGTGACACGACATCCAACGGCACAGGACCGAGCGATCCGGCCCTGCACCGGATCATCAACATCATGCACGGGCATCAGCTCTCCGC
>DATJAS010000032.1:0-109460 GCA_035516035.1 Bacteroidota bacterium | reverse complement strand
CCATGTCAGTAAGCCCCTTCAATGTCGACGTCAGGTATCCGGGATTTGAGGACCTCGTGGCTGATGAGGTCGAGGTGCCCGGGCACGATGGAACGCAGATCCCGCTCTCCATTGTGTACCGAAAAGGACTCAAGAAGGACGGAAATAACTCCTGCATCCTTGAGGGGTACGGGTCCTACGGTTACAGCACTTCTCCGTATTTCAGTCTGATGCGTTCGCCGGCGCGAAGGAACGTGGTCTTCGCCTATGCGCATGTGCGGGGGGGCGGAGAGAAAGGCGAGATGTGGTACAGGGCCGGCTACAAGGCGACAAAGCCGAACACGTGGAAGGACTTCATATCCTGCGCAGAATATCTCGTGAAGAACGGGTACACTTCGCGGGAAAAACTTGCCGGAACGGGAACAAGTGCGGGCGGGATACTGATCAGTCGTGCGATCACCGAGCGCCCGGATCTGTTTGGCGCGGCGGTCTGCAACGTGGGTATTGCAAACGCCATGAGATTCGAGTTCATGGCTAACGGGCCCGCCAACGTGCCGGAGTTTGGCTCGGTACGAGACTCTGCCGGATGTCTTGCACTCTACGAGATGGACGGGGTTCAACACGTGCGGGATGGCATCAGGTATCCAGCTACACTCTGCGTTGATGGCTGGAACGATCCGCGTGTCGAACCCTGTCAGCCCGGCAAATTCGCTGCCAGCCTGCAGCACTCATCAACCTCGGGGAAACCCGTGTTGATGTTGATTAACTACGACAATGGGCATTTCACTGAAGAAAAGGAGGTCACGTTCAGGGACTTTGCCAACCAGTGTGCCTTCCTCCTCTGGCAAACCGGGCACCCGGATTTTCAGCCGTCGAAATAGTACTTGAATCGTAGGGGAAAACAACCGAACCTTCGCAGATTTTGAAAGAAGAATTCGGCCTTTGGCGCCGGATCGAGGCGCGCACGGGGATTTGGCGACGGCCCCGGCGCGCCTTTTTTTGTCCCCTGCCGGGCTTGACAATACCCCGGACGCTCCTTATCCTGTGACCCTTCGAGTCACCGTTCTTTGATCTGGCGATTGTCGAATCCTCCCGTCCCTCCACGGGGGCGGGTCGCACTCAATTTTGATGTCGCTTCCGGATGAGCCGTTCGTACAATCGTCCAGGTCCAGTGTCCGGCGCACTGCCAGTGCCGGAACGTTATCTCCATTGTATCCCACCGCTCCGATTCCAATTCTCGTCGGTTGTCGCTCTTTCCCGCGTCGTTACCCGCACCGTGCATACGGGCGCGCTTGCCGCGCTTTGCGTCTTCAGAGGGTTTGTGAGGGGAGGGTCAGCAGGGAGGAACACTCAATCACCCCAACAACAGGAGGCACAATGAAGAGCTCCACGATGCTGGCAGCAGGACTGCTGTGCGTTGCGCTCGCGGCGACCGCTTCGGCGCAGAAGCGGGATCCGAAGATCGCCGCGCTCATCGAGCGGGGGAAATATCTCGTGACGCTCGGCGGCTGCAACGATTGTCATTCGCCCAAGGTGATGACGCCGAAGGGCCCAGCGGTCGACGAGTCGAAGCTCCTCTCCGGCTCCCCGGCGGGTCAGCCTCTCCCGGCGCTCCCGGAGGGAGTGCTCGGCCCGGGCAAGTGGGGGGCGGTCACGTCGATGGACCTGACGATCTGGGCCGGTCCGTGGGGAGTGAGCTTCGCGCGCAACCTCACGCCCGACAAGGAAACGGGTCTCGGGAGCTGGAACGAGGCGATGTTCATCAAGGCGCTCAGGACCGGCAAGGACATGGGCGAAGGCCGTCCGATCCTCCCCCCGATGCCCTGGGAAATGATCGGGAAAGCCACGGACGGCGATCTGAAGGCGATCTTCGCCTACCTCCAGTCGCTCCCGCCGATCAAGAACGCCGTGCATGACCCGATCCCGCCGGCAGGGCCTCCGCCGGCAGGTCACTGACAGGACAGGAGAGGAGGGCTTCCGATGACGACCATCCGATGTCATCTGGCGTGCGCGACCGCAATGCTGTTGATCGCCTGCGGGGCTGGCGCGTACGCGCAGGCGAGGTACGTGGGGACCGACGTCTCACACGGCGGAACGATTGCGGGAACGGTACGGCTCGCCGTCGCAGCCCCCGCGGCGGCGGTCGACCGCGTCACGAAGGATGAAGTGGTGTGCGGCAAACGGAAGCCCTCCCCCCGGCTTGTGACCGGGAAGGGAAACGGCGTCAGGTACGCCGTCGTCTGGATCGACGGGATCGCCAGGGGGAAGAAATGTCCCGCGGCCGGAACGGCGACGCTCATGCAGAAGAACTGTGAGTATGCGCCGCATGTTCTGATTGTCAACCCGGGGGACGAGCTGGAGATCGTCAATGAGGATCCCATCCTGCATAACGTCCACTCGTATGACCTGGGCAACAATCTCCGCTCGGTGTTCAACATCGCCCAGCCAGTGAAAAACTTCCACTCCCGTGTCCGGGGGGCTGATATCGCGGGCGTCCAGTCGATGCTGGCCACGTGCGACGCGGGCCACCCCTGGATGAACGCGTACATCGTTCGCGCCGCCAGCCCCTACTGCGCCGTCACGGATGCGGACGGACATTTCCGCCTTGACGGCGTGCCGCCCGGGACGTATACGCTGCGCATGTGGCATGAGGGGATCACCGCGCGGAATTCCGCGGGGGGGCCGGGCACGCCGCCGGTCGTTGAGGCCCCGTACGCCGATGCGCAACAGGTGACCCTCTCGCCCGACGGGAAGGTCGACGTGACGTTCGTCTTTTCGATCCGGCCGGCGACAGCCGCAAACTGAGTGGAACGAGGTTGCTCGCGAAGCGCGCTCGGAATGAACCTGCCCGTCATTGCGAGCGGGCGTCTCCGACGCCCCCGAAGTCCGCTCTTTGGACCACGCCGCTCTTTGGCGTGGCAATCTCTCCGGAAGGCTGCTCTAGCGCGTGGCAACTTCCCGCGGCTGCGCAACGACAAGCAGACCGAGCACGCCCAGGTCGCTGAAGAGGAGCGGGGCAAACACGGGCGCAAACGCCAGTATCCGCTCGAGGCTCATCTGGCCCGTTCCGGCCAGGTCGGCAGAGAGGTGGAACCCGAACCCGAGCACCCCCACGACGATCGCCGCGATCATCGTCCAGAAGTAGATCAGCTCGTCACCGCGCGACCAGTTCTTCGAGAGGGCGATCGTGATGACGACCGTCGTGGCGAACAACCCGAAGACGATGGCGATGAGCTTGTAGGCCGTGTAGCCGTACTGCGCGTGGTCGATCAGGGACGTCAGCGCGCTTCCGGCGAATCCCAGGCCCACGAACCAGATAAAATGCCTGTCGCGCGAGATCGGAGCCCGGAACGTGCCGAGGCCCGGCACTTCCAGCACCCCGCTCTCTCCCTCCACTTCCCGCGTCGCGCCGTAGAGCCCGATGAGAGAAATGCCGCAGAAGGCGAGCGGCGCCAGGATCGGTGAGCCGAACACCACCCACGCCCACGTCAGGTGCCCTCCCGGGTTGAGGACCGCGTTCCCGTGGAATGCGGTGCCGAGCACCCCCACCGCGAGCCCGAGGCCCATCAGGGCGATATGCACCAGCGCGAGCCAGCCGCGCGGGGCCGTCTGGAACGAGAGGAGTATGCAGGAGAGCGCGCAGAACGGCGCGATGTAGACCGGGATCAGCTCGTACACGGGCACGAACGCGTTGATCGAGTGGGCGAGCGCCACGTCGAGCCCCGTCGATATGAAGTTGATCCCCGCGAAGAGGAGGAGGAACCTGTTCTTCTCCATCGGCAGGCGGATATCGGCCAGCCGGAAGACCGAGACCTGGCCCATGGCTACTTCCTCCTCGCGTGTTGTTGCCTGAGCGCCCGCGCATCCTCTTTCACGGCATTGAGCTGCCTCAGCAGCGGGTAGATGCCGTGCCACTGCACGTAGTCCGGTCCCTGCATGTAGGAGCCGAATTTTGCCGTGCGCCCGTAGTAGTGCCACAGGTCGAACGCATCATAGCTGATCTTCGTGGCGAACGGCTCCGCGCTGATGATCCCGTCCCTGACCAGCCCTTCGACGATGACCTTTGCCTCCCGCACCTTCGCGTTGACGAACGCCGTCACGCTGTCGGCGCGCGCGTACTGCCTGTCGACGTACGGCTGCGTGTGGCAGGCGGTGCAGACGGATTTCATCGCCGCCCGCCCCTCGACGGCGTTGGGCCTGTCGGTGGATTCGGCGGCGAAGAGGAACTTCGAGAGCCGCCGCCCTGCGTCGTGCGTGGTCCCCTCCGTGCCAAATCCGCTGAAGTGGCATGTTGCGCATGTCGGGGCGGGCATGTCGGTGACGGAGAGCCGGCCCGGCTTCTGGTCCCAGTTCCACTTCTCCCCGCCGGTGTGGTACATGACCCCGTGGGCCGACTCGTTGTAGATCTCGTCCTGGGGATGATCGGGCCCGAGGTGGCACTGGCCGCACACCTCGGGCTTCCGGGCCTGCGCCAGAGAGAACTCGTGCCGCAGGTGGCACTTGTTGCAGTTCCCGATGCTGCCGTCCTTGTTCGGTCGCCCGATCGCGTGGCAGCTCTGGCAGGCCATCGGCGTCACCATGGGTCCCTCGATGTCAAAGAGGGAATTCCGCGTCGCCGTCACGATGCCGTTCGCCCCCCGGTTCGCCTCGGGGATCGCTTCGACCACCTTTCGCTGCTCGGGCGTGAAATCGTCCATCCCCGAGAGCGCGACCCAGGCCGGGCCGCCGTGCCTGCTCATCTCGTACTGGTTCGTTTCCGCCGGGTGGCACTTCGCGCACTGCGCGGGTGTGGGAGACGCCGTGATGAAATACCCTTCGTGGTCCATGCCGAGGGGGTTCGTCTTTTCGACGCCGTGGCAGTCCAGGCAGGAGACGCCGGCCCGGGCCATCGAGCTGTGCGCGTACTGCAGCACGATATCCGGCGAGACCCTCTTGTGGCAGGCGGCGCACTTGTCCGCCCCGCCGTACGCCGCCGGCTCCGCCTCCTGCGCCGAAGTGCCCTGGCCGCCCCAGGGGAGACGCGTGAATGCGTACACGAGAATTACGATGACACCTGTGGCGATGACGCCGTTTCTCAGCGTCCGCGGGAATTCTTTCGGCATGGGAGACTCCGTTGTTCTGGTACGGAAGGTGACTAATCTTAATCAATTCATCCGTACGTTGCAACGGCTGCTGCGAAACGTAGAAAGGGGTGCTCCGGGCACTGTCGACAGGGCGGCCGGCAGGATCAGATCTTCTGCATCTGAGGAAGGATCTCCGTCGTGTACAGCCGGCTAAAATCGGCGCGCATGAGGTCGCGGACTTTCCGGAACTCCGCAAGCCTGTGCTCCCGTGTCCCGATGGCGAACGACGGGTCTTCGAATCCCATGTGTATCCTCCGTCCCACGCGACCGGAAAAGGCGGGGCAGGTCTCGTTCGCGTCGTCGCACACCGTGATCACGAAGTCGAACGCTTCTCCGAGGTAGAGCGAGACGTTTTTCGGGTACCCCCCGGAGATGTCCACGCCGATTTCCTTCATGACGTCGATCGCCAGGGGCTGGACGCGCGAGGCGGGGTACGTGCCCGCGGAGCAGACCTCGATGCGATCGTCAAGCGAGGCGAGGATGCCCGCCGCCATCTGGCTCCTGCAGGAGTTTCCCGTGCAGAGGATGAGCACATTCATTGCAGTTCCAGTTCCATGCAGACTGCGGAATCCGGGCAGGCGCCGGTGAACTCCGCCGATGTGCGCATCGCGCCGGTCACCGTCTCTCTGTCGACCGGAACAAAACCGCGTCCTGCAAACCAGCCCTCTGCTGTCGTCGTGAGCAACACCAGGCGCCTGATTCCAGACGAGCGCGCATCGGCGATGAGACGGAGATAGAGGCTGCTGCCGATCCCTCTGGAGCGCGAGGAGGGCCGCACGGCGAGCGAGCGGAGGAGTCCCTCAGTCCCGTACGATTCGATGCCGATCACGCCCGCCAGGGCCCCGCTCTCGCGCGCGACATAGAAGCGGGGAAGGTGTTCCCGCACGCCTTCCAGGGGCAGACCGGACGATTTCAGCAACGCTTCGATCTCCCCGGCATCCGACGGGAGAGCGCGTTCTATGACTGGCATTGTCATTTGGTCCCGCTCACGGTGATGCTCTGGAGTCCGAACGAGAGCGACGGGTGGAGCGTGTAGGCCCGCTCAGAGACCACGTTGACCTCCCTGAACCCGGCCTCGCGGGCGATGTTCAGGTAGGCCTCACGGTCCAGTGCCCCTGCAACGCAGCCTGCCCACTCAGAGAGGTCCTGCCGCACCTCGCCGGGCATCTCTCCCACCGAAACGATGTCCGACACGGTGAATTTTCCCCCTGGCTTCAGGACACGGTACATCTCGGCGAATGCCCGCCTTTTGTCGGGGACAAGATTGATGACGCAGTTGCTCAGTATCCTGTCTACCGTGCCCGCGGCGACCGGGAGGTTCTCGATTTCCCCCGGCCGAAACTCGGTGTTCGTTGCATTCAGCTTCGCCTTGTTTTCGTCGGCGCGCCGGATCATCGCTTCAGTCATGTCGACGCCGATCGCTCTCCCCTTCGGTCCCACCTTTCGCGCGGCCAGGAAGACGTCGATCCCGGCTCCCGAGCCGAGGTCCAGCACGGTCATTCCCTCTTCCAGGTCGGCGAACGCGGTCGGTGTGCCGCACCCGAGTCCGAGGTCGGCCCTCGAAAGGACGTCAGCGTCCTCTCCTTTGTAGAGTTCGTTGATCATGATCGAGCCGGCGATGCCCTCCCCGGTGCCGCACCCGCATGTGGGCCCGCAGCATGAGCCGGAATTCCTGGCGATTTCGCCGTACTTTTCTTTGACGGCGGTTTTAATGTCTGTAGCGGACATGGAGCCTCCTTCAAGTCAGTTGAGTTCCAGTGCGATTGGTTTCGCGCGCGGTTTCACGACCGCATAGGTCGCGCAGCAGCCCTTCCTGATCCTGCCTGCGAGTCGCTCGGCGTCCCTTCGCGCAATATCGTTTGAACGGAGAACGCCGGCCAGAAAATCGAGCGTCTTCCTCTGTTCGTCGCTTCGCGGCCTGGCGATGGAATAGAGCATCCAGAGCCCCTGCCGCCTGTCGTCCACCAGCCCCGCACGCCTCAGGTAGGCCAGGTGACGCGAGATTTTGGTCTGCGTGCAGCCCATGACCTCCTCGATATCGCACACGCAAAGCTCCCCGGATGTGAACAGCAGGCTGAGGATGCGCAGGCGGGACTCGTCGGAGAGGGCCTTGAACACAGCGGCATAGGATTTCATCGACAGGTTCCGGATCTATATTTGGCTATACGAATATAAATAGCCGAAGTTTCACTTGCAAGTCCTCTCCCCGCTCGCGAGGCCTTACAGGAGGGCCGGATGCCGTGGGCGCGCGGAACTTTCCCCCTGCCGGCTGCGTACGTTTGTGGATGACGGGCGGTGGACTGGGGTTGACAAGCAGGAGCCTCCTGAAACTTGCGCAGCTTTATGAGAACGGAGGCGCGTGGAAGGGAAAACAGGTTATCTCACGTGAGTGGGTGGAGAAGTCGGTCGCTCCTCACGCAAACGCCCGTGAAGGCGTGGACTACGGCTATCTCTGGTGGCTGCAGAAGTTCGGCAAAGGCGACAGGAAGTCCGCGGCGTTCTACATGGCCGGCAACGGCGGGAGCAAGATTGCGGCGTTCCCCGATCTCCATGCGGTCGTCGTCATCACGAGCACGATGTACGGCACCATCAAGGGTCACCAGCAGTCGGAGCAAATGTTGAATGAGTACATCGTCCCCGCACTGTTTCCTAAACAATGACGTTGCAGGGGAGGAGAAGGCCGATATCGGTTTCGGCCCGGAGGGCCCTCTGCGCGAGGGGGGGATTGCACGTGCCGGCCTAGTTCATCGAGCAGGCGCCTCCGCAGCAGGACCCGTCGCCGCAGGGAGGGGCGTCGTCATGGAACGGGCTGCTGCTTCCCTTCGTACTGACGCTCGCCGCGGAGATCAGGCGTACGTGCTTCTTCGAGCTGCACGACGGGCACACGATGTCCTCCTCGACCTCGCGGACCTTGTGAAACACATCGTATGTCTTCCCGCAATCTCCGCATCGATAATCGTAAATCGGCATGCACTGGCTCCTTCCCGGCCTCGAATGGTACCTGGACGTGATTTCCCGCTCTATGATATGCGCGCACGGGCGAAAAGGGTCAGAAAGAAGCGCGCCGGATGACAGATTTTGAGCCCCCGTGCGCCCGCCCTGCGGCCCTTGACCACTCAATATGGGTATGGCGGGTGGGATATTCAAGTCGTACATTCGTCGAACGAGCGACCTCACCTCACAGTGGAAGGCCCCTGCCATGAACCGTGTCTTCACGTGCGCGCTCACACTGCTCATCATCTCTCCCGGCGCTGCCCGGAAAAAGCCGCTCACGCCTGCGCTCGAAACCCTGGTCGGAACCGAACGGGAATTTGCGGCCACGTCGCTGCGCGAGGGGATCCGCGCCTCGTTCATGAAGTACTTCGCCGATGACGGGATCTCACTCTCGCCGGCGCCGCACCTCTACAAGAAGACGGCC
Organism: Bacteroidota bacterium; assembly: GCA_035516035.1. Taxonomy (GTDB): domain Bacteria; phylum Bacteroidota; class Ignavibacteria; order UBA10030; family UBA6906; genus Fen-1273. Next base: position 100,940 of record DATJAS010000032.1, on the reverse strand, counting down.
CGCAAGTCCCCGCCCCCGGCAAATCCGCTTGCCCGAACGCTCTACTGGGAGCCAATTTTCGCCGATATTGCATCCTCCGGGGACCTGGGATGCACGATGGGTCCATCGAGGTACCGTGATGCGTCGAAGGCCGATACGACCGTAAGCTACGGGTTCTTCTTCTCTGTCTGGAAAAAAGGGCATGACGGCGCCTGGAAAGTCGCCGTCGATGTCGGCTCCGGCTCGACGAAGATCGTGGAGGAGTATTTCGGCAGGTCGCTTGAGACGATTACGCATGTATCGTACCACGCGAGCCGCAAACGGACCAGCGCTGCATCGCTCCGTCGCGAGCTCATGGCGCTTGACAGGGCATTCGGAAAGAACGCCGTCAGGCGTGGCGCCCTCGAGGCATACCGGTCGGTTCTCGATCCGCACGTCCGTGCGCTCAGGGACGGGCTCGTCCCCCTGAGCGGAAAAGAGGACATGCTGGCCTATCTCGTCAGGGGCACGGCGGTGCGCATTCCGCAGCCGATGGACGCAGGCGCGTCAAAGGGGGGAGATTTCGGCTATACGTACGGATCATTCAGTGAGAAGGTCGGGGCGAAAAACCCCTCCGGCTACTATGTCCGTGTATGGAGAAGGGACGGGAAAGGTGCGTGGCGAATTCGCTGCGAGGTGGCCGAGCCTGCCCAATAGGCACGCGACTGTTGAATAGAGCCACGAGATTTAGTAACATTCCACAAGAGCCAATCCGCTATTTGAGATGCCTGGGCCCCATCAGTTCACCGGATGGGGCCTCGCTGTTTAAAGTGAGGAATCGTTGTCTCTCGTCATCACACACGGGCTCATCATAACGGCCGGCCGGGAGTTCGCCGGGGACATCCGCATCAAGGGGGGGCGTGTGTCGGAGATCGGCTCGTTCCGCACCGACCCCGGTGACCGCGTGATCGACGCCTCTGGCCTCCTCGTCATCCCGGGAGGTGTGGATGCCCATACACACCTGGAGGCGCCGGTGGGAGGGACCGTCTCCAGCGACGATTTCGCCACCGGGACAAGGGCGGCTGCGTTCGGAGGGACGACGTGCGTCGTGGATTTTGCCACGCAGTCCAGGGGGGAAAAGCTCCTCCCGGTCCTCGATGCATGGCGGAGGAAGGGGGAAAAATCGGTCATCGATTACGGCCTCCACATGATCGTCACGGACGTCGATGCGGATTCTCCCGGGGCGCTGGGGGACCTCGTCCATGAGGGGGTGACCAGCTTCAAGCTCTTCATGGCCTACCCCGGGTCGCTCATGGTCGACGACGGGACGATATTCAGGATCATGCGGAACGCAGGCAGGCTGGGCGCGCTTGTGTGCGTCCACGCCGAAAACGGGAACCTCATCGAGCAGCTCATCCGCGAGTCCCTTGCCTCCGGAGAGACCGCACCCCGGTGGCACGCCCTTACGCGGCCTGCCGCAGCCGAGGGAGAAGCGACGCAGAGGGCAATCACGCTTGCTGCGATCGCCGGTGTCCCGCTGTATGTTGTCCATGTGACGTGCCGCGAGTCGCTCGCCGCCGTCGCCCGTGCCAGGGGGGCCGGGCAGCCTGTGTACGGCGAGACGTGTCCGCAGTACCTCCTCCTTTCCGCCGCGGACCTCGATCGGCCGGGATTTGAAGGAGCAAAGTACGTGTTGACCCCCCCGCTGCGCACCCGGGGGGATCAGGAAGCGCTCTGGGCGGCGCTCGCGGACGGGACACTCCAGGTGGTCTCGACTGATCATTGTCCCTTCATGTTCAACGGGCAGAAGGACGCGGGGAAGAACGATTTCACGAAGATCCCAAACGGCGGGCCCGGAATCGAAGACCGGATGGCCCTCCTGTTCCACTACGGCGTCACCCAGGAGAGGATCACGGCCCAGCAGTGGGTGGATCTCTGCTCCGCTTCCCCCGCGAAGCTGTTCGGCCTTTACCCCCGGAAGGGGGAGATCGCTGTCGGGAGCGACGCTGATGTCGTGATATGGGATCCCGAAGCGCCGTGTGTCATACGTGCCTCCGGGCACCACATGCACGTCGACTACTCGCTGTATGAAGGATTTGAGCTGAAGGGTCGCCCGAAAACCGTCATCGCGGGAGGCGAAGTCGTTGTGGAGAGCGGAGAGTGGGTTGGCGGAGCGCACACGGGGCGCTACCTCAGCAGAGAGCCGTTCGGTTCAGCCTACCAAAGGCACCATGAGATCGACGATCACATTCCTGCTTGACGGAAAAGCGGTCGAGATCGACTTCGCGCGAGCGGGGTCCGAGCCGCCGACCACGACCCTCCTGGAGTACCTCCGGTCGCTCCCCTCGCACAGGGGCGTCAAGGAAGGATGCGCCGAAGGAGACTGCGGGGCGTGCACAGTGGTGATTGCCGAGCCCTCCCCGGCCGGTACGCTCCGGTACAGGGCAATCGATTCGTGCCTGGTGTTTCTCCCGATGATCGACGGGAAGCAGGTGATTACTGTCGAGAATCTCCGCTCACCCGAAGGCAGCCTCCACCCCGTCCAGCAGGCGATCGTCTCTCATCACGGGAGCCAGTGCGGTTTCTGCACGCCGGGATTCCTCATGTCGATGTTCGCCCTGTACAAGTCTTCGTCCCTTCCTTCCGGCGATCAGATCATGGATGCCCTCGGGGGGAACCTCTGCCGCTGCACGGGGTATCGCCCGATTGTCGATGCCTCCCGCGACGCCTGTGCGCTCGGTCCGCACGATCATTTCAGCGCCCGGGAGAGCGGGGTCCTGGAGTTGCTCGCGGCGTCGCCGCACGACGCGTTCTGCGTGCGGTCAACCGGGAGGACATACATCCGCCCCGCCTCGCTCGATGAGGTCTTTGCGGCGCTGGAGGAATACCCGGGAGCAGCGCTCCTGGCGGGAGGGACCGACGTCGCACTCCGCGTGACGAAGCGTCACGAATCGCTTGACCCGGTGATTGATATCGGCGCGGTGCCCGAGTTGAAGGCCTCGGATCGCTCAGGCGGAGATCTCCTGATCGGAGCAGGCGTGCCCCTTGCAGATCTTCCTCCGCTTCTCGGCGACGCCTACACTGCGCTCTCATCGGCGCTCAACGTCTTCGCCTCGTCGCAGGTGAAGAACTGTGCCACGATCGGGGGGAACCTGGGGACTGCCTCCCCGATCGGCGACCTGGCCCCCGTGCTCATGGCGTACCGCGCGTGCGTTGTCCTCCGCTCGGTCCGGGGGTCGCGCCGGCTCCCGCTGGAAGAGTTCCTCACCGGGTACAGGAGGAATGCGCTCGGGCCGGGAGAGCTTGTCGCGGGGGTCGCACTCCCGTCGCCCCGGGGAGCGTTCGTCAGGTCGTACAAGGTTTCGCGGCGTCGCCAGCTGGACATTGCGACGCTGAGCGCGGGCTTCCGGCTGGAGCTGGACGGTGCAGGGAGCGTCGCAGCGCTCGTGCTTGCATACGGCGGGATGGCGGAGCGGACGGAGCGGGCGGAGCATGCGGAGCGCGCTCTCGCGGGGAGAGTGTGGTCGCGCGAAGTCGTCGAGGAAGCGGCGCGCTCGCTCGAAGCCGATTTCACACCGATCACGGATGTCAGGGGTTCGGCCGAGTTCAGGACGCTCGCGGCGAAAAACCTCATGCTCCGGTTCTGGGATGATTCGAAGCGGGGCATCCGATGAACTCCCCGGACGCGGGCGGCCCCTTCACGCACGAGAGCGCGGAGCTCCACGTCACGGGAAACGCACTCTACGTCGACGACATCCCGTCTCCTCCCGGTCTTCTCGCAGGATACGTCGTGTACAGCCCGCATGCACGGGCCCGCATCCGGAGCATCGACCTGGAAGATGCACGCGCCCTTCCGGGCGTTGCCGCGGTGCTCTGCCACAGGGACGTGCCGGGAGAGAACCAGGTCGGACCCGTGGTCAGGGATGAACGTTGCCTGGCGGAGGGGGAGGTCGAATGCGTCGGGCAGGCGGCTGTCCTGATCGCGGCCTCCGATCCTGACACCGCGCGGCGCGCGGCGGCGCTCGTCAGAATTGACTATGAGCCCCTCGAACCCGTGCTGGACATTCGTGCCGCGATGGCCCGCGGGGTCCTCCTCGGCCCGGCCAGAACGATGCGCCGCGGCGATCCGGATGCGGCGCTCGCGGCCGCCCCGCATGCGATCAGGGGCGAGCTTCTCACCGGCGCGCAGGAACACTGGTACCTCGAGACGCAGGCCTGCCTTTGCGTTCCGGGCGAGGCCGGCGACATCACGGCATATTCCTCCACGCAGCATCCGGCCGAGACGCAGGCGATCGTCGCGGGGGTGCTCGGCATCCGCGCGAGCGAAGTGACCGTCGAGGTGCGGCGCCTCGGGGGCGGGTTCGGCGGGAAGGAGACGCAGGCCAACCACGTGGCCGCCTGGGCCGCGCTCCTGTGCCGCGCCACCGGACGGCCGGTGAAGATCCGCCTCTCCCGCGACGATGACATGATCATCACGGGAAAGCGTCATCCCTACCTGGCGCGGTACGAAGCGGGGTTCGGCGACGACGGCGTGCTCCGGTCCCTCCGCGTTGAGCTCAATGCGGACGGGGGGATCGCGACCGATCTGTCGTTCGCGATACTGGAGCGGGCGATGCTCCATGCGGACAATGCGTACTACATCCCGCACATGAGCGTGGTCGCCCGCGTCTGGAAAACGAATCTTCCCTCCAACACGGCGATGCGGGGGTTCGGGGCCCCCCAGGCCATCGCGGCAATCGAGACGGTGATCGACAGGATAGGCCGCAGACTGGGAATGGACGCCGCCGAAATACGGAGGCGCAATTTCTACGGGGGAGAAGGCCGGAGCGTCACGCATTACGGTCAGGCGGTCGAAGGTGACCGGCTTCCCGCCCTGTTCTCGCAGATCACGGACTCTTCCTCGTATGCGGCGCGCCGCGAGGCGGTAAACGCGTTTAACGCCGTACACGAGTTCACGAAGCGCGGCCTGGCACTCACCCCGGTCAAGTTCGGCATCGCCTTCACGACCACGTTCCTGAACAAGGCGGGCGCGCTGGTTCACGTGTACGGCGACGGGAGCGTGCTCGTCAACCACGGCGGCGTGGAGATGGGTCAGGGGCTGCACACGAAGATCAGGCGCCTCGCGGCACGAGAGCTGGGTATTCCTGTCGAGTCGGTGCGCGTGAGCGCGACGAACACGGCCAAGGTCCCGAACACCTCGGCCACGGCGGCTTCCTCCGGCACCGACCTCAACGCCATGGCCGTACTCGACGCGATCCGGACGCTGAAATCCCGTATCGCCTCCGTCGTGGCCGGATCTTTCGCCCAGTCAATTGTCCATGGTCCATCGACTATTGTCAATCGATGTGTATTCGTGGACGGCTTCGTATACGATCAGGAGAATCCCGACCGTCGAATGAGATTCAGTGAAGCCGTCAACGCCGCCATTGCACGGCAGGTGAGTCTCAGCGCCACCGGCTTTTACCGCGTTCCGGGAATCGGCTGGGACAGGGATCAGGGACGCGGGCGTCCGTTTAACTACTACGCGCTCGGCATGGCCGTGACGGAGGCGGAGGTGGATATCCTCACAGGCGCTCACGCGATACTCCGGACGGACATCCTCTACGACGCGGGCTCGTCGATCAATCCCGGGATCGACACCGGGCAGATCGAGGGGGGATTCGTTCAGGGCCTCGGATGGTGTACGACCGAGGAAATCCTCCACGACGCGAAAGGGAATCTCCTCACGCACTCGCCGGATACGTACAAGATCCCCGCCGTGCACGACATCCCGCGGGATTTCCGCGTTGCACTCGCAGAGGAGCCGCCCAATCCGGCGGCGGTCGCTGGGAGCAAGGCGGTCGGCGAGCCCCCGTTCATGCTCGCCCTCTCCGCGTGGCTGGCGATCAAGGACGCAGTCTCGGCCGTCGACGGCCACGCATGCGAACCCCCGTTCCGCCTCCCCGCGACCAATGAAGTGATCGCGTGCGCCGCCGCTGCGCTCAAGCTGCCGGGGGAAACGCAAGTCCCGCCCGGCACCCGGAACACGTCGTCCCAGGCGGAGGCGCACGCGTGAGTCCACTTCGGGCGACATCTGAGACGCACGCATGAGTCCCCTTCGGAGAACATCGGAGACCCGCAGGTGACTCCCCTTCGGACAACATGCGTCACGGAGCTCGCCTGCCTCAGGTGCGGCAGGCTCGTGCCGGACGGCAACGTCCAGACCTGCCCCTCCTGTGGCCCCGAAGGGATACTCGACGTCCGGTACGACTATGACCGTGTCGGGGCCACGCTCGGAAAGGCGTCACTCGAGGGGCGGTCGCCGGATCACTGGAGGTACGCCGAGCTGCTCCCCGTCCCGGCGGAGGCGCCCCGTCCGCCGCTGCGGGTCGGCTGGACGCCCGTGTACGAAGTGCCGCGCCTTGCCTCCGCAATCGGTGCGGGACGGCTCTTTCTCAAGGACGACGGACGGAACCCGACGGCGTCGTTCAAAGACAGGGCGAGCTCCGTCGGCGTCATGAAGGCGATCGAATTCGGCTTGCCGACGATCGCCTGCGCGTCGACGGGTAACGCAGCCTCGTCGCTCGCCGGTCTCGCGGCCGCCGTGGGACTGCGGAGCGTGATATTCATCCCGGAGCGCGCGCCCGCGCCGAAGGTCGCACAGCTCCTCGTCTTCGGCGCGGTCGTCCTCAGGGTGTCGGGGTCGTACGAAGAGGCGTTCGATCTCTGCGCCCGGGCCTGCGCGAAGTTCGGCTGGTACAACAGGAACAGCGGCACGAACCCGTTCCTCGTGGAGGGAAAGAAAACGGCGGGCCTCGAGATTGCCGAGCAGTGTGGCGAGGCGATCCCCGACTGGGTGGTGGTTGCCGTGGGGGACGGGTGCACGATCGGCGGGATTGGCAAGGGCCTCGCCGAAATGCACCGGCTCGGCTTCATTCCCCGCATCCCGCGCCTCCTCGGCGTCCAGGCCGAGTGTGCCGCACCCGTGGTGCGGGCGTTCATGTCGGGCCAGCCGCTCGTGCCCGTTCGCGCGGAGACTCTGGCGGACAGCATCGCCGTCGGCACACCCCGCAACTGGCGAAGGGCGGTGTCTGCTGTATCGGCCTCCGGGGGATCCATGATCGCCGTGTCTGACGGAGAAATCCTGGAGGCCGTGAAATCGACTGCCCGCCTCGGAGGCGTCTTCGGCGAGCCCGCAGGCGTTGCGGGGATCGCCGGACTGCGGAAGGCGATCGCCCGGGGAGCGATCGGCCGCCGCGAGTCCGCCCTGGCGGTCATCACCGGGAACGGCCTGAAGGATATCGGGAGCGCGATGAAAGCGGGAGGCGAACCCCTCGATGTCGCGCCGGACATTGCCTCCCTGGAACGCGCCCTGGCGGAAAGGGGGGTGATCCCCGGGTGACGACGCTGCTCAAAAACTGCATGGTCGTGTCGCCTGCCGAATGTCTGGCAGCCGCGTGCGATCTCCGCGTAGCAGACGGGTTGATTGCCGATCGCGGTCCCGCCCTGCAGCCTGCACAAGGGGATGAGGTCGTCGACATCGCCGACCGGCTCGTGGTTCCCGGTTTTGTGTGCGCGCACACGCACCTCTACTCGTCCCTTTCCCGGGGGATGCCTCCACCGGCCCGGGCACCCAGGAATTTCAGGGAGATCCTCGGCCGGACCTGGTGGAAGCTCGATCGTGCACTGGATCACGACGCGATCTACCTCAGCGCGCTTGCCGGTGGACTGGAGGCGCTCAGGTGCGGGACGACCACGCTCGTGGATCACCACGCTTCCCCGGAGGCGATCGCGGGCTCGCTCGATGTGATCAGGGAGGCCCTCACCGAAGTCGGCATCAGGGGCGTCCTGAGTTACGAGGTCACGGACAGGGGAGGGGTGAAACGGCGCGACGCGGGACTCCGGGAGAACGAGAGATTCATCGCTGCGTGCGCCGACACGCCGTCGTTCCGTGGTCTCGTGGGCGCCCACGCCTCTTTCACGCTTTCAGACGCATCGCTGGAGCGCTGCGCCGAGCTCGCCCGCTCTGCAGGCACAGGCGTCCACATCCATGTGGCGGAGGACCGCTTCGACGTCCGCGATGCTCGCCGGCGGTCGCGCGCCGGCCTGCTCGGCCGGCTGGAGAAGTCGGGAGTCTGCTCGCGGAAATCGATACTCGCCCACTGCGTGCATCTCAGCGCAGAGGAGTTCCGGCGCCTGGAGGCCGCGGGGGCATGGGTGGTACACAATCCCCGGTCAAATATGAACAATGGCGTCGGGCACGCGCCCCTGCACCTGTTTCCCCGGCGGAGCGCGCTCGGCACGGATGGGTTTCCCGCCGACATGTTCGGGGAGGCGCGGGCGGGTTTCTTCAGGGCTGCCGAGGAGGGGATGGGGGGAACCGGGAGGATCGCCGGGCTGATCACCGGAGGGTGGCGCCTGGCGTCGGAGATATTCGGGACGCCGTTCGGGAAGTTCGAGCCCGGCTCGGTGGCCGACCTTGTCGTCCTCGCCTACAGGCCGCCGACGCCGTTGGACGCGTCGAATGCCGTGGCGCACCTCCTTTTCGGTCCCGGCTCCTCTGCCGTCGAATCCGTGATGACGGGTGGGAAATGGGTGCTCTGGAACCGGGAGGTCGCCGGCATGGACGAGGAAGAAGTTGCCCGCCGTGCATCGAAAGCCGCCGCCCTTCTCTGGAAGAAAATGAGGGACATCTGACTGTGGCCGAACGACGCTCAATCATCGGCAGTGGAGAGCCCCGCGTGGATGCGTGGGGCAAGGTCACCGGTACTGCGAAATTCGCCGACGACTACGCTCTTCCCCACCAGCTCGTCGGCAGGGTGCTCCGGGCGAAGCATCCGCACGCCCGGATTCTCTCGATCGATGCGAAGTCCGCCGCCTCGCTCGCCGGTGTGGAAGCCGTTCTCACGGCACGGGACATTCCCGGGAGCAGGGCCTTCGGCATCGTGGTGAAAAACCAGGAAATCCTCGCACTGGACAAGGTCCGCTATCTCGGCGACGGCGTGGCGCTGGTTGCCGCGAGGAGCGCGCGCATCGCGGAGGAAGCGCTCGCGCTCATCGACGTGCGCTACGAGCCTCTTCCCGTGCTCACGGATCCCGAGGAGGCGATGAAGGAGGATGCTCCCAGGATCCACGACGGTGAGAACGTCTTCGTCCATCACAAGGTCAGAAAGGGGAACGTCGAGAAAGGCTTCGACGCGGCCGATGTCGTGCTGGAGCGGACGTTCAGGACGCAATTCGTCGAGCATGCGGCGATCGAGCCGGAAGCCGTTCTTGCCGAGCCGGCCGAGCATGGAGGGGTGAAGATCACCGGGTCGATACAGAACCTCTTCTCGAGCCGGAGGAGCGTCGCCGCCGCGCTCAACCTCGAGCTCAACCGCGTCCAGCTCATCCAGGCAACGCTCGGCGGATCATTCGGCGGGAAGGACGAGGTGATGACCTCGATGTGCTGCAGGGCTGCGCTCCTGGCGCTCGCCACGGGGAAGCCGGTCAAGATGGTGAACTCCCGCGAAGAATCGATGCTGGAGAGCTACAAGCGCCACCCGTATGTGATGTACTACCGGTGGGGCGCACGGAAAAACGGGACGATCATGGCGATGGAGATCCGGTGCATCGCCGACGGGGGAGCGTACGCCTCGATGAGCCCGTTTGTCACCTGGCGTTCGGTGGTCCAGGCCACCGGCCCCTACCTCTGCGACAACGTCCGGACGGACGTCTACGCGGTCTACACGAACAACAACTATACGGGGGCGATGCGGGGATTCGGCTCGCCCCAGGTGAACTTCGCAATCGAGTCAATGATGGACGAGCTGGCGGAGCGCCTCGGCATGAGCCCGCTGGAGATCCGGCTCAGGAATTGCTTCACGCGGGGCTCCGTCACCGCCACGGGGCAGAGGCTCGACCACGTGGTGAGCCTGCGCGAGGTTCTCCAGGATGCGGCCGACGGCATCGGGTTTGCCGAGAAGTGGAAAACGTACAGGGAGGCGCCCGCGGCCCCGCGCAGGCGCGGCGTCGGGCTCGCGTGCAGCTACCGGGGGGTCTCGCTCGGAGCGGAAGGCGCGGACGCGGCGGAGGCCGTGGTCTCTGTGCAGACCGACGGGAGCGTGATCGTCTCCTCCGGCATCACGGACATGGGACAGGGGGCCCAGACGCAGATGTGTCAGATCGTCGCGGGCGTGCTCGGTCTCCCGATTTCCGGCGTCCTGTTCCTGAATACCGACACCAGCCGCGTGGCCGACTCCGGCCCCACGGTCGCCTCGCGGGGGACGATCATGGGGGGGAGCGCGGCAAAAAACGCTGCGGGGATCGTCCGGGCGACGATGCTGGATGTGGCCGGCGCGATGACGGGGTTCTCGCCCCGGGAGCTGGAGATTGCCGGGGGATACGTCCTCCTGGCCGGCGACGGGTCGCGCCTGGCCTCATTCGCCGAAGTTGCCGCCGAGTGTTTCGCCCGCGGCAGGCCGATGCACGCGATGGGATGGCACCGCTCGCCGCGGACGACGTGGGATGAGGCGACGGGGCAGGGAGACGCGTACTTCACGTTCGTGTACGGCGCGAACGCCGCCGAGGTGGTCGTCGACACGGAGACGGGGAAGGTGGACGTCGGGGCATTCGTTTCGGTCCACGACGTCGGCCGTGCGATCAATCCCGACGCGGTGCGGGGGCAGATGATCGGCGGCGTGGCGATGGGGCTCGGGTACGGCCTCATGGAGGAATTCGTGATCGAGGAGGGGGTCCCCGCCCAGCTTAATTTTGACGAATACCTGATCCCGACGTCCATGGACGTTCCCGACGTCAGGACGATCATCGTGGAGAACGAGGATCCGGCGGGTCCATTTGGCGCGAAGTCCGTGGGTGAACCGACCAACGAGATTGCCGCTCCCGCGATCGTCAATGCCATATTCAACGCGACGGGACGAAGGGTCACCGATCTCCCGGCGAACCTCGAGCGGGTGCTCCTGGGTCATGCGCTGCGCCGGGGGGGACCGCGCGGATCGTCGCTGAAGGACTCTCCGGCGGCGCCTGACTTCTCCTGTAAAGTCCCCCCGGGTGAGCCGTGAAACCGTTTGTCTATATTGTCGCGCACACGGTTCCCGAGGCGGTGTCCGCACTCCGCAGGCATGGCGGTGCGGCACGTGTCCTTGCCGGGGGGACCGACCTGCTGAGCGAGCTGCGCCGCCCCGGGGCGGCGCAACCGGAAGTCGTCGTGGATATCTCGCGCATCAAATCGCTGCGCCGTATCTCCAGAGAAGGGGAGGTTATTCTGCTCGGCCCGCTCGCGACGCACGCCGAGCTTGTGCAATCCGGGCTCGTCCGGTCGGGTGCACCGCTGCTCGGCCTCGCCGCCGCGTCCATAGGCTCCCCGCAAATCCGTAACCGGGGGACGATCGGCGGGAACATCATGAATGCCGCCGCGTGCGCCGACACGGTTCCTCCCCTGATCGCGCTTGGCGCCGTGGCCACGCTCACCTCCGCAGACGGCGAACGCCGCTGCCACATGTCGGGCTTCTTCGCCCGGCCCTACGCGACAGTCGCCCGGAAGGACGAGCTGCTGACGCAGGTGCGGTTCGACGCGCTCCCGGCCGGCGCGAGGAGTTCGTTCGTGAAGCTCGGCAGGCGGAACGCTCTTGCGATCTCGCGTCTGAGCGTGGCGACCGTCGTCGTTACGGACGCGGAGGGCCTGATTGCCGATGTCCGGATCGTCCCGGGCGCCGCGTTTTCGGTCTGGAAGAGGATCATGGAGGCCGAGCATCTCCTGATCGGGAAACCGCCGTCGACGGCGCTCTTCGCCGAGGCGGGGCGCGTGGTTGCAGGAACGATGGTGCGCGAGACCGGACGTCGCTGGTCTACGGAATACAAGGAGCCGGTGATCGCGGCACTCGCCCGCCGCGCGCTGGAAAGGTGTTTCGAACTCGACGCCCGATGATCCGTCATTGCGAACCGCGCCGTTCAGCGACGAAGTCCGCCTTTTGGACCACGCCGCTCCTTGGCGTGGCAATCTCATATGAACAGACATGACGATAACGTTCACACTTAACGGCAAGCCCGAGCAGTGCGACATCCCGCCCGATCTCACGCTGCTTGACCTCCTGCGCGACGTTCTCGGGCTGACCGGGACGAAACGGGGATGCGAGGCGGGTGAGTGCGGTGCCTGTACCGTGCTCCTTGACGGGCTGGCCGTCAACTCCTGCCTCGTTCTGGCGCCGCAGGTTGCCGGGCGCGATGTGCTGACAGTCGAGGGCCTCGCCCCGGCGGGGAAGCTCTCGTCGCTGCAGCAGGCCTTCATCGACCACGGGGCCGTGCAGTGCGGGTTCTGTACGCCGGGGATGCTCATGAGCGCGACAGATCTGCTTGCGCACGCGCCGGAGCCTTCTCCGCATGAGATCCGGGCGGCGATCGCGGGGAACCTCTGCCGCTGCACGGGATACCAGCAAATCGTGGAGGCCATCGAGGATGCTGCTCGAAAACGCGCTCTCTCCCGCTAGCCTACCCGTCATGAGCGGAACGGAGGTCCTCCGGGAGGCTGCGAAATGCCTCACCTGTTTCGATGCCCCCTGCACATCGGCCTGCCCGGCACACATCGATATCCCGGGGATGATCGGCATGGTGCGGAGCGGAAACCTCGCCGGTGCCGCGGCCGCGGTCAGGAGCGCCAATGCGCTTGCCGCCGTGTGCGGCGCGATCTGTCCCCAGGAGGTCTACTGCCAGGCCGCATGCACGAGGGGGAAGAACGGAGCCCCTGTCCGCATCAGGGAGCTGCACATGTTTGCCACGGGCTCGGAACGCACAAGGCCCCTCGCGCCGGCCTCACGTCCCTCGACGGGGAGGACCGTGGCCGTGATCGGCGGCGGCCCCGCCGGGCTCGGCTGCGCCTTCGGCCTGGCGGTGCGCGGCCACGCCGTTGATCTCTACAACGACGGTCCGCCGGGCGGCGTCCCGCGCAGGACCATCCCGCCGTTCCGCCTCCCGGACGACGTGCTCGGGCAGGATATCGGATTCCTTGCCTCCAGCTACAGGTTCCATGATTGCGTCGTCGACGCCCCGGCGTTCGCGAGCATCGCGGCCTCGCACGATGCTGTCTTCATTGCCGCGGGGCTCGCTCATGAGCGGGTCCTGGGGATCCCGGGTGAGCATCTCGGCGGGGTGCTGCCGGCGCTCAGGTTCCTCGAACGTGCAAAGCGGGACCCTTCGGCCGCCGTGACAGGTGCGCGCGTGGTCGTCGTCGGCGGCGGGAACGTGTCGCTGGATGCGGCCGCCGTCGCGCGTCGGTCGGGCGCAGGTGCCGTCGTCCTCCTCTACCGCCGATCGGCGAACGAGATGCGCGCCTGGAGCGCGGAGCGTGAAGAGGCGCGCCGGCAGGGAGTGGAGTTTCTCTTTCTCGCGGTCCCCGTTGAAATCGTCGGATCGGGAGGAGCCGTCTCGGGCGTCCGGTGCCGGCGCACGCGGCTGGGAGCGCGGCTCGACGCCACCGGCAGGCCGGTGCCGCAGGAAGTGCCCGGGTCCGAATTTCTCATCCCCGCTGACTCCGTCATCGTCTCCGTCGGCCAGGAGTTGCGTGCGGCCTGGCTTCCGAATCTCGCGCGCACCGCCGCGGGGTTCATTCGCGTCGATAGAGACTTCAGGACGTCCTCCCCGGGGATCTTCGCCGGAGGAGACGCGACCGCCGGGGAGGGTACCATCGTCCTCTCCGTTGCGCAGGGGATGGGGGCGGCCCGCGCGATTCACGAACATATCATGAGGAATCGGGATGGAGACCCCCGACCGCGGTCCTGACATCTTCCCGCTGCGGGACCTCTCCTACGAGTTGTTGGGGATCCCGCTGGAGAACCCCTTCATCCTGGCCGCCGGCCCGTCGACGGACGATCCCGCGATGGTCGCACGGGCGTTTGCGCTGGGGTGGGCGGGTGCGGTACTGAAGACCACGTCGGTGGAGGGGACGCGCGTCGACCTTGCATACCCGATGATGTCGGCACTCAACTGGGATGAGAAACTGCTGTTCGGGATGGGAAACATCGATCTGATCTCCGCGCACCACGTCGACCGGGTGGAGTCCGCGGTGCGCGCGCTGAAAAGGGAATTTCCCCGCAAGATGGTGGCGGCGAGCATCATGGCGGGAAAAAAAGAGGACTGGCAGTCGCTCGTCGCACGCCTGGAAAATGCCGGCGTCGACCTTATCGAATGCAGCTTCTCCTGTCCCCAGGGGAATATCGGGGAGGATCCCGGCAGGATGCTCGCACAGAGCGCGGCGGCAACGGAAACGACGGCGCGCTGGGTGAAAGAAGCGGCCCGGCGCGTGCCCGTTTCGATCAAGATCACGCCTCATGTGACGGACATCGTGGAGATCGCCAGGGCGGTGCACAGGAGCGGCGCAGACGCGCTGACCGCGTCCAACTCCATACAGGCCCTGATGGGCGTCGACATCCGGACATTTGTTCCGAAGCCGGCGCTCGGGAGCCGTTCGACATACAGCGGCCTGACGGGCCCCGCCATCAGGCCGATCACGCTCCGGACGATCGCGGAGATCGCGCGTAACGTTCCCCTCCCGGTCCTGGGCACGGGCGGTGCGTCCTCCTGGAGCGATGCCGTGGAGTTCATGAGCGTGGGAGCGCGCTGCGTCCAGTTCTGCACGCTCGTCATGCACCGCGGGTTCGGCGCGATCGATGACCTGCGGAGCGGCCTCGCGCACTACCTGGACGACATGGGCTTTGCCTCCCCCCTCGAGATCGTCGGGAAGGCGCTGCCTCACATCGCCGTGCACGACGAACTGCCGAGGCGAAGGATGCGGAGCGTGATCGACGGATCGCGCTGCATCGGGTGCGAGGTCTGTTATGTTGCCTGCAGGGACGGGGGCCACGGGGCGATCGACCGCCGCGAAAACCGGGTCCCGGTCGTGGATCCCGGCCGCTGCGTCGGCTGCGGCCTCTGTCCGCACGTCTGTCCTGAATCCTGCATCGCCCTCGTGGAGGTCACATGATCTCCCGTCATTGCGAGCGCTTTTTGCGAAGTCCATTCTTTGGATCACGCCGCACTTTGGCGTGGCAATCTCCAGCAAAATTCTGAGCCCATCCCATGAAATCCAACATCATCGGTACGCTCAGGGATGACATCATCCGCCGCAGCGCGCAGCGCTGCCGCGAGCGGAGGATCAGGATCCCGACGTTCGCGGAGCTGCGTGACCCGCGGCTCATTCCCGCCTCCGTCGCCGAACGCCTTGACGGCGTCGGCCTGTGGGACGTGAACCCGGCAAATCTTTTCCGGATCACGTGGAAGAACGATCTGGCCACGGGGCGCTACGGGGAAGTCAACACGCTGGAAATTCCCCGCGCGGTTACGGGAGTCGACGCGCGTATCATCGGGCTCGTGGGAAAGTACTTCCCGACGGGGGCGCACAAGGTTGGCGCGGCGTTCGGCTGTCTGGTGCCGCGGCTTGTGAGCGGGGAATTCGACCCTTCCCGCCACCGGGCCGTCTGGCCCTCCAC
The DNA here is from genome assembly GCA_035516035.1 of Bacteroidota bacterium. GTDB lineage: Bacteria > Bacteroidota > Ignavibacteria > UBA10030 > UBA6906 > Fen-1273. The sequence continues at coordinate 85,524 of DATJAS010000032.1, read as the reverse complement.
GGGGAATTTCTGCAGGGGAGGGGCGTTCGATTGCGCACTGCTGGGATGCACGGCGCTGGCGATCCTCCCCGAGGAGATGTCCGCCGAGCGCTTTGCCTGGCTGCGGGAGATCGGCGCCGAGGTGATTGCCACGCCGGGCTGCGAATCGAACGTCAAAGAGATCTACGACAAGTGCTGGGAGCTGAAGAGGGATCCCGTCAACGTCATCTTCAACCAGTTCGAGGAGTTCGGAAACCCGATTTTCCACTACAACGTAACCGGGCCCGCGATCGAAGAGGTCCTCGCCTCGCCTGCGCTGGCAGGATGCTCCCCGGCGGCGTTCGTCTCCTCAACCGGATCCGCGGGCACGATCGCCGCGGGCGATTACCTGAAAAAGAACAACCCGCTCTGCCGCACGGTGGCCGCCGAGGCGCTCCAGTGCCCGACGCTCCTGATGAACGGGTTCGGCGGGCACCGGATCGAGGGGATCGGCGACAAGCACGTCCCCTGGGTGCACAACGTGATGACGACCGACGCCGTTGCCGCGATCGACGACGAGGACTGCATGAGAGTCTTCCGGCTCTTTAACGAGGAGGAAGGGAAACGCTGGCTCATTGCCCTCGGGCTCACGCAGGAATCGGCCGAGTCCCTTTCGCTCCTCGGGATCTCCGGCGTCGCGAATCTGCTTGCCGCGATCAAGACGGCCCGGTACTATGACCTCACGTCGCGGGACGCCGTCTTCACCGTCTTCACGGATTCCTCCGGGCTTTATGCGTCCCGCCTGGCGGAGCTCGGGCGCGAGCGGGGGCCGTACGGTAAGACCGACGCGGCCCGCGATTGCGAGGGGCCGCTTCATCACCAGCGGACCGATTTCTTCCGGGAGCTGTCGCACGCCGACAGGAAATCGATCCACAACCTGAAATACTTCACGTGGGTCGAGCAGCAGGGGAAGACCGTCGAAGAGCTGAACGCCCAGCGCGAGGCCGGGTACTGGCGGTCACGCTTCGAGGACGAAGTCGTTCTCTTCGACCGCCTGATCGAGGCGTTTAATAACGCCGGTTGAACACCCCGTCATTGCGAGGAGCGCTTCTCAGCGACGAAGCAATCTCAAAACAATGTCTCTATGATCAGTCCATCATCCATCCTCTCTGCCTCGCAGAAGAACGAGCGCTCCGTCGCTGGATTCCTCCGCGATCTCATTGCCATCAAGTCCCTCAGCGGACAGGAAGAGCGCGTCATCGCGCGCATCAGGGAGGAGATGCAAGCCTGCGCCTACGACGAGGTCACCGTCGACGGCATGGGGAACATCCTCGGCAGGATCGGCAGGGGAAAGCACGTCATCGCCTTTGACGCCCACGTCGATACGGTGGATGTCGGCAACCCGGCGAACTGGACCGTCGATCCGTTTGCCGGGGCGGAGAAGGACGGCGTGATCTACGGCCGCGGCGCCTGCGACATGAAGGGGGCGCTCGCTTCCATCGTCCACGGGGGGAAGCTGATCAGGCAGCTCGGACTGGAAGGGGAGTATACGCTGTTCGTCGTGGGGAGCGTGCAGGAGGAGGACTGCGACGGGCTCTGCTGGCAATACATCATCAACGAGGACCGCATCCGTCCCGAGGCCGTGGTCATCGCCGAGCCGACGAACCTCGGCGTCTACCGCGGGCACCGCGGGAGGATGGAGATCGAGGTCCGGACCTCGGGCGTCTCCTGCCACGGCTCCGCGCCGGAGCGGGGCGTGAACGCGATCTACAGGATGGCGCCGATCGTCCGGGATATCGAGACGCTCAACGATCGACTCGGCGGTGAACCGTTTCTTGGCAAGGGGACCGTGACGATCGCGGAGATACGCTCCACCTCCCCCTCGCTCTGCGCGGTCGCCGACTCGTCGACGATACACCTGGACCGCCGGCTCGCTGCCACGGACACGATGGACTCGGCGCTGCGCGAGATCCGCGATCTTCCGTCCGTCCGCGCGGCGGGAGCGGACGTGGTCGTGCTGGAGTACCGCGTGCCGAGCTGGCGCGGTGTCACCTACCCCGTGCAGAAGTACTATCCGACCTGGCTGCTGGCGGAGGACCACCCTCTCCTCAGGGCGGGAGCGGGGAACTTCGAGTCGCTCTTCGGCGCTCCTGCCGGGATCGGACGCTGGGTGTTCAGCACAAACGGCGTTGCTGTGATGGGAATGCATGGTATCCCCTGCCTCGGGTTCGGACCCGGCAACGAGATCCACGCGCACATGGCGACGGAGCAGATCCCGGTCGAACACCTGGTGAAGGCGGTGGCGTGGTATGCCGCCTTCCCGGCGGCATACCTATCCACAATCAACCACACGTGACGGGCGATCATGGCACGAGGCACGTTGACGAAGCTCCCCGGGACGCTCAGGGGGCGCGACTACATCGAGACGCGCGACTGGACCGTGAAAGAAATCGAGCTGGCCCTCGACACGGCCGGGAAACTGAAGAAGGCGTTCCGCCGGGGAACGCCGACGCGGTACCTGCCGGACAAGACCATCTTCCTCTTTTTCTTTGACAAGTCCACCCGGACGCGGAACTCCTTTGAGGCCGGGGCGACGCAGCTCGGTGCGCACGCGCATTTCATCGCGGCCGAGACGTCGCAGGTGGCGCACGGCGAGTCCCCGAAGGACATGGGCATCATCCTCTCGAGCTACGGCCACGCCATCGCCATCCGGCACGACCTGGTGCCGGGGGAGGGCAATGCCTACATGCGCACGGTTGCCGCTCATGCCCGGGTCCCGGTCCTCAACATGCAGTGCGATATCGATCATCCGTTCCAGACGCTGGCCGACCTGATGACGATCCGGGAGGAGTTCGGGAAGAACCTGCGCGGACTGAAGATCGCGGTCTCGTGGGCCTACGCCCCCAGCTACGCCAAGCCGATGTCGGTTCCCCAGGGACTCATCACGCTCATGACGCGGTTCGGCCTGGACGTGACGCTCGCCCACCCCCCGGAATACTCGCTGATGAAAGGCCCGATGGAATTTGCCCGGGAGACCGCCAGGAAGAACGGGACGACGTTCGAAGTTGTTGATTCGATGGACGAGGCTTTCAAGGGGGCGGATATCGTCTATCCGAAATCCTGGGGGATCGAGTCGCTGTTTCATAACCCTGCCGAAGCCCTCGAAATCTCGAAGAAATACAGGGACTGGATCTGCGATGAGCGGCGCATGAAACTCGCGAACACTGAAGCCATCTACATGCACTGCCTCCCCGCCGACCGGGGGTTCGAAGTCGTGGACGCCGTGATCGACGGCCCGCAGTCCCGCGTCTACCCCGAAGCGGAGAACCGCCTGCACACGTGTAAGTCCGTCATGGCGCTGACGATGTGATGGACGCGCTGGAGCACATCCCTTCCGCGCTTGAAGCGCATCCGGCCGTGATGCTCGCGACCGTGATCGGCACGTCGGGCTCGACGCCCGCAGTGGTGCTTTCCCGGATGCTCGTCGCTCCCGGACGCACCCGCCTTGCCGGGACGATCGGGGGAGGCTGCATTGAATCCGACGTGATTGCCGCGGCGGACGAGCTGTGCGCGGCCGGGCGGTCGGCCATCATGACATTTACGCTCACGGAGGATCACCCGGAAAGCGGAATGCTGTGCGGCGGCACGCTGAATGTGTTTATCGAACCGGTCCTGAAAAGTGATGCGGCATTCGTTGCGGCGCTCCTTGAGCGGAGGGAGTCGGGGGAGGATACGATCCGGGGAACGGCGTCGCGGCATGACGGGACGATGCTGGGGCGCTTCATGATGCTTGTGGATGCGGCGGGGAAGCTTGCAGCCGGCCGCGGCGTGGATCCCGTGCAGGCCCTTCCCGGGCCCCTGCGTGCCCGGAGCAGCTTCGTGCTCGACGTGGCCGCGGAGACTGCCCTTGCCGGCGGGGCGAGGCAGCTGGAGCTGGAGGACGCGACTGTCGTTCTTGAGCGCCTCCGGGGCGCGCCGGCGCTCCTCTTGTTCGGCGGCGGCCACGTGTCGCTCGCGGTGTGCAGGATCGCCGCGCTGGCCGGCTTCCGCGTCACCGTCATCGACGACAGGCCTGAATATGCCAGCGCGGCGCGCTTCCCCGATGCGGCGAGGACGATGGCGGTGGATTTTCTCGCGGCATTTCCGCAGCTGAACGTTCGCCCCTCCGCGTCCATTGTGATCGTCACGCGCGGTCACAAGGCCGACGAGCTGGTGCTGTACGAGTCCATGAAGACACAGGCCGGCTACGTCGGCATGATCGGGAGCAGGAAGAAGGTTGCGGCCACGTTTGAGCGGCTGATCGCGGGGGGCGTATCCGCCGATCTCCTGCGTCGTGTCCGCGCGCCGATCGGCGTCGATATCGGCGCCGCGACGCCAGAGGAGATCGCCGTCAGCATTGTTGCCGAGCTGATCCATCACCGCCGGATTCCCGGCGTCCCCCTCAGGTTCAAATCGAACCGGTGATCCCCTCAGGGCTCGTTTGTCCAGATTGTGTGATCGGCGGAAATCTGGAGGTCGTGATTGAACTCGCTCTCGCAGCGCGGGCAGATCCGCATCGCCGGCACGTGGTCGAGCAGCGCCTGTTCGATCGGCTTCTTGCAGCCGATGCAGATTCCGTACGTCCCGGCGGCGAGCCGCGTCAGCGCGCTCCTCAGCTCCTCCAGCTCGAAATCAGACCTGAACGACAGAAGGCCATCGACCTCATAGTCCGAGAGAGCGTCAAGCGCCGGGCCCTGGTCGGGTATCTGGACGTTGTACTGATCGCTCAGACGCTTGACGAGATGGAGAAGAATGGCGTGCCGCACGGCGCGTCTGCTTTTTCGCATAACGGCCTCCTCACAACCAACACCGGTTACCTGGTTCGCCCGAGCGGGGGTACAGAGGGAAGAGCGATACTGAGGTTTGGACTTGAGTGGACGTTCAGAAGTTTAATGTCGAAAGTCAGGATCTGGTTCTGTCGTCTGTCATAGTTAACGATTTGTTCATCCCCGTTGTTCCCCGAATGAAAAAGAAATCTCCGGCGACGCTCGCGCCCGAGCCCCCCCGTCTCCCGGGCGAGCTGCCGCCCGCGACCTTGAATCTGCTCCGGGACGAAAACGAGATTGCATCTGTCAGGTTGGAGGGAAACCGGTTCGTAAACGCTTCCGCCACCGGGGTGCTCCTCGATCAGATCGTGATGCACGGAGTCACGTTCAGCGCCGGGCGGCTCTCAAACGCCAGGTTCACCGACGTGCTCCTCGACGGCGCGGATCTCTCCGGATCCGTTATCACCAGGTCGCGCCTCCAGCGGGTGGAGTTTCGCGGGTGCCGGCTTACGGGCGCGCAGATCTCCGAGTGCAAATGCAGGGATATCGTCTTTAGAGATTGTACGCTTGAAAGCGCAATTCTCATCTCGGGGACATTCCAGTCCGTCCTGTTCCAGCAATGCAACCTGCGCAGGGCGCTCTGCCACAATGACGATCTTTCCGGGGCGGTATTCCGGGGGTGCGACCTCGGCGGGGCGGATTTTGCGGGGAGCACCACGAAGGGGATCGATCTCCGTGGGTCCGATCTCACGGGGCTCCACATCGAACCCCGCCAGCTCCAGGGAGCCACGATCGACCCCCTCCAGGCGATGCAGGTCGCCGCGCTCATCGGCATCACCGTGAAGGAGCAGGGGGAATAACCCCCCTTGTCATTGCGAGGGCACGCTCTTCGTGCCCGTGGCAATCTCAATCCAGCTTCTTCCTGAACCTCAGCACGCTCGCGGCGAGCACCGCGCTTCCCATCCCCAGGAGCAGGACGGCCTGCAGCCACAGGTCGCTCAAGCCCACCCCTTTGAGAATCAGCGAGCGGACGATGGTGAGATAATGGCGCATCGGGATCAGCCAGGAGAGCCCCTGGAGGATCTTCGGCATGTTGTCGATCGGGAACGCGAAGCCGGACAGATAGAGCATCGGTTGCATGATGAAGAACTGCCCGACCATCATCGCCTGCTGCTGTGTGCGGGAAATCGTGGAGAGGAACAGCCCCAGGCCCAGCGACGTGAGGAGAAAGCACCCGGAGAGGCCGATGAGCAGCGGCACGCTCCCCCTGATGGGAATGCCGAACCCGAACACCATCACGGTGACGACGACCGTGGCGTTTGCGGCGGCGATCGCCGTGAACGGTATCATCTTGCCGATCATCAGCTCCGTGGGCGTGATGGGGGTGACCATGATCTGCTCCAGCGTGCCGATCTCCTTCTCCCGCACGATCGCCATCGACGTCAGGTTCATCGTCCCCGCGAGCAGGATCATCACCAGGAGGCCCGGCACCATGTAGTTCCGGGATTTGAGCTGCGGGTTGTACCATGCGCGCACCTCCGTGTCGACGCCCGCGGTGGGCAGCTTCCCCCCTGCGACTTCCGTGAGAATGCCCGAGGAGTACTGGCCGAGTATCTGGTTGAGATAGCCGAGCGCAATGGCCGTCGTGTTCCCCTCGCTCCCGTCGACAAGGACCTGGACCTTCGCGCCCCGGCGCCCCACGATCATGTCCCCGAACCTGTGGGGGATCACGAGGACCATGGAGACCCGGTCGGCGTCCAGGTAGGGCTGGATTGCGTTGTAATCGTCGATCGAGTACTCGACGGTGAAATAGCCCGAGGTCACCAGCTTCTCGACCAGGTCGCGGCTCTCGGCGGACTTGTCCTGGTCGCACACGGCGATGGCGATGTCCTTGATGTCGACCGAGACGGCATATCCCATCAGCCCGAGCTGCATGACCGGGGCAATCAGGATGATCGGCAGGAGCTTCCTGTCCCTGGGGAGCTGCGTGAACTCTTTTTTCAGAAGCGCCGAGATCCGCTGGAAGTTCATGGCCTCATGCGATCGTTTTCCGGAACCGGCGGATGCTCAGGAAGAGCACGACCGTCGTGAACGCCGCCAGGTAGACGACCTGCGGCCACCAGGCCGAGAGCCCGACCCCTTTCAGGATGATCCCCCGCAGGATGATCAGGTAGTACTTTGCCGGGGTGATGTTGGAGAGCGCCTGGATCCACCAGGGCATGCTCCGCAGGGGGAACATGAAGCCCGAGAACATCATCGTGGGGAGCGTCGCCAGGAGCGCCGCGAGCTGGAAGGCGACCATCTGCGTCTCCGCGACCGCCGAGACCCAGAGCCCGATCGAGAGCGCGGCCATGATGAAGAGGAGCGTGGTGAAGAACAGGAGGAGCAGGCTCCCCTTGATGGCCACGTCGAACATGAAGTATCCCGCGGTCAGCACCAGCGCGGCGGCGACGAGCGAGATGAGCACGTAGGGGATGAGCTTCCCGACGATCAGCTCCAGGGGACTGATGGGGGAGACGTCGATCTGCTCGATGGTGTTCCGCTCCTTCTCCTTGACGATCGAGAGGGACGTGGCGATCACGGCCGTGATCGCCAGGACGAAGCCGATCAGTCCCGGGACGAGGAATTTGGCGCTCTTGAGTTCGGGGTTGTACCAGATGCGCGCCTCGTACCGCACCGGGATGTATGTGCCGAGACCGAGGCGGGCGAGTGACTTGAGGACGATCGCCTGCGAGTAGTCGAGCGCGATCGCCTGGACGTAGCCGATGATCGTGGTCGCGTAGTTCGCGTCCATCCCGTCCACGAGCACCTGGACCTCGGGTGACCGGCCGGAGAGCAGGTCGTGCGAGAAATTCGCTGGGATGATCACCGCCAGGCGCACGCCGCCGTCGTTCAGGAGCGCGGCGGCCTCGGCGCTGGAGCGGGCCTGGGCCACGTAATCAAAATAGCCGGAGGTGACGAATGAATCCATGAACTCCCTGCTCTCGGCCGACCGGTCGTCGTCGTAGACGGCCATGCGGACGTGCTGCACGTCCGAGTTCAGCGCGTAGCCGTTGAGCAGCATGAGGAGGACCGGGAAGAGCGTGAGGATCGCGAGCACGCGCTGGTCGCGCCTGATCTGGCGGAATTCCTTGATGATGATGGGCCGGAGTCGTCTGAGCATGGGTCAGGCTGCCTTTGCTTCCCGGTCCAGCAGGTAGATGAACACGTCCTCCAGCGACGGGGTGATCCGTTCGATCGTCCGGTACGCGATGCGGTGGGAGGCGAGGAGGGCGTCGATCGCCCCCCGGGCGGCCGCCTCGTCCGGCACCGTCACGTGCAGGTAGTTCCCGAACACGGAGGTTTCCAGCGCCCACGGCTCCTTCTCGATGAGCGCCATCGCCTCGATGACCGTGTCGCACTGGACTTCGAGGATCGGCGTGGTGATGTAGTTCGTCTTCAGCTCGCGCGGGCTCCCCCCGGCGATGATCCTCCCCGCATTGATCATGATGATGTCGTTGCAGTACTCTGCCTCCTCGAGGAAGTGGGTCGTCACGAGGATGGTCACGCCCTGCAGGGAAAGCTCGTTGATCAGCTCCCAGAACCGCCTCCGCATGATCGGATCGACGCCGCTTGTCGGCTCGTCGAGGAAGACGATCTTCGGCCTGTGGAGCACGGCGCACCCGAGCGCCAGCCGCTGCTTCCACCCGCCGGAGAGCGTTCCCGTGATGCTCCGCTCCCGGCCGCGCAGGCTGGTGATATCCAGCATCCATTCCTGGCGCTCGCGGATCGCCCCTGGCGTCATGCCGTAGACCCGGCCGCAGAAGGCGATGTTCTCCTCGATCGTGAGATCCTCGTAGAGGGAGAATTTCTGGGACATGTACCCGATCGAGAGTTTCACCTTTTCGGGGTCGGTGCCGATGTCGAAGCCGCCCACGAGAGCCCGGCCGGAGGAGGGCTCCAGGAGGCCGCAGAGCATCCTGATCGCCGTCGATTTCCCGGCGCCGTTGGCGCCCAGGAACCCGAAGATCTCCCCCTGTTTCACGTCGAACGAAATGTGATCGACGGCGGTGAAGTTCCCGAAGCGCTTCGTCAGTCCCTCGACGACGATCGTGTTGGCGCTCATGGGGGCGTGCTCCCGCCTCCGGGATCGCCGGAGGCCTGTGCCGAGAGGAGCGAGATGAAGACGTTTTCGAGCGACGGCGGGATCACGCGCCAGTGCTCCACGTCGATCCTGCTTTCCTTCAGTTCCTGGAGCAGCGGCGGGACGTCCCGCGCGGCGTTCTCCACGAGGATGTTGAGCCTGTCCCCGAATGCCTGGGCTTCCCTGACCAGCGGGAGCGTGCGCACGCGCGCGAAGGAGCGCCGGAGGTCCGCGCAGACGACCTCCACGACCTCCCCCCGCATGAGGTTCTTCATCGCGCGGGGCGAGTCGGTGACCAGGTTTTTCCCGCCGCTCATCATGGTGACCCTGTTGCAGCGTTCCGCCTCGTCCAGGTAGGGAGTCGTCATCACGATCGTCATTCCCGTGCGCAGGAGGTTGGCGAGCACCTTCCAGAAATCGCGCCGCGAGACCGGGTCGACGCCGGTCGTGGGCTCGTCCAGCAGGAGGAGTTCGGGGGAATGGATGAGCGTGCAGGCGAGGGCGAGCTTCTGCTTCATCCCTCCCGAGAGGCGGTCGGCGAGACGCCCCCGGAAGGGGGTCAGCCGGGTGAACGCCAGGAGCTCGTCGCGGCGCTCACGGTACTGTGACACGCCGTGGATCTCTGCGAAGAACTCGATATTCTCGTCAATGGTCAGGTCGCCGTAGAGGCTGAACTTCTGCGAAAGATACCCGATGCGCTTTTTCACCTCCTCGGGCTGCTGCGTGACGTCGAACCCGAGGACGTTGATCGATCCCGATGTGGGAGGGGTGATCCCGCACAGCATGCGCATCACGGTCGTCTTGCCCGCGCCGTCGGGACCGACCAGCGCGAACATCTCGCGGCGCCGGATCTCCAGCGTGAGGTCGTCAACGGCGACGACATCGCCGAATTTTCTCACGACGGAAGTGACCGTAACGGCGTTCACCGGGCGAGCCCCTTCACTGGTGCAGGTAGGCGTCCGCGGGCATGCCGGCCTTGAGGATCCCCTCGCGGTTGTCGACTTCCAGCTTGACGCCGAATACGAGCTTCGTCCTGTCTTCTTTCGTCTGGATGTTCTTCGGCGTGAATTCCGCGATCGGGGAAATGTAGACCACGTGAGCGGGGAACGCCCGGTTGGGATAGGTATCCACGTAGACTTCGCCCGTGGCGCCGAGGCGGACTTTCCCGAGGTCGGTGTCCGCCACGTAGATCATCAGGTTCAGCGTGTCCAGCCGCGAGATCGTTGCCACCGTGGCGCCGGCGCCCAGGAGCTCCCCCTGCTCGACGGGCTTGTGTGTGACGATCCCCGCGACGGGGGCCAGGATGCACGCGTCGTCGAGCTGCTGGCGCAGGAGCGACGCGCCTGCCGAGGCCTGGTCCAGGCGGGCTTTTGCCGCGGCGATCTCCTCCGGGCGCGCGAACCGTTGCATCTTCTGCAGGTTCTGCCGGGCGCTGTTGGCCTGGGCGCGGGCGACCGCCAGGCGCGATTCGGCGTCGTCGTATTGCTTCTGGGTGACGCTGTGCGCGGCCAGGAGAGATTTCATCCTGTCAAAATCGTCGGACGCGTTTTTCATCGTCGATTCCGCTTCCAGGAGCGTCTCCTTTGCCGTGTTGATGTCCTCGGCGCGCGCGCCGTTGAGGAGCATCTGGTACTGCGCCCGCGCCAGGTCCACCCCCGCCTTCGATTGCTCCCACTGGAGCAGCAGCGTGGACTGGTCCAGCACGGCGAGCGTGTCGCCGGTCCTGACGCGGCTCCCCTCGTCGACCAGGAGGCGGAGGATCTGCCCGGGGACCTTGGCGCCGACGTTGACGTCGACGGATTCAAGCGTCCCGGAAGCGTCGATCATGCCCGGATGATTGTTGCCGCACCCTGCGAGAAAGACTGTGATTACCGCCACTGTCCGGATTTTCATGGAGTTCGATTTGGTCATTGCGAGGGCACGCCTTTTGTGCCCGAAGCAATCTCGGGCTCTTTAATAGTACGTCTCTCCGCCCTTTTTATTTCACGGAATTCGCAATATACGAAATTTCTCCCTCCCGGACTCAGGAACCGCGGGTTTCCACCGCGTGTTCTTCCGGCATACCTCCCGCATCATCCTCCATGGCGGCGACTCAGAAAAAACGGATTCTCATCCTCGGCGGCGGCTTCGGCGGTCTCTACGCGGCGCTGGAGCTCGAGAAGTCCCTCCGGAACGCCCCCGGTGTTGAGATCACGCTCGTCAGCAGGGAGAACTACTTTCTCTTTACGCCGCTCCTCCATGAAGTCGCGGCAAGCGACCTCGACGTCACGCACACGGTGAATCCCCTCCGTCTCCTTCTCAAGCGCGCACGCTTTTTCAACGGGGAGGTGAAGTCGATCGATCTGGACCGCCGCTGCGCGGTCGTATCGCACGGTGCGGCCCACCATCGCCACGAGCTGCCGTACGACCACCTCCTCATTGCCCTCGGCTCTGTCACCAATTTCCGGGACCTCCCCGGTGAAGAGAACGCGATAACGATGAGATCGCTGGGGGATGCGATTCTCCTGCGGAACCGTCTCATTACGCTCCTGGAGGCCGCGGATTTTGACTGCGCGCCGGGTCCGCGCGATCCCCTGCTGACTGTGGTCGTTGCCGGCGGCGGCTTCGCAGGCGTTGAAACCGTCGCCGCGATCAACGATTTCTTCCGGGGGGCCCTCAAGCGCTACCCCAATGTCCGGGAAGAGATGATCCACCTCGCGCTCGTGCACGCGGGAGAGTACATACTCCCCGAGCTGGGACAAGAGCTCGGCGCGTATGCCCGCAGGAAACTCGCCGGCCGGGGAGTGGAGGTGCGGACGCAAATGACGGTGAGTTCGTACCGGGACGGGACGGTCGTGCTGAGCGACGGGACGCGCATCCCGGCTGAGACGCTCATCTGGACGGCGGGGATCATTCCGAACCCGCTCCTGGCCGGCCTGCCGTGCGAGAAGGACCGGGGCAGGATCGTCGTCGACAGCACACTCGAGGTCCCGGCCTACCCCGGCGTCTGGGCAATCGGCGACTGCGCGCGCGTGCCGGAAGAAGGTTCGGGGTCTTCATGCCCTCCGACCGCGCAGCACGCCCTCCGCCAGGGACGCATCGCCGGCCGCAACATCGCCGCCCGGGTGAACGGCGGGACGACGCGCGCCTACGTGTACTCGTCGATCGGCGCCCTCGCGGCGATCGGCCACAGGTGCGGCGTGGCCAGGATCTTCGGCGTGAACTTCTCGGGGTTCCTTGCATGGTGGATGTGGCGGACGGTATATCTCGGCAAGCTCCCCCGCTTCGAGAAGAAATTTCGCGTGGCCCTCGACTGGACGCTCGATCTCGTGTTCGGGAAGGACCTCGTACAGTTCGAGAGCCGGGGCGAGCAATGAGCGCTGTTCTCTCGGGAGAATCTTCGTATATTCCGGGAACATGAGACCGCGACTCACCGAAACCTCCGTCCTGTTCATCAGCGTCCTCAAGTGGTTCGTGCTGGCGTCCGTTGTCGGGATCCTGGTCGGCGGCTCGACCGCGTTTTTCCTCTGGTGCCTTCGCGAGGCGACGGCACGGATCGGCCTGGTGCCCTACCACTACGCGCTGCTCCCCCTCGCCCTTTTCGCTTCCGCCATGCTGGTGCTCTACCTGGCCCCTGACGCCAGGGGGCACGGCACGGAAAAGGTGATCGAGGCGATACACCAGCGGGGGGGCGTGATCAAGCCGCTCGTCGTTCCCGTGAAGCTGCTGGCGACCGTGGTGACGCTCGCCTGCGGCGGCTCCGCAGGGAAAGAGGGGCCCTGCGCGCAGATCGGCGCCGGCATCTCCTCAGTCCTGGCGCGCGCCTTCCGGTTCGACGAGGTCGACAGGAAGAAGATCGTGATCTGCGGCGTGAGCGCGGGATTCGCGACCGTGTTCGGGACCCCCGTGGCAGGCGCGCTCTTCGGCGTTGAAGTCCTTGCCGTCGGACAGATCCAGTACGCCGTACTCTTCCCCTCGTTCGTGGCCGGGATCGTCGGGTACCAGGTCTCCTCGGCGATCGGCACGGCGTACTTCCATCACGCGATTAACTTTGTCCCCACGTTCACGGGCCTCTTTTTCTTCAAGGTCGTTCTGGCAGGCATCGCCTTCGGTGCGCTCTCGTTCATCTTCATCGAAATACTGAGGTTGGTCGAATCGGCATCCGACCGTCTCCGCTGGTGGACCCCGCTGAAAGGGCTCCTCGGCGGGGCGCTCCTCCTGGCGACACTCCCGCTGGGCGACCGCTACCTGGGTCTCGGCCTCACCACCGTGGAAGCGACGCTGAACGGCACGGCCCCGGCCTCGGCCTACGATCCGTTTATCAAGATGATCGCGACGGCGATCACGCTCTCATTCGGAGGGAGCGGAGGGATCGTCACGCCGATATTCTTTGTCGGCGCCACGGCGGGGAGCGCGATCTCGGGCCTGATTGGCCTCGATCCCGCGACCGGCGCCGCGCTTGGCATGGTGGGGGCGCTCGCCGGCTGCGCCAATACGCCCATTTCTGCAAGCGTTATGTCGATTGAGCTCTTCGGAGCGGCCCTCAGCCCCTACGCCGCGGTCGCCGCCGTCGTGAGCTTCCTGATTGTCGGGCACAGGAGCGTCTACGGGAGCCAGATTCTCGCCGTGGCGAAATCAAGCTCCCTCCGCACTGATCTCGGCAAACCGATCGAGGGGACGACGGCTCCCCACGTCGCTCCGCGCCCGGAGAGCATTATCGGCATCGGCCGGCAGACGGCGGCACGCATCCGCAGACGGCGTCGCCGCGGACGATCCGCGCCCGTGCGTTCACGAATCTCCCGGCGCAAATGACATTATCACGAATCCCCATGAAACTGCAGTCTCTGCTCCTGGCGGCGATCGTTGTCGCTGCGCATTGCCCCGTTGCCGCCCAGACCGGGGACGTTTCCACGCACGCATCTCTCAGTCTCCCCCCCGGCGGCTACGGCATCTGCTTCGGGAATTCCGCAAGGTACTCCGGCCTCCGGTTCAACTGGAGCGACAGCGACATCGAGGAGATCAACGGCCTGAACTTCACGTTCTGGGTCCCGGGCGACCCGCTCAGCGGAACCATCAACGGGATCGACTTCGGTCTCGGCGTGACGGGCGCGAGAGAGATCAACGGGCTTGCGTTCGGCCTCGGCGGCGTCTTTGGCGACCAGGCCCTGAACGGCGTGTCCATCGCAGGCCTCGCGATCATCGCCGGGCTGGATGCTTCCGGCGTGACGATTTCCGGGTTCGGCGTTGTCGCATCCGGGAGCCTTACCGGCTTCAACTTCGGGGGAGTGGGTTGCATCGCCGGCGGCGACATGACGGGCATCTCCGTCGGGCCCCTCGGTCTCATGGCTTCGGGTTCGCTCACCGGCGTCAACCTTGGCGGACTCGGGCTGATGACGAAACAGAGCATGCTCGGCGTCAATTTCGCCGGGCTCGGGCTTATCGCCGGAGAGAGGCTCGACTGCATCAACATCGCCGGGCTCGCCGCCGTCGGCCCGGGGGGCATTTCCGGCGTGACGGTGGCCGGGGGAGCCGTCGTCTCACAGGGTGAGATCGCCGGCGTGAACATCACGCTCGGGGCCATCCAGACTGAGCTCGGGGTATCCGGAGTGAACGTTGCGGGCTTCAGGACGAAAGCAGATCACGTGATGGGAATAGACCTGAATCTCGTGACCACCGAAGTCCGACGGGCCAACGGTATCGTGAGCGGCCTCTACAACCATATCTACGAAGGCCAGGAGGGAATCTCGATCGGCCTCCTCAATCATGCCTCTGTTCTCCACGGGCTGCAGATCGGGCTCGTGAACATCGCGGACAACAACCCTGAAGGGCTCCGCGTTCTCCCCTTCGTGAATGTGCACTTCTAGGGCCCGCGTTTTCCTGCTCGCGTCCGCGCTCGGTGCCGGCGCGATCGTCCTTGGTGCCGGAGCGACCGCCATCGGTGGCGGCGACACCCCCGTCGACGCCGGAGCGACCACCATCGCGAAGACTCAACCGGAGAGTCTCGTCCGTGTCGTTCGAGAGGGGAACGCTTTCACGCTCCGGGGATCGGCCTCCGGGGTGCGCGTCACGTTCTGCGCGGAAGATGTGGTCCGCGTGGATCTCCTCGCTCCTTCATCACCTGTTCCCGACTCCTCATTCGCCGTCGTCAGGCAGCCTGATCCGGGCATCGCCGTCAGTCAGCATGACTCCGATTCGCTCCTGACGATTGCCACGCGCTCGCTGGTCGTCCGCTGTGGCAGGCACGAGGTGCGGCTCTCGTTTGCCGATTCCGCGGGGAGCGTCTTCCTTGCGGGGATATCCGGCGGGGGATCCGGTGCCGACGGCACGGGCCGCGTCGCGGAGTTCTCGATCGGGCCCGATGAGCACTTTTACGGGACGGGGGAGCGGGGTGACGGGCTTGACAGGCGCGGCAAGCGGTTCGCGTGCTGGAACACCCAGGTGGGAGGCTATGCCGTTCCTCCCCCGACGATGAATATCGGGGTGCCGTTTATCGCCTCGAGCAAGGGGTACGGCCTCTTCTTCGACAACACGTACAGGGGTACGTTCGACGTGGGCGCCTCCGATCCGGGCGTGCTCTCATACACGGCGGCGGGAGGCACGCTGACGTACTACGTGATTGCGGCGGGATCGCTCAGGCGGGCCGTGGAGCGGTACACATGGCTCACGGGGCGGCCCACACTTCCTCCTCGTTGGGCCTTCGGGTATATTCAGTCGAAGAACCGGTACAGGAATGAAGGCGAGGCCCGCGACATGGTGCACACTCTGCGCGCGCGGGCTTTTCCGTGCGACGCGATTGTCCTGGACCTCCAGTGGTTCCGTTCGATGGGCGATCTGACCTGGGATTCCACCGCGTGGCCCGACCCGGGGAGGATGATGTCCGACTTTCTCCGCGAGGGGATCAGGACCATCCTGATCACCGAGCCATACCTTGTCGCGCCGTCGCGGAACTACGACGAGGCGATCAGCCTGGGGTACGTCGCGCGGGATTCGCTCGGGCGCCCGTTTACACTCACCGGTTGGTGGTCGTGCGGCGGGTGCGACGCCACGCTCCTGGACATCACCAATCCCGCCGCGGCCTCATGGTGGTGGAGCAAGTACCCGTCGTTCATGGGCTCAGAGGTCGCGGGTCTCTGGACGGACCTCGGCGAACCGGAGCGCCACCCGCCGGGCATGGTGCACTTCCTCGGTTCGGCGGCGCGGGTGCACAATATATATAACCTCCTCTGGGCGCGGACGATTTTTGAAGGGATAGCTCGGTTCCGCCCGGGGGACCGCCTCTTCAATCTCACCCGCTCCGGCTCTGCCGGGATCCAGCGTTACGGGGTCGTGACCTGGTCGGGAGACGTGTCGCGGACGTTTGAGGGCCTGGCCGCGCAGATACCGATCATACTGAACGCGGGCATGTCGGGACTCGTCTACCAGAACTCCGATATCGGGGGGTATGCGCGGAACCCGACGACCGCGGAGCTCTACACCCGCTGGATGGAATTCGGCGTGTTCACGCCGGTCGCTCGCGCGCACGGCGCGGGGGAGATGACTCATGGCTCGCCGACGGAGCCCTGGATGTTCGGTCCGGAAGCCGAATCCATCTGCCGGGAGATGATTCGTCTCCGCTACCGCCTGCTGCCGTACACGTATTCCACCGCCCACGAGGCGTGCGAGAGCGGCCTTCCGATGGCGCGTCCCCTCGTGATGATGTATCCGGGCGATAGGAGGTTCGTTGACGAACGCTCTTCGTACCTCTGGGGCGACGCGTTCCTTGTCGCGCCGGTCCTTCGCGCGGGGGTTGCATCGAGAGATGTCGAGTTCCCGGCGGGCGACTGGGTCGACTTCAGGACTGACGAGATCATCCACGGCGGCTCATCGCTCACCGTGCCTGCGCCGCTCGGCACGCTCCCCCTCTACGTGAAACGGGGGAGCATCATCCCGATGGCCGGGGAGATGGACTACACCGACCAGCGGCCCGCCGACACGCTGACGCTCCAGGTGTATCCCTCGCCCGTTGGCATCGCATCCTCGACGCTCTATGAGGACGACGGCAAATCGACTGCATATCTCTCCGGGAGCTACGCTCTCACCCCGTTTAGCGCGCTGATGCGCCGGTCCGGACACCGAACGCAGATGGTGCTCGCCCTGGGCCGTGCCGCGGGCTCATTCGCGGGAAAACTTGCGCGGCGCACTTATATAGTGAAGATCCACACGGTTGCAGCCGTCCCCTCGGGCGTATCCATCGGGGGAAGGGGTTTGCACCGCAGCCCGGATCTCTCCCGGGATGTCGTGCCGGCCAGCGCATACACGTACGATCCTCACGCGTCGCTCCTGACGCTGGCGGTAACCCGGGGGACGGACACAGCCACCACCGTCATAATCTCAGGCATTCGCCTCCGGTAACCCCCCGCCATTGCGAGCGCCCCAACCCCGTCATTGCGAGCGCCCCAACCCCGTCATTGCGAGAGCTTTCAGCGAAGTCCGCTTTTGGGACCACGCCGCTTTTTGGCGTGGCAATCCCACCCTTGACTCCCGCCGCGCTGTCAGGTACATTCTTCCCTGAGGCGACCTCGAATGGCAGGAACTCGATCATTTCTCCTGCTGTTGATTTCGTTGGCGGTCATTCACAAGATCCTTCAGACTCACCACTACTGCGGAGGAATTCAGATGGCCGCCGGGACATCCGAGGATTTCGGAAAACTCCTCCTCAGAGTTGCCGTAGGATTCTTCGTCCTGGTCCACAGCTATTTCAAACTCAGGCACGGTGTTGAGTGGATCATGGGCCCCCTCGGAGAGTTGGGGCTCCCCTCGCTGCTGGCATACGGCGCCTATCTGGGGGGGATCGTGGCTCCCATCCTGGTGCTCGCGGGCTACCGAACGCGCGTGGCCGCTTCCCTGATCGCCCTCACCATGGTGGTCGCCATCATTCTCCTGATGAAGACTTCGCTCGGCCATGGCGGTTCGGGGATCCTCGGGATCGAACTGGAAACGGTCCTCCTGCTCGGCGCGATCGCGCTCATCTTCATCGGGGGAGGGAGATTCGGGGTGACGAGAGGAAAACATTCCTGGGATTAAAACCCTGCACGCGTTCCTGAATATCCTCCCGGCCGACCGATGCCCGCCGCTCCCCCGACAAACGCGCAGATCGCCGCGCAGCTCGACCTGATCGCGGACCACCTCGCGGCGAAGGATGAGAACCCATTTCGGGTGAAGAGCTACCGCACCGCGGCAGCATCGGTGCGCGCGTCGCGTGCGCAGATCGGCAGGAAGGCGAAAGAGGGGGGAGCCGCCGCGCTGGACGGCATTCCCGGAGTCGGCGAGCGGCTCGCGGGCCTGATCGCTGAATTCGTTACCTCCGGCAGGATGGAACTCCTGGAGACGCTCAGGAAAGAAGTATCCCCTGCGGACCTGGCGAAGGCCCGGGAGGCGAAAAAGGAGCATCCCCCGGCTCCGCGCGACGCGCCAGTGATTCCGGTCGGCCTCATCCTCGAAATGGACGCCGAGTATCGCGAGAAGGCGGCCGCGCGAAGGCTGAAGATGATCGCCCCCCGTGCGCTGAATCCCGACAGGAAGGCGTGGCTGCCGATCCTGGCCGCATCGCGCAAGGGATGGAAATTCACCGTCATGTTTTCGAATACCGCGACCGCGCACAAGCTGGGGAAGACGGCCGACTGGGTGGTGGTCTACTACGAGAGCGGCAAGGGGGAGAACCAGTGTACCGTCGTCACCGAGCAACGGGGGACGCTGAAAGGGAAACGGGTGGTCAGGGGGAGAGAGAAAGAGTGCGGCGTGTTCTACGGGGCGGCCTGATCGCCGCTCGCCCGGTGCCGCCCGGTCACGTATCCTGTAGCATGCCATGAACACGAGTGAGCTCAGCAAGCTGGTATCAGGGCAAGGGGAGACTCCTCCGATGCCCGTCCTCTTTGTCGGCCACGGAAATCCCATGAACGCGATCACCGACAACGAGTTCTCGCGCGGCTGGAAAGCGGTGGGGAATGCTCTCCCGAGGCCGCGCGCGGTGCTCTGCATATCGGCGCACTGGGAAACGAGGGGTACGTACGTGACGGCGATGGGGCGGCCGCAGACGATCCACGACTTCGGCGGTTTCCCGGGCGAGTTGTACGAGGTGGAATATCCGGCGCCCGGCGATCCGGAGCTTGCGGGCGAGACGAAGGCGCAGGTCAGGGGGACGGATGTCGCGCTCGATTTTGAATGGGGGCTCGATCACGGCTGCTGGAGCGTCATGAAGCACCTCTTTCCCGACGCCGACACGCCGATTATCCAGCTCAGCCTGGACCGCACGAAGCCCCCCCGGTGGCACTTCGATCTTTCCCGCGAGCTCGCGGCGTTCAGGCGCAAAGGGGTGCTCATCGCCGGGAGCGGCAACATGGTCCACAATCTCGGGATGATCGACTGGGATGCGAGGTCGGGGTTCGACTGGGCGATGGAGGCGACCGAGCAGATCAAGAACCTGATCGCGGGAAACGAGAGCGACATGCTCATCAATTACAGGTCGCTCAGCCGCGAAGTACAGATGGGCGTGCCGACGCCGGAGCACTATCTCCCGTTGCTGTATGCGCTGGGTCTCAGGAGCGACGAAGACGGGGTCTCGTTCTTCAACGACAAGACGGAGCTCGGTGCGATCTCGATGACGTCATTCCGCATCGGGTGATGCGGTAGCGCCGCCCCCATCATCGCGAGCGAAGTCCGCTTTTTGGACCACGCCGATTTTCGGCGTGGCAATCTGGAGGAATTCTTATGCAATCCACAATCCGTTTCACCCTGAACGGCAAACCTGCCTCGGTAACGACCGACGCAGATCGCCCGCTGCTCTGGGTCCTGCGCACTGATCTTGCACTGACAGGAACGAAATACGGCTGCGGCGAGGGACTCTGCGGGGCGTGCACCGTGATTCTCAACGGCGAAGCCGTGCGCTCGTGCCAGACGGCCCTCAAGGAGGTGAGCGGCAAGACGGTGATGACCATCGAAGGCCTGGCCGGCGGCGCCGGCGTGCACCCGGTGCAGAAAGCGTTCATGGACCACGATGCGCTCCAGTGCGGGTACTGCACGCCGGGGATGATCATGAATGCCTATGCGCTCCTCCGCAAGAATCCCCGCCCGACGACCGCGCAGATCGTCGAGGGTATGGACGACAACCTCTGTCGCTGCGGCGCGCACAATCGCATCGTCGTGGCGATCCAGGAGGCGGCGAAGGTCATGGAGGGAGGGCTCTGACATGAAAGAGTTCGAGTACTGGGAAAACGACGCCGCGGAGATCGATCTCGCGATGGATCGCCGGCGGTTCCTGAAATCGGCGGGCACGGGGATTTTCCTCTTCTTCAAGGTGCGGGACCTCTCCATCCTGACGCAGGAGGGCACAGGGAGGCCGGTCGTCCAGGGCGGGCCTTCGGATTTCAACGCGTACCTCCGGATCGGCGAGGACGGGCGCGTGGCGTGCTACACCGGGAAGATCGAGATGGGGCAGGGGATCGTCACCTCGCTCGCGCAGATGCTTGCCGATGAGCTTGACGTGCGCATCGAGGACATCGACATGGTGATGGGGGATACCGATCTCTGCCCGTTCGACCGCGGGACATGGGGCTCGCTCAGCACCCGGGGGTTCGGTCCATCGCTCAGGACCGCGGGGGCGGAGGCGAGGCGGGTCCTGATGGACATGGCAGCCGAGCGTCTGCACGTCCCCGTCGGCCAGCTCGCCACGGAAGCGGGCGCTGTGTTCGAGAAAACCAACACGGGCAATCGCGTCACGTACGCCTCCCTTGCTCAGGGGAAGAAGATCGACCGGCAGCTCAAGGACCCTGTGGTCGTCAAGAAGCCGTCGGAATTCAAGATCATGTCAAAGCCGCTCGCGCGGAGAGACGCGTTCGAAAAGGTCACCGGGAAGGCGAAGTTCGCCGGTGATATTCACCCCCCGGGGTTGCTCTATGCGAGGATCCTCCGTCCGCCGGCGCACGATGCAAAGCTCTCGGGCGTTGACGTCTCGGGAGCGGAATCGGTGAAGGGTGTGCGCGTGATCAGGGACGGCGACCTCATTGCGGTGCTCCACGAGTCTCCCGACGTCGCGCAGGAAGCCCTCGGGAAGATTAAGGCGACGTACAACACGCCGCCGCCGGCGTTTGACGACCGGACGATTTACGACCACCTCCTCAAGGTCGCTCCCGAAGGGAGGACCGTGGCGAGCGGCGGAGATCTCGGCGCGGGAGAACACGCCTCGGCATCGATTGTCGAGCGGAAATACCTCAACGCGTACGTCGCCCACGCCCCGATGGAGCCACACACGGCGGTGGTGAGCATTGAAGGGAAGAAGGCGACCGTCTGGGCGTCCACGCAGGCACCGTTCGGCGCCCGGGAAGAAGTGGCGCACGAGCTGGGTTTCCGCACCGGGGACGTCCGCGTCATCACCCCGTTTGTCGGCGGTGGGTTCGGCGGCAAATCAAGGCACCTGCAGGTCATCGAAGCGGCCCGCCTGGCGCGACTCGCCGGGAAACCCGTGCAGGTCGCCTGGACCAGGAGCGAGGAGTTCTTTTATGATTCGTTCAGGCCCGCCGCGGTCGTGACGATCCGCTCCGGGGTCGATTCCGGGGGTGGCATCACGTTCTGGGACTACGGCGTCTACTTTGCCGGCGAGCGGGGTGCAGAGCAGTTTTACACGATCCCGAATCACCGGACGACCGCCTACAACGCGGGCTGGGAGGGCGCGGCGGGGAGCCACCCGTTCGCCACCGGCGCCTGGAGGGCGCCGGGGAACAACACCAACACGTTTGCCCGCGAGTCGCAGATGGACGTCATGGCGGCGAAAGCAGGCGTTGATCCCGTGGAATTTCGCCTGCGGCACCTGAAGGACGCGAAGATGAAGCGCGTGCTGCAGACCGCCGCGGAGAAGTTCGGCTGGCAGGCGGCGAAGGCGCAGGGAGAAAAAGGGATCGGTGTCGCGCTTGGCATTGACGCAGGGACATATGTCGCGAGCATGGCCGCGGTCGCGGTCGACCGCGCAACCGGGGAAGTGAAAGCGAAGCGCGTGCTGGCCGTCCAGGATATGGGGCTCGTGGTGAACCCGGCCGGGGCCGCGCTCCAGATGGAAGGGTGCATCACGATGGGTCTCGGGTACGCGCTCCGCGAAGGTCTGCACTTCAAGGGGGGCGCCATTACAGACCTGAATTTCGATTCGTACGAGATACCCCGTTTCTCGTGGCTCCCCGAGATCGAGACGCACCTGATCGACGACGAGGACGCCCCGCCGCAGGGGGGAGGAGAACCGGCCATCGTCACGATGGGAGCCGTGCTCGCCAACGCCATCTGCGATGCAGTCGGGGCCCGCGTCCTCGAGCTCCCGATGACGCCCGATGTGGTGAAGAAGGCGCTGAATCAGGGCTAGTGCACGCTCGAGGAGAGCACCCGCTGCATCTCGCATCGCTCGGGGGCTGATCCGGTCATCGTCCGGGATTCCACCGTCTGCACACAGTTCAGGATCTCGGCCTCCCCCAACGGCAAATCATGGAGCGTGATTGCCGATCTCTCCGGGGAGCCGTACTGGTTCTCCGTCGAGGCGTTCAACGAGCGGGGGGGTTCACCGCGTGAGAAGACCGTCGCTGTACCCTAGTTTGTTGTTGAGAGAATCGGTACATTAAACTGTGCCGGCTGCCGATCGGTCAAATGGGAAGAGGTGTAGAGGGCAGGGCACCCGCCAGGATGCGCGGGTGTTGAATACGGTACAGAGGAAAAGGGGTCTCGCTTTACCACCATCACCCCCCACCCGACACTTCACATTTCCTTTAAAGGGAGGGGATATGAAACGCAACACGCTCTGGCTTGCAGTCCTGGTGATAGGACTTGCGGCCGCCGGCTGCGCGCCGGAATACTCGAGCTACCGCTACCGGGAACACCGCCCGGTACGTGACTCGACGATGCTCATGACGAAACAGGACGTGATCGCCCTGTCGAAAGCACGGATTGGTGACAATGTCATCATCGACATGATCCGGAAGTCCGGATCGACGTTTGTCCTTCGGACTCCCGACGTGATCGAGCTTGCCGATTCCGGCGTCAGCGACACGGTGATCAGCGCGATGATGAAGTCGGACGAGCCCTGGGGAGGCGGTCGGGCGCCGGCCCGGTACTACGCCGGGTACCCGCCGTATTACGGCTACTCCTACTGGGACTATCCGTGGTGGTCGCCCTGGTATTTTTCGGGCTGGTACGGCTACTGGGGCGCATACTATCATCCATACTACTACCGGGGGTACGCACCCTACTATGGAGGTTACCGCTACCGCTCCTACGGCGGTGGTGGCGGCGGAGTATACCGCTCGATGGGCCGGCGCCGTTAGCCGGATCGCTGCAAAGTCCTCTTCCCGCTGCAGGGGCCCCGCAATCGAGTGTTGCCGGGCCCCTTCGCTTTTGCGCACGCGGCGGCGTCAGCGGTGCTCCCCCTCCCGGCGTGCGGCGCCCGCCGTGAGGGCTTCCTCCTTCCTCATGTTTCTTCTCCAGATCCGGACGAAAAGCGCGATCACCGTCCCGTTCACCACCCAGAGAAGCACTTCCAGCCAGAGACGTTCGTTCCATTCCCACCACCGCTTCCCCGGGCCGTGCGTGAACGAGTCGACGTAGAGGTGGAGCGAATACATCGGCACGTACTGGAGTATCCGTTTCAGTTTTCCGAAATGCGCGACGTTGTAGAGCCTCCACTGGTCTCCCCTGATGATGATCCCGTAGGCCCCGACGATGTCCGGCAGTGCGCCGAAGAACGCGCCCACGGCTCCCAGCGTCCAGAGCCATGCCTTCTTCCGTATGCGGGCGATGAACGGCGCCAGCATCAGGAGTCCCCCCTGCGTCGCGTGACAGATCGTGTCAGCCATCTCCCTCCTTCCGGTCGAGTCTCATGCCGAGCAGTTCCCGTGTCCTGGTCCACACCCATCCGACGATGAGGAGCGTCATGGCGCCCCCGAACACCGCCGACGGCACGACGCCCATCAGTTTCGCGGTTGCACCCGATTCAAACGCCCCCAGCTCGTTCGAGGAGGAGACAAATATGCCGTTGATGGACATGACCCGCCCGCGCATCGCGTCGGGTGTCCTGAGCTGGAGGAGCGTCTGCCGGATGACGATGCTGATGCTGTCAAATGCTCCGCTGAGAAAGAGCGCCGCGACGGAGAGCCCCATCCACGGGGAGAGCGAGAACACGATGATGGAGAGCCCGAAGCCGGTCACGGCGCCGAGCAGATTCCGCCAGGCGTGCCGCATGGGGGAAATCCTCTGCAGGACCATGAGCATGAGGACTGCCCCTGCGGACGGGGCGGCGCGCAGGATGCCCAGTCCCTGGGCTCCCACATTCAGGATGTCCTGCGCGTAAATGGGAAGCAGTGCGTAGACGCCGCCGAAGAGAACGGAGAAGAGATCCAGCGAGAGGGCGAAGAGGATCACCTTCGTACGCCAGACGAAGTCAAATCCCTCGCGCAGGCTCCCCAGGAGCGACCCGGCGCCGCTCGTGCCGCGCACGCTGCTGTCCCCCGCGCGGTAATACAGGACCAGCGCTCCTGCAAAAAGCGCCACCACGACCAGCAGCGTCCCGGCGAAGCCGAGCCACGAGAAGAGAAACCCGGCCACCGCGGGACCGAGGATCGAGCCGGACTGGAACGCCGAGCTGCTCCACGTGGCGGCATTTTCGTATACCGTGATCGGCACGAGGAAGGCGCGCAGCGAAGAGGCTGCGGGCGCCTGGAATGCGCGGCAGACGCCGAACAGGAACACCGCTGCGTAGATGGCGCTCACGAGCGCAGAGGAGGAAAGCCTGCCCCTGTCGACAGCATGCGCACAGAGGTGGAGCGTGAGGGAGCAGAGCATGATGACGCCGACGGCGGTGAGGATGATGCGCCGCCGGCTCAGCCGGTCGGAGAGGTACCCGCCGAACAGCGTCAGGCTGATGAAGGGGATGAACGCCGCGAGTCCGACCAGTCCCAGCGCAAGGGGATCGCGGGTGACTGTGTACAACTCGTAGCCGAGCGCCACCTCCTGGATCAGGAATCCGAGGGTGAACAGGAACGTCGCGGCAATGAACCTGCGGTAGGCGGGATACCGCAGGGCCGCGTACGGATCCCTGGCACCCTGGTGAGAACCGATCGACGCCCCCTTTCACGATGGCAACCTGACGTCAGGACGATACGGAAATTCCGCCTGAGTTGCTTCTCGTCCTCCTTCAGGCGGGCGAACGGCGGATGATTTCGTCCGTGGGTAGGATCTCGGCGAATTCCCCCTGGAGGTTGGCGAGCGACATGGCGTGGACCTCTTCCGCGGAGCGGGAGAGGCCGCGGAAGTCGTCGCGGCCGAACGTGAACGTCGCATCGGACGCCACGATTGTTCTGAATCCCAGGTCTCCCGCGACGCGGGCGGTCGACTCGACGGAGTTGTTCGTGATAACTCCCGCGATGACGACGTCATCGATCGCTCGCTCGCGGAGCATCGCCTCCAGCGCCGTCCCGATGAACGCGCAGGGGACGTGTTTGGTCACTACCGGTTCTCCGGCGTGCGGCATTGCGACGTCCTTGAACTCGACGCCGGGCTGGCCGTCGCGGTACGTCGATCCGGGAAATCGCGATACGTGCCGGACATGGATCACCGGACGGGAGGAGTCCCGCCAGTGCGCAAGGAGGCGTCGCACGTTCTCTTCCGCGTCCGGGTTGTTGCGGACTCCCCACGAAGGATAGTCGATCGCCTTCTGCAGGTCGATCAGGAGAAGCGCGGCCGTGCCGGGCAGTTTCTGCGGCGGCGGGCTCACCGGTTCTTGGACTTTCGGGAGGCGCCCCCGCGGCTCCGGGCGCGGCCGGTTGTGCGGGCGCGGCGACGTGCCGGCTTGGCTCCCGGTCGCTCATGTCGCGCCTCATAGACGCCGAGCAAGCCTCCCCCCGGCAGCGTCAATTGTGTGAGCAGGCCCCAGCCGCGGTCCTGTATCGGAGCGCATGCGACATTGAGTGCGCCCATTTCGCGCACGAACCCCTCCACGTTGTCACAGAGGAGATAGAGCTCGTGGAGATTGTTCTTCTCGCCGGGATGGAATGCGACCTCCGCCGGGGGGAGAGCGAATATCAGCCACCCCTCGCCGACGTCGACGTGGGGGAGTCCGAGCACGTCACGGAAGAACTTCCGGTCTGCTTCCGGGTTGAGGCTGTAGACGATCGAATGCGCACCTGTGATCATGGTCTCTCCTCTAGTGGTCGGCGAGCGCGGCGAGCTTCAGGACGGTGTTCCAGTTCCGGGCTGTCCCGCGCGTGCCGAGCTTCGATTCGATCGCGGTGTTGGTGATTTTGGATGTCCCCTGCCCGTCCGGGTAGACGATATATGCGACGTCGTCCCTGACGCGGACGGTTTCCCTCCCCTGGATTGCATCGACGAGCGCCTTCACCTCCGAGGCGCCGGGCGCCTTCTTCAGGGACATGGCCACGAGACGTGCAGGATCGTTTTTTGCCTCCCGGGGAAAAGGATTCCCCGCGATCAATGCCTGCCAGTCGTCCGCCGAACGTACGAAGAACGACGTCTCCAGTCCAAGCCGCTTTTTCGCCTCGTCCTCGAGGCGTTTCTCCAGCGCCGCGGCGGATGAGGATTTCGCCCGGAAGACGATATTCCCGCTCTGCAGGAGCGTCCGCGGCTCATCAAATCCGAGGCGGGAGAGGAATGTGCGCAGATCCTCCATGGAGACCAGGTTGTGTCCCCCCACGTTCACTGCGCGGATGAGGCCGATGTACGTCGTCATGCGTCCCGTGAGCTTGTGAGTCACCGTGTGAAATCGAACACGGGGGGACGGCGGGAAATTCCTCCGTCAGGCAGTGCCGCTCGCCCCTGCCGGCGTGACCGTGCCGGGAGCTACTGGTCCCGGAGATTGACCGACGGAGTTTTCCACGTTACGGGGTCGTTCAGCATGCCCATCCTGTAGTTCAGCACGTCCATGGTCTCGGGGACGACCTTGATGAGCACGAGATACTTCCAGTCCGGGAAAGCCTGTGTCCAGTACTCGCGCTTCCGTTTGAGCTTCTCCGCCTGGTCGTCCACGAGCACCGCCTTCCCCGTGATCGAAACGCAGCCGACCGCCTGGTTGTGGTCGGCATAGTAGAGGCAGACCGCGGGATTCTTCCTGATCTCCGCTACCTTCCTGCTCCGGCTGTTGGTGGCGATCCAGACAGTCATGTCGTCTTCGGGGGGAAACGGGTTCATCGTGCGCGCGTGGGGACGCCCGAGCGAATCGAGCGTGATCAGTGCGCAGTACTTCTGCATTCCCATGATCTCGCGCGCGGCGGCGACGACGGAATCCCGGCGTGTCATGGCCGGGTGGGTCGATTGTGCCGCGCACGTCGCGCTGGCGAGCGCAATGAGGAGAAACGTCGGGAGGGACCTTGTGATCATTCCATGCTCCTTCGGGGGGTGCCTGGCCCGGGCGTGAACGGGATGGGCTGAATAAAGAGGGACCTCCTTCGTGATCCCGGCCAGCCGGAGCGGAAAGAGGTCCCCTGAAAAGAACCGTGCCCGCGCTAATGTACTCCTGCCTGGGTCCAAAGGCAAGCTGCAGGTGAGATTGTCGCGCAACTATCGTATATTCAACGGCGTATCAGACTGAGTAGCCGGGGGATGGCTCGCCTGTGACGTCTCGAACCGCGTTCATAGCATTCGTTGTCTCGTTCTGTTTCATCCGCTCTGCGCCTGCACAGCCGGCGAATATCAGGATCAGCCCGAAAGTCCCGGGCGATTTCTATTCGCCGGAAGAAGTCTCCGTGACGATCAATCCGACGTCGCCGAAGAACGTCGTCGTGGGGGCAAACGTGCGCTACGCGTTCGTCTCGGTGGACGGCGGGGGGACCTGGGCGGAGGAGCTGCTCCCCCTCGGGACATGGGGGGATCCGAGCCTGGCCTTCGACGGCCGCGGAAATCTCTACTTCGGTCACCTGTTCTATCTCAATCTTATCGGGATCCCCGGGGCGTATTTCATTGACAGGCTCGGAGTCCACAGGTCTACGGACGGCGGGTTCACGTGGAAGGACTCCGCCGTTATCGGCTATAACCCTCCGCGGCAGCAGGACAAGGATTACATTGCCTCCGACCTGACCGACTCCCCCTTGCGGAACTCTCTCTACATGGCATGGACGCAGTTCGATGCCTACGGGAGCCGCAGCGCCGGCGACAGTTCCCGGATTCTCTTCAGCCGCTCCACCGACGGCGGCACCTCCTGGAGTGCCCCCGTGCGCGTGAGCGAACGGGCCGGCGACTGCGTCGACTCGTCGAACACGGTCGAGGGTGCCGTCCCGGCGGTCGGTCCCGGGGGCGAAGTAAACCTGAGCTGGGGAGGCCCTCTGGGAATCATGTTCAGCCGTTCGACGGACGGCGGCGCCACGTGGGGGAGAAACGTTCTTGTCGATTCACTTCCGGGGGGGTGGGACCAGACCATCTCGGGCATCTACAGGTGCAACGGGATGCCCGTAACGGCATGCGACATCAGCGCCTCGGCATGGCGCGGCACGGTGTATGTCTGCTGGTCCGACGCGCGGCGAGGCCCCGGGAACACGTGCATCTTCATCCGCAGATCGACGGACGGGGGATCGACATGGCAGCCGGCGAAGCAGGTCAACACGGACCTTACGCCGCGCGAGCATTTCTTCCCCTGGATGACCGTCGATCCAGTCACGGGCTCGGTCTATGTGGTTTTCTACGACAGGCGGGAGACACAGGGGGATGCGACAGACGTCTATGTCGCGAGCTCCACGGACGGGGGGGCGTCATTCACGGATTCCCGCGTGAGCGACTCGTCGTTCATTCCCCAGGCCGACGTCTTCTTCGGCGACTACACCGGGATCGCCGCCCGCGGAGGGATGGTCTACCCGGTCTGGATGAGGATGGACGCCGGCGTGACGAGCGTGCGGACGGCGCCGTACGTTGACCCCGGCGCCCGTGTGCCGTCCCCCCCCGGCCCGGCGGCATTTGCGCTCTTTCAGAATTATCCCAACCCGTTCAACCCCTCGACGGTGATCGCGTACACCGTTCCCGCGGAAGCCGATGTCCGCCTGGATGTGTTTGACGTGCTGGGACGGCTGGTGGCGGTGCTGGCCGAGGGCGTGGTGGCGCCGGGCTCGTACCGCGCGTTCTTCAACGCGTCGCAGCTTGCGAGCGGCGTGTATTACTGCCGGCTCACCGCGCCGGGATTCACCGCGGAGAAGACCATGATTCACATTAAATAGCCGGTGACGACCGATGCGCTACGCCCTCGTGCTCCTGTGCGTGCCCCTCAGTTCCTCCGCGGCGATACTCATGCGGCCGTACCTCCAGGCCGTAACGCCCACCAGCGTCTGCGTCCTTATTGAATCAGACTCGCCGGCGCCGCTCACTGTCAGGTATGGAACCACGGAGGATTGTTCGCTCACGGCGCGCAGTGCGTCCTACGTGGTGACAACGGCCACGCCGGCCACGTACGTCCACCACGTTCCCCTCACAGGGCTTCGGCCGGAGACGCGTTATTTCTACAGGGGGGGGGAGGGGACCGCGTTCACGGATCTCTCCTCATTTACGACGGGGGCGCTCCCCGGGACCCCCTTCCGGTTCGTGTGGGTCGCAGACAGCCGGGGGGGGACCGGCGTGTTCGACAGCATCATGGCGCTTGCCGCGGGGGCGCACCCACTCCTGTGCCTGCTGGGGGGCGACATCGCCCCCACGCCGTCGTATGAAAGCTGGAAGACCGGGTTTTTTCGCCCCCCGATGGTCTCGTTCGGCGGGACCGTCCCCTGGGTCAACGCGCCCGGCAACCACGAACGGTGGACCACGAACACGGAAGCGTTCACGAGCGGACCGGTGGGTGCGGCGTCCCAGGAGTATTTCTCGTTCGATTGCGGCGACATGCACGTCGTCGTCCTCAACAGCGAGCTTCCCCTCGGGCCGGGGACCCCGCAGTACGAGTTTGCCGACGCCGATCTCCACCGCACGAACAGGACGTGGAAGGTGGTCATGCTCCACAAGCCCGCCTACTGCGCGGGGGGACACGGCGAGGACTCGTCCGTGATTGCGCTGACATCAGGCGTCTTCGAGCGGACCGGCGTCGCGCTCGTCCTCTGCGGGCACTCCCATTTCTACCAGCACAACGTCGTGAACGGGATCCACCATTGCATCATCGGCTCCGCGGGAGCGCCGCTGTACGAACCCTCCCGGGCCTGGTACACGCAGAAAACGGTGAAGGAGTTCAACTGGGCCTACGCCGACGTGACGCCCTCGACGCTGGTGCTCCGCGTCTGGAACCAGCGCGGCGCGCCGCTGGACACGCTCGTGCTCACGCGATGATGCGACGCCGGGTCATCCGCATAACCTGACAACACTCACACGGTGCACACCATGAACACATCGAGGATATTCTGGGGGACGTTCTGGGTCGTGGCGGGCGTCCTGATCCTGCTGGCGAAACTCGATCTCCTCACGCTGCGGGTCGGGACCATCTGGAGATTCTGGCCGCTGGTGCTGGTCCTCTGGGGCGTCGGCATCCTGAGCGGGGCAAAGGTGGTCCGCGCCCTGCTGGCGGTTCTCGCCGCGATCCTGGTCGCCCTGATTCTCTACGGCACGTGGCAGGAGTGGGGCTGGGGACGGCCCGTGCGCGAGCTGACGTCCCAGTCGTTCATGGAGGCGTACGACACGGCGTACCACCGCGCGAGCCTCCACGTTGCGTCGGGGGCGGGGACGTTCACGATCCGCGACACGTGTGCCGAGCTTTTCCGGGCGGAGACCGAGACGAACTTCGGCTCCTACGGGATCTCGAGCAGGGAAGAGAACAATGCGAAAACCGTCTCGCTGAGCATGGAGGATCGCAGCACCGCGTTCGGGGCCGGCGGGAAGAACCGGGTCGACATGCGGATGCACCCCGGTCCCCTCTGGTCAGTGAGGTTGGAGGTGGGGGCGGCGAAGCTGGACGCGGATCTCTCCCCGTTCGCGACGGATGACGTGGACATCCGGACGGGCGCGGCGGACGTGCGCCTGACGCTCGGTGCGAGGGCGGAGGAGAACCGCGTGAAGATACAGGCGGGAGTTTCGTCGATCACCGTTCGCATCCCCGAATCGGCGGGGTGCGAGATCCGTTCGGAGAGCGGCCTCACGTCGAAGACATTCGAGGGATTCGAATCGCAGGGGGACGGGACGTACCGGACGGCGAACTTCGACGCCGCATCGCGGAGGATCTTCCTGACGTTCAAGGCCGGCGTCTCGAGCCTGCGCGTCGTGCGTATCCAGGGGTCGTGATGCTCATCCCGGCGAAGCAGCGGATCTTCCTCTGGGTGCCGTCGCTGATGTTCGTGGCGCTCGTCCTGGGGAGGTTCGAGCCGACGGCCACGGGGCTGGTCTACCGCGTGATGGAGAACGGGTGCGTGAGCGCGCTCTTTCTGCTTGTCGCCGACGGTTTTCTCTCGGTCGCCGAAGTGAAATCGACCCGCACGGGAATCGTCATGTGGCTCCTCGCCCTCGTCGCGCTCTTCGCACTCAAGCACATTCCGATCCTCACGTTCCGGCTGATCTGACTCCCCGTCATTGCGAGGGCGCGTTCTTTGCGCCCGTGGCGATCCCCGTCATTGCGAGCGCAGCGCGGCAATCTCCTCAAACTCCCCCGTCTTCCTGTTCTTCTTCACGTTGTCCGCGTGGAAGCAGCGGCCGTTCATCGCGATGTACACGCCGTGGGGGAGCGTCTGGACGAACGCCAGCGCGCTCCCCAGGTTGAACAGCCCGTCCGAGCTGCCGAACTTGTAGGGGATCATCGCCCCCGTCAGCACGATCGTCTTTCCCTTCACCTTCTCCGCCAGCACGCGCGCGGTCACCTCCATCGTGTCCGTGCCGTGCGTGATCACGATGCGCTCCTCGGGCGTCTTGAGGCATTGCTTCGTGATGATCTCCAGGTCCGCGTCCGTCATGTCCAGGCTGTCCACCATCATGAGCGTCCGCATGGCCACGTTGACCTTGCAGCGCCCGAGGGCCAGCATCTCGTGGAGGTGTGTGTCCTTGAAGTAGAGCTTCCCGTCGATCTCGTTATATTCCTTGTCGAACGTTCCGCCCGTGACGAATACCCTGATGGACATGTCGGTCGGTTATCTGTCGGAGGTTGGCGTGGTCATGAAGTTGGAAGATACAAAAAAACCGCATCCTCCCCGGACTGCGGAGAGGATGCGGTATCTGTCGTAGCAAGTGGGTCGCTAGACTTTCGTGACGTTGGCTGCCTGGAGACCCTTCGGTCCGCGTTCGACCTCGAACTCGACGGTGTCGCCTTCGTTCAGCGTCTTGTAGCCTTCGCCGTTGATCGCCTTGAAGTGCACGAAGACATCCTCGCCGCCCGGGCGGGAGATGAAGCCGTACCCCTTCGCGCTGTTGAACCACTTGACTGTGCCCTTCTCCATGGAGCTAACCTCTGGATGTGGATGGTATGTGGTGGATTGTGTACATCGTCTCGGTCAGTCCGTGGCTCGGGCAAAAAAAAATCGCACGCAATGGCCCCAACGCTTCACCATTGTCTGCGATCCGACTGCTGCGACACTCACCATAACAGGCGAAAACGGTACATCAGCAAGCACTTGATGGCGCAAGAACGGTGTACGCTAAATTTGCCTCACAAACCTACAAAGGGCGTAGACAAAACGCAAGGGTTTTTTGGCGTTCCAATACGAAAACTCCAGATCGTATTGATTTTATTGGACTTGCGGCTCCTCCGCTCGCAGCCGGAAACCTTTTCGCATCCACGAAGATGCAATGAGGAGGCCTGCCGGCGTCATCATGGCGATGATCCCGTAGATGAACCACATCGTCCCCGTGTGAAGCTCCCCGGGAGGAACGCCGGCGGGGCAGTAGTGCATCAGGAACCAGCCGCTGTAGAGGCTCGTGACGACCTTCGTCAGGAACCAGGGGAACTGGCCGATCCCCATGTAGATGCCCGTCATGTCCTTCGGAGCGATCTCCGCCACCCACTGGAGGAACCGCGCGGACCATGTGGCCTCGCCGATCGTCATCAGGACCAGGAACGCGAAGAGGCCGCCGACGCTCGGGCCGAGCGCCAGGATGAACGTCGGCGCGCCCATGATGAACGTCCCCACGATCATCATGGTGTACGTGTCTTTTTTCGTCGTGAGCGCCGTGACGACGGGCGTGAGGATGAAGATGAGGATCGGGTTGAAATTAACGAAGAACTCGAAGTTGTCGCTCACGAGCCCGCTGAACGCGCGGTAGCAGTACTGCGGGAGCGTCAGCCAGTTGTGCGCGAACAGCGTCTGCACCGGGACGAGGATGAAGATGAAAAACATGAACCGCCCGTCGCGGAGAGGGAAGTTTTTCAGGTAATGGATGAGCTGTTCCTTCGCGCTCCTCTTTTCCACGGCTGCCGGCGCTTCCTTCCGCTCCGCCGCGGCTTCCGCCGTTGCGGATGCGATGGCCTTCCGCGTCAGGAATACCGCGATCACCGCGATCCCCGCCACCGTGAGCGCCACGTACACCCAGAAGACGCCGGTGATGCCGTAGGCGTGACGCACCGGCGGCGAGATGAGCCCGGGGAGGAAACCGCCCAGGTTCATGATCGCGTAGAGCATGGCGTATCCCATGGCGGCGTTCTTCGCGCTCGTGAATTGCCGCACCGCCGCGTAGCACGCGGGCTGGTAGATCCCGTACCCGAGTATGACGCCGAGCAGCCCGCCCATCGCGAGCCAGTGTGAGCTCGACCAGAGCCCCTTCGTGCCGAGGTCGGGGCTCATCGTCAGCAGTATCCTGCCGATGAGCATGAGGAAGAGCGACGCCAGGAGCGCGCGGCGTGGGCCGATCAGGTCGACGGTCGCCCCCATGAAGAGCATCCCGAGCGTGATCCCGGCCGTGAGGAACCCGACCATCTGTCCGGCGCGGATGTCGTCGAGCCCGATGTAGTCGTTGAAGAAGATGGCGAGGAGGCCCACCACGCCGAAGTACGTGACCCCCTCCAGCAGGTACGAGAGGTTGATCCCCCAGAGCGCGCGGTTGGCGTGAAAGAGGTCGATGAACGGTTGCGTGATTTCGCTGAACGTCTGCCGGGCGACCGAGACCTGCTCGTCCCCGCCGGCGGCCTGTGGATCCTGCATTGAGTTCTCCGGGTGTTACCGCCTGACGCGGCGGATGATCTTCTTCATGTTGAGCCCGAGGATCTTCGCCTTCTCCGCGGGCGTGCAGTGCGAATACACCACCCAGCCGAACTGGGGAATCGGGTCGCGCATCGGCTGATCGGTGCCGAAGAGGACCCTGTCGGCGCCGACGTGCTTCACCATGAACTCGATCACCCGGTAGGTGACCGCGGTGAGTGTGATTTCAAGGTAGACGTTGGGGTTGGCCTGCGCGATTTCAATCGCCAGGCGGGCGTCCTTGAACGACGCCCCGGAGTGCGCCATGATGAACGCGATGTTCGGGTAGCGCTTCGCGATGTCCATCATCTCCGGGACGATGTTGGGAGAGGGATGGATGAGCGCGTAGGCGTTCATCCTGTTCCCGTACGCCCACCAGGGGTCCCACAGCTTGTCGTTGTAGGGGAGGTACGTCCTGGGGTTATATGCCTTGATCCCGTCCATGCCGTACGTGACGTGGACTTTCCTGAGCGCCCGCGGCCAGTCCTTCACGTACTGCGGCTGGAGCGCGGCATACCCGTGGAAGAACCGGGGATACGCCTTCATCGCGTCATGGATGATGATGTTCCCTTCCTCGTAGTCGGTCCACACGGCGAGGAACCCGCTGATGCATGCGGCCTGTATCCCCATGACTTTGGCCCGCTCGACGAGCCCCTTGTCGTCCCCGTACGGGATGTGGATGAACCCCGTTCCCCCCGCGTCCCGGTGCATCAGGTGCGCGTGCGCATCGATGACGGTATACCCCTTCAGGGGTTTCCCTTCCTTCGCCAGCGCCAGTATCGGGTCGCGCGAGCGCGAGGCGCGGTACGGCGCCGGCATCGCGTCGATCCGCGCGAGCCGGGCGATGTTGCCCGCGGCGATGAGCGCCTTGTCCTCGCCGGAGAGCGTGCAGTAGTCGACGAACGACTTCGCGGCGCCGGGGGATTTCTCCAGCGCCCCCGTCCCGAAGAGGATGCGCTCCGCGCCGAACCAGTCGCGGAACACCTCCATGGCCCTGTTCCCCTGGTGCGCGGAAAGCTCGATGTGGAGGTTGCTGTGCTTGGCCATGAGCCAGTGGATGAACCGCGTGGCGTCCCAGCGGCCTCCCTGCAGGAGGACGTTGAGGGCGGGGAACCGGGTCAGCACGGCGTCCAGCTCGTTGACGAGCACCTGGTTCGTGGGCTCCAGGACGTCGTTGCCGTACAGGTGTCCCCCTTCGACCATCAGGAGGATGCCTTCTTCCTCGAGCGTTGCGAGCAGGTCTCCGCAGAAATCGACCTGGAAGGGGAACCGGTGGGAACGGGGACACATCCTGGCCGCCCTGATGCCGTTGTCGCGCATTGCGGCGACCAGGTCTTTCGGGGGCGGACACTCTCCCGTCTGGTGGGGCATCACCGCCCACACGCCGTAGAGACGGGGGCTTTTCTTCAGCTCCCGCGTGAGCATGCGGTTCCCGTACATCGGGTCGTATTCTTTTGCGGTCGAGTGTGTGACCAGCGCGCCGTGGATACCGGCCCACTCCATTTCTTCCAGCAGTACTTCCGTCTCGTACTGCGATTCAACGTCCTTGGGGCCTCGCTTGCCCACGTAGGCGTAGCTGTCGATGTAGATGCGGTCGTTCATGACACGTGTGTTCCAGTTATGAAATGCCGTGAATGCGCACGCAGGAGAGTGCGGAAGGAGGTGGACAGGATGACGTGGATTTGAGTATATTCACTGCCGGAAAGGAAACGAACAATGCCGACAGAATCAACCCCGCGTGTTTCACTGATGCATATCACCGCACGTGCGGTCCGCCGCTGCGCCCCGCTCGCGCTGCTTTGCGCCACGTTCACACTCGCGAGAGCAGTGCCGCTCACCGCCGGAGAGCTCACGCATCCGCGTCTCATGACCGACCAGGCGGGCATCGACACCGCGAAAGAATGGATCAAACGTTACCCGTGGTACCGAAACATTTTCGATGCGCACAGGGAAGAGATCGACAGGCTGATCGCGCACGGGCCGATTTACGTGTCCCCCCTCAAGCAGACATACGTGTATCAGATGTACACGTGCCCGAAGCACGGCGTGGAGCTGATCTACGACGCGCTCAGTCCGTTCGCTCATCGTTGCCCCGTGGATACGACGGAGGTCTACTCGGGGGGGAAGTACGACATGGCGTGGGCGGGCTGGTACAACAGGCTTCTCGGCTCGGACCTGGTCTGGATGGGTCTCCTCTACCAGGTGACGGGGGAGGAGCGATACGCCGTGGCGGGGCGGCAGATCCTCGTGGGATTCGCCGGTCTCTATCTCAGGTACACGACCGACAACACGATACTCGGTCCCGCCCACGTGTTCTTCGGGACGCTCTCCGAATCGTTCTGGGGCGTCGACATGGCGTACGGCTATGACCTGCTCTATAATTATCGCGGCTTCACCCCGGAGGAACGGAGCGCGATAAAGGAAAAGCTCTTTCTCCCTCTTGCGTCGATCACGCAGAAATTCCCCGAGACCGCCTCCAACCGGCAGCTCTGGTACAATAACGTCTCGGCCGCGGTCGGGTTCATGTTCGGCGACTCGTCGCTCGTCAACTTCGCGATCAACGGGAGGTATGGATTCCGCTGGCAGCTCGGTTCGGCGCTCCCGGAGAGCGGGTTCTGGGCCGAATGGTCGGGGTATCATTTCGTGACGCTCCGCGGGATGATCCACCTCGCCGAGATGGCCCGCCACAACGGGATCGACCTCTATCATATGAGCCTGGGAGGCAGGACGATGAAGAGCATGTTCGACGCCCCGCTGCTCGTCGTCCAGCCCAACTATGAATTCCCCAGGAGCAAAGACAGCGGCGGCGGGAACCTGCTGGAATACGCGGCGTTCTACGAGGTCGGCTACGCGGTCTACCGCGACCCGAGATACCTCGCCCTGCTGGCGAGGAGCGGCGTGAAACGGGGATCGCAGATCGTCGGCGAGACGTCCGCTCTCGGCAGGGCGCCCGAACCGGTTTCGATGTTCGATATCGTTCCCGAACTCCCGCTGGATTCGCGTCTCCCGGAGGTCTACACAGAGCGGAGCGTCAACCTGGCGGGGAACGGGTTCGCGATCCTGAGGGACAGCCTCTTTCGCACGTACCTCTATCTTGACTACGGGATCATGGGGGGGGAACACGGGCACCCGGACCGCCTCCAGATGGGGTATTATGCGGCGGGGAGGAACTGGATCGTCGATCCCCTGAACGAATCATACATGTTCCCGAGTCTCCAGCTCTGGTACCACCGGTCGATCGCGCACAACACGCTCGTCGTCGATGAGACCGACCAGGCGTGGACGAACGGTTACTGCCGGTTCTTCGACACCACGAAGGGATTCCAGGTGGCATCGGGCGGATCTACCACGGAGTACCACGGCGTCCGCCTCACGAGGACGCTGATCCAGGTGAGCGATCGCGAAGGATCCTACTTCATCGATCTCTTCGACGCCGCGTCGCCGGACGTCCATACGTACGACCTTCCGCTTCACGGCTTCGGCCGGCTTTCTGTCGACGACCTCGTGCTGGAGCCACAGCCGGTCGATTTATTCGGGAACAGGCCGGGGATTCCCGGGTACGATCAGCTCACGTCGATTCGCCTGGGTACGATAGACAGCGCGTTCCACGGCGATTTCATCGACGGGAACGACCGCCTCACGTTCCGCGTCATTGGAGAGCCGGGAACGACTGTGATCAGCGCGCTCACCCCTCCCATCGGCGGATTCTACAAGCAGTCGGCCCCCGACAAGGCGCCGTTCCCGGTCCTGATCACGCGCAGGGTGGCCAGGGCGACCCGGTTTGCGACGCTGATACACGCTGCGGGGGCCGGAGCACCGGTGACGGCGTTCCTGAAGGGGGACGCGCCGGACACATACATCGTCGAACGGAATGGCGGGCGTGACGTCATCACTGCAGATGTGGCGAACTCGGTATTCTCGATCCGGCGAGAGAGAGAGGATCAACGAACGCTGAGCTCGTCCACCGGCGTCGTCTTGCCGGAGGCCGGAGTGCACGAACTCCGTGTCTCGGCTCCGGGCCGGCAGGGGAACGCTACACGGCCGTTAACGCTCTACCAGGGAACGACTGACACGCTTGTGTTCAGCGTGACGGCGCATGCGAACGCGCTCCGCGGATCTCTCCGTGTTCAGCCCTCGCCTGGCTGGAAGGAAGCGACGGAGAGCCGGCTGAACTGGTGGGGAGGGATCGTCAACCTGGTGGCGACGAACAAGCGTCCCGTCGAGAGGCTCGAGCACGCGGCATATGCCGAAGATCCTTCGTGGTTCAAGCCATTCGCGGGCCCGGTGCTCGAGATCCCTCCGGGAACGTCGACCGGTGTCTCTCTCGCCGTCATTGTCCCGCCCGACGCGGCCCCCGTCAGTGAATCCATACTGGCGACGTTCGGCGTTGATACGCTCCGGCCCACCGTGAGTGTGGCGCCTCCCGTCTCTGCGAGGATGTTCCTGCCAAACGGGACAAATGAAACGCTTGCCCTCGAATTCACCAACAACACTGCGGTCCCGCAGACTCTCTCCGCAGCGCTCGCTCCCGATCCTGCATGGAAGCCGGTCGGCGTCGAATCACGGCGTCATGGGAAGCGCCCGATCGGTGCGGGCGGCTCTTTCCCCCGCATGACGGTCACGCTGACCGGAAGCGAGACGAAGCGCATTGATGTCCCGATCAGGCTTGGAGGCTACACGACTGCCAACCAGCGTTACCCGATACGCCTCCGGCTTGAATGCGGGAGGTACTCTGCGGAAATCGTGCATGATTTCTACGCCGGTATAGCACGCCCTGCAAAGACTCCGCCGTCGCTTGACGGCTCCTGGCGCGGTTGGAACCGTTCGGACCCGATGACGATCGACAGCGCTTCGCAGATCGGCCGGCTCCTCTTCGGCAACCAGCCCTGGCACGGAAGAAGGGACCTTTCTGCGGATGTCTATGCCATGTACGACAGCGCGTACCTCTACGTCGGCGCGGACGTGACGGACGACAGCGTAGTGTCGCACTGGGACTTCCCGCGCATGGAGTACCCCTGGGATACGGACTGCATGGAGGTCGTCGTCGATGCCCGCACGAACTCGCTCCAGGGGTTCGATCCTCCGACCCCCGGGACCTACAGGCACCTGTGCCTTGCGGAGTACCGTCACACGGACTTCTCGGCGATCGCCTGGCAGGGAGCGGGCGCGCCGGATCTCCCGAAGCCGAACCTGGTGCCGGGAGGCGAGACGTATTTTCACCGGACGGAAAAAGGGTACACGATGATCGCGCGGTTCCCCCTTGCAGGCATGCCGGGGATCGTCGCGAGACCGGGGTTCAAGGTCGGGTTCGACGTCGCGCTCAACGACAACGACGGCACGAGCTTCAGGAAGAACCAGCACATCTGGGCGGGGTACGAGCAGAACCAGTCCTGGTGGGACCTGGGAACGATCGGGGCGCTCATTTTCGGGAATTGACGGGGCAACGACGGGCGGGCGATGAGATCAGAACGGTTTGAACTCCTGTATCTCCTGTTCGGAATCCTGTGCGGGTTCCTTCTCGGGTCGGCCATCGATCCCGAGACGGGGGTGTGGATCAGGCGGGTGCTGGGAGCCGCAGGCATTCTTATCGTCGGGTTCTTCTGGCGGAGGGTCGAGGCCCGGGCCCACAGGAGCCACATCGAACAGTGGGATGAGATCGTCGAGCGGGGGAAGTGGCGGTTCGTCCTGACCAATTACGTTCTCCTCCGGGGGTTTGTCCTGCTTGTCATACTCGGCGGACCCACGGCGATGGAAGCGAAGTTCTACACCACGACGATTGCGGTCGACGCGATTGCGGGAGTGGTGGTGATTCCCCTTCTGATGTACCTCGGCCTCATCGAGTGGAACGAATGCCGCCGCGAGGTCGAAATCCGCGCGCTTCGCGACGCGGCGGAGTTCATCACGTCGAAGCAGAACTGAGCAGGGCTGAGTCCTGCACACGGCATCCTCCCACACCCGGACACGGCACACCCGTTGGACGCTGCGGCAATCGACAGGTATCTCCGGCTCCTCAATGTCCCTGCAGGGAAGCCCACGCTGGATCTCCTGCGGAAGATCGTCCGCGCCCATCTCAAGCGGGTCCCGTTCGAGAATATCTCCAAGCTCTGGTACGCCCGCACGCCCGGCTACGCGGGCCTTCCCGGGGTCGACCGCTTCCTGGAGGGGATCGGTCAATACGGGTTCGGCGGCACCTGTTATTCAAACAACCATTACCTCAACCTCCTCCTTGCCGCGCTCGGTTTCGACGCGCGGCTGTGCGGCGCAGACATGAGCCGACCGGACGTCCATGTCGTGACGATGGTGAAGCTTCCGGAAGGTGAGTTTCTCGTGGACGGCGGCTACGCGGCTCCGTTTCTCGAGCCCCTGCCGTTGTTCTCGGCGGGCCCCGTGGACGTATCGCTCGGGTATGAGCGCTATGTCCTCCACCCCCGCGACGCCCGCGGCCGTTCGCGACTCGACCTCTTCAGGGACGGAGCCCTGAAACACGGCTATACGGCGAAGCCTGAGGCGCGGGATATCGCCGAGTTCACCGGTGTCATTGGCGACTCATTCCGGCCGGAGGCCACATTCATGAACGCCGTGGTCGTCACGA
Source organism: Bacteroidota bacterium (assembly GCA_035516035.1). GTDB lineage: Bacteria > Bacteroidota > Ignavibacteria > UBA10030 > UBA6906 > Fen-1273. The sequence goes on along the minus strand of DATJAS010000032.1, from coordinate 44,937 downwards.
GGTTTGAGGACGACCGCTCCCTGGTCCTGCACAACCGCACGCTCATCGAATCGCGGGGAACCGTCTCCACGCGGCGCGAGCTCTCCGGCCGGAGCGACGTGATCGCCGCGCTTGAGGAACGCTTCGGCATGCCGTCCCGCATCTCTGACGCCGCGCTCCCCGATATGAAGCGCCTCGACGACCCCTGGGCCTGAGGCGGGAAGCGCGTTATGGGTTTCTCCCACATCGACTATGCAATCATCATCGTCTACGTCCTCGGCGTCACGCTCGCGGGATCGCTGATCGCGGGGAGGCAGAAGAACGCACGGGACTACTTCCTGGGAGGGAAGAGCCTCTCCTGGTGGGCCGTCGGGTTCTCCATCGTCGCAAGCGAGACGAGCACGCTGACGTTCATCAGCGTGCCCGGCCTCGCCTTCCGCTCGGATATGCATTTCCTCCAGCTCGTCTTCGGCTATTTCATTGGGAGGGTCCTGGTGGCGTGGCTCTTCATCCCCGCGTACTACAGGGGAGATCTTGAGACCGCGTACGATTTCCTCGGCAGGCGCTTCGGCCTTTCCGTGCGCCGCCTGGCGTCGGTGACGTTCATCGTGACGCGCGTGCTCGCTTCCGGTGTCCGCCTTTTCGCGACCGCGATCCCCGTCCACCTCGTGACGGGGCTCGGCTACGCGCAGAGCATTGCGCTGATCGGCGCGTGCACGATCATCTATACCTACGCAGGGGGACTGAAGGCGGTCGTGGCAATGGACGTCGTGCAGCTCTGTGTCTACCTCTGCGGCGCCGCCGCCTCCATGGCGCTCATCCTCCATGTGCTCCCCGGGGGATGGGCTGATGTGACCGCATTCGCGACGCGGGGCGGCACGGACAAATTCGAAATCCTGAACCCTTCGTGGGGCGGTTCGCTTGCCGGGTTCCTCGCCTCTCCGTACACGCTCGCGGGGAGCCTCCTCGGGGGGACATTTCTCACGATGGCCTCTCACGGCACCGACCAGCTCCTCGTCCAGCGTCTCCTGGGGTGCCGCTCCGCGCGCGAGAGCCGGAATGCCCTGTTGCTGGATGCGGCCTTCATCGTCGTGCAATTCGCGTTCTTCCTCCTCCTCGGTCTCGCGCTCTTTGCGTACTACGGCGGCGTGACGTACGGGGCGCTCGGACTCGGCTCATCCGACGAGGTATTCCCGTCATTCATCGTGCACAGGCTCCCCGCGGGGCTCGCCGGTCTCCTGGTGGCGGCGATACTCGCGTCCGCGATGGGCACGCTCTCCTCTTCGATCAGCTCCCTTGCATCCTCCACGTATCTCGACCTCTACCGCCTGGCGCGGAGGAGTCAGGCGGCCGATCCCGGGGGAGAGGTGCGTACCTCCCGCCTGCTCACGCTCGTCTGGGGGGCGGTCCTCGTCGGGGGCGCCATGCTCTTTACAGACACCGCCAATCCGGTGGTGGAGCTTGGTCTCAGGATAGCGTCGTTTACGTACGGCGGCCTCCTCGGCACGTTCTTCCTGGGCCTCTTCTTCCGTGGAACAAGGTCGCGTGACGCGACGGCGGGGCTGATTGCGGGCCTTGCTGCGATGACGGCCGTTATCTTCTGTACGACAATCGATTACACGTGGCACACGCTGATCGGCTGCGTGGCGACGCTGGTCGTCGGGAACCTCTCGTCGCTGTTGTTTCCCTATGGAAACAAATCCTGATTAGTTGGGAGGGGCGACTAATTCGCAAAGTACTTGACAGTACATTTGCACTTTCATACATTTGGCACACACTGGCAAGCGCACCGCTCTACCCCAATGTGCGTTCCTGCCGAACTACACCCTGCACAATGTCTTTCCTCTGTGTATGAGTTCTTGTTATCCCGTACGCATCATCCAGGAGCGTGATATGAAGGCAATCAAGTACTTGCCGATCCTCTTGTCCCTCTTGATCCCCACCGTCCTCTTCGCCGGCACCACAGGCAAAATCTCCGGATCAGTCACCGACGCCCAGACGGGCGAGAAGCTTCTCGCGGCGAACGTTACCGTCGAGGGACTGGCGACAGGGGCTGCCACGAACGTCGACGGGTTCTACGCGATCGTCAACGTCCCGCCGGGGACCTACAGGGTGAAGGCGTCCCTGGTCGGCTACACTGCGGTGACGCAGATCGACGTGCGCGTGGAAGTCGATCAGACGACGACGCTGAACTTCAAGCTGACGCAGGAATCGGTGCAGGGGCAGGAGATCGTGATCACGGCCCAGCGACCCGTGGTGCAGCGGGACATCTCCGCGAGCCGGGCAAATATGGAGATCGCCGAGGTGGAACGTCTTCCCGTGGCGACCGTCTCCAATGCGATCAGCTTCCAGGCGGGCGTGCAGTCGACGAGTAACGGCCCCGTGATCCGCGGCAGCACGCCTGACCAGGCGTCGGTCATGGTGGACGGGCTCACGCTGAGGGACGGACGCACGAACCTCCCCTATACGGGGATCGCGCTGAGCTCGATCGAGGACGTCCAGGTGCAGACAGGCGGGTTCAACGCCGAGTACGGGAACCTCCGGTCCGGGATCGTCAACGTCATCACGAAAGAGGGAGGGAAGTCCGACTACAGCATCTCGTTCAACGGCAGGTACGCCAACCCGCGTCCCAAGCACTTCGGTCCTTCGATCTACGACAAGGACTCATACTGGATCCGGCCGTACGTCGATCCTTCTGTCTGCTGGACGGGGACGAACAACGGCGCATGGGATGCCGCGACGCAGCAGCAGTACGCGTCCTTCCAGGGCTGGAACGCGGTCTCGCAGGCGACGATGAAGGACCCCAACCCGGCCAATCACCTCACGCCCACGGCGGCACAGCAGGTCTTCCTCTGGGAATACCGCAAGCAGGCGGATATCGATATTCCGGACTACGATTTTGACGCCGGCCTCGGCGGGCCGTTCCCCGGTGGCGAGGCGCTGGGGAACCTCCGGTTCTTTGCGGCATACAAGCAGTCACAGAGCGCGTATATCATCCCTCTTTCGACGGACGCCTACAGGAATTACAACGGGCAGCTCCGCATAACGTCGGACATCACCCCGACGATCAAGCTGATGCTCGAAGGATTGATGGGGAGGACCACCGGGACGAACAACAACAACGCGGGGACGAGCAACGTCGTGACACAGACCGGCACGAATCTCAATTCGAGCCCTTCGAACGGCGTGTTCACCGGGAACCCGACGGACATCACCGACAACCTCGCAAACGGGCTGAGCTACATCGATTCCCGCATTTTCTCGACCGACTACTGGGCGCCGACGACGATCGACTTCAAGTCCGGCGGGGCGAAGATAACGCACATGCTGGGGAAGGAGACGTTCTACGACGCCAGCATCTTCGTCTTCCAGTCAAAGTACAGCACGAATCCCGGTCCGCTCCGCAACCAGACGCCGATCATGTCATTCGGCAACGGGTATCTCGTTGACATGGCGCCCTTCGGCTACGAGCCCGCCCCGAGCACGGGCATCACGGGGCTCCGCATGGGCGTCGGCATGAGCAACTCCCGCGATTCGAGCGAGGTGACGTCCTACACGGCGAAATTCGATCTCACCAGCCAGCTTGATCGCATCAATCAGATCAAGGCGGGCTTCGAATGGGTCCTCACCGACGACAACGTCAACTACGCTTCGATCGACGCGTTCCTCCCCGCCGGCGGCCGCTACTGGGTGAAGTACCAGACGTGGCCGAAACGGGGCGGTGCGTACATCCAGGACAAGCTGGAGTTCGAGGGTATGGTGGCCAACCTCGGCGTGCGGCTCGATTACCTCGACCCGAGCGGGACCTGGTATTCGTACACCGATCCCTATGACCCCGCGTTTTCCGGCGCGTACTCCGCCGGGATCGACACGCTCATCCCCCAGGTGCGCGTGAAGAGACAGTGGGATCTCAGCCCCCGTGTCGGCATAGCGTTCCCGATCAGCGAAGACGCGAAGCTCTATTTCAACTACGGGCACATGCGCTCGCTGCCGAACCCGGACAACATTTTCCTGTACAGGCTCGATCTCTTCACGCACGCGCTGCTCCGGATGTCGGATCCGAATACCCCGGCGCCCAAGACCATCGCGTACGAGTTGGGATACGAGCACAATCTCTTCGACATGTTCCTGCTCCGCGTCGCGGCCTACTACAAGGACATCACGGACGAGCCCTATCCTGTTGCGTTTGTTTCGAACGACGGGACCATCGCCTACCAGACGACGACCTCGAACGAATACAGGGACATCCGCGGGTTCGAAGTCACCGTCGACAAAAAGCGGGGGAGCTGGGTCCAGGGGTTCATCAACTACACGTACGACGTCAGGACCAACGGCCACTTCGGCTACGCGACGTACTATCAGAACGCGAGCACGCAGGCGAATTATGAGCAGACAAACCCGGTGATCAACCAGCCGATACCCCAGCCGTATGCCCGGGCAAATATCTACTTCTTCACACCTCCAGACCTCGGCCCCGCGCTCGGTCCGATCAGCGCCCTCGGGGACTGGCGGCTTGACGTGATTGCCAACTGGCAGTCCGGCTTCTACTTCACCTGGACGAACGGGGTCACGATCCCCGGCGTGCAGAACAACCTCCAGTGGCGCGACTATTACGACGTCGATCTCAGGATCAGCAAGAACTTCAAGATCGCAAAGCTGAACCTCCAGTTCTACATGGACATGTACAATGTCCTCAACCTCAAGTACATGTCGCAGGACGGTTTCATCCTCGGCACCGATTTCGACGCCTATATCAAGTCGCTGCACCTCCCGGCATGGCCCTCAACGTATAGCACGACGCTCGGCTACATCAATTACCCGGGGAACGACCGGCCGGGGGACTACAGGACAGTGCCATATGAAGCGTACAATCCGAACGACCCGAGCCCGTCGCACAAGCAGTACGTGCTGGACAACAAGGCCTATATCGTGATGCCGAACCAGCAGACGTTCACGTTCCTGAACCCGGCGCAATTCTTCTTCGGGCTGCACATCTCGTATGACATCTGAGAGACTGATCGAACCCCTAAAGAGGATACTCATGATGCGTCACCGTCAGAATGCACAATGGATTGCCGCCGGCCTGGCGCTTCTCCTCGCCGTGGCCCCCCCGGCGCGGGCGCAGGTCGAGATTCGCTGGATGGCGATCGGCTCCCTCAATCACTGGTTCGCTTCCACAGGGCACGAGATCGAGGAGGGGCGCGTGTCGGTGCAGCAGGACGGGCTCCAGTGGCCGGCGTACTACAAGTACCAGGACATGGAGGCCGCATCGGGTCTCTGGCTCGGCTGCACGAACTTCAAGGACCCGGGCGGCACCAACTGGCCGGTCAAGGTGGTGCACGTCGGCCCCCGCGTGAACGGCCTGGGTGAGTTTTTCCCCGTGACGTTCACGACGGTCAGCCGGTTTGCGGCCCCGCAGGTCTTCGCCGACGGGAACCCGACCGTGGGCAATGCGCCGCTCAACAGCATGACGGTCGACCCCACGCTGAAGTGCGACCGGATGATCGTCAATATCGACAATACGGCGATCGGCGTGACGATGACCCGGAAGATCCTCGCCTGGTGCCAGACGTACAACGACAACTATTTCATCTACGACTACACGTTCACGAACACGGGGATGGTCGACGGCACGAGTGCCGCCCCCCTGGCGAGCCAGACGGTCACCGGGCTCTGGGTGTTCATCCAGTCGCGCTATTCATGCACGTACGACGGGAGCCAGGAAATCGGGAATCCGACCTCCTGGGGCATTAACTCGATGAACGACTGCCGGGGTGACGGCGTGAAACCCGATCCCGCGGGGCAGCAGTTCCGGTGCCGGTTCACGTGGCAGGGGTTCTATCCGCCGTTTGCGATTCACTGGAACAACATCGGGGCCCCGATGTTCACGCCGGCGCTCCCGGCGGATGACCCCGCGGACACGGTGGGGCGCCTCGCGGCAGCCCAGTTCATCGGTACCGTGACGCTCCACGCAGATCGATCGACGACCGACACGACGGACGATCCAACGCAGCCGGCCACGACGACCTACTTCGGCTCGGACGAAAAGGTTTCTCCCCCGACGTCGAACAACAGCGATTTGAACACCGCCTTCATGCAGTCGGAATATACCGTGATGTCCGCGGGTCACAAGAGCCCGCGCCACGCGGACCTCGTGCAGCCGGACGGCGCGTTCGACACGGGCACGAACGACCCCTCGCTCGGGACGAGCGGCGGGTTTACCAACGCCGACGGCTACGGGCCGTACACGCTGGCGCCCGGCCAGAGCGTCCATATCGTGTGCGCAGAGGGAGCGTCGGGGCTCAGCCGCGACGCCTGCATCAGGATCGGCCGGGCGTTCAAGGCCGTGTATTCCGACGCCGCCCACATCAAGGCGAAAAACGACTCGGTGCTCACGGGGAGAGATTCGCTCTTCCAGACGTTCGCGCGGGCGACGGCGAACTACAGGTCGGGGTATAACATCCCCCAGCCCCCGCTTCCCCCGAAAGTGCTCAACGTGAATTCCCAGGGTGACGGCGTCGCGCTGAGCTGGGACGTCTATGCCGGTGATCCGAACCTGCAGGGGTTCCAGATCTGGAGGGCGCGCGATCGCTCGGACGGCGTGTATTCGCTCGTGGCCTCGCTCCCATCGTCGGCCCGGGGCTTCAAGGACACGGCGCTCTCTCGGGGGTTTGACTACTACTATTACGTGCTCAGCACCGGTCCCACGGTGACGAGCGACCCGACGGGCTCCACGCCGGCCGGCGCCCTGCTTACGAGCAATCGGCTGATGTCGCAAACGTACGACCACGTCAACCTGCTCCGGGCGTCGGTGGAGACCCCGCTCTCCAGCATCCGCATCGTGCCCAATCCGTACAGCATCGCATCCGACGTCTCCCGGCTGCGGTTCGGCTCGACGGCGAGCGACAGGATCGCGTTCTTCAACATCCCGGGGCAATGCAGGATCCGGATCTACACGGAGACGGGTGAGTTAATCCAGGAAATCCTGCATACCAACGGGAGCGGCGACGAATACTGGAATTCCAACACTTCGTCGGGTCAGGTGATCGTCAGCGGCATCTACATCGTCATCTTCGAGAACATGAAGACCGGTGAGCGGGCGATCAAGAAGCTTGCCGTCATTCGCTAAAACTGAACCGGGGTATGCAATGAGAACGATACAGCTCGGAACCCTCATCCTGCTCTGCGCGCTGTGCGCCTGGACGGCCTCCGGACAGCAGAAGCTCGCGCAAACCGGCATGAAATTCATCACGGTCGCGACGGATGCCCGCGCCGTCGGTCTCGGCGAGGCGCTCACGTCGGTAGAATGGGATGCCTCCTCCATGTTCTTCAATCCCGCCGCCATGTCCCGCCTGATAAGCCCGGTGAGCGTGGCGCTGAGCGATGCCCGGTACATCGCCGATATCACCCACTACGGCGGGGCGGTCGCCTTCGCGCCGGCGGGCGGCGACTATGGCGTTTTCGGCGTTTCGATCCACTTCGTCGACTACGGGGCGTTCGAGGGGACGATCGTGGATCCCTCGGCGTCGAGCGGGTACGATGACACGGGCATATTCCACCCCTCGGGCGTCGAGGCGGGCGTCAGCTACGCTCGTGCAATCAACGACAAGTTCTCCGTGGGCGGGACCGCGAAGTACGTGCGGCAATCGCTCGGCATCGCCGTCACGGCGATCGATCCGACGTCCGGGGCACGTACCGAGTCCAGCAACAGCGCCGACGTGATGGCGTTCGACTTCGGCCTCCTCTACAAAACGGGGTTCAAGAGCCTGAACTTCGGCATGGTCGTGCGGAACTTCTCGCGCGAGATCCAGTACGAGAAGGAGCCGTTCCAGCTCCCGCTCACCTTCAAGCTCGGCGTCTCCATGAATCTGATGGACCTGACCAGGATGGAGCACGGTGACCATGCGCTGCTCGTCTCGTTCGACGCCGAGCACCCGCGGGACTACGCCGAAATGGTGCGGATGGGGATCGAGTACCGCTTCCAGGACATGATCGCCCTGCGTATCGGCTATGTCTCGCCGCAGGACGAGACGAAGTGGTCGTACGGAATCGGTCTTCACAGGTCCAACGTGATGGGCGCGCTCGGGTTCGGCATCGACTACGCGTACACGCCGTTCGGTCTCTTCGGCAGCGTGCACCGGCTTTCTGTTGCGTTTGAAATGTAGGTCCAACTGTCTGCGACCAGCATAACGGAAACGGCACACTCATGAGACACTCCTTACTCACTGCGGCCATCGGGGCGGCGATCCTCCTCGGGATGATGTCCGGATGCACGAAGAAACCCGACCCGTCGATCTACGATCCCAACTGGCAGAGCCTCCCCGCCCCGACGATCACGTCGATCACGCCCCAGCCATCAGCGCTCGCCGGGGTTACGGTGATCACGATTACCGGGACAAACTTCTCGCCGGCCATCCCTAACGACCTGGTCTACTTCGCCGCGCAACCCGCGACGATTCTCAGCGCGACGACGACCGTGCTGACGGTACGGTCGCCCCTGATCACGGGCGACACGTTACAGGTCACGGTCTCTGTGCTGGGGTCGCAGTACTTCAGCAACTACGTGTCGTACAGCCTCAAGGCGGCCGTCCAGCGCGTCAGCGTCCCCAAGGTGGGGGAGGACGCGAACGGGCTCACGACGGACGCCGCAGGGAACATTTACGCGTCTCTGGTCGATTCCTCATCGGGCAACGGGACCGGCACATGGAAATTCACCCCGCAGCAGATCGGCCAGAAGCGCGACACAACCAACGCGCGCCTCTATTCGAATACGTCGGGCGTGACCAAGTGGACGGGCCTGAAGATGGGCCCGGGGGGCGTGCTGTACGCCGCGCGCAACCTCCAGGCGCTCTACAGGATCCCGGCCGGCGGTGGTGCAGGTGCTTTGTGGGTCCTCTTCCCGGGCGGGCCGAAGATCTACGATTTTGATTTCGACGCGAACCACAACGTGTGGGCCGGGGGGGACAACGCGAACATCTACAGGGTCACGCCGGGCGGACAGATCAAGGCGTTTCCGTTCCTGGCGACATGCCGCGCATTCCGGGTCTACAACGGATCGCTCTACGTCGGGGCCAAGACCGACTCCGTGGAAAGCGTCTGGCAGTTTCCGATCGTCACCTCCGACAGCCTGGGACCGCCGACCAAGTACTTTGATTTCAGCGCGAAGTACACGCCCAACGGCCCGGGAGTGCAGTCCATTACGTTCGCGGGGGATGGCGACATGTATATCGGGACCGACGCGGCGGTCGGCATCCTGATTGTACACCCGACGGGCGCCAGCGAGCCGCTCTACCCCGGCGTCATATTCCCTGAGCCCGTTGCCTTCTCATGGAGCGGAAACTATCTCTTTGTGTCGCGCCTGGCCACGGTCCCGCATTCGATCCTGGCCATTAACATGCTGAAATCCGGCGCGCCGTATTACGGTATACAGTAACGAAGCGAAGTCCGCTGTTTGGACCCCGCCGCCTGCGGCGCCACAGGCGCCGAAGGCGGGGCAATCTCACGCTGTCCATACTGGCACGCAGTACCATACATCCAACCACCAACAGAGGAGTGCGTCATGAAGAAAACCGTTACTGCCGTCATCCTTCTTTCGCTGCTCGCTGCTGTCACCGCGTTCGGCCAGTGGCAGGACCTGGGGGTCTTCCCCAAGGCGGGCCTTGCGGCGGGGGACACGATCCATTACGGGATCCACGGCCTCGCCGTTGACCCGGATGGCAAGATCTGGGTGCAGAGCTACTATGCGTATCCCTGGGACACGATACTCGTGCCGAACTACGGCGCGCGCATCGGCAACCAGTCCGGAACGATCACGGACAGCATCATTGCGAAGCAGGTGGCGGTCCGCGTGATTTACGTCTACAATCCCGACGGGTCACAGGCTTCCTTCTCGCCGATCAAGTTCATCACGGTGAACAACCACCAGGATACGCTCGGCGGCGCCTCCCTCCAGGCATACACGGGTGCGAAGTTCATCTGGGATCCCACGAACAGCCCGAACACCGGCCGCGGCCTCCGCGCCGACCAGAACGGGAACATCATCATCTCGGAGTTCAACATCATGTACCGGGTCAACTACAAGACCGGCGCCGGGATGAACAAGGGGCTGGAGAATTCCGCCGGCGCCTCGACGGTCTCCGTCGGCGTCGATGGGAACGGGTACGTCTATGCGACGAAAGTCGCCTCCGGCGCTGCCCCGCTGGCGATCTTCAACCCGGATCTCTCGTTCCTGCAGAACGCTGTGGACACGCTGGATCCCAACTCGTTCTGCCGCGCGGTCACAGTCTCACAGGACGGCAACGACATCTATTTCCCCGGGTACACCGACAAGGCGATCTACCGCTACCGCTCCCCCGCGAGCGTGCTCGGCTCGTTCCTGACGCGTGTCGACACTGTCCTGAAGGGCTTCCACTGCGAATCGATCGGTTGGGCTCCGAAGCCGACGCACAATGCATATATGTGGGCGAGCTGCGGGTCGTACAATGACGTACCGAACGACTGGCCGGGCCTCACGACCATGTATACCCCCGGCACGTGGTATGCGATTGACACCACCGGCAACTGCGCGGTCCGCGACAGCATCAAGTGGACGTTTTTTGTCGCTGCGGATGCCAGCGAACGTCCGCGCGCGATCGCGTTTACGCCCCACGGCGACACCGCGTGGGTCGGCGTGTTTGGCCTGGTTGGGAAGGGGAACCCTTCGCTCCGCATGTACAAGCGTGCGGGCGCGGCGAACAGCATCGAGCCGATCAACACGGGCATCCCGGCGTCCTACGAGCTCTCGCAGAACTACCCGAACCCGTTCAACCCGTCGACCGAGATCGAGTTCAAGGTCGCGAAGGCGGGCATGACCACGCTGAAAGTGTACGACGTGGTCGGCAGGGAAGTGGCGACGCTCGTGAACCAGTCGCTGAATCCCGGGACGTTCAAGGCGAAGTTCGACGCGAGCCGTCTCGCCTCCGGGATGTACATCTATACGCTGACCTCCGGCGACGCACGCATCGCGAAGAAGATGATGCTCTTGAAGTAAAATCGCCGTTCATCTGTAAGAAGGGGCGCCTCCGGCGCCCCTTTTTTTTCGGAATTTCAGTACATTCAAGTACCGCAATCCCTGTAGCTCGCTGTCATTGCGAGCGTTTTATGCGAAGTCCGTTATTCGGACCACGCCGCTTCTTGGCGTGGCAATCTCCGTCGATTTTTCCGGCTCTTCGAATGAACATGCGCTTTCTGGCACTATCCCTCGTCGCGGGACTCGCGCTTAGCTTCGCGACGGGCTACGCGCAGGTCTCCCCCAAGCGCGAATTCCGCGGCGTCTGGCTCACCACTGTTGGCGCGACCGACTGGCCCCCGGCGCTCGGCGGCCCGGTCCAGAGGCAGAAAGACTCTCTTGTCGCAATCCTCGACAGGCTGCGCGCTGCGGGCTTTAACGCGGTGATCTTCCAGGTCCGTCCCGAGTGCGACGCCCTCTACCAGTCGTCCATCGAGCCCTGGTCCTACTGGCTTACCGGCTCGCAGGGGACGCCCCCTTCCTCCCCCTTTGACCCGCTCCAGTTCGCGATCGACGAGGCGCACAAGCGCGGCATGGAGCTGCACGCCTGGTTTAACCCGTACCGGGCGGTGAACCAGATCGGCCAGTACCTCATCAGCTCTCAGCATGTGTCCGTGCAGCACCCGGGATGGATACTCACGATCGGCAGCCTCAAGATGCTCGATCCCGGGCTCCCGGACGTCCGTTCGTATGTCACGAGCGTGATACTCGACGTCACGCGCCGCTACGACGTGGACGGCATACACATGGACGATTACTTCTACGCTTCCGGCATCACCGCCCACCAGGACGATTCCTCGTACGGGCTCAACTGGCGCGGCATTTCAGACCGGGACGACTGGCGTCGCGACAACGTCAATATCCTCCTCAGGGCGATCTATGACAGCATCAAGGCCGTCAAGCCCTGGGTGAAATTCGGCATGAGCCCCGCCGGGATATGGAGGGACGGCGTTCCTCCCGGAACGAGCGGGCAGGACAACTACAGCGTGATCTACGGCGACCCGATGGCCTGGCTTGACGGGCAGTTCGTGGATTATCTCGCGCCGCAGCTCTACTGGAAATTCGGCGGTCCGCAGGACTATGCGAAGCTCGAGCCATGGTGGTCCGATTCCGTCGCGGCGCATGGCCGGCATTCGTACCCGGGGCTGGCCACGTACCGGATCGGGACCTCGTCATTCGGCGACGCATCGCAGATCGCGCAGCAGATCAGGTTCTCCCGTGCCGACGCGAACACGCAGGGGAACATCCAGTTCACCGCGAACTACATCACCACCGCGGACGCGGGGGGGATCACCGATTCTCTGACAAACAGCCTCTACCACTCCCCGGCGCTCATCGCTCCCATGCCCTGGCTCGATATGACGCAGCCCTCCATGCCCCGGGGAATACGGTATGCGTCACTCCCCGGCGTGGCTCCTGCCGCGATACAATGGGACCTGCCGATTGTTTCCTCGAACGGCGACACCGCTTATCGCTACGTCGTCTACCGGTTCGACCACAGGCCTGCGGCCTCCGAGCTTGCGGACGCCCGGAACATCCTCTCTGTGGAGGGGGAGCGGTACGTCGTTCCCCCTGTGCCTCCGGCCCAGGGTCCCTACTACTACGCGGTCACGTCGCTGAGCAGGAACCAGGTGGAGAGCGATACCAGCAATATCGTCATCCTCTCGCCGCCCCCTGTCCCCGTGCCGTTTGCCCCGGTGAGCGGAGCGACCAACGTCCCGGAGAGCCTCTCCGTCACGTGGCATGCATCGCTCCTTGCCTCGGCCTACCAGCTCCAGGTGGGAACGGACTCGTCGTTTGCCTCCGGCCTGATCTGGAACGAGTCTGCGCTGGCGGACACGTTCCGCCTTGTGAAGGGATTCGTGGGACAGGCGGCGTACTACTGGCGCGTGCGCGCCCTGTCGGGAGGGGGAACGAGCGCGTGGTCTTCCGCGGCGGTGTTCCGCACGGGATTCCCGGGCGCACCCGCTCCCGCCTATCCTCCGAACATGCAGGCTGACCTCCCCGTATTCCTTGCGCTTCGCTGGGGGCCTGCCTCATCGGCGCTGCCCGAGACGTACCGCGTGCAGATAGGCAAGAGCTCCGACCTTTCATCGCCGGTCATGGACTCCTCGGGCGTCGTCGACACGTCGCTTGCGGCGCCGCCGCTCCAGTACTTCACGATTTACTTCTGGCGCGTGAGGGCGACGAACGCCGTCGGCGCAAGCGTCTGGTCGCCAGTCTACCGGTTCCGGACCGTCCAGGTGGCGGGCATTGAGCCCTCTCCGGCCGCGCCGGCTTCCTACGGACTCGATCAGAATTATCCCAACCCCTTCAACCCGACCACGACGATCGGTTACCGCCTGCCGCAGGCGGGAAATGTCACGCTCGTGGTGTATGACGTGCTCGGGCAGGAGGTGGCTCGGCTTGTGGACGAGGTGCAGGCCGCGGGGGATTACGCAGTCCCCTGGAACGCGTCGAACAGGGCGAGCGGCGTCTACCTCGTGAGATTGACCGCCGGCGCGTACATTGCCACGAAACGTATGCTATTGATCAAATGAAATCTCCTGTCATTGCGAGCGCCTTTTGCAAAGTCCGTTTTTGGACCACGGCGCCTGCGGCGCCGCAGGCGCCGCATTCTGGCGTGGCGCGCCTTTTGCGTCCCGCCGCGGGCGGGGCAATCTCCTTCGCCCTCCTCATATCGGCCTGTGCACGAACGACGGACAGTTCCATGCCCAAAACGCTCCTTGACGAGGCAAGATTGAAATTCGCGCCGGACCATCGGACGGCCGTGTTCGATGTGACGGGCGCGGTGTCCGGCAATACGCTGACGCTCAAGGGGGACGTGCAGGATTCCGTGATGAAAGGACAGCTCCTCCGGTTCGTCCGCGCAAAAACTTCCTACACCGTTGCCGACAGCCTCGTTGCACTGCCCGACCGGTCGGTCGGCGAGAAGGTGTTCGGCGTGGTCGATGTGAGCGTTGCGAACCTCCGGACGCATCCGGACCATCCGGCCGAGATGGCGTCACAGGCGATCCTGGGGACGCCGGTGAGGTTCCTGAAGAAAGAGCGGGGCTGGTCCCTGGTGCAAACGCCGGACGAGTATCTCGCGTGGACGGACGACAGGATCGCCCGCATGACGCCCGAAGGCTACGCGACGTGGGCGGGGCGGCCCAAACTGATCGTCACCGCGGAAGTCGCCTGGGTGCGGGCCTCGAAGGCAAAAAGCGCCCAGCCGGTGAGCGATGTCGTGGCCGGGGCCATCCTCGCCTCACTCGGGGTCGAGGGAGGTTGGTGGAACGTGGAATACCCCGACGGCCGCAGGGGATTTCTTCCCCGGGATGAAGCCGAAGCGCTGGACGCGTGGCTCGCCGGGGCGCACGACACCCCCGATCGCATCATCGCGACTGCCAGGCGGTTCTTCGGGGTGCCGTATCTCTGGGGAGGAACCTCGTCGAAGGGGATGGATTGCTCGGGATTTGCGAAAACGGTCTACTATCTAAACGGCGTGCTCCTGCCGCGCGACGCGGACCAGCAGGCGCAGGTCGGCGACCCCGTCGAGATTCCGAAGGGGAAGCTGAATCTGGAGCCGGGAGATCTCCTCTTCTTCGGGAAGCACGCGAGCGCAGACAGCGCCGCGAAAGTCACTCACGTCGCGATTTCGCTCGGCGGCGCCCGGTTCATCCACTCGTCCGTCGACGTGCACGTCAACAGCCTCGACCCGTCGGATTCCGACTTCAGCGATTTCCGTGCCATCAGCTTCCTCGGCGCGCGCCGGATCATCGGCGCCGGTGAGTCCTCCGGCGTCCGTCGACTAGCCACCATCCCGTATTATCACGCCAATGAACACTGACAGGCGCTCGTTTCTCAAGACTTCGGCCGTTGCCGGCGCGTCTCTCGCCCTGGGCGGGAGCGGGTTCTTCCGCCTGCAGGAGGCCGTGAAGACCCCCACACCTTCCGGGACCCCTATGAAGTTCAGATTCTACCCCTACACGCTTCAGCTCAAGCATGTGTTCACGGTCGCGGAGATGTCCCGTTCGACGACGCCGGTGATGATGGTGGAGGTGGAGAAAGACGGGATCACGGGTTACGGGGAAGCCTCGATGCCCCCGTACCTTGGCGAGAGCCATGCCACGGCCGCCGCGTTCCTTTCGAAAATCGATTTTGCGAAATACCCCGATCCCTTCATGCTGGAGGACATCCTGAAGGATATCGACGCGATCGCGCCCGGCAACCCCGCCGCGAAGGCATCCGTCGACATCGCCCTCCACGACTGGATCGGGAAGAAGATGGGGTATCCCTGGTACAGGATCTGGGGACTCGACCCCCGGAAGACGCCCGTCACGACGTTCACGATCGGGATCGACAAACCGGACGTGGTGAAGCAGAAGGTGAAGGAGGCGTCGGTCTACAAGGTCCTCAAGGTGAAGATGGGGCTCGATAACGACAGGGAGATGATCGAGACGATCCGCGAGGTGACGGACAAGCCCATCCGCGTCGACGTGAACCAGGGCTGGAAGGACAGGGAGAAGGCCCTGACGATGATCGAGTGGCTCGCGACGAAGGGGGTGGAATTCGTGGAGCAGCCGATGCCGAAGGAGCAGCCCGACGACATCGCCTGGCTCAGGGCCAGGAGCCCGCTCCCGATCATCGGTGACGAGAGTGTCCAGCGCCTGGCGGATATCAAGAAGGCGATCGGCGTCTTCGACGGCATCAACATCAAGCTGATGAAATCCACGGGGATGCACGAGGCGTACAAGATGATTGTCACGGCGCGGGCGCTGGGGATGAAGGTGATGCTCGGGTGCATGACGGAAACTTCGTGCGCGATCTCCGCGGCGGCGCAGCTCTCGCCGCTCGCGGACTACGCCGATCTCGATGGGGCGCTCCTGATCAGCAACGATCTCTTCGCCGGCGCGACGGTCGTCGACGGGAAGGTGACGCTCACGGACAAGCCGGGACTGGGAATCACGAAACTCTGACCCTGTCATTGCGAGCGCCGTCTGCGAAGCAATCTGGCGCCAGATTGCTTCGTCGTGGCGCCGGAGGCGCCACTCCTCGCAATGACGGGACACATCACCACCTGATGACAACATGACGACAACAGACTCTTCCACCCGCCTGCAATCACTCGACGCATTCCGCGGGGCGACGATTGCAGGGATGATTCTCGTCAACAATCCCGGCTCCTGGGGCGCGATCTACCCCCAGCTCGACCACGCAAAATGGAACGGCTGGACGTTTACCGACTGGATCTTCCCGTTCTTCCTCTGGATCGTCGGCGTCGCGATGACACTCTCGTTCGCGAAGCGGAAGGAGAGGGGCGAGGACAGGGGAAAGCTGATGCTCCACGTCGCTCGGCGCGCGGCGATCATATTCGCGCTCGGCCTCTTCCTGGCCGGGTTTCCATTCGGCATCGGGAGCCACTTCTCGTTTGACACGATTCGCATCCCGGGCGTCCTGCAGCGGATCGCGGTCTGCTACTTCTGCGCGAGCACGATCTTCCTCTTCAGCGGCCTCCGGGCGCAGGTCTACTGGGTGATCGGCCTCCTGGCGTCCTACTGGGCGGCGGTGATGCTCATCCCGGTGCCGGGCTACGGCGCCGGGTACCTCCAGCCGACGGGATGCCTCCCCTGGTTCATCGATTCGCACCTTCTCGCGGGACATACCTGGAGCGGAGCACCCGCGCCGGGATTCGACCCCGAGGGAATACTGAGCACCGTACCGGCCATCGCCACGACCCTCCTGGGTATCCTCACCGGGCACTGGCTCCGGACGACGTACACAAGGGAGGAAAAGACCGCCTGGATGTTCGTTGCGGGCAATTTCTTCCTGCTCGCCGGGGCCATCATGGACATATGGCTGCCGATCAACAAGAACCTCTGGACCAGCTCTTACGTGATCTTCATGGCGGGTTGGGCGCTTGTCTGTTTCTCCGTCTTTTACTGGCTGATGGACGTCAGGGGGCACTCCCGCTGGGGGCGGCCATTCGTGATCTACGGGATGAACGCGATCGCGGTGTTTGTCCTCTCGGGTATCGTCGGGCGCCTCATCACGCTCATCAGGCTGACCGGGCCCGACGGCGCGCCCGAAACGCTGAAAGGGTACATCTACAGGACTCTGTTCGTCCCTTACTTCAGCCCGGTCAACGCGTCGACGCTCTTCGCTGTGGCGTTCATCCTGGTGATGTACCTGGTGGTGTGGGGGATGTGGAAGAAATCATGGTTCATCAAGGTCTAGACCTCGCATGAACACAGGCGAACTGCGTCGACCAATGGTCATTTCCCGGGCATTCGCCCTGGCGGGAGTCTTCTGCGTGCTCCTCCCCGCGCCGGCGCGCTCGGACGACATCATGGCCGAGCTGCGGGCGCTCAATGCGCGCTTCGGGGGGCACCTGGGCCTGATGGCGAAGAACCTCGCCACGGGTGACACGGTTGCCTATAACGCCGGCGACCGTTTCCCTACCGCCAGCACGATCAAGCTTCCCGTCATGGCGGCGTACTTCGACATGGTCCGCCGGGGGGAGATCGATCCTGCGACGCGCATCACGCTGCGGGGGGACGAAAAGAAGCCCGGCACCGGCGTGCTCCAGTTCCTCGACGACGGTGCCGCCGTGACGCTCCGCGACGCGGTGACACTGATGATCACGATGAGCGACAACACGGCCACCAATCTCGTCCTGGACCGGCTCGCCGCCACGCACGAGGCGCGGCTGGCGCGCGTCAACGATTTCGCGGTGGCGCAGGGACTGAAGGACACGCGGCTGCTCAACCGGCTCTTCACGTTCGCCACGAAGCAGCCGACGCCCGAGGCGATGAGGTACGGCCTCGGCGTCACGACGCCGGCGGACATGGCGCTCCTCATGGAGCGGATCTACGAGCGGCGGGTTGCGGACTCCGCCTCCTGCGCCGCGATGATCGGCATACTCGGAAACCAGTTTTACAGTGACATGGTGCCGCGCCTGCTTCCCCAGTCTGCCTGCGCCTCGTTCGCCGTGGCGCACAAGACCGGGAGCGTCACGGAGACGAAAGCGGACGTGGCCCTCGTCCTCTCCGACAGGGCGAATTTCGTGATCGCCGTCTACGTGGACAAGTCGCCCGACCACATCGATGACGGCTCCGACGCCGCGACCCTCCTGGGCGCGTACGCGGCCCGGGCGGTCTGGAACCACTTCACCGGGATGACCGGCTACGAGCGGGGCCGCGTCAACACGGCAGACGTCGACTGGACGCCGTTCAAGGGGGGGAAGTGGGGCATCTACACGACGCCGGCTGCGCCGTTTCCCCACCCGGCACGGATGCAGGGCTACCGGGGAGGCGACGGCACATTCTTTCCCTACTTTCCGCACTACGCCGACAGCAGCATCGTCGTGGTCGTTCCCGATGGGTTCCACCCCACGCCGGAAGGGACGAACCTGATTGTCCATTTCCATGGATGGCAGAACGACGACCTGGGCGTGCTGGAGCATTACCTCCTTCCCCAGGCGATGATCGCGGAGAAGACCAACGCGATCCTGGTGATCCCGCAGGGCCCCTGCCGGGCGCGGGATTCGTTCGACGGCAAAATGGAGGACACGCTTGGCTTCCGCCGGATGGTGGAGGACGTGATGGCGACGATGGTGCGCGAAAAGGTGGTTCCCTCGCCCGCGGTAGCGCGCCTGATCGTGAGCGCGCACAGCGGCGGGTATCGTCCGGCGGGCTTCGTCCTGGCGCGCGGAGGGATGTCGGACCTGATCACGCACGTCTTCCTGTTCGACGCGTTTTACGGACAATACGACGAATTCCGGAACTGGCTTCTCCACGGCAGGGGAAAAATCCTCGCCGCATACACGGACTATCTCGTGAAGGAACACAGGGAATTCGCCGCCACGGTCGCCGGCGCGGGGGATCGCTGGTCAATGACGCCGGCCGGCGTGGAGCACGACCAGGTGCCGCAGGCGTTCTTCGCCCGGTGGCTCGCGACGCTGCCGCCGGAATGGAAACTCTCACCAACACGCTAAGGAGCAGAACGACACTCGTATGACGGACCTCAGACAGTACGACGGGACCTCGCGCATTGAAGAGATTGACCTGGAGAAGAGCGGCCGCAAAGCGATGTACGCCCCCACGGAAAAGATACCGATCGTGGAGGTCCCGAACTTCCCGATGCTGGGGAAGCTGACTGCCCTCCGGTTCATCGAATGGGTGATCAAAAACCCCGGGGGCGTGATCTCGCTCCCGACCGGGAAGACGCCCGAGCACTTCATCAAGTGGGTGACGCGCATCCTGGAGCGGTGGGAGACCCGGGAGATCCAGTCGCTCCTCGAGGAGGCGGGGATCGACGGGTCGAAGCCGCCGGACATGCGCTCGCTCTCCTTCGTCCAGATCGACGAGTTCTACCCCATCAACGCCGCGCAGCATAACAGCTTCCACTGGTACGTCAACGAATTCTACATCCGGGGATTCGGCCTGACCCCTTCGAAGGCGCTGCTCATTGATGCGACCGCCCTCGGGCTCCCCCCGGGGCGGACGATGGAGGAGGTGTTTCCCAACAGCGTCGTCGATCTCGCGCTCCGCGTCCGCCAGTGCCGCTCCGATCTCGAGCTCCTGCAGAAAGAAGTCATCAACCGCGTGGACGAGTTCTGCATGGAGTACGAGACGAAGATCCGCGCCATGGGGGGGATCGGATTCTTCCTCGGGGGAATCGGTCCCGACGGGCATATCGCCTTCAACGTCCGGGGATCGAGTGTCTACTCGGTGACCCGGCTCACCGGGACGAACTACGAGACGCAGGCGGCCGCGGCGACCGACCTCGGGGGGATCGAGATCTCCCGCACCCGCCTCGTGATCACGATCGGGCTCGCGACGATCACGTACAACCCGACGGCCACAGCGATCATCATCGCCGCCGGCGATGCCAAGGCTGCGATCGTCAGGCTCGCCGTGGAAAACGAGAAAGGGCCGCAGTATCCCGCCTCCGTCCTGCAGGATCTTCCCAACGCGCGGTTTTACCTCACGCGCGGAGCCGCCAGCCTCCTCACGGAGCGCCGGTTCGAAGACTTCTGCAGGGAGAAGGATCTCACCGCCGATCGTACGGAGGACGTCGTCACCGCGCTGGCGCTTGCCCGTGAGAAACAGTACGTGCAGCTCACGAAGGAGGATTTCGAGCAGGACCGGTTCGGCCGCGAATTGCTCCGCAAGAGCGGGAAGAAACCCGTCGAGCTGGCCGCGGAGGCCCGGAACCGGATCGCCGCCAAGATCGACAAAGGGCTGGCGCACGTTTCGGATACGACGTTCCTCCACACGGAGCCCCACCACGACGACATCATGCTGGGATACCTCGCGCACATCTATCACCTGGTGCGCGATCCGAGCAACAAGCACTTTTTCGCGAACCTCACGTCCGGGTTCACCTCCGTTTCCAACCCGTATTTTCTCTCGATCCTCGTGAAGCTGGAACAGCACCTGGAGACGGGGACGCTCTTCGCGCTCCTGGCGCAGGGGGCGTTCGACACGCACGAGAACGCCGCGCGGATGGAGGACGTCTACCTCTACCTTGACGGCGCGGCGGCGAACAGCCAGGAAATGAAGGACGAGGCGGAAGCCCGCCGGCTGCTCAGGAACCTGGTCGGGTTCTACCAGACGCACGATCTCCACACGCTGCGCAACCGCGTGCAGGAGCTGATAGCCTACTGCCGCTCGCAATACAGCGGGGCCAAGGACCCGCAGCAGGTGCAGCTCCTGAAGGGGATGACGCGGGAGTGGGAGGTCGAGCTTCTCTGGGCCTACTTCGGCATCGAGTCGTACGCAATCCATCCCCTGCGTCTCGGCTTCTATACGGGCGACATCTTCTCCCCCGAGCCCGAGGTGAACCGCGACGTGGTCCCGATCTTCGAGCTGATCAGGAAGGTCAGGCCGAACGTGGTCTCCGTTGCCTTCGACCCTGAAGGGAGTGGGCCGGATACGCACTACAAGGCACTCCAGGCGGTTGCGGAGGCCCTCCGCCTGTACGAGAAGGAGAGCGGGGACTCGACCCTTCGCGTCTGGGGCTACCGGAACGTCTGGTACCGTTACCGTCCCGCGGAAGCCAACCTGTTCGTCCCCGTCTCGATCAACTCGATCACGATGCTCCACACGGCGTTCATGAACTGTTTCGGCTCGCAGAGCGCTGCCTCCTTCCCGAGCTACGAGCACGACGGTCCGTTCTCGGAGCTCGCCCAGAAGATCCAGGTCGGCCAGTACGGCATGATGAAGACGATCCTGGGGAAGGACTTCTTCCTGAAGAACAGCCACCCGCGGCTCCGCGCCGCGCGCGGGATGATCTTCCTCCGCGAAATGGCCCTCGGGGAATTCTACGACATGGTCCGCGAGCTGAAGAAGGTGACTGAAGATGTGGGGTAGAATCAATCTCACGCTCGCAGCGCTGCTCCTTCTCCCTCTCCTCGCCTCAGCGCAGCTCCGCGCGGTACGCGTGGATACGCTGCAGGTGGGGCACGACCGCACCTGGGCGCATCCCTCATGGTCGCCTGACGGGAAGACGGTGTACTTCACCGCCTCGGATTTCAACGGCATCTGGGCGGCCCCTGCAGGCGGGGGCAGAGTCACGCAGATCACCTCGGACCGTGGATCGGGGTACGGGTTCGTCCTCTCGGGAGACGGGGCGCGCATCTCATGGCGGAGGACGCTTCCCGGCGTACTCCCCGGGGAACGGCTGCAGGAGGTGGTCGTCAGGGACCTCCCCGGGGGCTCCCCGAGCGTTCTCGCATCGGGAAGATCGGTATCGCTTCCGGCCTTCGTACAGTCGGAGCCGGTCGTGTCGGTCGGGGACAGGCTGCTGTCGGCGCCTGCCGCCGTCGAGCCTGCTGGCACTGTCAGCGTCCTCGGCGTCGAAGACACGAAAATTGCCGTCCTGCGCGACGGCGTTAAATCGCTGCTGGATCCGTTCAAGGGGGGGAGCTACGTGTGGCCCTCTCTTTCCCCGGACGGGACGAAACTCGTGGCGTATGAAACCGGGAAAGGGACGTTCGTTGCCCGGCCCGACGGTTCGCAGCCGGTCCTGATCGGGCGGCGCGACGCCCCCGACTGGACTCGTGACGGGAAATGGATCGTCTACATGGCCGACACGGACGACGGCCACAGGATCATTTCGTCCTCCGTTGGCTTCGTGTCGCCCGACGGGAGGAGGGAAGGAACTCTGACGGCGGACACGGGGCTCGTTGCCCTCTACCCCCGCTGCTCACCGGTCGATGACCGGATCGTCTGTTCCACGCCGGGCGGCTGGATACTCCTGATCACGTATGCCGGGGGATCCCGATGAGACGCGTCGCGCTGCTCCTGTGCGCGGCCCTCCTGGCCTCAATTCCCCTCCGGGCGCAGCGGACGGATCTGAGCGGGCTCACGTTCTGCATCGATCCCGGGCACGGCGGGTATAACAGCGACGACCGGAACGTCGTCCCTGACCCCGGCGTCAATTTCTGGGAATCGGAGAGCAACTTTGAAAAGGCGCTCCTCCTGCGGCAGCTTCTCTGGCAGCAGGGAGCGACCGTGATCCTCACCCGCACGTCCAATGACACTGTCTACCCCGGGGGGGACGACGAGCCGAGCCTCGCCGCGCGCGTGGAGATCGCCAACGCCAACAACGCGAACTGGTTTCACTCGATCCACAGCAACGCGTTTGACGGGAAGACCAATTACACGCTCGTCCTCATGAGGGAGGACACGGCGTCGAAACAGGCGGCGTCGCCCTCGGCGGCGGCGCTCTCCGGGATACTCAGCCCGGCAATCCGCGCTTTTCTCCGCACGACGGCATCCTATACGGCGCTGGACTACCAGTTCGAAGGGTTCTTTCTTGGCGTGCTCAGCGGGCTCCTGATGCCCGGCGAGCTCTCGGAAGGGTCGTTCCACGACTACCTCCCCGAGTGCCGCCGTCTGCTGAACAACGACTATCACAAGATGGAGGCCTACGCGATCCGGAACGCCTTCATGCAGTATTTCGGCGTGCCGGCCGATCCCCGGGGAATTATCGCGGGAATCCAGACTGACGTGGCGACGGGTGCACCGCTCAATTATACGCGCGTGCGGCTCCTGCCAATAAACAGGGTCTATGCCGGCGACGGGTTCCACAACGGGTTCTTCATGTTCGACAGCCTCTCCGCCGGCACGTACACGCTCCGGTTTGAAACACCCTCCTACAGGACGGATTCGGTGCAGGTCGTCGTCGGGGCGGGGCAGACGGTGTTCGCCGACCGGGGGCTCGCGTCGACCGGATATCCGACCGTGCTTGCCTCGTCGCCGTCAAACGGCGACACGGCTGCCAGCCCGGTTGCCCCCCTTGCACTGAGCTTCTCGGCTCCGATGGATACCGCCTCCGTCCGCGCGGCGTTTTCGATCGTTCCCGCTGTGGCGGGCTTGCTGGGATGGGACCCGAACAACACGGTGCTCACGTTCGCGCCGCAGAGCCATTTTCCCTTCCTCACGAGTTTCACAGTCAAAGTCGACACAGGCGCGCGGAGCCAGTCCGGAGAGCCGATTGACGGGACGGGGAGCGGCACCCCGGGTAACCCCTTCGTGCTCCGGTTTCGCACCAGGCAGGTCCGGCTTTATCCTCCACGGGTCGTTTCCCGCTTCCCTGATTCCGCGATGACCGTGGCGACTCCGGGGCACACGGTGAACATCACGTTTGACGAGCCGCTCGATCCTTCGTCCGTGACCACGGCCAACTTCAGGATCGGACAGGTGGGCGGCCTTCCGTCGCTCGCGCGGACGCTCCTCTACAGCGTCGGCTGCGGAAAGGGAGGAGTGAATATCTTCGTGAGCGCCGGCCTCCAGCCGGGTGCGATGTACGCCGTCAGCATCAGCGGCGCAAAGGACTCGAGCGGGAACACAATCCCGAACTCGGCTCCGATCACCTGGAGCTTCAACGTGCAGAACTCGACGTATGCCATTGCCACTATCGACTCGTTCGATACTGGACCGCTCCAGTGGAGGCAGCCGCTCGCAAGCGCGTACACGACGGGTGTTGATTCCGGCTCGCTCGCCGTCGTGACGAGTCCCGTCTACCCCGCTCTCCAGAGCGATCCGGGGGCCGCCGCGCTGTCGTTCGCGTGGGACACAAGCGCGTCGTCCTGGCTCCTGCGGACCCAGCTTGACACGCTGGCGCCCCAGCGTTCGCTTCTCTGGCCGAAGCTCGGGTCGGTGCTCGAGGCGTACGTCTACAGCGACGGCGACAACGGGCAGTTCCGGTTCGGCGTCGTGGACAGCGTGGATGTCTATCCCGGGGGGAGGCCGCAGAATCACAAGGTCAGCCGGTGGTACCCTCTCACGTGGGTCGGCTGGCGGCTGCTTGAATGGAGCCTCGCGACGGATACGGTCGGCACCTGGCTGGGAGGGCCTTCGCTGGGCGGACAGATAGAGTTCGACGCGTTCCAGCTCCGCTATCTCCCTGGAGTGAGCGCGACATCGGGGCGCATCGGGATCGACCAGCTCCGGATCGCCAGGGCTGTTATCGTCTCGGTCGGCCCGCAGGGAGGGAGCGTCCCTGCGCGATTTGCGCTCGGGCAAAACTATCCCAACCCGTTCAATCCTTCCACGGTGATCGGGTATCTCCTCCCCGTTCAGGCGCGCGTGTCGCTCGTTGTCTATGATATGCTCGGGAGGGAAGTGGAGCGTCTTGTTAACGCAGTGCTCCCGGCGGGCGCGCACACGGCCCGCTGGGCTCCGTCAGGCTGCGCGAGCGGCGTCTATTTTGCCCGCATGGCGGCGTTCGGTCCGGGCGGCGCGGTGCTGTTCGCGGGCACGACAAAACTCACACTCCTCCGGTAGATCGTGGCACAGGACATCCTCGTTCTCGGCGCGGACGGCGGCGGCACGAAAACTACGGGGTTGCTTGCCGATCGGTCGGGAAACGTCGTCGCGCAGCTGCGCGGCGAAGGCTCCAACCAGTTCGTGATCGGGATGGACAATGCCGCGCGTAACCTCGCCGAGCTGGTGGCAGGACTTGCCGCCGGGGCGGGACGTCCCGTCGGATCGATCGCCAGGGGAGTGCTCGGCCTCGCAGGCATGGGAGCGCCGCGGGACAGGCAGGTGCTGATCGCGGCGATCCACGCCCGTCTCCGGGAGATGGGGCATCCCCGTGTGCCCCTCGCCATAGAAACCGACGGGCGCGTCGCGCTCGAAGGGGCGTTCAACGGCGGGCCCGGGGTCGTGGCGGTCGCGGGAACGGGGTCTGTCATCATGGGGAAATCGGCGCGCGGCGAGGCCATTTCCATCGGCGGCTGGGGCCGCGTGCTCGGCGATGAAGGAAGCGGCTATTTCATAGGGCTGGAAGCGCTGAAGGCTGTGTCACGCGAGATTGAAGGGAGGGGGGAAGCCGGTCGCCTGAGAGTCTCGCTCGCTTCCAGGTTCGGGCTTGACACGCGCGATCGCATTATCGCCGCTGTGTACAGGGAGAAGTTTGACATTCCGTCGATCGCCCCGGCCGTCCTCGACGCGGCGGAGGCGGGGGATCGGGTGGCGACAGAGATACTCGGCCGGGCGGCCGCCGGGCTCGCCGAACAGATCGTTGCCGCCATCGCCCGGCTCGGGCTCGAAGGCGGGACAGGGGTCGTGATGATCGGCGGGCTCGTCGACCATGACACCGTGTATGCGAGGCTGCTTGCCGACGCCGTCAGGAAGCAGGCGCCGGGCGCGGACTTCCGCGCTCCTCTCAACGGCCCCGCGCACGGGGCGGTGCTGCTGGCCATCGCCGGCCTGGAGGGCGACTGACAGTGGAGAGATCCTGCACGGCGGCGATCGCACTGGCGTTTGTTGCACTTTCATGCACTCCGCCTGGCACGGCCGTTTCGCCCGCTCCCGTCCGGCGCGCAGCAGCGCTTGCCCCCTCCGCTGACTGGAACACCACCGCGGCGATCGACAGCGTCCTTGCCACGATGACGCTCGAGGAGAAGGTCTCCCAGATGATCATGGTGCGGGCCTTCGGCTACTACTTCAGCACGGACAGCGACATCTTCGAGCGGCTGGCGCACCTGGTGAAGGAGAGGAAAGTGGGGGGCATCATCATGGCCCAGGGGGACGTCTATGCCGAGGCCGTCCTCCTGAACCGCCTGCAGGGGCTCGCCCGCATCCCGCTCCTGGTCGCGGCGGACTTCGAGCGCGGGACGGCGATGCGCGTCCGGCGCGGCACGAGGTTTCCCGAGGCGATGGCGCTGGGCGCCACGCGGAACGCCGAGTACGCATACCAGATGGGGCGGGCCGTCGCGCTGGAAGCGCGCGCCATCGGCATACAGCAGAACTACGCGCCCGTTGCGGATATCAACGACAACCCCCTCAACCCCGTGATCAACACCCGCTCGTTCGGCGACGACCCCATGCTCGTCCGGACGATGGTGGGAGCGTTCGTCCGGGGGACGATCGACGGCGGGTGTCTCGCCACGGCGAAGCACTTTCCCGGCCACGGGGACACGGGGACGGACTCCCACCTGGACCTCCCGGTGATTCCTCTCTCCCGCGCCCGGCTCGATACGGTCGAGCTCTCAAGCTTCCGCGCTGCAATCGACGCGGGCGTCCAGTCCGTCATGATCGGCCACCTTGCGGTCCCGGTGCTGGATTCACTCGGCGTGCCCGCGTCACTCTCGGCGGCCATGGTGGAGACGCTCCTGCGCAGGGAGCTGAAGTTCCGCGGCCTGGTCGTCACGGACGGCCTGGAGATGCGCGCGCTCACGCGCGATTACACCCCCGACAGCGTGGCGGTCCTCGCCGTGCACGCGGGGGCCGATCTGCTCCTCGTGCCTCCCGATCCGGATATCGCGGTCGACGCGGTCGTGGCGGCTGTCCGCCGGGGGGAGATCAGCGAGCGGCAGGTGAACCAGTCAGTCCGGCGGATCCTCGCCGTCAAGCACCAGCTCGGCCTGGACAGGAGGAGGGACGTCGACATCGATGAGATCGCGTCGCGCATCGGGACGCGCGCCCACCGCCACCTTGCACGGGGGATCGCGCAGGACGCGGTGACGCTCCTGCGGAACAGGAACGGACTGCTCCCGGTCGCTCCCGGGAGTTCACCGCGGATCGCGGCGGTCCTTGCCGAAGACGTGGACGACGACCGGACGGACGTCGACAGGCCAGGGAGCCCCGCCACGACCGAGCCGGTCGGAACGTATTTCGCGCAGTTGCTCCGCTCACGCGCCCCGGGGGCTGACATCATCCGCGTGTCGCCCGAAACCGATGCGCGTGAGCTGGGGGAAGCCCTTGCCCGCTCCCGCGCTTCGGACCTCACGCTCCTCTGTCTCTTCGTGAAGGTGCGTACCGCATCGGGAAAGATCGAGCTTCCCGAGTACCTGCGGGCGTTCTCCGCCCGCCTGGCCGATTCCGGCACGCCTCTTGCCGTCATGGTATTCGGGAATCCATACGTCGCAGGGAGCATCCCGGATGCGGCCGCGATCATGTGTTTGTACGGGGACGACGAACCCTCGAGCGAGGCGGCGGCGGAAGCCCTCTTCGGGGAGATCCCGGTGCACGGCAGGCTCCCCGTGGCGATACCCGGCAAATTCCCGTTCGGGAGCGGCCTGGATCTGCCGCAGACGCAGCTCCACCGCGATGATCCCGCCGTGGCGGGGTTCGACGCGGCCGACCTCCAGCGCGTGGATGCCATCATCGGCGCGGCCATTGCCGACTCGGCATTCCCGGGCGCGCAGATCGCCGTGGTGAAGGACGGGCTCCTGGTCGAGGAGAAGTCGTTCGGCCGGCAGACGTATGACCCCTCCTCGCGGCCGATCGACGACGGGACGATGTTCGACCTGGCATCGGTCACGAAGGTCATCGCGACCACGTCCGCGGTGATGAAACTCGTCGACACGGGGGCCATCGGCCTGGACGACCCGGTCGCGAAATACATCCCCTCCTTCGAATCGGGAGAGAAGGCCGCGATCACGATCCGGCAGCTCCTTCTCCATCGCGGGGGGTTCCCGCCGTTTCGCCGCCTCTGGCTGGAATGTCCCGGCCCGGCCTCGGTGATGGACACGATCGCCGCCACGGCGCTCGTTGCGCACCCGGGAGACTCGACGGTGTACAGCGATCTGGGATTCATCACGCTGGGGAAGATCGTCGAAAAACTCACGGGGATGCCGCTCGACGAATTCGCCGCCCGGGAGTTTTTCACCCCCCTCAGGATGCGCAACACGATGTACAACCCTCCCGAATCGCTCCGCGCGCGCTGCGCCCCCACGGAGATCGACACGAGCTGGCGCAGGTCGCTCGTCCAGGGAACCGTCCACGACGAGAACGCCGCCTTCCTCGGCGGCGTGTCCGGCAACGCCGGGCTCTTTTCCACCGCGGGCGATCTCGCCGTCTACATGCAGATGCTGTTCAACCGGGGGACGTACGCCGGCAGGCGCTATCTGTCCGAGCAGACGATCGACGAGTTCATCGGCAAGCGCACAGCGGGGCAGGAGCGCTGGCTGGGGTGGGACATGAGGTCCCCCCGCGGGTCGTCGTCGGGATCGCATTTCTCGGAGGCCTCGTTCGGCCACACCGGTTTCACCGGGACGTGCATCTGGGCGGACCCGACCAGGAAGCTCGCCGTGATTTTCCTGACAAACCGCGTCTACCCGACCCGCGCAAACCAGAAGATCATGCACGTGAGGCCCGCGGTGAACGACGCCGTGATGAAGGCGCTCGGTGCGGGAGAATGACGTGACGGGCGAGCCGACCATTGCGGTGGGAATCGTCGAAGCCCCCTGCGTGACCTTTGAGGGGGTGTTCAGCGTCGGGGAGAGCCCCGCGACCATTCGCGGCCGCTGCACGGCGCGCGTGGAAAGGGGTGCGGTGCTGATCGAGTGCGGCGCCGCGCGGACGACATACTCCCCCGGCATTCTCCTCACCCCCTCGGGCGACGGTGCGCCGTCGTTTCTCCTCTGCGGTGTGACGATCGGCATCAGTTTTCACTGGGAGCGGAAGGAGGACCAGCGGTTTACCGGCGCGCTCCGGCTCCTGGTGCGCGGCGAACGGGTCGTGGCGATCAACGTCGTTCCCCTTGAAGAGTACCTGGCCAGCGTCATTTCTTCGGAGATGAGCTCGTCCGGCTCCACGAGCCTCCTGGAAGCGCACGCGGTCACGTCCAGGAGCTGGCTCCTGGCGCAGCTGGCCCGCTCACGCGCGCTGCGCGAAGGAATGAAGCGCCCCCCATCCCTGCGCGAGGAGAACGGCCTCCGCGTGCGCTGGTACGACAGGGAGGAGCACGACCTCTACGACGTGTGCGCCGACGATCACTGTCAGCGCTACCAGGGGATCACGAAGGCTGCCACGCCGAACGTCGCTCGGGCCATCGACGGGACGAGGGGGGAGGCCCTGCTCTACGATGGGGAGGTGTGCGACGCGCGGTTCTCGAAATCCTGCGGGGGGATCACCGAGCCTTTTAGCATGGTGTGGGAACCGAAGAACGTGCCTTACCTCGTTAACGTGAGGGACGACCGGGGTGGCGCGGGGAGCTCATCCCTTGCTGACGTGGGCGTCGAAAGTGCCCCCGGCGCAGGGCGCTCCGTCCCCCCCGATGTGAGCGTGGAGGCTGCCGCCGGTGCATGGATCCGGAGCTCGCCCGATGCGTTCTGCAACACGTCGGACAGGGAGATCCTCTCACAGGTGCTCCTGAAATACGACCAGGAGACCACCGACTTCTACAGGTGGACAGTCGCCTATCGGCAGGAAGAGATCGCGGCCATCGTGCGGGAAAGGAGTGGCGTGGATTTCGGCGCGATTCTCGACATCGTCCCCGTCGAGCGTGGGCCATCCGGCCGGTTGTCGCTCCTGCGGATCGTGGGTGAGAAGAAGACGCTGACGATCGGTAAGGAGCTCGAGATCCGCCGCACGCTCTCCCGCTCCCATCTCTATAGCTCCGCGTTCGTCGTGGACGCCCTGGATGTGCGCGGCGGCGTGCCGGGGAATTTCATCCTCACGGGGGCCGGGTGGGGGCACGGGGTCGGCCTCTGCCAGATCGGCGCGGCGGTGATGGGCGCCCGGGGCTACGCCCCCCGGGAGATTCTGCAGCACTACTTTCCCGGAACGACGCTGAAACGATTGTATTGATGCAAGTCAACGAACTGCGCAATGGGGATATGTCATTGCGAGCGCTTTGTGCGAATGAATGACAAGCGTCATAGCTATCAACGACAGGGACGAAAATGAAGACTGATAAGGCTAAGTGCATTCTCCTCGCGGCGGTCACCGTGGCGCTGGCGGTTCCGCCTGCCGTCAATGCGCAGCCGGCGCCGCGGCCGGCGAATTTCATCCGGCTCGTTGTTCCGGAAGCCGATACCGTGGAGGCTGCCTCCGGCGTCTACAGGCTGTCGGCCGGGACGGCGCCCGGAAACCGCCTGACGCTGAACGGCGCCCCACTCAAGGTCTACCCGTCGGGCGCCACTGCGGGGCTGCTCTCGCTCAACGTGGGGGAGAATCTCTTCACGCTCACCGCGACCACCCCGCGGGGAGACTCCGTGTCCAAGTCGTTCCTGATCGTCCGGCAGCGGCCGCCCGAAACGACGCCCGACTCCGTGCTTGCGATCGACACGATTATGTCGGAGCCCTCGCAGGAGCTCTGGTTGAACGAAGGGGACCGTCTCGATCTCCAGTTCAAGGGGACCCCGGGGTGCAAGGCGTCCAACGATCTCGGCATTCCCATGACGGAAGTTCCCCCGGCATACACGGGGGGCCTCGGGGGCGTCTACCGCGGCGTCTACACGGTGCGCGACGCCGATACGCTCTCGCTCCGCAGGATACGCTTCCGCCTCGAAAACGGGGCGGGGGCTGTCGCCGAAACGCTCTCGCGGGGGGCAGTCTCGATCCGCTGCAATGATTTTCCCTATATCGGCGTGACAAAAGGGGAGCGTCCCGCGCTTGCATACGGGTTCGGGGAAGACAGGCTCGGCGGTGCAAAGATGTCGTTCATTAACGCCGGCATCCGGCTCGCCGTCACAGGAAAGAGGGGGGGGATGTACCGCGTGGCGCTCGCCCCCGGGCACGAGGCGTGGATCGCCGTGTCGAACGTGGATCTGATACCGAAGGGGGCGCGCCTTCCTGCGGCGCTCACGGAGAACTGGGTGGTGTACGGCGACGCGAAATACGACTACGTCACCGTGGCCCTTCCGCTCCGGCTGCCGTATTCCTCGGACACCGAGACTGACCCGAGCAGGATCAACGTCGAAGTCTACGGGGCGACGTCGAACACCAACTGGATTATCCAGCAGCTCACGGCGAAGGAAATCACGAACGTCTACTATACGGAACCCTCGGCGGGAGTCTTCCGGATCACGATCGAGCTCCGGCACAAGCAGATCTGGGGGTACGAGATCGGGTACAGCCCGGCCGGCCTCGTCATCAAGGTTCGCCGCCAGCCGGAGAGGCTCAAGATCAAGGCGCTCACGTTCGCGCTCGACGCGGGGCACGGGGGCGAAAACCTCGGTGCCCTCGGGTCCACGGGGGCGCTCGAGAAGGATATCAACCTCGCCGTGGTCCGCGAGCTGAAATCGATCCTGGAGGACAGGGGGGCGCGCGTCGTCCTGACGAGGGACCGGGATACGGACGTGACAATGGCGGACAGGGTGCGCAAGGCGGTCACATCCGGAGCGGACCTGCTGATCAGCGTCCACTCCAATTCTGTCGGCTACACGACGAATCCGGAATACACGAGGGGGACGGCGACGTTCTACAAGCACATCTGCTACCGCCCCCTGTCGCTCGCCGTTGTCAGGGAAGTCCTGAAAACGGGCCTCCCGCTCTTCGGCAACGTCGGCAGCTTCAACTTCTCGCTCAACGCGCCGACGGAGCTCCCGAACGTCCTTGTGGAGATGGCGTTCGTGTCGAATCCCCAGGACGAGATGCTGCTGACGGACCCGGAATTCCGGCACAAGATCGCGGAGCGGATCGTGGACGGGGTGGACGACTTCCTGGATGCATGCGATGAGTGAAGCGCGCGGTGAGGGGCCCCCGGCGTCGATCCGGCTCTGGACGGTGGAGGACCTCCCGGATGTCCGTCGCATCGGCTGGGAGACCTGGAAGGCGACGTACGGACCGTTCATTCCCGAGGCGGACCTCAAGGCGTACCACGACGAGCACTATTCGGAGGAGGCCCTCCGCAAACGGTTCCCGCTCCCGGCGACGCGCGGGTACATGGGGCTCGTGGGAAACGCGCCGGCGGGCTACATGATCATGTCGTGCGACGAGCGCGAGAAGCGCTGCAACGTCTCTTCTATTTATATCCGACCCTCCTGTCAGGGGCGCGGGCTCGGCTCCATGCTCATGGGTGAGGCGTTCCGCTTCGCGCGCGAGGCCGGATTTGACAGGGTGTGGCTCGGCGTCATGTCGCAGAACGCCCCCACGATCGCGTGGTACCGTTCGCTCGGATTCACGTTCGTCGAGGAGGAGCCCTTCACGATGGGACGCACGACAGTTCTCCACTATATCGGCTACCGGCTCACCTCATCTGACCTTCCGAACCAGACTCCGGCCGCTCATGGATCAGCCTGAACGGCGAAACCCCTGGCTCTGGGTTCCGTCGCTTTACTTCGCCGAGGGCCTCCCGTACGTCATCGTGTTGACGGTCTCCGTCATCATGTACAAGCGTTTCGGGATCTCGAACACCGACATCGCGCTCTACACGAGCTGGCTCTACTTCCCCTGGGTCATCAAGCCGCTCTGGGGGCCCCTGGTGGACCTCGTCAGGACGAAGCGCTTCTGGATCATCCTGATGCAGCTGGTGATCGGGGGATCGCTTGCCTCCGTTGCGCTCACGATACCTGTCCCCGGTTTCTTCCGGGCGACGCTTGCCGTGTTCTGGCTGATGGCGTTCAGCTCGGCCACGCACGACATTGCGGCGGACGGGTTCTACATGCTCGGGCTCCGCGAGCACGAGCAGGCCACGTTTGTCGGCGTGCGGAGCACGTTCTACCGCATCGCCATGGTCACCGGCCAGGGGCTTCTCGTCGTCGTGGCGGGGTCTCTGGAAGCGTACACGGGGGGAAACACGGCCTTCGCCTGGTCCGTGACGTTCGGGATACTTGCCGCGATGTTCGTCGTCTTTTTCGTGTATCACAGGTTCATGCTCCCGTACCCGGCGTCCGACCGGCAGGTTCCTCCCGCCGGGGACCGGCACCCCGTAGCGGAGTTTTTCGGCGTGTTCCTCGCATTCTTCCGCAAGCCGCGCATCGGCGCGACGCTGGCATTTCTCCTCCTTTACCGGCTTGCGGAATCGCAGCTCATCAAGATGGTCACGCCGTTCCTCCTCGACCCGCGTTCGAAGGGGGGACTCGGACTCACCACGAGTGAAGTCGGTATTGTCTACGGGACCGTCGGCATCATCGCGCTGACGCTGGGTGGTCTCGCCGGCGGATTTGTCATTCCCCGCAGGGGGCTCCGGTTCTGGCTCTGGCCTATGGTCATCGTGATGCACCTCCCCGATCTGGTGTTCGTGTACCTCTCCCAGACGCAGCCGGAGAGTTTCCTCCTCATCAACGTCGCCGTCGCGCTCGAGCAGTTCGGGTACGGGTTCGGATTCACCGCCTACATGCTCTACATGATCATGGTCTCCGAAGGGGAGCACAAGACCGCGCACTACGCCCTCTGCACGGGCTTCATGGCGCTCGGGATGATGTTGCCGGGGATGGCGAGCGGGGCGATCCAGGAGTGGCTCGGGTACCCGCATTTCTACATCTGGGTGATGTTGTCGACGATCCCGGGCTTCATCGTCACTGCGATGATCACCATAGACAAGAGTTTCGGAAAAAGGACCGAGGTGCAGCAATGAAAAGGAAATCCGGCCGGGCCGAGGGGCGTTCGAAGCCCCTCTTCACCGCGTTTGTCCCTTCGGGTGCGGGCACCGGGGCCGCGCGGACGGTCGCCCAGATCGCTGCAAGCGGCCTGGTCGGCCGGACGTACCTGCTTGCTCCCCCCGGTGTCCCGGCCGTGGAAGGGGCCGCCGTGCTCCGCGTCGTCTCTCCCCGGGACAGTGCGACGATGAAGCTGATCGCGGCCAAAACGGAGACTCCGTACGCGCTCCTGGTATTGCACGAGACGGGGATAGAATTCGGCGCGTATGCGTTTGAACGGTTTGCCGAGATCGCCGGGGCCGTCGGCGAAGGGATGCTCTACAGCGACTACCTGGAGGCGAAAGGGAACCAGGTGACCCCCCACCCGGTGATCGACTACCAGGAAGGGGCCCTCCGGGACGATTTCGACTTCGGCTCACTCGTGGTGATCGGGGGGGCGGCGCTCAGAAGGGCCGCGCGCGAGATCGGCGATCACCGCTATGCCGGCTTTTACGCCCTTCGCCTGGCGATCGCGCGGCGGAGCGGCATCTTTCGCGTCGCTGAGACGTTGTATCAGAAGCAGGAGCCGGATCTCCGTAAGGAGGGTGTGAAGCTCTTCGACTACGTCGACCCCCGCAACCGGGACGTCCAGCTCGACATGGAACGGGCGGTCACCGCCCACCTGAGAAAGGTGAAAGCGTACCTGAAACCGGGATCGGCGCAGGTGGACCTCGATACCGGCGAATTCCCCGTCACGGCCTCGATCGTCATCCCGGTGAGGAACCGGGCGAACACCATAGGGGACGCGGTCGCCTCGGCGCTCCGGCAGCAAGCCTCGTTCCCCTTCAACGTGATCGTAGTCGACAACCACTCCACCGACGGGACCACAGACATCCTGCGGACGTTCGCCACGCGGGACGCGCGGCTGATCCACTGCATCCCGGGCAGGAACGACCTCGGTATCGGGGGTTGCTGGAACGAGGCCGTTCACCACGCCGCATGCGGGCGTTTTGCCGCGCAGCTCGACAGCGACGACCTGTACATCGACGAATCCACGCTCGGGAGGATCGTGGAGTGCTTCCGGAAGGAGAAGTGTGCGATGGTGGTGGGGGCGTACCGGATGACCGATCTCCGGCTCAGGGAGATCCCCCCGGGGATCATCGATCACAGGGAATGGACTGCGGACAACGGGCGGAATAACGCGCTGCGGGTGAACGGGTTCGGCGCCCCCCGGGCGTTTTTCACGCCCGTGCTGCGTACCCTGAACATCCCCAATGTGAGCTACGGCGAGGACTACGCGGTCGGGCTCGCCATCTCGCGGAAATACCGGGTCGGGCGGATCTACGATCCGATCTACCTCTGCCGCAGGTGGGAAGGGAATTCCGACGCGGATCCCGGCGTCGCGAAAATGAACCTCAACAACTGGTACAAGGACAAGATCCGGACGATCGAAGTCCGCGCCAGGCGAAGAATGAACACCCGGTGAACGATGGACGAGGCAATTGAACGGCGGTTGCTCTCCGACCGCGGGCTCTCACTGGCGGCCGGGGGCGACCTGGCGTCGCGCGCACACGCGCTCCTGGAGCAGCAGGAGGAAACGTGGCCGATGTTCCGCCAGTCCTACGCCGCGCTTGACCGCGTGCAGACGCGGACGATCGACATGGGGGACTTCCCCGTGCGCGTGCAGTGGAACCCCGCGAGGATCGTCTCCTCGTCGGCGAACGTCGACCCGGCCGCCATCCGGGCCCGGAAGTGTTTCCTGTGCGTTGCCAATCTCCCGGATGAGCAGCGCGGCCTGCTCTACGGGAGCAGCTACATCGTCCTGGGCAACCCCTTTCCCATATTCAGGGAACATCTGACGATCCCCCACTCGACGCACACGCCCCAGAGGATCGACGAGCCGTTCGGCACGATGCTCGATCTCGCCCGCGCCATGCAGCGTCGCTACCTCGTGACGTATAACGGGCCAAGGAGCGGCGCTTCCGCCCCCGATCATCTCCACTTCCAGGCGGGGGAAAAAGGCTTCATGCCGCTCGAGGGGGACCTGGAGCGGCTGGAGACAGGCGGCGCCGGGCTCTCCATCGCCGGCGGGGTGAAACTCACCGCGGTGGAGGCCCAGGTGCGACGGTTTTTCGTCCTCCGCGGCGCGGAGCGTGAACCGCTCGTCAGGGCGTTTCTGAAACTCCTCGCCGCTCTCGGCAGCGTCCTCGGAGAGAAGGAAGAGCCGATGGTCAACGTCCTGGCCTCGTTCGAAAACGGGGTCTGGACGGTGATCGTCTTTCCCCGCGCCCGGCACAGGCCCTCCGCGTATTTCGCAGAAGGAGACGAGAAAATCCTCCTCAGTCCCGCCGCCATCGACTGCGGCGGGGTCCTGACAACGCCTCTCGAAAAGGACTTCGAAAAGCTCACCGCGGAGAAGATCCGGGAGATATTCGGCGAAATCTTCATCCCGCATGAGGCATTCGCCTCTGCCTGCGCTCTTGTTCCCGGGCGATAATAGTGTCTTTTACGTTTTCCGCGCTCGCGCTTTGGAGCATGCTTGCGGTCGGAGGATCCGGCCTCGGGATCCTCTCGTCGATCGGCATTCAGTTCGTCGTCGCCGATCCGCACGGCCGTCGCACCGGGTTCGATCGCCAATCGGGGTCGGCCCTTTCGGAGATTCCTTCCTCCCGCTATGACGTCAGCGTCGCGCGGAGTCCCGATAGGGCGTCGGGGGATTCCACGCGCCGGTTCGTGGCAGCGTTTGGCGACGGGGGAGTGCTCGAGGATGGTGCTTACACACTCACCGTGACCGGTGAGCGCGGGGGTCCGTTCTGGGTCAGCATCAGCGTCTACAGGGAGCCGGAGTCGGACGATTTCACGATCCGTGGGGTGATCCGTCCGGGCGAAGTGAAGGCGTACAGGCTGCGGTTCGTGCGGGACCCGTCGCTGCCGCTCAGGATCGACACGCTCACCGTCAGATAACTGACTGGAAAATCCATGAAGACTCTCTCGATCCTTCTCCTCGCGGCGGCAGCCGCCCTCTGCTCCTGCCACCGGTCAAATGAGCAAACAGCCCTGAACGGTCGGCCGTACGTCTTCAGGCAGTACTCCGACGGCCGCCCCCAGGCAACAAAGCGGATGACGGCGCACGACACGGGCGTGGTGCTGCGCCACGGCGACGGCCCTGATAGCTGCGACTGGTACGGCGCAAGGGAAGCGATCGCGTTCGAGGATAGCGGCATCTATTATATGCACTATGACGGAGCGGGACCCACAGGCTGGCTTGCGTGCCTGGCGACCAGCACGGACTTCGTGCACTGGACCAGGTCAGGCCCGGCCCTGCGCCTGGGCACGCCGGAGAGCCCCGATGCAAAGAGCGCTTCAGCGCCCTGGGTCATCCGCGAAGGAGACACCTGGCACATGTTCTACCTGGGGACGCCCCACACGTCGCCGCCTCCCGACAGGATCCCCTCGTTCCCGTACCTGACGCTCAAAGCCCGCGCCCGCTCCCCCCGGGGGCCGTGGGAAAAGCAGTACGACGTTGTACCATTTGCCCCCACAGATAGTACTTACTACACGATCACGGCGAGCCCCGGGTTCATCGTGAAATCGGGGGGCGGGTATCTCCAATTCTTCAGCGCCTCGATATTTGACGAGCACCACAACACGATGCGGACGCTCGGCATCGCCCGCACGAACGACCTGAACGGCCGCTGGAGTCCGGACCCCGCCCCGATCGTCCCCCTGGCCGAGCAGATAGAGAACTCGTCGCTCTATTTTGAACCATCGAACGGCACCTGGTTTCTCTTCACGAACCACATCGGGATCGATGACCACGGAGGGGAATACGCCGACGCAATCTGGGTCTACTGGTCAAAGGACCTGAACACCTGGAACACGCGCGACAAGGCGATCGTCCTTGACGGTCAGAATTGCACCTGGGCGCACGGGGCGGTGGGGATGCCTTCCGTGGTTGCCGCGGGAAGGAAGCTCGCGCTCCTGTACGACGGCTGCCCGGGCGAAAGCACCTCCCACATGGGCCGGGACATCGGGCTCGCCTGGCTGGATCTCCCGCTCGAGCCGGTGTCCGACTGACATCGCCCCACGGGGACCTCGCTGTCATTGCGAGCGTTCTTTGCGAAGCGCGTTCTTTGCGTCCCGCCGAAGGCGGGAGCCGTTTTTTGGACCACGCCGCACTTTGGCGAGGCAATCTCACGCGGTTTGCTTGTCGTCCTTCCGCTCCGTACATTGATTTAGCGCACCCCGTTCATTGCCAGGGCCTTTCGTCCAAGGATGGAAGGCCCTCTGCATTTTGGCGGGCGGGGCGCGGCCGGACATCGGAGGCATGTGCGATGCTCAGGTCTCGGCGCTTCAGAATACGTATCCTGCTGTTTGTGCTCTGGTCGGTCTTCTTCGTCATTCCCGGCTGCAGCTAATGGAACGCCGGTCCGCATCTTGCGGTAAACCGGAACGATTTCTATCTTGACTGCAAAGACCGGCGACCGGATGGCGGACGAGGACAAGAACGACCTGGACGAGGGGGGGGGGCGCGCGAAGTACACTCCGGAGGAAATGGAGAAGTACTTCAACGACCCCCTCTACAGGCGCCTCCGGAGCCGGCTTCGCGCGCGGATGTCGCGCAGGGCGCTCCTTGTCGCTGCCTGTGCGGCGGTGCTCCTCCTCTTCGGCGGCTTCTACCTCCGGTACCTCCTCGAGGGCCTCCCTTCACTCGCCCGCATAGAAAACCCCAGGGCCGAGCTAGCCACAAAAGTCCTCTCTGCCGACGGCGAGGTGATCGGCCAGTTCTACATCAAGAACAGGACGCATCTCTCGCTCGCCGAGATCCCCCGGAGCGCCATCGACGCGCTGATCGCCACCGAGGATAAAGACTTCTACAGCCACTGGGGAGTGGACCTGGTGCGCTTCATGAAGGCGATGGTCAAGAACGTCTTCGCGCTCCGCCTGAAGGAGGGGGCGAGCACGATCACGCAACAGCTCGCGAGGAATCTCTACCTGGGGCACAACGACAGGAACATCTTCGATATCATCACGCGGAAGATCCGGGAGTTCCTGACGTCCGTGGAGCTGGAACGGACGTTCACCAAGGACGAGATCCTCGAGTTCTACATGAACGTGGTCTATTTCGGCCACGGGTCATACGGGCTCGCCTCGGCGGCGGACGTCTATTTCGGGAAAACGCCTGCGGACCTGACGCTGGGGGAGACGGCGACGCTGATCGCGCTCCTCAAAGGGCCCGGTTACTACGACCCGGCGGGAAAACACCCCGAGCGCGTGCTGCAGCGCCGGAACACGGTCATCACGCAGATGCTCAAGTACGACTACATCTCGCCGGCGCAGGCGAAGGAGGCGCTGGCCGAGAAGCTCCAGGTGCGCGGTGCCGACGACCAGGGGGATGGCGGGATCGCGCCGCATTTCGTCGAGTACATCCGCCAGCTCATGACCAGGAAGGCGGAGAAATACGGGTTCGACCTCTACCGCGACGGGCTCTCGGTGTACACCACGCTTGACAGCCGCATGCAGCGCGATGCCGACCGCGCGGTGGCGGAGCATCTTGCGGAGTACCAGCCTCTCTTCAACAAGCAGTGGAGCTGGGCGAAACAGCGCGAGGCCAACAACCACGTCATCGATGCGGCGATCGCCGCATCGCCCGCGTACCGGATGGCACTCACGCTGGACGATCGCGACAACATCCGCCGGGAGTACCTCAGGAACCAGGCATGGCAGGACTCCGTCAGGCGGGTCGCCTCCTCGATCGAGACGGGGTTCGTGGCGATCGATGTGAAGACGGGCGGGATCCTCGCGATGGTGGGAGGGGCGGACCCGAAGTCGTCCCGGTACGGCCTGAACCACGTGACGCAGATCCGCCGGCAGGTCGGTTCCGCGTTTAAACCGTTTGTCTATACCGTGGCGATCGATAACGGGTACGCCCCCACGTACGAGCTGTTGAACCAGCCGGTGACGATCATGATGCCGGACGGTAAGCGGTGGACTCCCTCCAACTTCGACGGGTCATTCGGCGGGAAGAGCACAATCCGGGAGGCCATCAAGCGTTCCATCAATCTCGTGGCCGTGCGCGCAATCCTGGAAATCTCTCCCGTCGAGCAGGTCATCGCCTACGCGCGGAGGATGGGGATTACGTCCCCGCTCCCCGCGGTCTCGTCGCTTGCCCTCGGTGTCGGCGATGTCTCGCCGCTGGAGATGGCGTCGGCCTTCGCGGTCTTTGCCGACAAGGGAGTGCACGTCGAGCCCTGCGCAATCTCGCGAATCGAGGACAAGGACGGGAACGTCCTTGAGGAAAGCTCGACCACCCGACGCGAGGTATTAAGCGACGCGACGGCATTCATCATGACTTCGATGCTCGAGGGAGTGGTGAACGGCGGCACGGGGAGCCGCGTCCGCGACTTCTTCCAGCTCCCGGCCGCCGGGAAGACAGGGACGACGACGGACTTCGCGGACGCGTGGTTCGTGGGATTCACGCCCCAGATCTCCGCGGCGGTCTGGGTCGGGTTCGACGACCCGAGCGTGCACTTCACGACCTGGGACGGACAGGGAGGGAGGGCCGCGGCGCCCATCTGGGGCCGGTTTATGCGCTACGTCTACGACGATCCGAAGATCGCCCTGCCGCTCGAATACTTCGAGCCTCCCCCCGACGTGAGCGCAGATTCCATTTGCGTCGAATCGAAGAAGCTCGCCACGCCGTACTGCCCGTCGAAGATGCTGGAGTATTTCACGGAAAAGACCCGTCCGGGACCCTGCGATCTCCATGCCACCGCCGACTGGAAGAAGGAGCAGCGGGGAACCGGGAAGGTAAGCTTTTAGACGGCCGGGATCTCTCCGTTCATCTCAATCTGCCGCAGGACCGCACACACGTCTGAACCAGGAGGTACACTCATGAACAGAATTTCCCGCTTTCTCATCACCATACCCGGAACAATACTCCTCGCCTGCTGCGTCTCCACGGCCACCGGCGGGACACGATACAGGGACGTCATCTTTCCATCCGTAACGACTGGAACAGGCATCCCGTTCGGCATGAATGTTGATATTCTCGGGAAAACCGACACGCTGCTGATGGATGTGTATCAGCCCACGGGCGACACAGTGAAGTTGAGACCCCTCGTGATCGGCATTCACGGCGGAAGCCTGGTGAGCGGCAGCAGGAGCGAGATGACACCTGAATGCATCGACTTTGCCACGAGAGGGTATGTTGCGGCGACGATCGACTACAGGATCGGCGTCGAAATCTCATCAAACGTCACATCGATCCTGGAGGCGTTGCTCCGGGGAGTCCAGGATGCGAAGGCGGCTGTCCGGTTCTTCCGTGCGCATGCAGC
Source organism: Bacteroidota bacterium (assembly GCA_035516035.1). Taxonomy (GTDB): domain Bacteria; phylum Bacteroidota; class Ignavibacteria; order UBA10030; family UBA6906; genus Fen-1273. Next base: position 3,830 of record DATJAS010000032.1, on the reverse strand, counting down.
CCAGTACGGGATCGACACGTCGAAGATATTCCTGGAGGGATCATCTGCCGGATCGATGATCGCGGTCCACTATGCGTACTGGGACGAGTCCGAAATCCCGGCGGGCGTCAACCAGGCGAAGTGGGGTGACATTGAAGGGACGAGCGGAAACCCGGGACACTCAAGCGCGATTTCGGGGATCATCAATTATGCCGGGGGGATCGTGAACCCGGCCTGGATCAATGCCGGCGAACCGCCGATCGCAAGCATCGATGGTCTGGACGACACGATCGTGCCGCAGGACAGCGCCGTGTCGACCAATTTCGGCATCATGCTCTACGGCGGCATTGCGATCGAGAGATACGCCACGCGCCTGGGAATCTATAATCAGGGCATGTACTTCCCCGGCCAGGGCCACGGAGGCGGGATTGACAGCCTCCCCTCTTTCGGCTCGAACTTCCTCTACTCCCTGCTCGTGCTCTCAAGCTCTTCGCCGCAGAGTTTTACGTCCATGCGGCTCACCGCGCACGGATTAAGTGTCTTCCAGTACGATACATACACGTTTCACGCCACGGCGCTTGATACAAACGGGAACTCCATCATATTGCCACAGTCCATTGTGCAGTATTCGTGCGACAGCAGGATCGGGACGATTGCGCCGTACGGAGTCTTTACCCCGGTCGGTCATGCAGACAGCGGGTATGTGTACGCGAAGTGCAACGGCGTGACCGACTCCAGTTTCGTCAGGACGCTTGCCGTTGCCTATGTCGTCCTGAGTCCGAAATTCACAGTGACGGACACGATCCGCGCCGTGCAGATGACCGCATCCGCGTTCGATGGGGATTCGGTGCAGCATCCCCTGCCGATGACGTCATTTAAACTGACATCCACGAGCCCCCTGGTGGGAACGGTGGATTCCACGGGCAGGTTCAAGGGGAGAGCGAACGGCACAACGAAAATCATCGCTTCGCTCGCCGCACACAGCGACACGAGCACGATCAGCGTCCAGAGCGCCGCCGGCATGGTCGCGTTCGATTCGTTTGACAGCCTGAGCGGCTGGACCTGGAGCGGGTTGAACCTCGATTCACTCTCTGTCACGCTCTCAACCGGCCAGAAATCCGAGGGGAGCGCTTCTTTCAGGATTCATTATCAGTGCACGTACGACCCGTCAAACACGTCATACTCGGTTTACCTGAACAAAACACTCCCTGTCTTCGGAATCCCCGACTCCATCTACCTGGATGTCAGGTCGGACGGACGGAACCATCGCTTGTCCTACCTTTTCTCCGACCTCGACTCGTCAATCTTCCGGGGTTCGGGTAAGAAGTTCCTGAACGACAGCGTCGCCTTCGACTGGGTAAACGCGCCGGTGGCAGGGCTCACGTCGCTCTCGGGCGTCCCCCAGTGGCCCGTGACGCTGAGACAGATCCAGATCCAGCTTGCCGTCGTGAGCGTCCAGGGGCAGGTGACTTCCGGGAACATCTACGTGGACAATCTGCGGCTGAAATATCCCGGGCAAGTCACATCGATCGCGGGGGGTGCGCAAGCTCCCCCGCTCTTCGAGCTCGCGCAGAATTATCCCAATCCCTTCAATCCGGCGACGACCATCGAGTACCGTCTTTCAGCCGGCAGCGACGTAACGCTGAAAGTATACGATATCCTGGGAAGGGAAGTCAGGACGCTTGTCAGTGATCGGCAGAACAGCGGAAGTCACACCGTCACGTTCGACGCGCAGAATCTCTCAAGCGGCGTCTACTTCTGCCGGCTGCAGGCCGGTTCGTTCGCGGCCGTACGCAAGCTCTTGTTCATTAAGTGACCCGCGGAGCGGGTCATGGCGAAGCCATCAACTGTCATTGCGAGGCACGCCGGAGGCGTGCCGAAGCAATCTCGGCCAGGATTGCTTCGCAAAGAACGCTCGCAATGACCAACGGATCGTGATTGCAACGACCGCGGGACTCAGTAGAGCAGGTACTTCTTCGCCCTCTCCCTGAACCCCCCGACGTCCTTTCCCAGGAACGCCCGGACGTCCTCGTAGCGCATCCTCTGCGTGAAGAGAATGCGGACGCTGTCGCTCCCGGCCACCCTGTCGAATGAGGCGCGCCTGCCCGGCTCCGCGAGCGCGAACGGATTCTTCTCCGGGTAGAGCACGCTGTTCTCCTGCATGAAGAGAAACTGGATGCTCATCAGGTTTACCGCCGAGCCGGGCAGGATGTGGACCTGGACGCCGTGGAGCTCCCTGTCTTTCCATGTCCCGTAAAACGGCTTGAACGTGATAGGCCGGAAGAGGACGCCCGGAAGCCCGAGGGCGTTCATCGAATCGGCCATGGCCGCGGCGTCCATCCACTCCGCGGCCATGATCTGGAACGGGAGCGTATAGCCGACTCCTTCAGAGATCACGCCCAGCTCCCCCATCATCCCTGAAGAGACATAATAGAGCGGCGATTCAGGTTCCGGGACGTGGGGTGAGGCCGGCACCCACGGCAGCCCTGTCGACTCAAACTGCATGTCACGCTTCCATCCCTTCATCGGCACAACGGTCAGAGAGCACCGGATGCCTCCCTTCAGAAGTCCTTCCCCGTTCAGGTAGCGCGCCAGCTCGCCGCACGTCAGTCCGTAGACATAGGGGACCGGGTACTGGCTGACGAACGATTCGAAGCCCGGGGCGACCGTGTTTCCCTCCACCCTCACCCCCCCGAGCGGGTTCGGCCTGTCCAGGACGACGAACGGGATGTTCCGCTCCGCTGCCGCCTCCATGGCAAGTCCCATCGTGCTGATGTACGTGTAGGACCTGCACCCGATATCCTGGATGTCATAGACGAGCATGTCGATACCCTGGAGCATCTCCGGCGTGGCCTTCCTTGTCTTCCCGTAAAGGGAGTATGCCGGGAGGCCCGTCGCCCGGTCGACCGAGGTCTCCACCCTGTCTCCCGCCGCATGGTCTCCCCTGACCCCGTGTTCCGGGCCGAAAAGGGCGACTACGCGGACGCCGCTCGCGTGCGTGAGAATGTCAACCGTCGAACGGAGGCGTGCGTCGACGCCGGTGGGATTGGTGATCAGCCCGATGCTCTTACCCTTGAGAAGCGCAAAGTGGTCGTCCCTGAGGACCTCGATACCGGTCTTCACGGCCGGTACCTGTGCGGCAGCAAGGGCCACGCTGAGGAGAACGCTCGGAAAAACAGAGTGTAGTATGGTACGAGGGTTCATGGCATATCCCTGATGTTGCCGCCAATTTCTTGCAAATCAGCGGAAACTGCAATATATTAATGCAGAATATTTCGTACAGCGCGGGAGCGTTATGTTTGAGAACGTCGGCGGCGGAGAGCTGATTGTCATCCTCCTGGTCATCCTGATTTTCTTCGGGCCCAAGAAGATGCCGGAGCTGGGGAAGAACCTCGGGAAGGGGATCAGGGAGTTCCGGAACGCGATGAAGGACATCCAGGAGGGAGTCGAGAAGTCGATGAAGGATCCCCCCCCGCCCCCTCCGCCCGCTCCGCCTTCTCCCCCTGAGTCCAAATGATTGAGTGGATCGAGCGTCGTCTGGCAATTCGCTCGAACTCGGAATCCCTTCATTACAGAGCCACTGGCGTTGCCGTGGAGTCCCCGGTGTGTGACATGCGCTGACCTCTCCCGATGCTCTCCGGCCCCTACCTCGAGTTCCACGCGCGCCTCTCTCCCCATTTCCCACCGTCCCGACTCCTCCACGACGAGTTGAGCACGCTTGCCTGGGGCACCGATGCGAGTTTCTACCGCCTCATCCCGAAAGTCGTCGTCAAAGTCGAAACGGAAGAGGAAGTTATCCGCGTCCTTGCGGAATCCCGGCGCCTCCGCCTCCCGGTGACGTTCCGCGCCGC
>DATJAS010000031.1:0-55022 GCA_035516035.1 Bacteroidota bacterium | reverse complement strand
CGAACAGGAGCATCGTCGAGAACACGAGGAGCGTGTACCAGACGGTGAGTCGCGCCCTGATGGATGGGATGCGCAGTTTCACGACCTATTCCTCGCGGAGTGCGTAGCCGACCCCCCGCACGGTGTGTATCAGCTTGCCGTCGAACCCCGATTCGATCTTCGACCGGAGGTGGTTCACGTAGACGTCGATCAGGTTCGTCCCCGTGTCGAAGTTATACTCCCAGATGTGCTCGGAGATGATCGACCGGCTGAGCACGCGCTCCTTGTTGCGCAGGAAGAATTCCAGGAGGGCGTACTCTTTCACGGTGAGGTCGATCGTCTTTCCCGCCCGCTTCGCCTTGTGCGTGACCGTGTCCAGCTCGAGGTCTCCGATCGACAGGATCGTGCTTTTTTCCAGCGCCCCCCGTCGCAGGAGCGAACGGATCCGCGCGAGCAATTCCGCGAAGGCGAAAGGCTTTGTCAGGTAGTCATCCGCCCCGCTGTCCAGTCCCGACACCTTGTCCTCGGTGCTGGTCTTGGCCGTCAGTATCAGGATGGGTGTGGCTCCTCCCGACCTCCTGTAAGAAGTCGTGAGCTGGAGGCCGTTCATGCGCGGGAGCATCACGTCGACGATCAGGAGATCGTATGATCCGTCGACGGCCGCCTGGAGACCCGCTTCGCCGTCGTGAACGGTCTCCACGTCATAGTTCTCCTCTTCGAGGCCGGCCTGGATAAAGCGGGCGACTTTCTTCTCGTCCTCGACAACAAGTATCTTCATCCCGCTCCCCGAATGCAACGCTCGTGCAATGCAAAAATAGGGGATTTTGGGAGGACATGCAAAATGGAGCGCACCGCGCGCGGTGCCCAGCGTGCCGGGGGGGAGTGGAGAGAAGGAGAAGCGTTAGCCTGCCTTGCGGAGAACCACCAGCGAGAGATCGTCCCTGCGTCGTGCGTTCCCTTCGAAGCGGGAGACGGCCTCGAGGATCCGCATGCCGAACGGCTGTGCGGCGATGCCGCGGCACCCGGCGCAGAGAGCCTTGAACCGGTCGGGTCCGAAAAACTCTCCCGCACTGTTTTGCGCTTCGGTGACCCCATCGGAGTAGACGACGAGCGTGTCACCCGCGGCAAGATGCACGTCGCGCCCCTGGAAGAGCGTCAACGGTGCAAGTCCGAGCGCCGCGTTCCCCTTCGGGAGTTCCGCGACACCCTCCCCGGAAACGACCACGGGCGGCATATGTCCTGCGTTGACGAGCCGTATGTCCCCCGAGGGCGAATCGATCGCGACGTAGACGAGAGATGCGAACTTCCCGGGCAGCCCGTCCCTGAGGAGGATCGCGTTGAGCTTCGCCATGAGATCGGCCGGCGAGGCGTAGTCCGGCGCAAGAGCCCGGAGCGTCGATTGGATTTTTACCATGAAGAGCGCCGCGGCGAGACCTTTCCCGGCAACGTCACCGACGACCGCGGCGGACCTCCCTCCCTCAAGCCGGAGAAAGTCCACCAGGTCTCCCCCCACCTCGTTCGCAGAACGGGTATACAGCCAGACGTCCCAGCCCGGTACCGCCGGTGACGGCTCGGGGCTCATGGCAAGCTGCACAGCGCGGCCCGATTCCAGCTCGTCGCGCGCCAGGAGCTTGTCTTTCAGCTCGAGTATGATCACGAGGACAAGGCAGGCCGCGCCGAGGCCCGTGAATTGGAAACGGAGGTGGTTGTCCTCCGTGCTGAACGAAATGTCTGCGAACACCAGCACGATGCCGAGGAGAAGGAGGATCCTCCGGGCCGATGTCAGCTTGAGTATCGAGTGCTTGACCACCCACCAGGAAAGGAGGGCCGCCCGCCCCAGCGCGCTCTTGCCCTGGAGCCGGTCCCGTTCGTCCTGGTCGAGGTAGAAGTCCTCGATTTCGCCGGCCTCGCGCCTCAGTTCATCGACTATTCCCCCGTGCGCGATGTCGTCCCGGAGCGTCGGGATCAGACGGGGGGTCGTGTGAGTTGTCTCTGTCATGACCGTGCTTCCAGTACACCTCAGTGTAGCCACGCCTTCTGTAAGTATATACTGTGTCAGGACCCCCGTTGTTTCATGGTCTCCGCGGCCTCTGTTTCGCGGATATGGATTTGACGACGGTATAGCCCTTTCCGGTCCGTGGAAGCGGCGTTTTGCCGGATCGGGCCGCGGCGCGGAGGAGCTGCTCGACGGGAGGCTCATCAAGCTGCGATGTCCGCTCGAGGCGGACGAAGCGCCCCTGGTTGCCGTTGCCCTCGAGAATCCGGTGAGGATCGGGGAGTTTCTTCCCCTGGGTAAAGTAGAGACAAACGCCACGGGCAAAGCCGGCGAGCGACACGAACACTTCGGATGTCCGCTCGTTCGGTCCGAGACCCATGGCAAGGGCGTTGTAATTGTCGTATACCAGCTCGACGGCTGTGGGAAATTTGCGGCGGAGAGACCTGCGTGATGAGGTGAGAAGCCTCGCGATGCGGGGATCGAACTTTGCGATGAAACCGGCCACCTGCCGTGCCGGGGACTGGCGTAGCGCGGCGGCTGCCGCTTCTCTCTTCATGCTCTCCTCCTCCGGCAGCCCGGGTACTGGCGGTGACTATGGACGAACGGTAATATCGTACTCGACGGCTTCTATCGGCGGTACGGTGGATTCCCACGCGCGGTGCTGGATCATCAGGATCCTGCAGCTTCCGACGCCGATAGCGTGAAAGTAGAACGTCTGGATGGATGTCCCGCCGACCGTGTTGGGATACTGGGGTCGGGTCGATGAGCTGTCAAGCCGGATGACCTGTGGCTCGACGATCGTGTAGTCCCAGCGGTACCCCCCGTCGGCGTTGACGTTCAGCACGATGGGGAATGTCTGGCCGAGTGTGCACGTGAGCACCTCTCCGCGAACGAGGATATCATAGCCTCCCTGACCGGGGATCGTCGGCGCGAGGTCAAATCCCCTGTCCGAGCAACCCGCGAAGAGTGTCACGAGAGCGACGAGAGCGATCTTCTTCATGGCGTGCGTCCGCGGCTTCCTTACCGGAAACGTACTCAGTTCGCTGCGGAAGCGCAAGTCAGTTGCTCCTTCTATATCGTTGAATCGGTACTATACGCCCGAGGCGTGGAGACTTCGCTCTTTTTTTGCTATCTTGGCACACTCTTCCACAGGACCGACCCATGAGACTTCCCATCCTACTCGCATTCCTGTCAATTTTCGCGTTTGCCGGTTGCATCCGCACCATAGCGGTCTCCACCGTAGGCGGGATCGCCGACGACGGGTTCGAGGCGTTTACCTCCGAGAGCGATCTCGCGTTCGCCGAGCAGGCCCTCCCCGGCAACCTGAAGCTTCTCGAGGTCATGCTCAAGAGCGACCCCGACAACGAACGATTGTTGCGGCTTCTCAGCCAGGGCTACTCGAGCTACGCGCTCGGGTTCCTGGAAGGGACGGACGACGTGCGCGCGAGAGACTTCTACCTGCGGGGGAGGGACTTCGGGTACAGGATCCTGCGGCGCGATGCGCGCCTCGCCAGGGCACTTGACGGGACGGTGGACGAACTGAAAGCCGAGCTCGCGACGCGCGGGAAGGACGACGTGCCGGGTGTGTTCTGGAGTGCGTTCGGACTCGGGAGCTATATCCAGTTGTCGCTCACGGAGCCTTCGGCGCTTGCCGACCTGCCGAAGGCGGAAGCGATGATGGAATTCGTGGAACGCGCCGATTCGACCTACTATTACGGCGGCGCTGATCTCTTCCTCGGCACGCTCGCCGGCATGCGGCCGAAGATGCTGGGTGGGAATCCCGAGAGAGCGAAGGCGTACTTCGACAAAGCGGTCCGGATATCGGGAGGGAAGTTTCTGATCACATACGACTACGAGGCGACCGCATACGCCGTCCCGACGCAGAACGAGGAGCTCTTCTCCGAGCTCCTCGGCAAGGTCCGCGATGCATCGCTCGAGATACTCCCCGAGTTCCGCCTGGCAAATGCGATCGCGAAGAAGAAGGCCGAGATGCTCCTGGCGAAGAAATCCGACCTCTTCTGACGGCTCCTGCTACTGCCCCGAGCCGAGCAGCACGAGGCTCAGGTGCGGGAGGTACGTCACCAGCAGCAGCGTCAGCACCAGCAGTATGAAAAACGGAACAACGGACCGGTACACCTTCGTGAGCGGGCGGTTGAACCTGATGCTCGACAGGAAGAGGTTCAGTCCCAGCGGCGGGGTCATGTAGCCGATCTCGAGGTTCAGCAGGAAGATGATCCCCAGGTGTATCGGATCCACGCCGTACTGGAGCGCCACCGGCAGGATCAGGGGGACCACGATGATGATGGCGGAGAAGATCTCCACCATGTTCATCACCAGGATGAAGAAGTTCAGGATGATCAGGAACACGGTCTTGCTGTTCACGTAGGCGCTGATGAACGCGAACAGCTTCATCGGGATCTGCTCGTCGATCAGGTAGCTCGTCACCCCCATTGCCGATCCGAGCATGACGAGGATCGCGCCCACCAGTATCATGCTCTCCCTGACGACGCGGGGAAGGTCGCTCGTGAGCTTGATCTCCCTGTGTATGAATACCTCCACGATCAGCACGTAGGCCGCCGTCACCGCGGCGGCTTCCGTCGCCGTAAATATCCCCCCGTATATTCCACCCACCACCACGACGGGCAGGGGCGCTTCCCAGGCGGCATCCTTCAGCGATGTCCAGACCGCGCTCCATGTGAAGGGCGTCCGCGGCACGTGCGCGCGGATTCCCGTCCTGGTCGCATAAATTGAGAGGATGATGAGGAGCAGTATCCCCGGGAGCAGCCCCGCCATAAACAGGTGGTCGATGTTGACGCCGGCGATGATACTGTAGAGGATGATGGGGAGTGACGGCGGAAAGAGCAGGCCCAGGCTCCCCGATGTCGTCACGAGACCGAGTGAGAAGCGCTCGGGATATTTCTGCTCCAGGAGCGCCGGGTAAATCAGTCCCCCGAGGGCGATGATGGTGACGCCCGAGGCACCGCTGAATGCAGTAAAAATGGCGGTTGAAAACAGCGCGACCACCGCGAGGCCGCCCGGCATCCACCCGAAGAGGGATTCCGCGAGCTTGATTAGCCGCTTCGGCGCCTGGCTTTCCGCCAGGAGGAACCCGGCAAACGTGAATAGCGGGATCGCGATGAGCGCCGGGAGATCCACCAGCCGGTACAGCTCGGCGATCATTGCCGACGTGTCGGTGCCCGATGATGTGAACGCGATAAGGCCGATCGCCCCGATGATCGCAAAGAGAGGCGCTCCGGCGAGCGCAAGGAGGCCGAGTATGACGATGATAAGCCAGACGCTCATGATGCGCCTCCTGTCGGCTTCATCGCCGGCGGGATTTGCCCGGGCCCGGGCGGTGCTGAGTCCGCCAGCGGCGTAGTGTCGGATGGCAGTTGCGGCGAGGCGCCTCCCCCGGGCGTTTCACCGCGGATGGCTGCGGCGACGCTTTCGATCATCCGGAAAATAAACTGGACCATGATCAGCCCGAACCCGAGCGGGACGATGTACGCCGCGGCGCGCTGCGACACCTGCAGGAAGAGCATGGAGTCCGCATCCATCCCGACGTCGATAAACGTCAGGCTCGCCTGGAGCATGAAGTAGCAGATCACGATGGCGAAGAGGTCGGAGAACGCGGCAAACCATCCCTTCAGCCGGGGGCTGAGGAACCGGGTAAGCACGTCGATATGAAAGTGCTTGTCGTCCCGGGTGGCCATGTAGGCCCCGAAGAAACCGACCCAGAGGACCATGTGCCGGGCGGCGATGTCTCCCCAGAGGATGCCGGTGTGGAAGAATATTCGGAGAACCACCTGGAGCGCCGCGATGCCCAGCATCAGCACGAAGAAGATCACCAGGAGCCAGGTGATCAGGCTTGTGATGATCCGGTCGAGCAGCCTGATGAGTTTCACCTGCCGTGCTCCTGGCGGTACGTGTGGAGCGCGGATTCGACCTGGTCAAGGAACTCTTGTGAAAAGAGCTTTCCCACGAGCAGCTGCCGGGCTTTCTTGCCCGTGGCCTCGAACTGGGAGGCGACTTCTTTCGACGGTGCGATGACCGTCATCCCCTTCTCTTTCAGCGTGGTGATCGCCTTCCTGTTCTCCTCTCGGCTGTCGAGCGTGAGCTGACGGAAGTACTTCTTGCCGTTTGTCAGCAGGATGTCCTGCAGGTCCTTCGGCATCGAATCGAACATCTTCTTCGAGATCAGCACTGCCCCCTGGCTGTTGGCCAGCGGTTCCCCCAGCATGTATTTCACGCGCGTGTACCACGACAGTGCGACCAGCTCGTAGGGGGGAGTGTACACCGTGTTGATCATCCCCGTCTGCAGCGACGTGCTGACGTCTGTGATGGAAAGAGGAATCGGAGATACGCCGATCGCCTGGAACGCCGCTTCGGCTATTGGATCGCCCTCCCACATCCAGATCTTCGTCTTCTTCAGGTCGTCGGCCGATGCCACGGGCATGTCGGAGTATATATAGACGAGCCCCACTTCGGCCCAGCCCAGAAGGACGAACCCTCCCTCCTCAATTGCCTGCTCGAACTCTTTGTCGAACTTGTCGACGATAAAGTCCACCTCGTCGTGGTTTTTGAAGAGAAACGGCGCGTCCAGGATGCGCACCTTCTTTGCGATCTCGTTGATGCCGACTCCCGTGAACCCGGCGGCATTGTACTGTCCGAGCTTGATCTTCCGGACGACGTCCTTTTCGTCTCCTGCCACTCCCCCCGCGTAGATCTTGAATCCCACGCGCCCGCCGCTCTGTTCGCGGATGGCCTTGTCGAAGTCCCGCATTACCTTGACGGGAGAGCTCCCCTCGGGCGCGAGCGTTGCGAATTTCACCAGGTATTGCTGCGCGTGGAGGGCCGGCGCAATCAGCGCCGCCCACAGCAGAAGAGGAAGAATGCGTTTCACGGGCGTCCTTTCGGAGAGAATTTCTGGATTCGGGTAATAAAGGTAAGAGACTTTTGCCGGGAATCAAAGAGCCGGGGAAGAGGAACGCTCGCTCCAACCAGGTATTACACTACGCGTCGAATACCTTCCCCGCCGGGAGGGCAAACGTCCATCCGGCTCCCGGCGGCTGAAACGCGATGCTCTACGGCAGTTCGAATGGCTGCTCCACCGTGGAATCTCCCGCCCTGAGGCGCACGAGGTACTTCCCCGGTGAAAACTGAACCCCTTTGAGTCCCACGATATAGATGCCGGATTCCTGCGTATCGTTCACGAGCGTCGCCACGACCGAGTCCGAACTTCCCTGGCTCGTGACGAGGTCGAGCGTCACGGGAACGCGCCGGGCCAGCGAGTAGGCGACCATGCGCGGTGTCCCGTCCCGGGGCGAGAGTGAGGCAGAGAGACCCGTAAGCTCCGTGAGCTTCACCTTCATCGAGAGGAATTCCTTCACTGTGCCCGTCGACACCTGCGACGGCGCCCCTTCAGAGTTGGCTGCGTTGAGCGCACTCAGCGCATAGTAGTAGGCGCCGCCCGAGGGCACGCTCACCGTGTCGGAGCAGGAGGTCGTCCATCCCGGGACGATCCGGGCGATCGCCGAGGGGTCATCGAACGGGATCTTCGGCGACGTCCAGCGATAGAGGATGTAGCGGGAGGCGTGCGATCTCTCCGCCACCGCTTCCGCCGGTATCCACTGGACGTAAAACACGTTTGTCGTCGTCTCCGTGACCGCGAGCTGAGCGGGCGGCGGAGGGGATGCCGCGTCCTTCCACGGCATCGGGGGAATCAGAGCGGGCTCGGAGTATCGGCTTGTCAGCCTCCCGTCAGTTGCGATGCTCGCATAGCGGAAGAACGACTCCCCGGCCGTTCCTGATTGCCTCGCGAAGTCGATCTCGTGGAGTATTTCCCGAGAAACGTCCTGCTTGTAGGCGCCGATACCCGCGTACACCTGCCGCTCTCCCGCCAGGTGTTGCCATGCCGGGACGAGCACAGAGAAATCCGGCTCGCCGTGCGCGCCCCCCATCACCCAGTAAATCTGCGGGGCCACATAGTCGAGCTTCCCTGTGCGAAGCCACGTGCGTGTGTCCTGATAGTACTCTCCCGCGGCGTGTGAGACGAACGCGGTATCGGTCCCGTATATCCCGAGAGGTGATGCCCCTATTTTAAGAAGTGGCTTGATGAGCGTGAGTCGTTCATAGGCCGTGGTGACGAACCGATCCAGGTTTTCCTTCCTCCACCGGTCCCTCGGGACACCGAGACCGTACCGCCGGTATGAATCGTTGTCGGAGAAATCCCTCCCCGGATACCGGAGGTAGTCCCAGTTGATCCCGTCGATATCGTAGTTCCGGGCAAGGTCAAGGACGACGTTCAGCAGGTAGTTGTTGACATCGGGGATCCCCGGGTCAAGCCACCCTTCCCCCTGGTAACTGAAGACCCATCCCGGATGCGCCCGGGAAATGTGCGGAGGCGTGGAGAGGGGGACCCACCCGTTTGCCCTCACCTTGTAAACATTAAACCAGGCATGGACCTCGATCCCGACGGCGTGGGCCTCGCTGATCAGGAAGGCGAGAGGGTCCCAACCCGGGTCCTTGCCCAGCGTCCCCGTCAGGTTGTCCGCCCAGGGCTCATACGCGGAATGATAATATGCGTCCCCGCGCGAGCGCACCTGGAAAAATATCGTGTTGAAGTTGTATGACTTAAGGCGGCGGACGATCTCGCGGAGCGATGCCTGCTGCTCCGCCCTGTCCGTGGAGTGTGGCCAGTCAAGCCCTGCGGCGGTGGTGAGCCAGACAGCCCGTACCTCGCGCTTCGGGGGCGCAGGCGTCTGGGCGCTGGCAATCAGAGGCCAGAATGCTAGCGAGACGGCAATAAGTATACGGTAGGGCAATGCGCTATCGCGTTCGGAAGAAGAGGCGCGCAAGACTATTCGGTAAGTTGAACTTTCAATCGCATACCCAGGGCTCTCGCATACTTCTCGAGGGTTGAGAGCCTGATATCCTCGGCGTGGTTCTCGATGCGGGAGATTGCGGATTTCCTGGTTCGCAGTTTTCTGGCAATCTTCTCCTGGGTGATGCCGGCCCGTTCGCGGGCCTGCCGCAACATGATGCTGAACTCAAATGCCTCGTATCCCGATTCGAAATCCTTTGCAAAAGCGGGCCGCTCCTTCTTTCTCCTGGCGATGTACTTCTCGACGTCGTTCATGATTTCCTCCGATGCATATGATCCATTCGCCGATGAACAGCGAGCTCGACTTCACGTTGCGGCGTCTTTTGTTGTTTCTTCGTAAAGCCGTTTGTCAGGATGAGCCGTGATCCCTTTTCAAAGAAACCCATGAGACGATAGGCCGTGCCCCCGAATTGTACCCGGACTTCCCAGATATCATCAGGACCTTCGAGCTTCTTGAAATACTGTTGCGGGACTCTATCCAGTCGCTCCACAAGGCGAAGAACCCAGGCCATCTTTTGGGCATGCTGGTCAGATAGCGAGTCGAGAAACTGCTCGACTGGACATTCCCCGGAACCGGTGCGATAGAACTCGACCGTCCGCATGATGGAAGTTAACACATTTGTGAACCAATCACAAGAGCGTAATATGCCCCTGCAAGGTTGTATCTCATAAAGGTCGTCCTTACATTTTGCCATGAAAAACAGCCAGCCGCGCACCAGGTACGTCTGCCAGGCGTGCGCATATGAGTCCGCTCGCTGGGTGGGGAAGTGTCCCAACTGCGGCGAGTGGAATTCGTTCGTTGAGGAGATGCTTCCCGCAAAACGGCAGCCCGCGCGGGGAACAACGGCCGACGGCGGGCGAGGCCCCCTGCCGATCGGCTCCGTGGATGTCGTTGCCGAACCGAGGACGGCCGTCGGCATTCCGGAGTTTGACCGCGTCCTCGGCGGAGGGATCGTGCCGGGATCCGTTGTCTTAGTCGGCGGCGATCCGGGAATCGGCAAGTCGACGCTGATGATGCAGATGGCATCCGCCCTGAAGTGCGTGACGCTCTACGTCACAGGGGAGGAATCCGTCGGCCAGATCAAGCTCCGCGCCGAGCGCCTGGCCGTGAAGCCCCCCGAATCGCTTCTTCTGCTTGCGGAAACCAACCTCGACGTGATCCAGGCGGTCATCGCACGGCAGCCCCCCGACCTCCTGATCGTCGACTCGATCCAAACCATGTTCCGTCCCCAGCTTGAGAGCGCCCCCGGCACTGTGAGCCAGGTCCGTGAGGCGACCGCGATGTTCATGCGAGCTGCGAAGGCAGGCAGCATGCCTGTGTTCCTCGTCGGGCATGTGACGAAAGAAGGAGCGATTGCGGGCCCGAAGGTCGTGGAGCATATGGTCGACACGGTGCTCCAGTTCGAAGGGGAGCGCCAGCACGCCTTCCGGATACTGCGGGCGATGAAGAACAGGTTTGGCTCGACGAATGAGATCGGCGTGTTTGAAATGAGCGACGGCGGACTCAGGGAGGTTGCGAACCCATCAGAGCTGTTTCTCTCCGAGCGAAGGTCCGGCGCATCGGGCTCGGCCGTCGTGGCGAGCATGGAAGGGACGCGCCCGCTCCTTGTGGAGGTGCAGGCACTCGTTGCCCCGACGAGCTACGGGGTTCCCCAGCGAAGCTCCACCGGGTTTGACACGCGCCGGCTCCAGATGCTCCTTGCAGTCCTCGAAAAACGTGTGGGACTTCACCTTGGCCAGTACGATGTCTTCGTGAACGTCGCGGGGGGGATTCGCGTGGACGAGCCCGCGGGCGACGTCGGCATGTCGCTGGCCATCGTGTCGAGCCTCCGGGACGTACCCGTCAATTCCTCGGCGGTCGCCATAGGCGAGGTCGGTCTCGGGGGTGAGCTCCGGAGCGTGAGCCAGGTTGACAGGAGGATCAACGAGGCGGGGAAACTCGGCTTCACGCGCTGCCTCTTGCCGCGGGGAAACACGCGGAACCTCGCGCGGCGCAGCGGCGTTGAGATCATCGAAATCGAGACCGTCGACCAGGCAATTGACGCGCTGGTCGGCTCCTGACAATAATGCCCGAGTCCTCCTCCCGAACACTCATCAAGGCGGGTACAGTCGTGACGATGGACGCCAGGCGCCGCATATTGAAGCGCGGGGGCGTCGTCGTCAACGGTGCGCAGATAGAATCCGTCCTCACTGCCGGCGAGCTCGGTGCACTCCCCCCGTTCGCGGGGCGCGTCATGGATGCGCCGGCGCTCACGCTCATCCCCGGGTTCATCCAGACGCACGTTCATCTCTGCCAGACGCTCTTCCGCGGTCTTGCCGACGACCTGGAATTGCTGGACTGGCTCCGACTGAAGATCTATCCGTATGAGGCGGCGCACGATGCCTCGTCGATGCGCGCTTCAGCGTTGACCGGGATCGCGGAGCTGATCCGCTGCGGCACCACGACGATCATGGACATGGGGAGCGTAGCCCACGAGGAGGAGATCGCCGGGGCTGTTGAGGAGACGGGGCTCCGCGCGTTCATCGGCAAGGCGCTCATGGACGAGAACGACGTCTACCCCGCGCTCCGGGAGACTACCGAAGGCGCGCTTCGTTCCGCCTTGAAACAGGCGGAGGAATGGCACGGGAATGCGTCAGGGCGCATCAGGTATGCGGTGGCCCCGCGTTTCGTTCTTTCATGTACCGACCGCCTCCTGAAAGAGGCGCACGAGATGACGTCGAACTTCCCGGGCATGCTCTTTCATACGCATGCGGCGGAGAACCGGAAAGAGATGGACGCCGTCCGCGCTCGCTGCGGCACGGACAATATCGGATTCTTCGAGAGGATCGGCATTCTCCGTGCAAACACGTGCCTCGCGCACTGCATCTGGGTGAGCGACACCGAGGTTACGCTCCTCAGGGAAAGAGACGCCAAGGTGCTCCACTGCCCCGGGTCGAACCTGAAGCTCGGGTCAGGAATCGCGCGCGTGCCTCATATGCTTGCCAGCGGGATCACGGTCTCGCTCGGGGCTGACGGCGCGCCGTGCAACAATTCGCTCGATATCTTCCACGAGATGCGCCTCGCATCGCTTGTGCAGAAGCCGGAACACGGGCCGCTCGCCATGAACGCCGAAACGGTGTTTTCCATGGCGACGCTCGGAGGAGCGAGAGCCCTCGGGATCGAAAATGAGGTGGGATCAGTGGAGAAGGGGAAGAAGGCGGATCTCGTGATGCTCGACCTGGGGCGCTACTGGAATCCGGCGGATGATTCGAACCCGTACTCATCAATCGTCTATTCGGGAACACCGGAGAATGTCCGCTACGTCATGATCGACGGGGCGTGGGTTCTCAGGGACGGCGCGCACACAACCATACTCCCCGGCGCCGTGGCAGAATCCGCGCGGAAGCAGCTCAAGTCATTGCTCTCGCGTGTTCATTAGTCCATCCTATGAAACAGCTTGTTATTGCCACACACAACCCCGACAAAGCACGGGAGATCTCCGCGCTCCTGGTCGACCAGGGCGTCGAAGTCCTGACACTCGACGCCTACCCGCAGGTCGGTCATATCGTCGAGGACGCGGAAACGCTCGAAGGAAATGCCCTCCTGAAAGCTCAGGCCGTTGCCCGCGCCACTGGACTTCCCTCTCTCGGTGACGACACCGGACTCGAGGTCGGCTATCTTAACGGCGATCCGGGTGTCTATTCATCCCGTTACTCGGGTGAGCACGCGACATACGCCGATAATGTTGCGAAGCTCACCAGGGAGATGAAGGGGGTCCCGGAACGCCGTCGGGCCGCCCGCTTCAGGTGCGTCCTCGCGTTTGTTGCCCCCGGCAGGGACCCCGTCACGGTAGAGGGGATCTGCCGCGGGACTATCCTCGAAAAACCCCGTGGAAACGGGGGCTTTGGCTACGATCCGCTTTTCCTCCCCCTCGGATACAGGCAGACCCTGGCAGAGATGGAGATGTCAGTCAAAAATACACTCAGCCACAGGGGCCGCGCCATGCAAAATATGCTCCCCCACCTCAAAGAATACTACAAATAAGCGATTGGGGTTGAAGTTCCGTCCCCCAGTCGCTATCTTAACCTCGGCTTTTTTCGCGAATTATCAAGTTCTCGTGGCTCGGATTTTCGGTCGAAAGAGACTGGGCGCAACCTGGGAATTTGAGTCTCAGGGTGTTATCTGGCGCCTCATCCCCGTCTCAGGTGGCATGCTCGCGGGGGAAGAACGAAATATCGAGACAAAGACCGCTTCATTCTTCTGTGTCAATCATTCCGGCATGTTGTGGAGAGGGAAGAGCTACGGTGAGCAATGGTGGACCGGTATTGAAGCGGCTCATCGCGGCGTTCTCTTCCTCCACGGGTATGCGACACCCGATCTTCCCGGCAGAAAGGGGATCACTGCGGTAGACTGCGTCACGGGTCAGGTTCTCTGGAAGAATGCAGACGTGACGTTTCTCTCGGCGGCGGAGGGGAACGTGTATGCTTCGAGCGAAGCCCTTGGCGGGCCGATCGTCCTCTCTCTCGAACACCGGGCGGGAGGCGACGGGGAGGAAATTGGCCGGGGAGAGGAGGCCGCGCGGCGCGTGCCGTCGGGAGAGGATGAAACTCCCGGAGTCACATTCCCCCGTGTGCTCTCAGGCGGGGAGAGCGGTCCGGATGCAGAGCTTGCTGCGCGGGTTGCGGCCTCTGCGGCTGAGGGATTTCCGGTGGAATTTGCCGGCGATGAATTGTACGTGATAGTGTCGTATTTCAGTCACGAGCCCCGCCCGCGAGACGCGCAGCGGCCGTACCGGCAGGAACTCCGCGTGGTGGAGCGAACCGGAGGCGCCACTGTGCACGGGACGACGCTCGATCCAGCGGTTGCCGTTCCGCGCTTCGGCGCATTCCTCCTCATGGAAGGATTGCTCCTGTTCGTGCGCGGAGGAAAAACGCTTACCGCCATCCCGCTCCGCGGGAAGTAATCAGGTGATTGTGAACGGATGAAAATCAGCGTAAAACAGGTTGACGCCTTTACCGAGACGCCGCTGACGGGGAACCCCGCCGGCGTCGTATTGAAAGCGGAAGGTCTCACAGACCGCCAGATGCAGATGATCGCGCGGGAGATGTCCGTCCCCGAGACCGCGTTCATTCTTCCCCCGGGAGTCCCCGGGGCGGATCTTCGCATCCGCTGGTTCACGCCCACGGTGGAGGTGGCGCTCTGCGGGCACGCGACCGTTGCGAGCTTCCACGCCCTTGCCGAAGATAACATGTACGGCATGGAGAACCCCGGCTCCTATTCATTCAACCTCGAGACCAAGTCGGGGATCCTGCCGGTGGATGTGACCAAGACGCGCGACGAGACGGACGTGCTGTTCGGGCTCACGCTCCCGGAATTCACGCGCGCGGGACAGTACAAGCTCGACATCATGCGCATCCTGAACATCACGCTGGAGGAATTCGAGAACAGGATGCCGATCGTGGTGGCGAATTACCTCTACGTTCCCATCAGGCGGCTCCACACGATCTTCTCGATGAAGCCGAACTTCTTCGCGATGTCGCAGTTCCTCAGCAATCGCAACCTGAGCGGACTGTGCGTCTTCACCACGGAGACCGTGGACAAGGGCTCTCACGTCCATTCCCGCTTCTTTGCGCCGACCATGGGGATTAACGAGGATCCCGTCACCGGCTCCGCCAACGGTCCCCTCGGAGCGTATCTCTTCGAGCGGGGAGAAGTCACCCCCGTCGGCAACAGCGTCATCATCATCGGCGAGCAGGGGGATGTCATCGGGCGGAAAGGCCGCGTCATGATCCGCCTGACGGTGCAGGGGTCACAGGTGAGCGCGGTCCAGATCGGCGGCAGGGCTGTCACGGTCGTCGAGGGGGAGCTCCTGATCGATTGACGTTGTCATCCGCGTTGTCGTCACTGGCCCGCCGTCTCCCGGCTCTCGCACTCCGCTGAAGGAATGTTGTATGACCCTGAATGCAATCCTCTTCGCAGTTGTCTTCATTGCCGCCCTTGCGTTCTTTGCCCGCAGTGCAGCGCGCCTGATCGGCTATCTCCGTCTCGGGAAGAAGGATGACCGATTCGGCCAGCCCGGAAGACGCCTCGCGCGGGTCGCCAGCGTGGCGTTCGGGCAGTCGAAGCTCCTTCGCGAGCCGCTGGCCGGAATCCTGCACTTTCTGATCTTCTGGGGATTCGTGGTGCTCCTCTCTTCCGTGCTCGAATCGATCGGCGAGGGGCTGGTTCCCGGATTCTCGTTCGCCTTCCTCGGACCGCTCTACGGACCGCTCCAGGCGCTCATCGATATCTTCGGCGCGCTCGTCGTCGCGTCGGTGGTCGTATCGATCCTCCGTCGCCTCCTGGCTCCCCCTCCCAGGCTCCGCGTGACGGGGCACGCGAGGTGGGACGCGATCCTGATCCTCTCGCTCATCCTGGTCGTGATGGTGACGATGTTCGGGCAGAACGCCGCGCGCATCGCATCCGGCGTTCCTGGAGGTTCGCACTTCATCGCCTCGTCGCTCTCCGGCATGTTCGCCCCGGATGAGGCTCACGCATGGTTCCTCGCGTTCTTCTGGGGACACATGATCGCGGTGCTGGCATTCCTGAATTACCTGCCGTATTCAAAGCACCTGCACGTCCTCACGTCGATACCGAACGTCTATCTCTCGTCGCTCGCGCCCCGCGGCGCGCTCTCGCCGATCAATCTCGCCGACGAGACGCTCACGAAGTACGGCGCCACGGATATCGAGGACTTCACCTGGAAGCAGCTCCTGAACGGGTACACGTGCACAGAGTGCGGCCGCTGCACGTCAGTGTGTCCGGCCAACACGACGGGGAAACTCCTGAATCCCAAGAAGGTCATGGTCGACCTGCGCGCGAGGACGATGGAGAAGGCGCCGTTGCTGGAGGCGCAGCGCCGGGGCGCGGGAGCCGCACAGCCTTCGCCGGAACTTCTCGGACACCAACTCCTCGACAATTTCCTCACGGAGCAGGAGCTCTGGGCGTGCACCACGTGCATGGCATGCGTGCAGGAATGCCCCGTCATGATCGAACATGTCGACACGATCGTCGATCTCCGCCGGGGGCTCGTCCTGAACGAGTCGCGATTCCCGGACGAGCTCAAGCCCGCCTTCGATAACCTGGAGAGGAATTTCACGCCGTGGGCCTTTTCTCACTCGACGCGAGCCGACTGGGCGGAGGGGATGGATATCCCGCGACTGGCCGACGTGGGGAAGGCCGACGTCCTCTTCTGGGTCGGCTGTGCGGGAGCGTACGACGCCCGCTACAGGAAGGTGAGCCAGGCGTTCGCACGGCTCCTGCAGAAGGCCGGCGTGAATTTCGCGATCCTGGGCACCGAAGAGAAGTGCAACGGCGACGCGGCCCGCCGCATGGGGAACGAGTACCTGGCCCAGACGCTGATCACGGAAAACGTCGCCACGCTGAACAGGTACGGCGTGAAGAAGATCGTGACCACGTGCCCGCACTGCCTCCAGTCGCTCGGGAAAGAATACAAGCAGTTCGGCGGAGACTACGAGGTGGTGCATCACACGACGTTCCTCCAGGGGCTGATCGACTCGGGAAAGCTCTCGCTCCGCACCCGGGCGGACAGCCGGCTGGCGTTTCATGACCCGTGCTACCTCGGTCGGTACAATGACGTTTATGACGCGCCGCGCGACATACTGGACGGCCTCGGGACGCGCGTCGAGTTCCGGCGCTCGCGAGACAGGAGCTTCTGCTGCGGCGCCGGCGGCGGCCGCATGTGGATGGAGGAGAAGGAAGGAAAACGCGTCAACCTCGAACGTACGGACGAGGCGCTTGCGACCGGAGCGTCAGTGATCGGGACCGGCTGCCCGTTCTGCATGACGATGCTCACGGACGGCGTGAAGGAACGCGCCGCCGCGGAGAAGGTCGCGGTAAAGGATATCGCCGAGCTCATGCTCGAAGCCACTCAATAATTCCAGAAAGCGAGTCATCATTGGCAATGTCGTTCTTCAAGAAGGTCACCGACTGGTTCAAGAACCTCGGAGGGCTATCGAGCCCGCCTTCCATCACCGGGCCCGCCCCGCGTACAGGACAGCTTCACCCCGCGCCGCCACAGAGAGAGCGGGATCATCGGCGTCGCACGGGCCAGGCAAGCCGCGAACAGCAGGGGCGGCCGCAGCAGCAGGGGCGGCCACAGCCGCAGGGTCGACCGCAGCCGCAGCGCCCCCCCAGGGGACCCCGTCCCGGTCCGGCCCCGGCGGCTGAAACGCCCCCGGCTCGACGCTGGGATCCCTCGGTCTTCCACGTCACGCCGGAAGAAGGAAAGGTGAGATTCCACGATCTCGACCTCCCCGTCGATCTGATGCACGCAATCTACGACCTGGGGTTCCACTACTGTACGCCGATCCAGGCGGGCATACTCAAGACGACGCTTGCGGGTACCGACGCGACCGGGAGGGCGCAGACGGGAACGGGGAAAACCGCCGCGTTCCTGATCACTATCCTCACGCATTTCTCCCACAACCCCGCGCCGGAACCCCGCAAAAAGGGAACGCCGCGGGCGCTCATACTCGCGCCGACGCGAGAGCTGGTCCTCCAGATCGAGAAAGACGCCCGGGGGCTGGGCAAGTACATGCGCGCGAAGACGATGGCGGTCTTCGGGGGCATGGACTACATGAAGCAGAAGAGGATGCTTGGCGAAGGATCCATCGACATCGTCGCCGCGACTCCCGGGAGGCTCCTCGACTTCAAGCGGAAGGGTGACATCGATCTCGGGCGCGTGGAGATACTTGTGATCGACGAGGCGGACCGGATGCTGGACATGGGGTTCATCCCCGACGTCCGGCGAATCATCGAGAGCACGCCGATGAAGGGAAAGCGGCAGACGATGTTCTTCAGCGCCACGCTGACCCCGGAGGTGAACCGACTCGCCGCCGCGTGGACCCGCGACCCCGTGCACGTGGACGTCACGCCCCCGCAGGAGGTCACGCTTGCCGCGATCGACCAGGTGGTGTACATCATCACGAACGACGAGAAGTTCACGCTCCTCTACAATCTCATCACCAAGTTCAACCTCGAGCGCGTCATGGTGTTCGGTAACCGGCGCGACGAGACGCAGACGCTCAAGGACAGGCTCGCCGCGCACGGGATCAGCTGCGGGCTCCTCTCGGGGGACGTCTCGCAGGAGCAGCGCGTCAAGACGCTGGAAGGGTTCAGGGAAGGGAATTTCGTGGCGCTCGTGGCGACCGACGTCGCCGCCCGGGGCCTCCATATCGAGGGGGTGAGCCACGTGGTGAACTACACGCTGCCGATGGATCCGCAGGACTACGTTCACCGCATCGGCCGAACGGGCAGGGCCGGTGCAACCGGAACATCGGTGAGCTTTGCCACCGAGACTGAGGCGTACGAGATTCCAGCGATTGAATCGTTCATCGGCAGGTCGCTCCGCGCGATCACGCCTGGCCCGGACCTGCTTGAATCTCCCCCGACACCGGGACCCATGCCGGTGAGAGAACATCGCAGGCCCCCGCATGACGGCTCACGCCCCCGCGGCGGGCGACCCCGCAGAAGGGGAGGGCGGAGAGGCGGGCGGCCCGGAGGGCCGAGACCCGGGTGACCGCAGAGCGACTCACGCGATCCCGCATTAAGCAACCGCGGGACTTGACAGGTTTTCGCGCGGCGGTTGCACTGAAAACCGCCTTTGTTGCCGCGGCAGTGGCGATCAAAGAGGAGAATTTGTAGCTTGAAGCAGTAGATAGGGTCTTTCTCACATGCCTCCTCGATCCGATGGGATTGGGGAGGCATGAGTGTTTTTTGCCGGCACTCCCGCAAAACTGATACCAATTCTGTGAATGAGGCATATCGTGAGATCTCCCCCCTGCAAACCAACGCGCAGGGATACTTTGATCAGGTGGTGGTCCGTACTGGATCGTATCCGCTCTTCACGTTGGAAGTTCAATACACAGGCGTTCCCTGGTGATGGCTCGCGGCTTCAGGAGGAACCGTCTTGAAACGAAGATGTCAAACGATGGCTTTGCTGATCCTGGTGACCACTCAGTGCGGCCTCTCGCAGGAGGGTTTCAATATTTTTCCGTTCATCATCCCGGCTGACGCCAGGAGCTTCGCGATGGGCGAATCTTTTGCCGCTCTCCCGTCGAATCCGTCGGGGCTCCTTTACAATCCGGCGGGCCTGGCGGGATTGAGCGGCATACGCGCTTCGTACTCTCAGCGAAGCCTGGCCAGTGAATCTAAGCCGATCCTCCGGTCATTTAATGTCGTAACGGGGACGCCGATTGGCGTCTTTGCCGCGCAATACAACAGGGACTCCTACGGCGACTTGCCAATTACAGTGTACGGCAGCGGCCCCGCTCCGATGAGCACATACGACTACGATATCGGAGTCGGATACGCCGTAGCCCTGGGGAGGGGGTTTTCAATAGGGGGAGCGGTAAAGTACTACAGTTCCCATGGACTCTCCGTCTACCCCACGATCGGTTACCCCATGTCGTCCGTCTCCACGAGCCCGTTCATTTACGACTTCGGGTTGATGTATACGTTTCAGCGATTCCACCCGCAGGATGTGATCGAGGATTCAATAACGATCGGCTTCTCGTATCAGAACATCGGCTCGGGTACGACCACAGGCCTACTACCCTTCGACATGGCCGAGTACGACATTCACGAGTTCCCCCAGTACTTTCGGGCAGGGCTTTCCTATGCGCTCAGGGTAGTTCCACGGGGGGATGGGGATGTCTCACCGTTTCAGGCTGTGTTCTGCGGCGAGTATCGGAGCGATCAGTCGACGGCGGCGGACGACGCGGCAGGGTTCGGCATGGAGTTCACGATCGACGAGATCGTGTCATTGCGTGCCGGTGGACTATTCTTGAGCAGTGACAGGGGCGCCCATATCCGCTATGGTGCCGGTGTCCGATTGCCATTCCGGCCTCTGGGACTAGGGCTGGCGCTTCAGGGCGCCGTCATACCATGGTATTCTGTCTACGCATTTTCGATCGACGTTCGATCAGACCTTCCATAAAACATCACCCGGCAACCGCTACCGTTCTCTCCTTAGCCCCATCTCGCCTGTAGGCACAGGTTTGAACCCGAGCCGCGCAGCGACCGAGCCTTCGACAAGCGAGAAGTCACCCTTTGCAGGATCACGCACACCCGGGTTCCCGTTGACGATGACGTTTCCCGAGAACGTCCTTGCCGCGCCCGGGTCCCCGTTTGGCAACGCGACGAACCCTTCTTTCATGTCGATGTCGAGATAGTAAGGATCCCATCCCTTTTCCCCGTCCTTCCTCCGCCTGAGAAGAATGGGATCGCCGATCAGATTGTCCCGTATAGTCACGACAGAGAGATCGAACGCGAGGTAGTCATACACGTCCATCCACCGGCCGCCGTACGACATGTTCCTTTCAATCGTGTTGTACTTTGGAACAGCGGGAGTGCTGTCTTCCATCTTGAGGAGTCCCGGGTACCGCGTGCTGTAGGGCGGCCGGTTGTAGTGCATGCTGTCCATTTCGGCGAACAGCTCATTCGTCGTTCCGTCGAAGTAGTATGACGCCCACCCGAGCCCTCGTGCATCAACATGGACCGACGGGCTGCACTCGACGTAGACGTTTTCAGTCACGCTATTGAATCTCCCCCCGCCGATCATCGTCGCCCGACCCGCCCGGTAAAAGAGGTTCCCGGTGACGGTGAACCCGCTCGCCCAGTCGTCGAGGTAGACCCCCATCACGCCGTGGAGACCCGGCCCCTTCAGGTCATGGAAATAGTTGTAGCGGATCACGTTCCCCTGCCAGGTCCAGTCCCGCCCCACGTGTATTGCCCCCGCATCGCCGGTCTCCTTCATCAGATCGTGGAATTCATTGTACTCGATCAGCATGTCGTTTCCCCTGAACGTCACTCCCTCGAACGGTGAGTTGTATATCAGGTTATGCGACATACGCTGGCCGACGCCCTCGAAGATCACCGCGTATTGCCCCGTGCGGAGCCATGTGCTGAAGTCGTGGATGTCGTTATCCTCGGCGTAGTGGCCCCCCGGGCTGAGCGTTTTCCGGTCTCCGCCGCGGAGGAATATCGCACCCAGGCCGAGGTCGTACATGTCGCATGAAATCACGCCGTCGTGAAATCCACCGTCGACCCAGACAGCTTCTCCCCCCATTTCCGCGAATGTACATCGGGCGACGACATCGTCGTGCCCGCGCGTGATGGCTACCCCCCTGCCCCGCGTATATTCGAATGATATCCCCTCCACGCGTACGTTGGGGCAATCGGTGAGCGTCACGAACGGCTCGCGGAGCATCGATACGACGGCCTCGCGAATCTCCTCCGGCGGCCAGAGGTAGAGAATTCCGTGAGTCCTGTCGAGATACCATTCGCCGGGCGAGTCCAGCTCTTCCAGCACGTTCATCACGTAGTAACGCTGGTTTTTCGTGTACCCGTACCAGTGATGGGGAGGCCGCAGCGTGATCTCGTGCTTCACCGTATCGATCGACTGGACGCGCTGGTACGAATCGCTCCAGTCGAACGTCCAGTAGCCGTGGAGGTAGATGTCGTTCGCGGGGGCCCAGCGGGACGGCTCGTTCCCGTCATACGTGATCCGCCCGTAATGCCTCCCCGCGGGGACACCATTAAAACGTTTCTCCCGCTCGAGTCCCCCGTTGTACATAGTGTCCCCGGTCTGTGGCACATCCGCGATCCGGAGCCATCCTTCATTTGGGTACCGCGCAATCGTCATCCGTTTTCCGTTGACGAACAGCTCCATCGGCGGCGGCCCCTTTGGAGTGATCTCGCCGTATTCGGTCACCCCTTGCGCCCTGAGGTCGGTCGCAACCACGTGGCCCCGCGCCGCAGGACTCAACCTGGCGAGAATCGCCGGGTCGGTCACATTCGTGAATCGTCCTATGGGGACTCCGCCGCTGAATGTAACTCGCTCATCCTTATAGGCCTTCCAGACGATCGGGAATGAGGCTGATCCCGAATCATCTGCCGAGAGATTGAGCGATGCATCGAATCCGTACGTACCTCCCCGGATTTCAATTGTCGCGCCTCCCGGGAAAGCCTCATTTTGTCTCAGCCCGCGGAGCGCATTCCGCGCTCCGACGGGCGTGGCGAAAGGCCCGTCGGTCTTTGTGCTGTTGGGCGATGGGAGCGTGCCCGACCAGCGATCGTTGCCATTCTGTGCGACATAAAACCTGTGTTTTTCCGCCAAGGCGTGAGTGAGTGATGCGGCGGCAATCATGAGCGCGATCAGGGGTTTCATGGGGAGGTCTGGATGTAAAGGACGGTGAGCAGGGGAGAATATACAAAAGCCGGCCCGCGATTGCGAACGCGGGCCGGCGGCAGGATCTCAAACGGACGGCAAAATCTCGCGCAGACTGACTACTTGCTCATCGAGTCGTTCTTCTTCATCATGTCGCCCTTCGTTTTGAGGGTGTCGTTCTTCATCATTCCGTCCTTTTTCATCATGCCGCTATTCTTCATCATGCTCCTGTTCTTCATCGAGCTTCCCTTCGGCCCCATCATATCGTTCTTTGTCATCTTGGAGCTCTTCATCATCTTCGATGACTTCATCATCTTCCCCTGCGTCGCCTTCGTTGAATCCTTCGTCATGCCGGACTTCATCATCCCCGAATGCTGGCCCATCTGCGGGCTCTTCATGTCGGATTTGTCCTGCGCGCCGGCGAAGGTCACTGCGAGGAAGAAGATCGGAATAAGAACTGGGACAATGCGGTTCACGATGCACCTCCGGTTGTTGTATATGTGGCGGATTTGGATGCTCCAATATACGCGGCACAACGAGGAGTGCATCACGAAACTGTCACAACGAAGTCTCAGACCGGAGGCAGAAAGGAATGTCAGGATGCGTGCAGAGCGTGAGCTCCGGCGCCATGCGACGGCAGCCGGAACGAGAACGCCGTCCCTTCGCGCGGCGTGCTCGAGACGGCAATCGTCAAACCCTGCTTGTCGAGGATCTTCTTCACGATTGCGAGACCGAGTCCGGCGCCCGCTGACTGGTCGTCCTCGGGGTGCCTCCCCCTCCGAAAGCGCTCGAAGACATGGGGGAGCTCATCGCGCGGTATTCCTTCCCCCGTATCGGCGACCGTGACATTGACGTCTCCTCCCGCCGGGGCAAGCGTGATCGTGATTGTCCCGCCCCGGGGAGTGAACTTGATGGCGTTGTCGAGCAGGTTCTGGAACACGCGTTCCATCAATGCGATATCCGCATAGACGAACGGGAGATCGCGCGGCACGTCCGTCGCGATCTTCACGCCGCGCCTTTCCGCCAGTATCAATTGCTTCTGCACCACATCCTGCACCAGCTCGGCAATGGGGAACTCCTCCGGGCGGGGGCTGCTGTCGCTTGCTTCCAGCCGTGAGAGCTCGAACAGCTCGTCGACGAGCTTCTTCAGCCTCTCGGTGCTCTGGAGCACCGTTCGCAGGTACCTGGTGCGATCTTCTGCCGGAAGAGATTCCTCCTTCATGAGTATCGTCTCGATGTAGCCGTGAATCGACACGAGCGGAGTCCGGAGATCGTGCGAGACGTTTGCGACCAGGTTCCGGCGCAGGTTATCCATCGTCCGGATCTGGTCGATCTGTGCGGCGATTGTGTCTGCCATTTCGTTAAACGCGACGGCGAGCGCTCCCACCTCACGGGCAGACGTCACGGGGATGCGTGCCTCGTGGTCCCCGCTCTGGAACCTCCGCGCGGCGGTAATCGCGTCCCGGAGGCTTCGCGTGATCCACCGGAACGCCACCAATCCGATCACCGCGGCACCGGCGAGCGTGAGCCACATCGTCCGCAACCCGAGCCTGAGCGCATAGCTCCCCAGGAGCATACGCGCCACGGAGTCGAATTCTTCCCCTCCAAGGATGACGTAGAGATAACCCCGTAGAACGTGGTCTTCTTCAAGCGGTGCCGCAGAGAACACTTTTCGCCCCGTAGTGCTCCGTGGGTTGTCTCCCGTGATGGGAAGGGTTGCAGTCCCGTGTATGAACGACAGGACTGGCTCCAGCGCAACGGACTTCCTCCGTATGAGGCTATCGGGCGCGGCATACGAGAGTATTGTACCCGCGGTATCGAGTAGATAGACCTCGGCGCTGGGGTTGATCACCATTGCATCGTCGAACAGGCGCCGCACCGCGGCCGGATCGATCACACCGTTGACAATGGGGCGGATCTTGTGCGCGATGGAGGGCGCAACCATCGCGTTGAGACGCTGCGTGGCGTCCTCAAAGTACATCTCCGCGGCATACGCGGTCACGTAGACGTAGACCAGCGCGAGGACCGCGAGCAGGAGGAGGAATACCGCGGCGAGCCGCCAGTAGAGGCTCCTGAACAGGGTGAACGCTGATTGCGACGGGGGTGCGCTCATGGCGATTCCGGCAGCTCGTCTCCGTCCGCAAACCGGTATCCCACTCCCCACGACGTGCGTATGTACTGCGGGTGCGTCACGTCCTCCTCGATCTTTGCGCGCAGCCGGTTGATGTGCGAGTTGACCGTGTGATCGTATCCCTCAAACTGTGGTCCCCAGACCGTATTGAGGAGCTGTTCGCGCGTATACGTCCGCCCGGGGTGCGCGGCGAAGAGCACGAGGAGGTCGTATTCCTTGGGCGTCAGTTCGATCTTCCTTCCCCCGAGCGTCACTTTCCTGTTCTCGCGGTCGATTTTGAGCGCGCCCCGCGATAAGAGCTTCGCTTCTCCCGCCTCCGCCTGCTCCTCCTTCAGCGCTCCCACGCGGCGAAATATCGCTTTCACGCGCGCGATGAACTCGCGGATGCTGAAAGGCTTTGTCAGGTAGTCGTCCGCTCCGAGTTCGAGTCCGAGGACCCGGTCGAGCTCCTCTGACCTTGCGGTCAGCATCATGATCGGTGTGTAGTTCTTCCCCGCCCGTACCTCACGGCAGATCTCCGTCCCGTCGATCCCGGGTAGCATCAGGTCCAGTATGATCAGGTCGTATTCCCCGGACGTTGCCTTCGCCATCCCCGCCTCGCCGTCGCGGGCAATGTCGCACCTGCACCCGAGGTCCCTCAGGTGTAGCTCGACAAGCTGTGCAATGTCGCGGTCGTCTTCCACGATCAACACGCGGCGCTGCCCGTCCGCCACTCTCCCTCCCTGTGCATGTCCGGTGAGAACACCGGGGGTGAACATACCAATTCCTCCTGAGAATGTCATCCAATATACCTCCCGGGTATCACAAAACGATCACGGGGACAGGAGAAGAGGCGCAGGTGAAGTGAATTGGAGGTTCATCCCCCGGGAACCGGGGCGGGTCAACATGTGTTGCCCGGAGAGAAGAACCACCTGAAGAGTGATTCCGGCGTGATACTTCCGTGACGCCCTGCTCGTATCTTTGCGAAAAACGAGGTGCAATATGAAGCAGAAACTGGGTTCAGCGGCAGGTATAGCCCTCCTGGCAACGGGGTTTTTCACGATCGCGTGCGCAGGCGGGGGAGACCATCGTGCGAGCACGCTCGGAAGCGACATGTCCGGGAAGCAGACGGCGAATGCGTCATTCGCCGCGGGGTGTTTCTGGCACGTGGAGGATGCGTTCCGGGGAGTGGAGGGGGTCGTTGCGACGGAAGTCGGGTACGAGGGGGGACATTTTGCCCATCCCAGCTACAAGGACGTCTGCACGGACCGCACAGGGCACGCGGAGACAGTCCGCGTGACGTATGATCCGGCGAAGATCTCCTACCGGCAGCTCCTGGAGGCGTTCTTCGCGCTCCATGACCCCACGACCGTGGACCGGCAGGGGCCGGACGTCGGGACGCAGTACCGGTCCGTGATATTCTACAATTCGCCGGAGCAGAAACAGGAAGCAGAATCGTTCAAGGCGAACCTGGAGTCAAGCGGACGCTACAGGGGGCCGATCGTCACAGAGATCATCCCGGCCTCGACGTTCTGGAAGGCGGAGAACTACCACCAGCAGTACTTTGAAAAGGAACGGAGGGGAGAGCAATGAACTTCCGTGCATTCGTGCTCGCCGTCGTGCTTACGACTCTTGCACTTGCCCCGCTCGCGCTTGCGGGGGGCAACGACATCAAGCTTTATTCGATTGAACAGAAAGGATATGTCATGGAACCGACAGTAGCGAAGGAAGATGCCGAGTGGAAGAAGCAGCTCACTCCCCTCCAGTTCGAAGTGACGCGCAAGAAAGGGACGGAGCGTGCATTCACCGGCGAATACTGGGACAATCACAAAGATGGTGTCTACCGGTGCATCTGCTGCGGCACCGATCTCTTCACGTCCGATACGAAGTTCGAATCGGGAACGGGCTGGCCGAGCTTTTACAGGCCTGTCGCGAAGGAAAACGTCCGCGAGGAAACGGACAACAGCCTCTTCATGTCGCGGACCGAAGTCGTCTGCGCCCGCTGCGGGGCGCACCTCGGGCATGTCTTTGACGACGGCCCGAAGCCGACAGGGCTCCGCTATTGCATGAACTCCGCGTCGCTGAAGTTCATCCCCGCGTCCGGGGAGGGAAAATGAAGCCGCCCCTGGCGCGCATGAGCCGGCAGAACGGGAGGGGGCGGAAACGCCTCCTCCCGTTTCTGCTTCTCGCCCTGGCGATAGCGCCCTCCTTATCGGCGAGGGCGCATATGACGAAACGGAACAGATGATCGAGCAACTGTTGACGGAGAAGTGATCTTCCCGTGATAGATTCGTGACCCCCGCTTTGTACGTTCCTCGACGGCTGTCGGGGGGACCGCCGCACGTCGAACGTACAATAGCAGGGAGGAGACGCGATGAGTGGGAAATCGCTTGCAGTGGCCGCCGCGTTCATAACCGCGGTGTGGAGTTCCGGATGCCAGGATCATATGACGCCGGACCGCATTACAGGCCCTGGCGCCGGCCCGGCGCCCACGACGGCCGGAGCGTTGGGGGTGACGGCTTCATCGGTCAACAGGATGGACGATCGGTTGCCGGAAGATAGGAGCGGCGCAGTGTTTACGCTCTCGAATGAGTCGTCCGGTAATAGCATACTCCTGTTTACCAGGGACCGCAATGGCTCGCTTTCGTGGGGAGGGAGCTACCCGACTGGAGGGAAGGGGCTCGGGAGCGGACTCGGGAGCCAGGGGTCAATCGTGCGCAGGGGGGACATTCTCTTCGCAGTCGACGCCGGGAGCAATGAGATCTCTGTCGTGCGTGTCGACGGGGGGTTCCACGGCGTCGCGCGCGTCTCTTCGGGGGGTCTGGAGCCGATCAGTCTCACCGTGCATGACGATCTCCTCTATGTTCTGAACTCTGGTGACCCGGGAAATATCACGGGGTTCAAAGGCGCACGCTCCGGCCATCTCGTCCGCATCAGCGGATCCACGCAGCCCCTCAGCGGCAGCGGCACCGGGCCCGCACAGGTGGAGTTCAATCCAACCGGCACGGTACTCGTAGTGACTGAAAAGAACACGAACAATATCGACACGTACGTCGTCGGGCCGGGGGGCAAGGCGAGTGCGCCGGACGTTCAAAGCTCGACCGGGACAACGCCGTTCGGTTTTGAGTTCACTTCCCGCGGGCAGCTCGTCGTCTCTAACGCCGCGGGGAAAGTGAGCGGGATGTCGTCGCTGACGTCCTACACGGTGTCGACGGGGGGTGCGCTCGGCCTCATCACCGGCCCTGTCGCCGATCATCAGACAGCGGCCTGCTGGGTGGCGATTACCGGCAACGGAAAGTTCGCGTACACGACGAACGCCGTGAGCGGTGACATTTCAGGATACTCCGTCGCGGCCGACGGTTCGCTGAAGCTCTTCGGCGACGGGGGCGTGACGGCGACGAGCGGGCCATCCCCGATAGACATGGCGCTCAGCCGCGGGTCGCGGTTCCTTTACGCCCTGAACGCCGGAGGGACCTCGATTTCCTCATTCGCGATCGGTATTTCCGGCGGCGCACTCACTCCCATCGGCACGATCGGCGGTCTCCCCGCCTCCGCGAGCGGGCTCGCCGCCGAGTAGTTTTACCCTTCTTCCATGGGGGTGCCCGCACAGCGGGTGCCCCCTTTTTGTATCTTCCCCCGAAATCCAGTATCTTCTCTCCGTAACCAGATTTTCCTCGATGACGTCAAAAGAACGCGTTCTCAGAGCGTTTTCGCACGAAATTCCCGACCGCGTTCCGATCGATTATCTTGCCAATCCCGGCATCGACGGCCGTCTGAAGAAGCACTACGGGCTCCGCGCGGGTGACGACGAAGGGCTCCGTCGGAAGCTGGGAATCGACTTTTTTGAGGTTATCCCTGAGTATGTCGGTCCCCCGCTCCATCCCCCGTTGCCCGGGCGGAAGATCGACATCTGGGGAATCCGCACGCGCTGGGTGGAGCACGATACGGGAGGCTACTGGGACTACTGCGATTTTCCCCTGAAGGACGCGGATGCGGAAGCGGTGGCCCGCTGGCCGATGCCCTCCGCGGACGACTTCGATTATGCGGGGGCCCTCGACCGGTGCGAGCGGATGAAAGATTACTGCCTGCTCATAGGGAACCCGGGGGCGGGTGACATGATCAACACGGCGGGGATGATCCGGACGATGGAGCAGACGCTCCTTGACCTCGTGACGGACAATCCTGCCGCGCTCCTCTTCATGGACAGGAAGAACGACGTCCAGCTCGAGGTCTACGGGCGGATGCTCGAGAAGGCGAAGGGGAAGCTCGACCTCATGTGGCTGGGGGAGGATCTCGGCACGCAGCGGGGACCCATGGTGAGCCTACCCCTGTTCCGGAAGCACATCCGGCCCCGCCACCAGAAGTTCGTGGACCTGGCGAGGAGTTTCGGCGTTCCGGTCATGATCCACTCCTGCGGGTCGAGCAGCTGGGCATTCGACGACTTTATCGAGATGGGTATTACGGCCGTGGACACGCTCCAGCCTGAGGCCGAGGATATGGCCCCCGCGTACCTTAAAGATCGGTACGGAGACCGGCTTGCGTTTCACGGGTGCGTCTCCACGGCGGGGAGCGTCGTCACCGGCGGAGTCGCCGACGTTATCCGCGAGATACGTGACATGCTGGAAGTGATGATGCCGGGAGGGGGGTACGCGTTTTCTCCCACGCACATGTTGCAGGATAATTCGCCGGTGGAGAACGTCGCGGCGATGTACGACACGGTTCACACATACGGGCGCTACGCATGAATAGCTGGACGATGCGGTTGATCATCGTGAACGCCGCGATCTTCATCCTGACCTATGCTGCGCCGGGGCTGGAGAACGCGATGTCGCTGATTCCCGCGTACATGTTCGTGCAGCCCTGGACGATCGTGACGTACATGTTCATGCATGCCAGCCTCGGCCACATCTTCTTCAACATGCTGGCGCTCTTCTTCTTCGGCCCCCGTGTCGAGCTCGAGCTCGGCGGGACGCGGTATCTTCTTCTCTATTTCATCAGCGGGTTCATGGGGGGGATCCTCTCGTTCTTCTTCACGCCGTACGTCAGGATCGTGGGAGCATCGGGCGCGATCTACGGCGTACTCTTCGCGTTCGCCTATTTCTGGCCCCGGGAGAGGATATTCATCTGGGGGATCATACCGATCGAGGCCCGCTGGCTTGTCGTCGCGTTCACTGCAATTTCCTTGTTCGGCGGCCTTGAGGATGCCGGGGGGATTGCCCACTTCGCGCATCTGGGCGGTTTCGTGGGCGCCTACCTCTACCTCAAGCTTGTCGACCGCCGCATACACAGGGCGCAACTGATGGCGGAGGCTGCCCCGATCCCGGTCGCCCGGGGCGCCGCCGAGCGCTGGGCAAAAATCGACAGGGAGAAGCTCCACGTCGTCAACCGGGAGGAGCTCGATAGGATACGCATGAAGATCGCCACGCAGGGAGTCGGGAGCCTCACCTCCCAGGAAATCGCCTTCATGGACCGCTTCAGCGAAGGATTGTGAATCACCATCCGGAGTCCCCTCATGAAACCTCTCCTGGCAGGCCTTTGCCTGCTTTCTCTGCTCGCCTTCTTCTCCGCGCCGGCCATGTCTGACGCGATCTTCCCCTATAAGGTCACCACCGCCGTTCTCCCGAACGGGTTGAAGGTGATCATGATCCCGATGGACGCGCCCGGGCTCGTGGCGTACTACTCTGTCGTCAGGACGGGGAGCCGCGACGAAATCGAGCCCGGCAGGTCGGGCTACGCCCACTTCTTCGAACACATGATGTTCCGCGGGACGAAGAAGTATCCGGGTTCGGTGTACGACAGCATCGTTACCTCCATCGGCGCGAGCGCGAACGCCTACACGTCGGACGATATCACGGCATTTCACCTGGACTTTGCGGCGGAGGACCTGCCGAAGGTGATCGAAATCGAAAGCGACAGGTTCCAGAACCTGAGCTACGATCTCCCCGCATTCCAGACGGAATCCGGCGCGATCTACGGAGAGTACCGCAAGGGGGTGACCAATCCGTTCGAGATGCTGGACGAGAAGATCCGTGACGTCGCCTTCGACGCCCATACGTACAAGCATACCACGATCGGGTTTGAGCGCGACATCAAGGCGATGCCGGAAGGGTATGACTACAGCCTGGGGTTCTTTAAACGCTTCTATCGCCCGGAGAACGTCGTGATACTGATCGTCGGCGACATAAAGCCTGATGCCGTGATGAAGCTCGTAAAGCAATACTACGGACCGTGGCAGAAGGGTTATCAGCCTGCGGACGTGAAGCCTGAGCCCCCGCAGACCGCCGAGCGCACGGGCGACGTGTCGTACCCCGGCAAGACACTGCCGATCCTGGACATGGGCTACAAGGGGGACGCGTTCGACCCCGCCAGTACCGATTTTGTCGCCGCGGGGGTCTTCGGCGAGCTTGCATTCGGGAGCACGAGCGAGCTCTACAAGAGGCTGTACATCAAGGAGCAGCGGGTTGACGCCCTCTCCGCGAGCATTCCCTTCAACCGCGATATGCCCCTCTTTGAGATCGTTGCGCGGATCAAGAAGGACGACGACATCGCTCCGATCCGGGGGGAGATCGAGAAGACCATCGCGCAGTTCCAGTCGACCCCGGTCGACGCGCAAAGGCTGGCCGGCGTCAAGAAACGGAGCCGCTACGAGTTCCTGATGGCGCTCGATACGCCCGACCGCGTCGCGGCGCACCTGGCGCAGGTCGTTGCCATCACGGGGGGGATTGATGCGATCGACGCCTACTACACGACGCTGGCGAAGATCACGCCCGGCGACGTCATGCACGCGGCGAACAAGTATTTCGTGCCCGCCCGACGCACGACCGTCGTCCTGAAGGGGGTGGCGCAATGAAAACCACCCGCTGCATCCCGGCGGTCATCGCGGCCGCGTTCAGTCTCATGACTCTCGGAGAGGCAAGCGTGAAGACCGACAACACTGTCCTGCTCCCGGTGAAGAACGACCCGACAATCTGCTTCCGGATCTGGTTCAAGACCGGCTCCCAGAACGATCCCGCGGGGAAGGAGGGGCTGGCGGCGGTCACGGCATCGATGCTCACAGATGCATCGACCCGGGCGCACAGCTACGAACAGATCCTGGACCTCCTCTACCCCCTCGCGGCGTCCTACGACGCGAGCGTTTCAACGGAGATGACCGTGATCTACGGCCGCGTTCACCGGGACAACCTCGGGGATTACTATCCGCTCTTCCTTGACGCGATTACCTCCCCGGCGTTCACGCAGGATGATCTCGACCGGATCAAGAGCCTCACGCTCAACTACGTGGAAAACACGCTCCGCTATTCGAGCGATGAGGAGCTCGGGAAGGCCGTCCTGTACGACGATATATTTGCCGGCACGCCCTACGGCCACATCACCGACGGGCTGGTCTCGGGGGTGAAGAGCATCACGCTGGATGACGTCCGTGCGTTCTACCGGACATACTACACGAAGGACAACGTCGTCATCGGGCTGGGGGGCGGGTACGATGCTGCGCTGCTCGCACGCCTGCAGCGCGACCTGGCGAAACTCCCCGCGGGGAAGCCCGCCGCCGTGCCTCCGCCGAAGCCCGCGGCGCTCAGCGGTTTCCGGGCAACGATCGTCCAGAAGGATGCTCCCGCCACGGCCATCAGCATGGGCGTCCCGATCGACATCCTGCGCGGGACGAAGGATTGGTACGCCCTGGCGATTGCGAACTCCTGGCTGGGCGAGCACAGGAACTCCAGCAGCCACCTCTACCAGGTGATCCGTGAGGAGCGGGGGCTCAATTATGGCGACTATTCATACATCGAGAATTTCCCCGGGGGTGGGAGGCGCACAGTGCCGCCGCAGAATGTCTGCCGGCGCCAGCAGATATTCGAAATCTGGATCCGTCCTGTGCCGGCCGAGGCCGGCCACTTCGCGTTGCGGGCTGCTCTCCGTGAATACGAGCACCTCGTGGAGCACGGGCTGACGAAGGAGCAGTTCGCGCTGACGCGGAGCTTTCTGAAGAAATACGTCCTCAACTATGCGCCGACGACGATGGCCCGGCTCGGGTACGCGCTCGACGACCGCTTCTACGGGATCGCCGGAAGCCACCTGGCGAAATTCCGCTCGATGATGGGGACGCTCACGCTCAACGACGTGAACGCGGCCATCCGGAAGCATCTCCACTACGGGGACATGTCGATTGCAATCGTCGCGAAGGACGCGAAGGCATTTCGGGACGAGCTCGTTTCCGACCTCCCGAGCCCGATCACGTACCGGACAAAGAAACCGGACGCGATCATCGCGGAAGACAGGGAGATCGCCGTCTTCCCCGTGAAGATCGCTCAGGAGAAGATCAGCGTGGTGCCTGTAACGGAAGAGTTCAAGTAGCGGCAGCAGCGGATTTCTTTGCGACGAATGAAATCACGTGGCGGCTGCGGCAGTCTTCTTCCAGTAGGCGTAGAAGGGGAGCCCGGCGATGAGGAGGAGTAGCCCGACGAACGAATCGGAGGACTGCTTGACGAGCGTGTTGATGACGAACCATGTCGCCACGCCGACGAAGAGGAGCGGCACCACTGGGTAACCGGGCACCCTGTAGGGGGAGGAAGCACCGGGCATCTTCCGCCTCATGATGAATATTCCCGCCGCACCGAGGGCGTAGAATATCCACGATGCGAATATGACGTAGGTGAATATCTGGTCGTACGTCCCGGTGAGCGTGAGGATCGACGCCCACGCGGCCTGTATGATGAGCGACCGTGACGGCGTGCGGTATTGCGGGTGGATGATCCCCATCTGCCTGAAGAACATCCGGTCCCTCGCCATCGCAAAGTAGACTCTCGCCGTGGTCATCGACGTCGCGTTCACCGTCCCAAACGTCGAGATCATCACCGCCGCGGAGATCAGCGCCCCCCCGTAACCCGGGAACACCCTCTCCATCATGTCCGCTGCGACGAGCTTCGACGCCGCCATCTCCCCGATGGGCAGCACGTAGAGATACGCCAGGTTGGCCAGGACGTAAATTGCGATCACGGCCACTGTCCCCAGGATGAGCGCGCGCGGGATGTTCCGCTGCGGGTCCTTCACCTCGCCGGCCAGGTACGTCAGGCTGTTCCACCCGTCGTACGACCAGAGCGTCGCGACCATCGCGATGCCGATCGCCCCCGCGAGATCGCCTGAAGAGGGGGTCCCCCAGAGGGGGAAAAAGTGCGCCGTGCTGCCGTGTCCCGCGCTGATCCCGAGAACGACAATAGCGGCGAGCGCCGCCACCTTGAGCGATGTGAACAGGACCTGGACAAACCCTCCCCGCTGCACACCCGTGTAGTTCACCCCCGCCACGACCACGATGGCGGCGATGGCAACGAGCTTTACGCCGATATCCGCAAGGGGGGCGATGTCGCCGATCAGCGGGAGCTTCCAGGCTTCAAGCGCGGGACTCAGGTGGGGCAGCGCGACGAAGTAGCCGAAATAGCGGGCGAAAGCGACGGCAATCGCGGCGATCGAGCCCGTCTGGTAGACGATGAACGTACACCAGCCGTAGAGGAACGCGAGCCAGTCGCCGTACAGGACGCGGAAGAAGACGTACTGTCCTCCCGGCTCCGCGATCTGGCTGGCGATCTCCGCGTTCGTGAGCGCGCCGGCGAGCGTCAGAAGACCCGTGAGGACCCAGACGGCGAGCATGATGCCCGGAACCTGCACCACCGCCGCAACGCGCTGCGGGGTGAGAAAGATCCCCGATCCGATGACGGAGCCGATCACGACCGCCGCCGCCGCGTACGGTCCCAGCCTGCGCGAGAGTGTCTGCTGTGCGTCCATGATCGGCACTCCGTGTCATTGCGAGGAGCGCCTTATGCGACGAAGCAATCTCACGCGAGATTGCTTCGCACAAAACGCTCGCAATGACGCTTAGTGGGAGGTAAGGAACATCTTCAGGCTCTCGAAATCCCCGAACATCCTGCTCACGCACCCGAGGACCCAGCCGGGGATCTCATCCAGTTGCAGGGATGTCACCATGTAGACCGGTTTCCGGAAGTAGTGGGCGATCGTCAGCTCCCCCTTCGTCCCGGCGCCCCGCTGGGCCGATTCGTTCCAGTAAACGATCACGAAATCCGTCCGCTCGGCGATCTCGTCGCAGTCGATGGTGACGAGCTTCTCTGCGATCGACACATAGCGCTCGAGATCACGCTCTTTCAGGGCGCGGAAGTCGACCCCGGCGAATTCGGTCCTGAAGAGCCTGTCGCTTTCGACGTTGGGGTTGAAGACCGTGCACCCCATCTCCTCTTCGAGCCACTCCTGCATGTCGCGCCGCCAGTCGCGCCCTTCGTTCGCCGCGTATTCCATGCCGCCCGAAAGGTATACGCGGGATGCCATGTCAGACCATGCCGTCGAGCTTGAAGAGGTTGACCGCGGGGAGTAGGACGACGTAGAGGAGCCACATGACGCCGCCGACGGTCAGGGGAATGGAGAGGTTGTCGTCGAGCCCGATGGCGGAAGCCTCCACGACCGCTCCGAGCAGCGCCCCGGCTGCGCCGATGAGATACTCCGTGGCGGAATAATCCACCTTGGGCGCGAGCGCCACTACCACGAGACCGCTCACGAGAAACGCGCTTGCGCCCTCGAGGCTCTTGCTCATGAAGCGGTGCCGGCCGAACCGGCGGCCGATCAGGGCGGCGCTCGTGTCGGAGACGATCAGTATGGCGATGGCCGTGAGCGCGATGACCTTGGGGAAAAGCAGGACGGCGAGCGTCGCGGCCAGCAGCACGTACGTGGCGCCGTTGAGGCGGCGCCCCCGCCCGTTCTGCTCGTGGCTGCGGAGGAGAAAACCGAAGAGCCCGTTGTAAAATATGCCGAAGGCGGGCACGAAGAGCCGCGCGATGTCCGAGAGGCCGAACGCCAGTGTCAGGGGAATAAGGATCGCAAGCGCCGTCGCCTTTGTGACGAAATAGTAGACGACGGGGATGAGCAGCGACAGCAGGTGAATCAGCTTGCGGATGACTTCCGTGCCGTAGCTGTCCTCGACGTTCCGGGGAAGACTCATTTCTTTGCGATGCGGCCGTCGGCGGGAGGAGCCGGCGCCTTGGCCTGGGCGGACTCGCCGTTCTTCCGTTTTTCCAGCGGCGGCAGCTGCTCACCCCGGATGATCGTGTCGATCTCGCTGCCGTCGAGGATTTCCCGGTCGAGCAGCGCGGCAGCGAGGCGGTGGAGCGTGTCGATGTTGTCGTTGAGGATCTTCTCCGCCCGCTTCATGCCGGTGGTGACGATCTTCTTGATCTCCTCGTCGATGGAGATCGCCGTGTCCTCGCTGTAGTTCCGGTTCCTCGTGATCTGGCGTCCCAGGAAGATCTCTTCCTCCCGCGCGCCGTACGCCAGCGGTCCCATCTTGTCGCTCATGCCCCACTCGCAGACCATCTTGCGGGCCAGCTCCGTCGCCCGCTCGATGTCGTTCCCGGCGCCCGTGGTCATCTCCTTGAAGATCAGTCGCTCCGCCGCGCGCCCGCCGAGGGCGTAGGTGATCATCGCCTCGAGGTATGCCTTGGAGTAGGTGTGCTTCTCGTCGATCGGCAGATACGTGGTGAGCCCGAGCGCGCGTCCGCGCGGGATGATCGTCACCTTGTGCACGGGGTCGGCTTCCGGCAGCATGCGCGCAACCAGCACGTGGCCGATCTCGTGGTAGGAGGTGACCTTCTTTTCCTTTTCCGAGATGATGAGGCTCTTCCGCTCCATCCCCATCATCACCTTGTCCTTGGCCTCCTCGAAGTGGTGCATGGTGACGGCCTTGTCGTTCTGCCGCGCCGCCAGGAGCGCCGCCTCGTTGACCAGGTTGGCCAGCTCGGCGCCGGCGAGTCCCGGCGTCCCCTTGGCCAGCGTCTCGAGCACGACGTCGTCCGCCAGGGGGATGTTCTTCGTGTGGACCCGCAGGATTCCCTCGCGCCCCTTCACGTCCGGCCTGTCGACCACCACCTGGCGGTCGAACCGCCCCGGGCGCATCAGCGCCGGGTCGAGCACGTCGGGCCTGTTGGTGGCGGCGATGATGATCACGCCGCTGTTCTGCTCAAACCCGTCCATCTCGACCAGGAGCTGGTTCAGCGTCTGCTCCCGCTCGTCGTGCCCGCCGCCGAGTCCGGCCCCGCGGTGGCGCCCCACCGCGTCGATCTCGTCGATGAAGATGATACACGGGGCGCTCTTCTTTCCCTGCTCGAAGAGGTCGCGCACGCGGCTGGCGCCGACGCCGACGAACATCTCGACGAAATCAGCCCCCGAGATCGAGAAGAACGGCACGCCCGCCTCACCCGCGACCGCGCGGGCCAGGAGCGTCTTGCCCGTGCCGGGGGGCCCCAGCAGCAGCACCCCGCGCGGGATCTTGCCGCCCAGCTTCTGGAACTTGGTCGGCTCCTTGAGAAACTCGATGATCTCTGCCAGTTCGATTTTCGCCTCGTCGGCTCCCGCCACGTCGAGGAACGTCACCTTCGTCGAACCCTCGGTGAGCATCTTGGCGCGGCTCTTGCCGAAGGAGAAGATGCCCCGCGGGCCTCCCGCTCCTCCCTGCATCCGCCGCATGATGATAAGCCACACCACCAGGAGCAGCACCCAGGGGAGCGCGCTCACCAGCGCGTTGATCCAGGCGTTGTCTTCCTTGACGACCGTGAACTTGAGCTGCTTGTCGTTCCACTCCTTGATGACCCCGCTGTCCAGGATCGGGAGCGTGAGCGAGAACCGCGTCACGGTGATGTCCTTGCCCGCCCGCTGGAGGCGGACCGGCTCGCGGAGCGTGCCGTGGAAATCGTAGTT
Source organism: Bacteroidota bacterium (assembly GCA_035516035.1). Classification (GTDB taxonomy): domain Bacteria; phylum Bacteroidota; class Ignavibacteria; order UBA10030; family UBA6906; genus Fen-1273. The sequence goes on along the minus strand of DATJAS010000031.1, from coordinate 18,093 downwards.
GGTCAGCTCCGACTTCTTGATCGTGGCCTCGGCGATGAGCCCGCGCTCGAGGAACGTCTCGTATTCGTTGTACGTGACCTCGACCTCGGTCGCCTCGTTCCCCTTGAACAGCGTCATGACCACGAACACCAGCAGGATGATCGCGGACCAGCTGATGACCACCTTCAGGACCTTGTTCCAGTTAAAATCGTCGTCCTGCCGGAACTGCTGGCCGGGGCGCTTCCCCTTCGGCTGCGGCCGGAACTGGCGCCGCTTGTCGGGGTCGCTGTTCCTGCCCCGGCTGTCCTGTGTTCCCTTGTCGTCCATCGCTCTGTGGTGCTCCTCTCTTACGCCCCCGCCTTCGCGCGGGGGGATTTCGCTTTCAACCGGTAGACCGCCTTCAGGTTGCGCTCGCGCTGCGCGTAGTCCAGTCCGTACCCAATGACGAAATCGGACGGGATGTCGAAGCCGACGTAATCGACGTGCGTGCCCGGCTTCACCGATGCCGATTTGAATAAGAGTGTAACAACCTTGAGTGAACGGGGGTTCTGCGGCTCGATCAGGTGCCGGATGTACTCCACCGAGAGTCCCGTATCCACGATATCTTCCACGATAATGATGTCCCGGCCTTCCACCTGGCAGTTCAGGTCTTTCAAGAGGCGCACGTTGCCCGAGCTGATCTTCGCGTCGCCGTAGCTCGAGAGCTTCAGGAAATCCACCTCGCAGGCGATCCCGACCTCCCGTATCAGGTCGGCGAAGAATATGAACGACCCGTTCAGTATGCCAATGAAGACCGGCACGGTCCCTTTATGGTCCCTGGAGATCTCCCGGGCGAGGCGCTTCACCGCCGTCCTGATGCGGCGCTCGCTGATCATCTCGACGAACCGGTCGCCGTTGACTGTGATCTGGACCGCCATGTCAGGTGGGGGAGGTTGTGGAGAATTCGAGTTTGATGACCCGGCGCGTTGCCGGCGTGATCTTGAATCGGTCGTCCAGCCTCATCCCGCACACCCACACGATCTCCCCGCCGGGCGTGACCAGGAGCGGGATCTCCTTCTTTCCGCTCGCGGGCACCTTCTCGTCCACGAAAAAATCGCTCACTTTCTTCCGCCCCCCCATCCCCAGGGGGACGAATGAGTCCCCCTCGCGCCAGTTCCTGAGCGTGAGCGGGCCCGGCCCGGTGGCCGCCGCATCAGCGTATTCGACGCCGCGTCCGGCGACCGGTCCCCGCGCCTCGACCATCGTCGCGGCGAACCGGAATCCCCTGAGCGCATAAGAGCGGCCCACCTCTACCGCGTAATCGAACGCCCGTTCTTCCGCGGGCGGGCCGATCACAAGCTCGTCCCTCGTCCTTTCGGCCACGGTCCCCCCCGCGAGCGTGACGCGCGTCCCCGGCTCGTTTTCCAGGAGCGCAAGCACGGCGTCGACGTTCCCGGTGCCTGCGGCTGAGCCCGAGGTTTCCTCCACGGCGCTCCGCACGGCCAGCTGCCTGAGAAAGAGAGGCCGGGCCTCCAGCCGCTCAACCGATAGCCTGATCCCTGAGGCGCCGCGTCCCGTCGTACAGGCCTCCAGCGCCTTCCCGGCCTCCTCCATTATATACGCAGCCAGCGCCCGAAAATTCTCCCCGGAACGGTTGATATTCTCCACCACGGAGGGGGAGACGACGTCCTTCAGAAGAGGGAGAACACGGTGGCGGAGGACGTTGCGCGCGTATCGGTCCTTTGCGTTTGAGGAATCCGTCCGGAATGGGAGCTGCTCGTTGTGCGCAAACTCCTCAATTTCCGCGCGTCCGGCGAAGAGGAGCGGCCTGATGACCCCGTCCCGTGACACGGGGATGCCGGCCATTCCCTGCACCCCCGTCCCCCGGAACAGGTGAAGGAGGATTGTCTCGGCGTTGTCGTCCGCCTGGTGGGCGGTGGCAATGTGGCCGCCGCCGGCCGACTCCCTGAGCTTCTTCAGGAAATCGTACCGCATGTCTCTTGCGGCTTCCTGGATGCCAACCTTCCTCCGCTTGGACTCAGCCGCAGTATCTCCCCGTCCGGCGTTGAAAGGAAAACCGTACTTCTCGGCCCTCCGGGCGACGAACTCTTCGTCCCCGTCCGACTCGACGCCCCGGAGACGGTGGTTGAAATGCCCCACGATGACGTTGAGCCCGCGCTCCCGGGCGAGGAGGTCCAGGAGGACCATCGAATCGACGCCCCCGCTCACCGCGGCGATCACCGTGTCATGCTCCGCGAACAGGGCGTTCCTGCGGCAGTACTCCCTGAATCGCAATGGAAGAGTCTTCGGTGAGAGCATGGCGGCACTGTTGGACCGTGGTAGCGGGAGAGGGATTCGAACCCCCGACACACGGATTATGATTCCGTTGCTCTAACCAGCTGAGCTATCCCGCCAAGTCCAAGCAAGATACGCTTTTGTGGCCTAAAGAGCAACAAAACGGGCCTCTCCGGGCGCCTTCCGCTTCGTTGTGCTTCGGAGAGAAATTGGATATATTTCTCGCATTCACACTGCTCATGGAAGGGAATACCGGGGGATGACGCGGAAAGACGCATTGCTGTATCAGAATGCGAGGTTCTACGAAGCATTTGAGCGATCGAGCATCGACATGATGGAGGACATCTGGTCAGACTCGCCGACCGTCCGCTGCATCCATCCCGGATGGAGCGTGGTCGAGGGGCGCGAGGCGGTGCTGGAGAGCTGGCAGCGGATTTTTGACGGCGATGTGCGGATGAAGGTCTCCCTCCGCAACGTGAAAGCCGACGTCTATGGCTCGATCGGCGTTGTCGTCCTCCAGGAAGAGGTGCTTTACACCTCCGGTAAGCTCTCGAACTCGGGTTCCGTCATTGCCACCAACATCTTCGTCCACGACGGGAAAAACTGGAAGATGATCCACCACCACGGGTCCCCGACGGTCGTCGTCGAGGAGCAGGAGGGGGAAAATTTCCGGTACAACTGACATCGACGGGGCGTTTGCGTGGTGTGAGCGCCTGGCACGGAGCCACTACGAGAACTTCCCCGTCGCCTCGCGCTTCATCCCGCGCGACAAGCGCCCGTATGTCGCCGCCGTCTACGCCTTCGCCCGCATCGCCGACGATATCGCCGACGAGGGGAACGACCCTCCGTCGGTGCGGCTCGGCAGGCTCGACGACTGGCAGAAGAAGCTCGTGGAGTGCTACGAGGGGCGGACCGACCATCCCGCGTTCGTCGCGATCGCCGAAACTGCGGCGCGCACCGGGATACCGATGTCCCTGCTTGCAGACCTCCTGACCGCGTTCAGGATGGATGTCACGACGAAACGCTTCCGGACGGCAGCGGATGTCCTGCAATACTGCGTGTATTCGGCGAATCCCGTCGGGCGCCTCGTCCTCCATATATTCGGCGGCGTGAGCGACCGCGCCTGCGCGCTCTCTGACAGCATCTGCACGGGACTGCAACTCGCGAATTTTGCGCAGGATGTGGCCGTCGACTGGGAGAAGGGGCGGCTCTACATCCCGCTTGAAGATCTTGAGCACATTGGTTATACTGAAGAGGAAATCGGGCGCCGGACGTCCGACCGGCGATTCCGGGATGTGATGAGAATACAGGTCGGGCGTGCACGCAGTTTTCTCCTTGCCGGGGCGCCGCTGGTCGAGGAAGGTCCGCGGGAGATCCGGTTCGAGCTTGCCCTCACGGTGCGGGGCGGGCTGGCGATTTTGAAGCGGGTCGAGGGGATCGGATTTGACGTCCTCAGGGAACGGCCCGTGATTCCCCTCCTGGAAAAAGTCCGCATAGTCGTCCTGGCGTTTGCCGGCGGAAATTCATGGAACTGACGGCCTCAGACATAACGAAAAGCAGCAACACCAGCTTTTACTATTCGTTCTCGCTTCTCCCCCGCCAGAAGCGGGAGGCGATCCATGCCGTCTACGCCTTCTGCCGTTACACCGACGACATCGTCGACGAGGGGACCGACGAGCACAGCAAGGTGGTCCGCCTCCGCCGCTGGCGCATGGAGCTCGGGCGCGCCCTGCGCGGGACGTCGTCGTACCCCCTGCTGAACCAGCTCAGCGCGACGGCCCGGAAGTTCAACATTCCCGTCGATCACTTTTACGACCTGATCCGCGGGATGGAGATGGACCTGGGCAAGAGGCGCTACGAGACGTTCGACGAGCTCTACCAGTACTGCTACCTGGTGGCATCGACGGTCGGTCTCATGTGCAGGCAGATCTTCGGGTACCGGAACGATTCCACGCGTGACTACGCGGTGAATCTCGGCGTCGCCCTCCAGCTCACCAACATTCTGCGCGATCTCAAGGAGGACGCGAAGCGCGGGAGGATCTACATTCCGGCGGAGGACCTCCGCCGTTTCGGGTACTCGGAGGAGGACCTCCTGGCCTGCCGCTACACACCCGAATTCGTCAACCTGATGCGGTTCGAGTGCGACAGGGCCAGCGCCTATTTCGACATGGCCCGCGCGGCCCTCGGCAACGAGGACAAGCGCTTCTTTTTCGCGGCGCGGATCATGTGGTCCATCTACGCGCACACGCTTGAACGCATCAAGCGGTCGAACTTCAACGTGTTCGAGCGCCGCATCTCCATCGGCGGGCTGATGAAGGTCCTCATCACGTTCCGCTACTGGCTCAGCAACACGCTGAAGTATTCCTGGCTCGGCCGCTCGTGGCGTCCCACCCACCCCGGAGTTCAGACGGAGTGACACCGGTTGTCGTCGTCGGCGGGGGCCTGAGCGGGCTCGCCGCCGCCGTCCGGCTCACCTCGCACGGCGTTCCCCCTCTCTTGCTTGAGCAGCGTCCCTATCTCGGGGGAAGGGCGTATTCGTTTGTCGATGAGAGCACCGGGACCGTCATCGACAATGGCCAGCACGTCCTGATTGCCGGTTACTCCCGGACGATGGCGTTCCTCGACCTCGTCGGCACGCATCACCTCCTCGCTGTCCAGGATATCCCGGAGCTTCCCTTCCACCATCCCTCCCGCGGGTTCTGTACGTTCGGGCTTCCCCGGCTTCCCTCGCCGCTCCACCTCGCAGCGGGCATCATCGCCACGGACCTTTTTGCCCCCGCCGACAAGGTGCGAATGGTGAGAGCCGGGCTTGCGCTCAGGCGGGGGAGGGAGGCCGTCACCGGGGGGGAGCGTGCACGCGGATCCGGAGCTGCCGGTGCCGCCGGCCATGGTCTCGGTGCCGGGGACATGACTGTCGAGGAGTGGCTGGACGCTCACGGCCAGTCCGCGGAAACAAAGCGCTCATTCTGGGAGCCCCTGGCCATTGCGATCATGAACGAGCACATCGCTGTCGCATCCGCCTCTGTGTTCCTTCGGGCCGTGCGCACGGCGTTCCTGGCTGATCCGCACGGCGCGGCGCTGGCCCTCCCGACTGTGGGACTGAGCGAACTCTTCGTCGACCCTGCGCGCGCATACCTGGAAAGGGGAGGGGCTGCCGTGCGGACCGGTGCTGACGTTGCGGAAGTCGTTCTGGAGGGCGACCGCGTCTGTGCAGTGAAGCTCAGGGACGGGGAGCGCGTACCATGCGCCGGGCTTGTCATGGCCCTCCCACCGTACCGCCTTCCCGCGCTCCTTCCCGTTTCCCTCCGGGATGCAGGCCGCCTTGCGACGGCTGCGGGGATCCCTCACTCGCCGATCGTCTCGATCCATCTCTGGTTCGACACCGACTTCATGCCCGAACGCGTTCTTGGCGTGATCGGGCTTCATATCCAGTGGGTGTTCAACAGGAGGAAAATCTGCGGCGAGGGGGGAGGTGGCGGACACCTCTCTGTGGTAATCAGTGCGGGGCATTCGATTGTGGACCTCTCGAACGAAGAGCTGGTGAGGATCGCGCTTGACGATCTCGCGGCGATCTACCCCTCTCGCGTCGCTGCGCCCGTGCACGATGTCGTGATTCGCGAGAAGCGCGCGACGTTCTCCTGCACGCCTGCCGTGGAACCCCTGCGCCCCGGAGCGGAAACGCCCGTGGGCAACCTCTTCCTCGCTGGCGACTGGACAGACACGGGGTATCCCGCCACGATCGAGGGTGCGATCATGAGCGGCAACCGCGCCGCTGATCTCCTCCGTGAACATCTCCGTCTCTCATCCCCGTAACACCCCCGTCATTGCGAGGAGCGCCTTTTGCGACGAAGCAATCTCAGGTCATTGCGAAGCAATCCAGCCCTCTTTGCTTTTCTCCCCCGGATTCAGGATATTCCCCCATGCTCAAAGACAAGGTAGTCCTTCTGGTCGACGACGAGCCCTCGATCCTCAGGGCCACGAGCACGGGCCTCAAGAACCGCGGATTCACCGTCCACACAGTGGACGGCGCGGACGCGGCCATGCGGGAGATCCGCAATCTCAAGCCGAGCATCGTTGTCTCCGACCTTGTCATGCCCGGGACGAACGGGTTCGAGCTCTTCCAGGAGATCAAGAAAGACGGGCAGTTCAAGTCGCTCCCGTTCGTCTTTCTGACCGGCGTCGACGACTACTACGCCAAGAAGTTCGGCAAGGACCTTGGGGGCGCGGCGTACATCACCAAGCCCGTGGACCTCGACGAACTGGAGCAGATTATCAAGGAAAAAATAGGCGAGTAAGCGCTCGCCTTCCCTCCGCGCGAATGCTCCCCCATGCAGCAGGCTGCCGGCCGTAAAAGGATCGAGTTCATCGACCTCCTGAGAGGGTGGGCGGTGATCGTCATGATCCAGACCCACGTCTTCAACGCCACCCTCCCCGATGCAATCACACGGACGTGGTTCTTCGAGGTGCTCAGGTTCATCGACGGGCTCGTGGCACCGTCGTTCCTCTTCGCCTCTGGGATGGCCTACGCGGTCACCACGCGGAGGAAGATCAACGATTACCTCGCGTTCGGTCCGCCGCTCTTCCGTCAGCTCGGGCGGCTCCTGTTCGTGTTGCTGATCGGGTACGGGCTCCACATCCCGAAATTCAACTACTACCATCTCCGGTACGAGGCGGGGGAGCTTGCCTGGCAGGTCTTCTGGCAGGTGGACGTCCTCCAGTGCATCGCCATCAGTCTCATCTTCCTCCAGGTGATGCTCCTTGTGCTGCGGTCGGAGCGACGGCTCTACATGACGATGATCGGCGTGACGCTCGCCGTGGTGTTCGCGACGCCGCTGGTCTGGAGCGTCGATTTCTGGACGTTCGTGCCCGTCCCCTTCGCCTCGTACATGAACGGGCTCCATTACTCGCTCTTCCCGGTCTTCCCCTGGTCGGCGTTCCTCTTCGCGGGGGCGCTGTGCGGGTACTACTACCTGAAGGCGAAGGACGCGGGCGGGGGAGACCCGATGTCGGGCACGATCGGTGCGCTGATGACCCGCTTCACGTGGATCGGCGGCGCGGTGATCGCAGCGTCGTTCCTGATCCACCCCGTGGCCGCGATGATCTACCCGAACTACGACTACTGGAGGTTCAGCCCCAGCTTCTTCATGCTCCGCCTGGGTCTCGTGGTGTTCCTGCTGGTGCTCATGTTTGTCTACGAGCGGCGCAGTGGCGTCTCTCCACGCTCGGTTGTCGCGCTCATGGGCCGGGAGTCACTCCTGGTCTACACCGCGCACCTGATGCTGGTCTACGGCAAGTACGGGTACTTCACATTCGCCGACAGGGTGCACCAGTCGTTCGGGTACGTTGAAGCGATATTGACCACGATCATACTGATCGCGCTTATGTACGGGCTCGCCTGGGGCTGGGCCCGGATAAAGGCCGCTCCTGCCCGCGTCAAGCGCATCACGCAGTGGGCCATCGTGGCCGCCTTTGCCATCGTGTTCTTCTTCTTCCCAAATTACTAAATGTCATAGCACATATTAATCATCGTCATTGCGAGGGGCGCCGCAGGCCAACGGTGGCGCCGCAGGCGCCTACGCCCCGAAGCAATCTATCGCAGCGAAAAAGGAACTCCTCAATATGCCTACGGTCGTTCTCTTGCGTCACGGCGAATCCCAGTGGAATCTCGAAAACCGCTTCACCGGCTGGATCGATGTCCCTCTCTCTGAGAAGGGGGTCGAGGAGGCGAAAAGCGCCGGCGAGAAGTTGAAGGGGTACACGTTTGACCACGCGTTCACGTCCGTCCTGAAGCGTGCCAACGACACGCTCAACATCGTCCTCGAGATCATCGGTCAGAAGAACATCCCCATCGATTATAACCAGGCGCTCAACGAACGGCACTACGGGGACCTCCAGGGACTCAACAAGGCGGAAACCGCCAAGAAGTACGGCGACGCCCAGGTGAAGCTCTGGCGGCGCAGCTTCGACGTGCAGCCCCCCAACGGGGAGAGTCTCAAGAACACGCTCGAGCGCGTGCTCCCTTACTGGGAGTCGGCGATTCTCCCCTGCATCAAAAAGGGGGAGCGGCTGATCATCGCCGCGCACGGGAACAGTCTCCGCTCGCTCGTCATGCACCTGGACAACCTCACCAGGGAACAGGTCCTGGAGCTCAACATTCCGACCGGCGTGCCGCTCGTCTATGAATTTAACGAGAAGGCCGTGCCGGTTTCGCACAAGTACATCTGAATCGAAGGCGCATGCTCCGGCTCCTACCATTCTGCCTGCTCCCGTTCCTGATGGCGTCCGCATCCTCGCAGGTGACCTCGATCCGGCTCTCGCTTGACGGCGAGTGGCTCTTCAAGGTCGATTCGCTGAAGGAGGGCATCACCGGGGGGTGGTACCTCGACACGCTCGACCGGACGGCCTGGGAGCGCGTCGAGACGCCGAAGTACTGGGAGGAATATCCCGGGCTGGCGAGCTACGACGGCTGGGGGTGGTTCGTCCGGACGTTCGTGCTGGAAACAACGGGGGAGAGACTGAGCCTGCATTTCGCAGGGGTGGACGACGACGCGCAGGTCTGGGTCAATAACGTGGACGTGGGAGGGCACGCCGGGTACACCGACCCGTTTGCCCTCGACATCACGTCCGCGCTCCGGCCCGGCGTCAACACGGTCGCGGTGCTCGTGAAGGACTACGGCGGCGGGGGCGGGATCTATAAACCCGTCACGCTGATCTCGACCCGCCTGCTGGACGACCTGCTGAAGAGCCCGTACTACGGCATGCCGGCGATCAGGAGCGCCGACTGGGTGAAAGACGCGGTGATCTACTGCGTCTATCTTCGCTCCTTCTCACCGGAGGGAACGTTCGCGGGACTGGAGAAACGTCTCCCGGAACTGAAAGACCTAGGCGTCTCGGTGCTCTGGCTCATGCCGATAAACCCGGTGGGCGTCAAGAACCGCAAAGGGACGCTCGGCAGCCCGTATTCGGTGAGCGACTACTACGGGATTAACCCCGAGTTCGGCACGATGGACGACTTCCGGCGGCTCCTTGCCGCGGTAAAACGGGAGAAGATGCACCTGATTATCGACCTCGTTGCCGATCACACCTCCTGGGACAGCAAGCTGATCACGGAGCACCCTGACTGGTTCCGCAAGAACGACCGGGGCGAGATCGTCTCCCCAAACCCGGACTGGACGGACGTGGCCGCGCTCGATTACACGAAACCTGCCCTGCGGCGGTACATGCTGGAAATGATGCGCTGGTGGGTGAAGGACGTCGGGATCGACGGGTTCCGCTGCGACGTTGCGGAGATGGTGCCGAACGATTTCTGGGAGGAGGCGCGGGCACAGCTCAACAGGATCAAGCCCGTGATGATGCTGGCGGAAGGCTCGCTCCCCGAAGAGCATGTGAAGGCGTTTGACCTCACGTACTCCTGGAACATCTACGATGCCCTCGACCCGCTCATCCAGGGGAAGCGCCCCGTGACGCTCATCGATCAGATCCTGAAAAACGAGAAGCTCCAGTTCCCGACCGGCTCACTCAGGATGCGCTTCACGACGAACCACGACAAGAACGCTTGGGATTCGCCTGCCGTCCTCAAGTTCGGCGCGGACGGGTTGCGCCTTGCCACCGTGCTCGTCAATACACTCCCGGGCGTGCCGATGCTCTACAATGGCGAGGAAGTCGCCAACGACAGGAAGCTGAGCCTTTTCGAGAAGGTCGGCATCGACTGGAGTAGGCCGCGCGACATGGGGAATCTCTGGAAATCCCTGATCGCGCTCAGGCGCGAGCACATGGCCCTGTCTCGCGGCGACATGCTTCGCGTCCCTTCGGCCCCCGATTCGACCGTCTACGCGTTCTTCCGCGCCGCCGGGACGGACAAGGTCCTCGTCGTGCTCAACTTCTCAGCGCAGCCGTGCAGCGCCTCGATCAGCGTCCCGATGGACAGGATATTCCCCCGGCAATCATCTGCGAAGATGAAGGACATAGCGACCGGGAAAGCGATCATCCTGCAGCCCGGCCGTCCCCTGGACCTCTCGCTCGAGCCCCGCGGCTGGCGCATCTACACGTACGAACCTCCCTCGCATAAGTAGCGGTCTCCCCCCGTCATTGCGAGGGGCGCCGCAGGCCAACGGTGGCGCCGTAGGCGCCTACGCCACGAAGTCCGTTCTTTGGACCACGCCGTTCTTTGGCGTGGCAATCCCACCGCATATCTAGCGCTCTCTCCGAAGCAGGCTGTTCATTCAGAAGTAACACTCCCGCCGGCTTCCGGCACCATCTCTCTCATTCACCAGCACAATATTCGCCTCCCTTCAACATTCTGAGCGGGAACACGCCCCCGAAAATGTGATAATCTGGTCACCGTCTGAGATCTGTACAATGGCATGGAATGTGAAGCTCTGTCATGCCTCGCCTCGGCAGATCCCGGTGTCACTCCGCCTGTCGTTGAGAGATCGTTCAAAATCTCATTCATAACAGGAGGAATCCCATGAAACGAATTGTTCCCGGGAAAGTGCTCGCTGTCGTCCTGGCTGCAGCGCTGACCGTCGCGGCACCCGCCTTTGCACAGATCTCGGTCAATTTCAACACTGCGACCGACCTGTCACTCTTTACCTCGATCCACAATAACTACACTGTCAACGACACGGGCGGAATAAACAATACCGGGGCGGTGCTGATACCGTTGAACGTATCCGATCTGTACACGTATAACACGCCAATTGCCATCGGCGATGTCGGGACGGTGTACAACGTGAGCGCATATTTCTATAATCTCGACAATGACGGGTTCGGCGGTCTCGGGTTCTCGACGACCAGCTCCAGCGATAATTTCGGCTGGGGATGTTCAGCGAAGGGATTGGGAATGGCCACTCACGCCGGCGGAGGTTGTTTCTCAAGCAGTGAAGCGGATTCGGACGTGGACTACCTCAGCGATCAGCTCCACCCAAATTCGTGGTACCAGGTCATTTTCACGGTCACTGTCACGGCGCCCGGTACGTTTGATCTCGAGTACCAGGTCTGGAGCGCAAATCCTGATGGCAGCACGATTGCCATGGTGTGCGATGAGACAATGCCTGGAGTCGCCAATGCCGACGTCGGCGCGGCGACCGAGCTCTACCCGTATTTCTCCTCGACCCAGGACAGGATGCTGTACATTGACAATTTCGTCGTGAACAACCAGCCGCTCCCCATTCAGCTGGCGTCACTCTCCGCCAGCGCGTCCTCGGGTTCATCGGTGACGCTCAACTGGAAAACAGCGAGCGAGAAAAACAACTACGGATTTTTTGTCGAGCGGTCGGCGCAGAAGGGGACGGGATTTGTGACGGTGTCAGCCCTGATTCCCGGTCACGGCACGACCACTTCGGCATTTACGTACCAGTACACGGATAAGAGCGCTCCCGCCGGTGCTTCATACTACCGGCTCCGCCAGGTGGACCTCGACAATTCCGTGCATTACAGCGACGCCGTCTTGGCCACGACGACGGACGCGGTCGCGCCGGTCGTGCCCGCAGTCTTCACGCTGAGCCAGAACTACCCGAATCCCTTCAACCCCTCGACCGAATTCCGCTTCACGGTCGCGAAGGCGGGGATGACCACGCTGACGGTGTACAACGCGCTCGGCCAGGAAGTGGCGCAGATATTCAACGGCCAGACCGAGCCGGGCAAGTACTACACCGCGCGCCTGGACGGTAGCCGCCTTGCATCCGGCATCTATTTCGCCCGCCTCCAGGGAGGCGCGGAGGTGCAGATGCGCAAGATCGCGCTCACAAAATAGGGTCGTCATCCGTCATTGCGAGTCTAGGAGCGTTTTCCGCGACGAAGTCCGCTCTTTGGACCACGCCCTCTCTGGCGTGGCAATCTCACGCGGGATTGCTTCGCCAGGAGCGCTCGCAATGACCGGCTCCAGGCATCCCGCCCCGGGGAATATCGTTTCCCCGGGGCGCTTTGTTTGTGTCGCCAGAGGAGAGAATTCTCTATATTTGAGCCGACCATCCAGAGGATCCCATGATCGGCGTGAACGTCTCGCTCTCAGCGGCGATAGCCGCCTCTTTCTTCCTTATGCCTGCTCACGCGCGCGCCCAGGCCGCGGAACCGCCACTCCGCGTCTGCATCGCGGGCCTTGTCCACGGCCACATCGAGGGTTTCCTCGACGCCGCCGAGAAGCGGGCGGAAATCCGGATCGTGGCCATCGCCGAGGCGGACACTGCGCTCGCCGGCAGCGTCCGCCGCCGTCACCATCTCGATCACGTCGGCTGGTTCAAGTCGCTCGGGGAAGCGATCGACGCCACGCATCCCGAAGCTGTCGCGGCTTTCTCCAGCACGTTTGACCACAGGACGATCGTGGAGACCTGCGCGAAGCGCGGCGTCTCGGTGATGATGGAGAAGCCGCTCGCCGTGAACCTGGAGCACGCGCTCGCAATTGCCCGGGCGGCGAGAGAGGGGAAGATCAACGTGCTCGTCAACTACGAAACCACCTGGTACCCGAATACCGGGGAGCTCCACACTCTGGCCCGCGCCGGGAAACTGGGGGACATCCGGAAGATGGTCGCTCATGACGGCCACCAGGGACCGAAGGAGATCGGCGTGGGGCCGGAATTTCTTTCGTGGCTGACAGACCCGGTGCTGAACGGGGGCGGGGCGTTGATGGATTTCGGATGCTACGGGGCAAATCTGTTTACCTACCTCATGGAGAACGCACGGCCTCTCACGGTGACTGCCGTGACGCAGCGGATCAAGCCTGATATCTATCCGCGCGTGGACGACGAGGCGACGATCGTCGTCACGTATCCGAGGGCGCAGGGGATCATACAGGCGTCATGGAACTGGCCTGCGGGAAGGAAAGATCTTGAGGTCTATGGCGTCAGCGGTTCGGCGGTGACGGTCGGGAGGGATCGCCTGAAGCTCCGAACGGGCGACGGGCCGGAGTATGAGGCCACCGCGCCACCCGTGGATCCGCCGAACGGCGACACGATCTCGTACCTCATCGCGGTCGTCCGCGGACGCCTCCGGCCGTCGGGCACTTCATCGCTGGAGAACAACATCGTCGTGAGCGAGATACTCGATGCCGCGCGGCGTTCAGCCGAGGCCGGGCGCACGATCTCGCTCCCCGTTGAGCCCCCGGCGTACTGAACCGGGAGGTACAGTCGCCACTTCGGCTCGTGCCGGGGGCAGATAATCCGCATCAGCCGTCGGAGGCCTGGTCCCGGATTTCAGCCGTCAGCTCCCCGATGCCAGGTTCCGGATTTCAGCTGTCAGCTCCTCCGGTTTCCACTGGTTCCCGTTGATGACCTTCCGGAGGTTCCCCTCCTGGTCGATCACGACCGTGCGGAGGTTGTGATCGATCAGCCCTTCGTCGGGCGAGTATTCGAGCCCCAGCCCGTCCGCGAGCCGCCGTATCGCCGGACCTGACGTGTCCGGGTCCGTAAGGAAATCCCACGTCGAGAGATCCGCGCCGTACTCTGCCGCATAGCGCTTCAGAACTCCGGGCCTGTCGAATTTCGGATCGAAGCTGACGGAGAAGAGGTGCCATTTGCCTGCGAGCGCGGGGTCTTGCCCGAGCGATCTCTGGACGCTGGCGAACTGTGTGCTCATCCTGATGCAGAAATCCGGCAGGGGGCATCGCGTGTACACGAATGTCAGCGCCAGCACTTTCCCCCGGTAGGATTCGGTGCTGACATCTTTTCCGTCCTGGTTCAGAAGGCGCTCCCCCGGGAATGCCTCTCCCGTCCTGAAGACGTGGGCGGTGATGATCTCATCGGCGGTGAGCGTAGGAGGGGGTGTCTCCCCCCTGCCGACCACGGCGATCTGTTCCAGCCAGCTCTCCGTGCGGGATACCGCCAGTGTCGCCGAAATGCTGTCCCCCGCGTTCAATCCCCTTATCAGGCCCCGGTCGTGAACGCTGAAAGGCATCGTCATTGCGTTCATGTAGTTCGGAATCGCCTGGTGCGCAACCGTCACGATCCCATTTGCTGAGTCAAGCCGGACGATTTCCCCCCGGAGGGGGAACGTCACCAGGTCCGTTTGCTTGTTTCGGGAGCAGCCGGCGGTACAGAGGAGGAGCAGGCAGGCCAGCATCACCCTGTTTGCCATGGGAGTTTCCTGAATTTGGTGTTTTGACAGAGTTAAACGCAAAATTCGCAATACTGGTCCAACAAATCAACAGCACCCGGTCTCCTTGATTTCCCCCCGGTCTTCCAGTACATTATTGAGAGAATATCGGTCATTGCGCCTGTTTCTTGCATACAATCATGTCATTCTGGCTCCTTAAAACAGAACCTACAGACTTTTCGTACGGCGACCTCGAGGGTCGGAAACGTGCGGTCTGGGACGGTGTTACCAATAACACGGCCCTTATGCACATACGCGCGATGCGGAAGGGGGATGGGGCGCTGATCTATCATACGGGCGGGGAGAAGTCGATCGTCGGCCGGGCGGAAATCGTCTCCGATCCTTACCCGGACCCGAAAGCCGGGGATCCCCGCTTCGTGGTCTTTGACGTCGCTCCCGCGGGGCGCCTCCCGCACCCCGTTCCCCTCGAAGCAATCAGGGGGCGGAAAGACCTTGCCACGCTCGACCTGGTGCGCAATTCCCGCCTCTCCATAATGCCAGTGGCCGTCCCCCTGTGGAAGAAACTTCTCTCCATGGCTGAGTAACGAGCTGACCTGCCGATGTCCATAATACTTGAAATAGCGGGAGTCGGGTGCCTCATCCTGCTGAACGGGCTCTTCGTCGCGGCCGAGTTCGCGATCGTGAAGGTCCGCTCGACGCAAATCGAACCCCTCCTGAAATCCGGGCTGACCCGCGCCCGGATCGTGGAGCACGTGATCAACCACTTGGACCGCTACATCTCCTCGACGCAGCTCGGGATCACTGTAACGAGCCTCGCCCTCGGATGGTTGGGTGAGCCCCTTGTCGCCGGGCTGATCGAGCCACCGATGGCCGTCATCGGCTTGAGCGACACGGCGGTGGTGGGGACCGTCGCGATTGTCATTGCCTTCGCGCTCATCACGTTCGTGCAGATCGTCATCGGGGAGCTCGCGCCGAAACACCTGGCAATACGGAGGCCGCAGCGTATCGCCCTGGCGCTTGCCGCGCCGCTCCACGGGTTCTACCTGGTGTTTCGCCCGTTTATCTGGCTGCTCAACGTCTCGGCGACCGCATTCCTCCGCTTCCTGGGCATACAGCCCGCGCGGGAGGGAGATATCGCCCACTCGGAGGAGGAGCTCCGCCTCCTGCTGGGGAAGGGGAAGATCTTCTCCAGCACGGGGACGAACATCCTCCTGAACGCGCTCGAGATGCACAAGCGGACGGTCCGGGAGATCATGGTCCCCCGCACGGGCGTCGTGTTCCTGTCGACCGGGAAGTCCCTCGAGGAGAACGTGTCGCTGGCGATCGAAAGCCAGTTCACGCGCTACCCCCTGTGCGAAGGAGACCTGGATAACGTTATCGGCATGGTCCACATGAAGGACCTCTTTCGGTTCAGGGACGCGCACGGAAGCGGCTCGCGGCTGCTCGAGATCAAGAGGGAGATCCTCTTCGTCCCGGAAACGACGCCCCTGGAGAAGATCCTCAACATGTTCCTGGGGCGGCGGATACTGATGGCGATCGCGGTCGACGAGTACGGCGGGGCGGCCGGACTTGTCACGCTGGAAAATGTCCTGGAAGAGCTGGTCGGCGACATCAGGGACGAATTTGACGTGGAACAGCTCCCCGTGCAGAAGCTGAGCGAGGACGAGTTCCTTGTCGACGGGGGCATGCCCCTGCACGAATTTGCCAGGATGTTCGACGTGGAGCCCGTGTCCGGCGACGTGG
Organism: Bacteroidota bacterium; assembly: GCA_035516035.1. Classification (GTDB taxonomy): domain Bacteria; phylum Bacteroidota; class Ignavibacteria; order UBA10030; family UBA6906; genus Fen-1273. Next base: position 2,049 of record DATJAS010000031.1, on the reverse strand, counting down.
TCACGGTGAGCGGGTATGCGGCGCACCTGCTCGGCCGCGTTCCGGAAAAGGGGGCACGGTTGACGATCGCCCGCTGGGCGGGCACCGTGGAGGCTGTCGAGGGAAAGCGCGTCAAAACGCTCAGGCTGAAGCGAATAGCGGTGGAGGATGAACAGCATGCGTGAATACCGTTCGGCGGGGATCCTTGCTGCTCTTGTGCTGTTGATCGCGGCGGCAGGCCGGGGCCAGTACCTGGAGCAGCCGCGGACATATGTGCCATCTGACGCCCGGTTCTTCAGCGGGGGGATGTTTGCCCGCGACTTCCGGCCGAAGGGGACTAACACAGCCCCGGAATCGCTCGCTGTCACATACACGCGCGTCATGCCCCTGATCGGTTTCCGCCAGGGGCCCGTCGAGTTCCTCTTCGGCTACACCACGTACGATCTGGATGCCGCATCCCGCTCGGCCATCTATTTCGGCGTGTCGTTTTCCGGCGACTATGTCATTGCGGGGAGCAGGGAGCGGGCCCTCGTCCTGCCTCTCGTGGTCGACGCCGATTTCACGAAATCCGAATCTGCGGGCTCCCTGCACGACAATTTCAACGTGGGGAGCGTGGGGCTGGGTACCGGGCTTAAGTACCGGATCAACGGCGAGTCGATCGACTTCTGGGTGAGCGCGGTCGCAATTATTCACTACAGCTTTGACGGGTACAACCTCGAGACCGGGTCCTCGCCGGCGGCGGTCGCCGAGGCGGTGGGGGTTCTGCCGGGGGTGGGGATACTCGACGGGCTGGCGTTCGGGTACAGGTTCCGGTTCCAGTCATGGTCTCTGGGGGGAGGCCGGTATGACTACCGGACCGTCAATAACGGCGTGTTCGTCGGGGTGCTGTTCTGACCTGTTCGGGGTCAATTTTCGGCCTTTTCCAGCGAAAGACCCTTGCAATTTGCCGTGCCTCTCAGTACATTTATGGATAACGGCTTACACGTTGCAGGCCCTTCTCGGATGGGCTTGTCCCGCCGGGCGGGGGGACAGGCGCCTCCTGCGTCGGTTGGACGACCACAATACCCCGGCGTTGCTGCGATATCCACGGCCTCTGTTCTCTACACCCTTGACGCTCCGGGGAGTTCCCCTGCTGTGAGGTACTTACGGTCGATTCCTGAGACGTTGGCGGCACCCCGGCGCATCCACGCACTCAACCGTTCAGATACTCGGAGGTACCATGGCAGTCAAGACGTCAACGCTCCAGGATGGGAAGATCGGTGTGATAGAGGTGAAAGGCTCGCTGGTGGGGGGGGAGGAAACGGATGAGCTTCGCAACGCGGTGGCCGACTTTGCACAGCAAGGGACGAAAAAACTGATCATTGACCTGAGCAAAGTAACCTACCTGAACAGTACGGCGATCGGCGTGCTGGTCTCTGCTCACACGACATTCTCGAAGAACAAGGGGCACGTGAAGGTGTGCGGTATCAACAAGAATATCAACAATATCTTCGTGATCACGAAGCTGACGCTGGTGTTCGATACGTGCGAAACGCGTGAGGATGCGGTCGCAGGTTTTGGCAAGGAAAATTAAACCCACAATTACCAAGCAAAGGAGTTCTCGATGAAGCAGTCCGTCTTCCTCTCGTCGGTTGTCGTGATCACCGCCGTGGTCGCGATTTGCATCTACTGGTTCGTCCTTGGCAATCCGGCCAACTTCCGGAACGGCGAAACCCGCACGCTGTCGAACAACCTGCTCGGCACCGTGTACACGGGAGGCATCGTCGTGCCGATCCTGATCACGCTGACGCTCATGGACCTGACGCTCGTCTTCGAGAGGCTCTTTTCGCTCCGCAAGGCGAACGGCAAGTCGTCGATCACCTCGTTCCTGAAGACCGTCCAGAACCAGCTCATGGCGGGCAAGATCGACGAGGCCATCAAGGCCTGTGATGCGCAGCGGGGCTCTGCGGCCAACATCATCCGCACGGGCCTCGAGCGCTACAAGCTGGTGCTCGCCGATCGCAAGCTCGACGCGGAGAAGAAGCTCTCCGAGACGCAGCGCGCGATCGAAGAGGCCACCAGCCTCGAGAC
>DATJAS010000030.1:0-2994 GCA_035516035.1 Bacteroidota bacterium | reverse complement strand
CTCCTGCTCCCTGTTCGCCCGGTAGTAGACGCTCCCGAGCTGGGCGCAGAGGGACGGGTCGCGCGGCGCCCCGGCGATGCGGCGATCGAGGAGCGCGATCACCTGGTCGTACTTCTTCAGCTGCATCCAGACCCGCTGGACGGCGTCCAGGAGCACGACGTTCGTGCTGTCGCCGGCCATGAGCTCCTCGTACAGCGCGGATGCCCGCTCCACGTCGCCGGCCTGCTCCAGCGTCTGGGCGAGCCGAAACTTTGCGTCGCGGTCGGACGTTTGAGAGCAGGCGACTGCGGGAACGCACGCGACCGCCGCGCAGGCGATCAGGAGCGCGCGCACGGCGTTCGCCGGTCTGTTGACCGCCAGAGGGGTTTTGTGTACCTTGGTTCTGAAGATAGAGGGGCCTCCATCACACACGTGACTTCTCCGCGCAGCATCGCCATCCTCGGGTCGACGGGCTCGATCGGCCGCAGCAGCCTGGAAGTGATCGCCGCGTTTCCGGATCGCTTCCGTGCGGCGTATCTGTGCGCCCACAGAAATATCGACCTTTTGCGGGAGCAAATCAACCGCTTCCGCCCGCGGGGGGCGGTCGTCCTCGACGGCGAGCGGGCCGACGCGCTCAGGCGCACCGCTGCCCCGGGCACGGAGATCCTCGCCGGGATCGAGGGACTCCTGGAGATCGTCGGCCGCGACGACGTCGGCCTGGTCCTGAGCGCGCTGGTCGGGTTCGCGGGACTCCGGCCCACGCTCCGCGCGCTCGAGGCGGGGAAGGACGTCGCGCTGGCAAACAAGGAGACGCTCGTCGTGGGAGGCGAGCTGGTCATGACGGCGGCACGCAAGGCGCGCGTGCGGCTCCTCCCGGTCGACAGCGAGCACAGCGCCATATTCCAGTGCCTCCGGGGCGAGGAGCCGCGCACGGTGGCGCGATTGGTGCTGACGGCGTCCGGCGGCCCGTTCCTGACGCTCCCCCGCGAGCGGTTTTCCACGGTGACGGTCGCGGAGGCGCTCAACCACCCCACGTGGCGGATGGGAGCGAAAATCACGATCGACTCCGCGACGCTCATGAACAAGGGGCTGGAGGTGATCGAGGCGCGGTGGCTCTTCGGCGTCCCGCAGGACCGGATCCGCGTCCTCGTCCATCCCCAGAGCATCGTCCATTCCCTCGTGGAATACGTCGACGGCGCGGTCATGGCCCAGCTCGGCATGCCCGACATGAAAGGCCCCATCGCCTATGCGCTCTCGTACCCCGAGCGGCTTCCCGACGTCTCGCCGCGGCTTGACCTGGCCTCCCTCGGGGCGCTTACCTTCGAGGAGCCCGACCTCGACCGCTTTCCCTGCCTGGCCTACGCGTTCGACGCATTGCGGGCGGGCGGCAGCATGCCCGCCGTGCTCTCCGCGGCCAATGAGGTGGCGGTCCGGCATTTCAGCAAGGAACGGATCCGTTACGGAGACATCGGGCGGGTGATCAGGGAAGTGATGGACGCTCATCAGCCGGGGCCCCTCAAGACGGTGGAGGACGCGCTGAAGGCCGACCTGTGGGCGCGCCAGGAAGCGGAGAGGATCATAGCGAACCGAAAAGTGTAACCACGGATAAACGCAGATGGACACAGGTGAAACCTGAACATCACGAACCTCGGTCCCCCGTCGATTCAGTCATCTGTGTTAATCTGTGTTCACCTGTGGTTTCAAAAGGAGAAACGCATGACGTTAGTTTATTTTCTGATCGTTATCGGCATTCTCGTGTTCGTGCACGAGTTCGGCCACTTCATTATGGCCAAGCGCGCCGGGGTGCGCGTCGAGAAGTTCTCACTCGGCATGGGGCCGAAGATCTACGGGTACCAGAAGGGCGAGACGGAGTACGTCGTATCCTGGCTTCCGCTCGGAGGGTATGTGAAAATGGCCGGGGAGAACCCCGATGAGGAGCCGACGGGCGCAGCCGACGAGTTCCAGTCCAAGACCATCTGGCAGCGCGTCAAGATCGCCGCGACGGGGCCGCTCACGAACATCGTCCTTGCCTTCGTCATCATGCCGCTCGTGTTCATGGTCGGCACCTACACCGTCGGGCCTGCGGCAATCGGATTCATTGAAAAGGGCTCTCCCGCGGAAAAAGCGGGATTCGCCGTGGGCGATGTCATCGAAGAGATCAACGGCAGGAAGATAACGGACTGGGAAAAGGGCGCGATGCTGATCGCCGTGAATCCCGATACGGACGTCCGGGTCAAGGTGAGCCGGAAGGGGGTGACCAGGATGCTGACCCTGCGTCCGGCGCTGGACCCTGAACGGAACATCGGAACGTCCGGGATTTACCCGGATTTCCCCGTGGAGATCGGCAAGCTGAAGCCTGCATTTCCCGCCGAGAAGGCGGGTATCATGCTCCACGACAAGATCATAGCCGTTGACGGCATGACCGTCTACTACTGGAACCAGTTCTCGACCGCCGTGAAGGAGAGCAAGGGGAAAAAGCTCTCGCTCACGATCGACCGCGAAGGTAAGCGGACCTACATCGAAGTAGCGCCGGTGGAGAGCGAGGGAAGATACGTCATCGGCGTCGAGCCGATCATTCCCCTGGTGTTCAAGCGATACGGTTTTCTCGATTCGGTGAAGATGGGCTTTGACAAAACGCTGGAGGCCATCGACCTCACCTTCATCACGCTCAGGAAGCTGATGACCTTCAGCCTCTCGATCAAGACGCTGGGCGGTCCCGTCATGATCGCCCAGATGTCGGGCCAGGCCGCGTCTGCCGGGCTGTCGGCGTTCCTCTCGCTCCTCGCCGTGATCAGCATCTCGCTCGGCATCCTGAACCTGCTGCCGATCCCGGTCCTCGACGGGGGGTTGATCCTGTTCCTGATCATCGAGGCGGTGCGCAAGAAGCCGCTCAGCCGCAGGACCATGGAGATCGCCCAGAGCATCGGCGCCGGTCTGCTGATCACGCTGATCGCGGTCGTTTCCTATAATGACATCATGAGGATGTTCTTCAGCAAGTAAGGGAACTAGCCGGCA
>DATJAS010000029.1:0-78433 GCA_035516035.1 Bacteroidota bacterium | reverse complement strand
AGGACACGAAAGGGTGCCTGGTGGGCGGCGTCAACCGTGACGGGCCGGCCGACAAGGCGGGGATCAAGCGGGGCGACGTCATCACGAAGTTCAACGGCTCGGAGGTGGAGAACAGCGTCCAGCTCAGGAACCTCGTCGCGGAGGCGGAGCCGGGTTCGGATGCCAACGTGATGGTCCTGCGCGACGGCAAGGAGCGCGACATCGTGGTGAAGCTCGGGGAGCGGCCGAAGAATGTCGCGGCAAACGGTTCAGGGGAACCGTCGCAGGACAAGACGTCGGCCGAACAGTTCGGACTCTCCGTCCAGGAGTTGACCGCTTCAGCCGAGAAAGCCCTCGGATTCCACAACGAGCAGGGAGTGCTTGTCGCCGCCGTCAAGCCCGAGAGTCCCGCTGACGAAGCCGGGATTCAGAAGAACGACCTGATCAAGGAAGTGAACAAGGCCCGGATCACGTCGGTGAGCGATTTCCACAAGGCGTTCGAGCACATCGGCAAGCATGACAGCGTGGCGCTGCTCATCAGGAGAGGCGACAACACGTTCTACGTCGCCCTCCAGGTGACATCGTGATGTGCGCCTCGACCTTCACGCACAGAGGACTGCTGAACATGTACGCGGATACGGGTCTCGGGAGGGCGCTGCGGTTCATGGTGTACCTGCTCGCGGTGCTTCTTCCCCTCCTGGCCTGGTTCGCGGTCCGTAGATAATGTGTTAATGAGATTGCACGGCCTGCGGCGCCTCTGCGGCGCCGCAGGCGCCGCTTCTTCGCGTGGAAGTCCGCACCAATCAATCTCGCCGGCATTATTTCCCGCGCTGACTCGCTCCTCACCTTGCATGGTTGCAGGAATCGAGAACTCATTTGGCAAGATTGGCGATTCCGAAGCCCGAACGCACATGTGAGTGTTGAAAGCCGCAACACTTGGTGGCAAGCAACAACACCTGGATTTGTCACTCCTTATCGATAGCCCGCCGATTCCCCTGAAAAACGCAGCATCTGGGAGCTACATATTACACTGGCATCTAACTTGCTAGCTATAACTGTAGGTATGGACCAGAGAACTGATAAACCTGTCTATTCGATCGGGACTGTTGCCCGTCTCCTCGAGGTCTCCGTACAGACGCTTCGCCTCTACGAATCGGAGGGATTGATACTGCCGCACAAGTCGGCAGGGGGACAGCGACTGTACACCGAAGCAGACGTCCACAGGCTTGAGTGCATTCGCAGAGCGATCACCGAAGAAAAAGTCGGGATCGCCGGGATCCGCAGGATGCATTCGCTCATTCCCTGCTGGCAATTCGTCCACTGCACGGACGAGGAGCGCAGGCACTGTCCCGCGTACACGGACCACGACGGCGGCTGCTGGACATACCGTCACGCCGGCAATCCATGCGAAGGCCGGGAATGCCGCTCCTGCGAGGTCTACCGCATGGCGACGTCCTGCGCCGGCATCAAGCAACTGATACAGCAAACCACCCCATGAAACGAGTCATTATCGTCACGGTGCTTATCGCCGCCGCGCTCGTTGCGGCAAGCGTCGCCCTCGAGCGGCGGGCGACGGACCCCTCCGAAACGGACTTGCTCCGCCGGAGGTACAGGGCGCGGGAGACTGCATCCGTCGACCATGCAAAATTCCCCCAGCTCCGGAAGCGCTTCGCGAAGCCACAGGAGGTCACGCACGAATGCATTGCCTGCCATAACGGCCGCGCGCGCGAGGTGATGAAATCCTCGCACTGGAACTGGGAGCGGGAGGAGTATATCCCGGGCCGCGGGATCCGCTACGTCGGCAAGAAGAACATCCTGAACAATTTCTGCATCGGCACGGCGGGGAGCCACCAGAGCTGCAACAAGTGCCACATCGGGTACGGGTGGTCGGACGAGAAACCGTTCGACTTCGCGGATTCCCTGAACGTCGACTGCCTCGCCTGCCACGACAACAGCAACACCTATGTCAAGGCCTCCGGTGGAGCCGGCCTCCCTGACTCATCGGTCAACCTCACTCTGGTCGCGCAGAGCGTCGGCCTGCCCACGCGCACGACGTGCGGGACATGCCACTTCTTCGGCGGAGGGGGGAACAACGTCAAGCACGGCGACCTCGACGCCGCGATGTTTGCCACCACCAGGACGGTGGACGTCCATATGGGGCTCGACGGCGGGGACATGCAGTGCACGGATTGCCACACCGCCCACAAGCACCAGATGAAGGGGAAGACGTATTCCATCTCCTCCATGAACAGGAACCGGGTGGCGTGCGAGGACTGCCACTCCGCGATGCCCCACAACGACGACATCCTGAACGAACATACGTACAAGGTGGCCTGCCAGAGCTGCCACATCCCCCTGTTCGCGCGCGTGAACAAAACCAAGCTCCGGTGGGATTGGTCGACGGCGGGGAGGCTCCGGAACGGGGAGCCGTATGAAGAAAAGGATTCGTCGGGCACCGACACGTACATGTCGATCAAGGGATCGTTTGTCTGGGCGAAAAACGTCCGGCCCGAGTACGCCTGGTCAAACGGCACCGCCTCACACTACCTCCTGGGGGACAGTATCGTCGCCGTCCCGGTCAAACTCAACGAACTGCACGGCGACTACGGAGATCCCGACGCCAGGATCATCCCCGTCAAGATCCACACGGCGTTGCAGCCCTACGACCCCGTCTACCGCCGGATCGTGCAGCCGAAGCTCTTCGCCCCGCGGAAGGGGGAGGGGGGCTACTGGCAGGACTTCAGCTGGGATGCGTCGATCAGGGCGGGCATGGCACTTGCCGGAGAGCCTTACAGCGGTCACATGGGATTCGTCGAAACCGAGATGGTGTGGCCCGTCAACCACATGGTCGCGCCGAAAGAGGACGCAGTGCGGTGCGGCGAATGCCACACGCGGAACGACTCCCGCCTTGCAGGCCTGACCGGATTCTACATGCCCGGACGGGACTACAGCGGCGCGCTCGACACTGCTGGCGCGACGCTCATTCTACTCACATGTGCGGGAGTCGTCGTGCACGGCGCGGCACGGGTCATCTCGCGGCGGTCACGACGCAGGGGGACACGGACATGAAACGCGAATACATTTACCGGGCGTTTGAGCGGTTCTGGCACTGGACGCAGGCCCTGCTGATACTCTTCATGATGATCACGGGGTTCGAGATCCACGGCTCCATCTCGTTCTTCGGGTTCGACCAGGCGGTGCGCTACCATTCGCTCGCCGCCAGAGCGCTCCTTGCGCTCATTGCGTTCGCCATCTTCTGGCACCTGACGACGGGTGAATGGCGCCAGTATATCCCGACGCGCAGCCACCTCCGTGCACAACTCGCCTACTACCTCTTCGGGATATTCCGGAACGCGCCCCATCCCACCCGGAAGACCGGCCTGAGCAAGCTGAACCCGCTGCAGCGGCTCGTCTATCTCGGGCTCAAGATCCTGGTCATCCCGGTCCTTGTCCTTTCCGGCCTCCTCTATATGTTCTACAGGTACCCCTCCCGCCACGCCATCGAGGCACTCAACATCGAGGGGCTCCGTGTCGTGGCGCTGCTCCACACGGCCGGTGCGTTCCTCCTCGTGGCGTTCCTGATCGCCCACCTCTATCTCATCACCACGGGGAGGACCCCGGTCTCGAACCTGCGCGCCATGATCACAGGCTGGGAGGAACTGGAGGCCGGCGAAGAGAAGGACTCACCCGGCAACGCGGCCAGACAAGGAGCTACGCCATGAACACGAAATACATGAATCCGTACCTGGCAGGGGTGCTGCTCGGGCTCGTCCTCCTGCTGACGATTTATCTCACCGGGCGGGGCCTCGGGGCCAGCGGCGCGCTCAAGAGCGTCGTCGTCGCAGGCGTGCAGACTGCCTCGCCGAACCACCTCGAGTCTTCCCCCTTTTACAGGGAGTTTGCGGGAGCCCACGAAGGGAGCCCCCTCAAGCAGTGGCTGGTCTTCGAGGTCGCCGGCGTGCTCTTCGGGGGATTCCTCTCGGGAGTGGTCTCGCGGAGACTCACGTGGGTGACGGAGAAAGGTCCACGCGCTACGACCGGGCTCCGCATGGTCATGGCGGTGCTGGGAGGCGCGCTCTTCGGCGCCGGGGCGCAGTTCGCCCGGGGTTGCACCAGCGGCGCAGCGCTCAGCGGCATGGCGGTGCTCAGCAGCGGCGGGTTCCTGACGATGATCGCCATCTTCGGCAGCGGGTACCTGGTCGCGTATTTCTTCCGCAGGCTCTGGATCTGATTGCTTCGTGGCGCCTGCGGCGCCACTCGCAATGACAAGGACTTAACAAAGGCAATTCCATGGGACCATTTGTCCCCGATATCATCACCAACGAGATGAACCTGGTGGTCGCATTCCTGCTCGGGATCGCATTCGGCGCCGTGCTCGAGCAGGCGGGGTTCTCGTCTTCCCGGCGGCTGGCCGGGCTCTTTTACGGCTACGATTTTACGGTGCTCCGTGTGTTTTTCACTGCGGCCGTCACCGCGATGCTCGGAGTAATCTTCCTCGGGTATTTCGGCTACCTGGATACCGATATCATTTACGTCAACCCGATGTTTCTCGGGCCGGCGATCGTCGGCGGGGCGATCATGGGGGTGGGATTCATCCTCGGGGGATACTGCCCGGGGACCAGCATCGTCGCGGCGTCAATCGGCAAGAAAGACGCCATCGCCTTTGTATCCGGCGGTATCCTGGGGGTATTCGTCTTCGGCGAGCTCTTCCCCTTGTACGACGGGTTCTACGCATCCGGCGCGCTGGGGCCGATCAGGGTGTTCGACTCGCTCGGGATGTCGCAAGGGGTGTTTGTACTGCTGCTCATTCTGGTCGCCGTCGGCGCGTTCGCGGCAACGACCTGGATAGAAAAGCGGGTCAACCCGGAGAGCCCCGCGCGTGCGTGGCCGCGCCGAGCGCACGCGCTCGCGGGAGCGGGACTCGTCGCCCTGGGGATTGTGGCGCTGTTCATTCCCGACAGGAAAACGCTGCTCGTCGACGAGAGCCGTTCCGCGGAGTTCCAGAGGAGCCACCCCATCGCCATGATGACGGCCGACGAGCTGGCATTCCGGATCATCGACCGCGACCCGCGGCTGGTGATTGTCGACGTCCGCACCGCCCTGGACTCCACGGCCACCATACTCCCCGGGTCCGTCAATATCCCCCCCGGGGCACTGTTCGGGAAGCAATACGCGGGCCTGCTCGGGATGCGGCACGAAGAGCGGGTGTTTGTCGACAGGGACGGCAGCGCCGCGCGGAACGCCGCGTTCCTCGCGCTCCGTCTGGGTTACGATAACGTCCGCGTGCTGGAGGGAGGCGTCGCCGCGGTCGACTCCACGATCCTCGGGTTCACACCATCCCACCCGCCGCGCTCCCGCGACGAAGCCGACACCTTCCGCTTCCGCACGGAAGCGAAGCCGGTGCTCGCGCAGATGATCCGGGAGTACAGGGCGCGCGCAAGCGCGCCACCCCCGGCGGTAAAAAAAATCAGCGGAGGCTGTTAATACCATGGATCTGCAAAACGCGAAAATCGCCGTCGCCACAGACGACGGCACTACGGTCAGCTCGCATTTCGGCCGCGCTGGGTATTACGAGGTCATCCACCTTGCTGCAGGGAGGGTCGTCAGGAGGGAGCGGAGGGAGAAGGCTGGGCATCACAGTTTCGGCCCGGAGGGGAGCAGCCAGGGGGAGCACGACCACGAACACCGGCACCGGACGATGGTTTCCCCCATCCTCGACTGCCAGGCAGTGATTGTGCGCGGGATGGGGCAGGGAGCGGTCGACCATCTCCGGCGGGCCAATCTCCTGCCGGTGCTCACCGGCCTTCGCACAATCGACGAGGTGATCGCCGCGATCGCCTCAGGCACGCTCGATCACGATCCGCGGCGGGTGCACCAGCATCACGGAGATCACTGAGAGAGGAGCGCTACCGCTGCCGGAGCGTGCGTCACGGCGCCCCGGCCAGCGCGGCGGCCCGGTGGGGATCGTCGGCAGCGCTACACAGCCGCGCTCTTTGCGGCAAATTCCTGATCAAGTATCGCGCTCACCTCATCCCTGTTCTGGATGCTGCTCGTGGCGCGGACGACGTTCCCGTTCCGGTAGTACACTGTAAACGGCAGGCCGCGGAACTCACTGCACTGGGGGAGGTTCCTGATGACTGCCGCGTCAGGCGAATCGAATTCCATGTCCCTGAATGCGACGTGCGGGTACCCCGATTGAAGCTCCTGCATGACCGCATAAACGGGGATGCACATGGGCCCCATACGGCCGCAGCATACCATCACATTGTCATTCTCCTTCAGCGTCTCCGCGTGGTCTTTCGCCGTCAGGATGTGTTTCAGGTTCGTCTGAAGCATTGCGCCCTCTCACGGTTGTTTGTCACTTCTGTCTCATCCTCTGTGGTCGCCTCCCCAGCGACTCCTGAGCACAGCGTCGATGTATTGCCGCGTGGCGTTCACCACGAGGCTGCTCTCGCATTCCTCCTGGAACCGGGAGCAGAGCGTCTCCTTGAGCCGGAGCGCAGTTCCGTAGTCGGGGGCCGCATTCAGCTTCTCCTCCGCCTCCGCGCAGTACTTCGTGATCAGCGCGCTCAAATGCGCGGGATTCCTGGGTGCCCTGATATCGCTCATTACCGGGCCTGCCTGCACGCGAGAGGCTACTTCGCCCCGGGGGCTTTCTTCGTGGAAATCCCAAGGAGCATGTACAGGGGGCAGATGCTGACGAAAGCGGTGAAAAGGAGTACCGCGCCCGCGATGCCCAGGACGAGTCCGAGAGCGCCCGAGAGCGTGCCAGTCAGCAGGAGGACTGCAACCACCACGGCGGCGAGAATGCGGATCACCCGGTCGGCATTACCGATGTTCTTTCTCACTTGCATCTCCTGGTGTTTGTGGGTTTGTGTGTCCCGTGAGATGCACAAGAATCTCTCCGGGGTCATAACCCTTTTCCCAATCCCGTGCATCTAATGAACGTACCACCCACACAGCTCTCCGGAGGCAGTCCATGGCCGTCAAAAAAGCCGTCATTAAGCAGGTACGGGGGAACACACTTGCCGGGAAATCGGACTCCAATCACTGGGTCATGATGGACGGGCGGGATCCGTCAGGAGCGGAAGCGGCCGCATCGAGCCCGAAGGAGCTGCTCCTGATTGCGCTGGGGGGATGCACGTCAATGGACGTGATATCGGTACTGAGGAAGAAACGGATCAGGCTGGACGGCTATGAAGTCCACCTGACGGGAACGGCGCGGGAGGAGCCCCCGCAGGTGTTCACCGATATACACGTGGAGTACGTCTTCTACGGAGACGGCATAGAAGCCGCAGATGTCGAGCAGGCGATCGAACTGTCGACGACGAAATACTGCTCCGTCTCCGCGATGCTCAAGCCGGTCGTGAACATCACACATTCACACCTGATCAGGCCTTCCGCGGAGCTGGTGACCCCGGCGTAGGCCGCCGCTCAGGCATTCCCGTTCCCCGGGACGTCGATGATCACGAGCGTCATGTCGTCCTTCAGTATGCCGCGCGTCTCCCCGTCGTTTCGGCCGACCTGTCAATTCAAAGGTTCTTCGTAAAATGTCCGCACTCCATCTGACCAACGGCTGCATGTCGATATTACGTTCGCTGAACATGAAAGCCCGCAACTTATTCAAGCACAACAAGTATAAGAAATTGAGTCATCCTTCCCGTTCAAGCTCTTTCTGGTCAGGAAATCAACAGTGCTTAAAGTCTGCATTTTTGGCCTCTTCGCTATCAATGTCTCCGCACGCGCGGAATCAGACGCGCTCGTGGTTCCCGACACTTCGAAACCTGTCATTCGCGCCGTCAGGATAGAAGGGGATATCCCGCTCACCGGGACACTGGATGACCCGCGATGGAACCAGGCCCAACCCGTTTCGATCAGGTATGAGATACAGCCGGGAGAGAATACGCCGGCGCCGCAGACGACCACGGTCAGGATCCTTTACAACTCTGAATGCGTCTATTACGGATTTGACTGCGGGGACACCGACCCCGGTGCCATGCGGGCCCACATCATGGACAGGGACAAACTCTACGATGACGACTTCGTTATCATCCTCCTCGACACATACGGCGACTACCAGCACACGTACGAATTCTGCGTGAACCCGTACGGAATCCAGGCCGACCTCATGCGCACGGGGACGAACGAGGACGACAGCTTCGACACGGTCTGGAAGTCGGCGGCCGCGATGAACGGGCACGGCTGGACCGCGGTCATGGCCATTCCCTTCAAGAGCATCCGCTTCCCCGCGACAAACGACCAGGTCTGGACAGTGTTGCTTGCCCGGATACTCCCACGAGCGAGCCGCGCGCTTCTTTCCTGGACGCCGAATGACAGGAACAACCCGTGCCTCACCTGCCAGGGGGGCTATATCGTGGGCATCACGGGCGTGCGCTCCACGTCTTCTGTGGAGATGCTTCCCTACGTCGTCGGCCAGGAGCGGGGAGAAGTCGGCGACGACACCGATCCGACCTCCATGTTCAACAACGGAAAGCCGGGGGGCAGGGTCGGGGGAGGAGTGCGGTATTCACCGAGTCCCGACCTCGCGATGGAAGCCGTCGTCAATCCCGATTTCAGCCAGGTGGAATCGGACGCGACGCAGATCAGCGTCAACTCCACGTTCGCTCTCTTCTACTCCGAGAAACGCCCCTTCTTCCTTCTCGGCGCGGACATGTTTTCCAACCAGACGCAGACATTCTACTCGCGCACTATCAACAATCCCCTCGGCGGGGCGCGTATCGTGGGCAAGTCCGGGGCGTTCTCCTACTCCTACCTGGCAGCACTGGACAGGAATACCCCCTACATCATACCCGGCGAGGAACAGAGCGACGTGGTGTCGTCCGATGTACGGTCTTTCTCGAACATCGCCCGCGCCCGGTACGACTTCGGGAACGAGACGTATGTCGGCGGAATGTTGACCGCACGGAATTCCACGGGCGCGCACAACTACACGGGGGGGATCGATTGGAACTACAAGTTCCTCGGGAACAATGCGTTCAGGGGGGAGCTGTTCCTTTCCCACACGAAGGAGCTGAACGACACGCTCCTGTTCACCGATGCGCGGCAATTCGGGTCCACGGGGCACGACGCCACGTTTAACGGCGAGAGCTACGGGGGGTTCGGAAGCTACGTGGCGCTCCGGCACGACGGGAGGGATTACAGCGCCAACATCCAGTATACCGACAGGAGCCCGACGTTCCAGGCGCAGGACGGCTTTGTCCCGAACAACGATACCCGTATCCTCATGTTCAACCAGTGGTACCAGTTCTACCCGAACAACGCGCTGCTCGACACATACGGTCCGGAACTCGACGCCGGCATTCACTACAACTACGACGGCGTGAAGAAGGAACAGTGGGCGATCCCGAACCTGAACGCCCAGTTCAAGGGACAGGTCCAGGCCAATATCCAGTACTTCCTGGTCAACGATGAGCTGTTCCACGATGTGCAGTTCCGGAACGTCCGCCGCACTGCGTTCAACCTCTACTCCCGTCCCTCCAGCATGCTTAACCTCAACCTCAATCTCGCCGTCGGACGGTTCATCAACAGGGTGGACTCGCCCTCAGTCGGTACCGGGCATACGCTGAGCCTGACGGCGCTCGTCAAGCCGTCTGCGCAGTTCCAGGTTGAGCTTGACTTCACTCGCGCCCGCCTCTCCAGCGTGTCCACGGGAGAGCTGTTTTTCGACGGGTACATCGCGCGCACGGTGTGCGTTTACCAGTTCACGCCGGAGCTGATGCTGCGCGTGATCGGACAGTACGATCAATTCAACCAGGCCATCGACATGTATCCCCTGCTGAGCTACAAACTCAATCCGTACACGATATTCTACGCCGGGTCGACGTACAGCCTCCTGGACTACGGCCCCCAGTTCGGCACGCGGCAGACAGCGAGGCAGTATTTTGTGAAGCTGCAGTACTGGATCAGGGCCTGACAGCTCCGCGACGCATCCCACCCGGCGCCGGCCGCTTCCGGCCCGTCCCGCCGGCCACTGTCTTTCCTTTGACTTTTCGATTCCTTTTCGTCACCATAGGCTGAGCAATCACGATCCTCCTCAACCGGGTGCGATGGAATCCGAGATTCTCATAGGGGCTGCGGCCGCCATCGTTGCGGCCGCCGCGCTCGCATATGCCGGCGCACGCTGGCTCAGGATCCGCACACTCTCCGCCCACGTCTATTATCTGCCCCGCCAGGAGCCCGTTTCCCTTTCCTCCCTTGTCGCGGAAGTCTACCCCGGAGCGCGACTCCCGGGCGGAGAGCTGGACCGCCTCCGCAGGTTCGGGATCGACGGCGGCGGCCCCCCCTGGACGGAATGGATCCACCGGCAGAATCTCGGCAGGCTCGCCGTGCTGAGCACATCGGGCGAAGCGGGGTGGTCAGGCGCGCTCCTCCTCCACAGGATCCACGAAACCGACGATCATTTCGCCGAGGCGCTCGCACACCTCGCCCGCAAACGGCTTGAAGCGTTCGGGGACCTCCGCAGGCCGCCGCACTGGAGGACCACCACCGAGCACACGAAGATGACCTCCGTTGCCTACGACAGGCAATACGCCGAGCGGATTCTCACTGACAGCCTGAAGGCCCGGGCGCACGGCGCGGTGTTTGCCGGCGATCCTTCGCGCGGGACTTCGCGCTGCGTCGTGGACGGGCGGTCGTACGACCTCGGCCCCGGGCTCCACTTCGACCTGCAGGACCACCTCGCGGAATACCCGGGAACAAGCGTCCTGACGCCCGATGACTTCTTCAGGACGGACGAGGGACTCTTCACGATCGATCACGCGCCGGGGACGTACAGGCTCAGCATCCTGGGGGGTGCGGGGTTCGACGCGGCCTTCGGCACGGACAAGGCCCATGCCGCCGGGGCCGCGATCGCGGCCTCGCACGCCGAAGCCGCCCTCGCGATCCCGCACGCGCCCGTGCTCGCCGCGGCGGGGGACGTCGACTTTCAGAACCCCTTCCTCACTCTCGGCCTCTCCACGCTCAGGGAAATCCGCCTCTTAAAAAAGAAGCACACGAACATACTGACATCCGTCAGGAACATCGGCCTGGATGCCGCGGGAACGGGGATCGGCAGCTACGCGGGGGCAAAGGCCGGGGCCACGATCGGTACCGCGGTCGCCCCGGGGATGGGGAGCGTGGTGGGCGCAATCATCGGCGGCATCAGCGGCGCGTTCGCGGGGAGGACGATCAGCAACAAGATCAAGTTCGCACAGGCCGAGACCGCCCGGGCCCACTACGAGGAGAAGATCCTGGCATTTCAGCAGCGCGTGCAGGAGGTGACGCAGGAAGCGATGGCCGTCCTCGAGGAAGCGATCAGCAGGGAACAGTCGGTGCTTGAAGCGTCGGCCCTGACAAGGGTGCGCGAGCTGGAGGCGGCCACCGGTAAATTCGATGCGAAACGGACGGGCGCGGCGATTCTTCCTGCGGGAACTCTCCGCGAGTTCTTTGCATTCACTGAAAAGGGAATACGGGCCGAGATCAAAGAGATCGATACGGCCCTCCGGGCGATCCCCTTCGGGAAGCGATCGTTCTGGCCCGGCGAGGATGCCGTGCGCCTGATGGTGCACAGGGGAGCGGTCCTCAAACGGCTGGGCGAGCTGATCACGGCGCGCACGGCGCTGCTGGACCCGGCATGCCCGCTGAGGGAACGCGAGCGGACGGAAATCGCGCTGGAGCTCTTCGCCGCATACGGCGGCCACGAGAAAGAGATCAGGGAGCATCTTGCGAAGTACCGCGCGGCGTCGGCGGAGGGATTCGCATCCCTCGCGGCATGGCCCGACGGGGCGCTCCGCGAGATGGCCCGGACGCGCGCCGGCGCCCTGAGGCGCATCAGCAGCAGGGCGGAAACGCTTCGCACGAAGACGGCCGGCCAGCTCACGAAGGACGTGGCGCGGGCCAAGAGGGCGCAGACGAAGTTCGCGAAAGAGCTGCGGAAGCTGGGGCTGCTGAAATGACCGCTCCCCTCCTGAATGAAGCCACGGTGCTCACGAGCACGCACCGGAAGATTCTCCTGATGAGCTGGGCGGGGTGGGTGTTCGATTTCTACGACCTCATCCTCTACACGTTCCTCCTCATCCCCATCGGGCGCGAACTCGGGCTCTCGAACGTCCAGCTCTCGCTCGTGCTGGGAGCATCGCTTGCCGCCACCGCGGCGGGAGGTGTCGTCTTCGGGCTCCTCTCGGACCGGTACGGCAGGCGGGCGGTTCTCCAGTGGACGATCCTCTGCTACAGCGGCGGGACGTTTCTGAGCGGACTGGCGCCAAATCTCTGGCTCCTGCTCCTCTTCCGGATCGTCACGGGACTGGGTGTCGGCGGGGAGTGGGCGACGGGACAGACATACGTGGGTGAAACGTTCCCCGCTCAGGTCCGGGGACGCTACGGCGGCTATATGCAGACGGGCGCACCCATAGGCGTGGCGCTGGCTTCCGTGATCGGCGGCATCGTCGCGCCGGAGATCGGCTGGCGCGCGGCGTTCTTTATTTCGTTTCTCCCCGCGGTGCTCGTTGTCTTTATCCGGAGGAGCCTCCCCGAATCGGACGTCTGGCTCCTCCGGCGGGAGCGCCGTCTCGCGGGGAGCGCCGGAGAGTCGGGCCTCCGCGAGCTGGCGACGAAAATCCGTCTCCTCTTCTCGGATGCCCACAGGCGGCTGTTTATCCTGTCGCTTATCCTCGCGGTATTCGACATGTCGGCCTACTGGTTCACGTATTCATGGCTCCCGGGGTACCTGCACGAGGAGCGGCAGTTCTCTATGGCAAAGTCGGCCCTCTGGGTGCTGGTGACGCAGGCCGGCGGTTTCCTCGGCTACGCGTCGTTCGGGTTCGCCGCGGACGGGCTCGGGAGACGGCCCGCCTATTCGATCTACGCCGTGATACGGGCGCTCGGGCTGGCCATGGTGACCCTGTTCTGGGGAGCGATCGCTGCCTACCCGGCCATCATACTCGTCTTCATGTTCCTCGTCGGGTTCGGCACGGGGATGTTCGGGGGATACGGTCCCCTCTTCGCGGAGCTCTTCCCCACCGATATCCGCAACACGGCGATGGGGTCGGCGTTCAACCTGGCCCGGGGCGTCCAGTTCTTCACGCCGGTCGTCATCGTCTGGATCGCCCAGTCGTACGGGATGGCCGGGGGGATATTCCTTGCATCGTTCTTCGCGCTCCTGACGGGGATGTGGATATGGATGTTCCCGGAGACGAAGGGGAGGGAGATTGTGATTTAGATTGCTTCGGCCGCCTGCGGCGGCCTCGCAATGACGGGGGGATTGCTTCGCAAAAAACGCTCGCAATGACGGACAGATGAGAGGAGGAGAGTATGGCGAAGGGTAGAAGTGAGGGATATGTGAGGCTGGCGGGAAGCGAAAAGGGGACGCCGGAGGGAGCGAGGACGGACACGCTCAACCCCGCCGAGACGGCGGAAGTGACCGTGCGTGTGAGGGGCAAGAAGGAGCCTGCGCCGAACCCGCGGGGAAAGAAGATCCTCTCCCGTGAAGAATTCGAGTCGACATACGGCTCCCGGGCCGAAGACATGGCCGACGTCGAAGAGTTCGCGCACGGATTCCACCTTTCGACTGTCGCACTGAGCGCGGCGCGCCGATCGGTCATCCTGCGCGGCAGCGTGAAGGACCTCGAAGATGCATTCCGCGTGCGCCTCTCCCACTACCGCGACGCGCGTGGTGAGCTGTTCAGGGGCCGCTCCGGGGGCATCTCGGTTCCCCGGCACCTCGGCGGGGTGATTGAAGGCGTGTTCGGGCTCGACACGCGCCCGCACGCTCGACCGATGTTCCAGGTCGCCCGGCGCGGCGGCGTCCCGCTCAGGCACGCCGACGCACCGGCGAGCTTCACGCCGAACGCCCTTGCGGGCATTTACGGATTTCCCCGCGCCGCCACCGGCAAAGGCGAGTGCATTGCGCTGATCGAGCTGGGGGGCGGCTACAGGAACCAGGATCTCTCTTCGTATTTCTCATCCCTCAAGATCCCCCTCCCCTCCGTCAAAGCGGTCTCCGTCGACGGGGGAGCCAACAGCCCCTCCACGCCCGACAGCGCCGACGGGGAAGTGATGCTCGATATCGAGGTCGCGGGAGCGGTCGCGCCCGGTGCGACGATCGCCGTGTACTTCGCGCCAAACACCGACCGGGGCTTCCTCGACGCGATCACCACCGCCGTGCATGACACGACCAACACACCGAGCGTCATTTCAATAAGCTGGGGTTCCGCCGAGGACAAGTGGACCGCGCAGGCGCTCAAGAGCTTCAACGACGCATTTGCGGCGGCGGCCGCGCTGGGAGTGACCATTCTCGCGGCCGCGGGAGACCAGGGGTCATCCGACAGCGAGACGGACGGGAACGTGCACGCGGATTTCCCCGCTTCGAGTCCCAACGTCACGGGATGCGGCGGAACGACGCTGCACGTCAAAGGAACGACGATCCAGTCCGAGGTCGTCTGGCACGACTCGGACACCTCCGCCACGGGAGGGGGCGTGAGCGACGTTTTCCCCCTCCCTGATTACCAGAAGAACGCCGGCGTGCCGCCGTCGGCGAGCACCGGAAACGTCGGCCGTGGGGTTCCCGACGTGGCGGCAAATGCGGATCCGCAGACCGGCTACCAGGTACTGGTTGACGGACAGGAGATGGTGATCGGCGGGACGAGCGCGGTGGCGCCGCTCGTGGCTGCGCTCATCGCCCGCGTGAACGAGTCAAAAGGGAAGCCCGCGGGGTTCATCAATCCGACGCTTTATGCCGACCCGTCACTCTGCCGCGACATCACGCAGGGGGACAACACCACGACATCCACGCATAAGGGCTACCGCGCCGGGCCGGGCTGGGATCCGTGCACCGGGTGGGGCGTGCTTTCAGGACTCTGACACAACGGGGAGAGGGAAATGAAGAGAGGCTCGGAAAGGATCGGGGCGATCATCGTTCTTGCAGCGGGAGCGCTTGTCTCTTCTGCCGCAGCGCAGACTGCCGACACGCTGATCGCCGTCGAGGGAGGCACCATACGCGGGACGACGGCACAGGCCGGCTCCGGCGTGCGCGTGTTCCGCGGGATACCGTACGCCAGGCCGCCGGTGGGAGCTCTCCGCTGGAAGCCGCCGCAGCCGGTCGAGGCATGGAGCGGCACGCGCGACTGCGCCCAGTTCGGGCCAAGCTGCATTCAGCCGGACCAGAAGGTCATCAGGGGAATCACGGGGCCGAAGAGCGAGGATTGTCTCTATCTCAATGTCTGGACCGCCGCCCCGAAAGAAGAAGCACGGCCGGTCATAGTATGGATTCACGGCGGAGGGTTTGCGATTGGCAGCGGTGCCCAGGCGTTGTACGGGGGGCTGAGCTTCGCAAGGGACGGCGCCGTCGAGGTGACGATCAACTACAGGCTCGGCCCGTTCGGCTTTATGGCGCATCCCGCGCTGAGCGCGGAATCCCCCGATCACGTGTCCGGGAACTACGGGCTCCTCGACATGATACAGGCGCTCCGCTGGGTGCACGACAATATCGCAGCGTTCGGCGGCGACCCCGCCAATGTCACGATCTTCGGCGAATCGGCGGGGAGCGTTGCCGTCGGGTGCCTGATCGCGTCCCCCCTTGCGCGTGGACTCTTCCACCGGGCAATCATGGAAAGCGGCGTTGCAGCGAGCCTCCCCCCCCTGCACCGGCAGGGCGCGGACGATTCACTGGCGACGGAGGCCACGGGTGTGGCGATTGCCCGCCAGGCGGGGCTGGACGATTCTGCAGGCGCGACCGAAGAGGTTGCCGCGCGGCTGCGGGCAATACCCGCGGAAGCCCTCCTCCAGGCGGCCAGTCCGAGGGTCGGACTCTTCGGTTCGGGACGGAAGATGGGCCCGGCGATCGACGGCTATGTGCTCCCGCGAGAGCCTCTCGAGATCTACGCCTCCGGCGAGGGGAACATCGTCCCGGTCCTGATCGGGACAAACGCCGACGAAGGGACGCTCTTCCTCCCGGAAATCCCGATCAGGAAGACCACGGGCTACGTGCTCGCGGCGCGGAGACTGTTCGGCGAATACGCCGACGAGGTGCTCAGGATGTTCCCGGTGCGCACCGATAGTGAGGTGAGGCCGGCAATCGCCCGCCTCGTCACAATCTCCTCGTTCATCGCGCCGGCCCGGCGTGCTGCCCGGGCGATGAGCACACACAACCCGAACGTCTGGATGTATCATTTCACGCGCGTTGCCCCTCCCCTCAGCGCACGTGGCCTCGGGGCGACGCATGGCGCGGAGATCTTCTACGTCTTCAAGCCGTACCCCGACGCCGCGCTGTTGTCCGGCCAGGACGAGACGGTGTCGGATGCCATGCACGCCGCCTGGCTGCAGTTCGCGCGAACCGGGAATCCCGCGATTGATGGGGGAGCGCGGTGGCCTGCGTACACCTCGGCCAAGGACGCGTACATGGAGTTCGGGGATCGGATCGGGGAGGGGAGCGGGCTTGACAGCAGGGAATGCGATCTCTTCGACAAGATCGCTTCGTCGTGGCGCCAGATGCGCCACTTCTCGCGATGACGGCAGGCTCTCACCTTCCCATTCCCCATGGCTTCAGGATTCTCAGAAGGATCAAGATCACAGGCACAGCCCCAGCAAAACCAGGAGCGATGAACCCGAGAATATCACCGGACACAATTTAAAGGCCAGGTGTTTCACCCTGGAACCTGTAAACAACGATATAACGGAGAGTGCGTTCAACATCGCGATTGAGACCAGGTACGTTGCTCTTGAGACTGTGGACGAACGATCAACGATCGTTACGACGCTGATGAGAGCCCCGATGAAGATGAGAGTTGCACCTTCAATGATCCATTCCATTGTGATGATTCTCTTGTTGTCCTGGCTGATGGCTCCAAATGCTTCCACCACTTTTTTCGTTGGAATCATGTGTGCGACGCCCCACCCTATCAAGATCGCGGCGGAAATAAAGTACAGGGCAACGTTTGTCATTCCATAACCCCAAAGTATTTGCGACCAATCCAGAGGGAGACGTTCACCAGGCTGATGAGAACCGGCACTTCGATCATGGGGCCAATGACGGTGGCGAACGCCTGACCGGAATTAATCCCAAAAACGGCGACCGCCACGGCAATTGCAAGTTCGAAATTGTTGCTGGCCGCGGTAAATGAAAGCGTCGCAGACTTCGAGTACTCCGCCCCTATCCTCTTTCCCATGGCCATGGAAACGAAGAACATGATCACAAAATAGAGCGTGAGCGGGATTGCGATCCGTATAACGTCAAGTGGAATCTTGACGATGTACTCCCCCTTGAGCGAGAACATCACAAACACCGTGAAGAGAAGTGCGATAAGCGTGATGGGACTGATCACGGGAATAAACTTCTTCTGATACCACTCCCTCCCTCTCGCCCGCAGCAGGACAAAGCGCGTGATAATCCCGCCAATGAACGGAATCCCGAGGTAGAAGAAGACGCTTTGTGCGATCTGGCCGATAGTCACATCAACTTGTACGGCTCGCAGACCGAACCAACCCGGAACCACGGTCAGGAAGACATAGGCATAGACGGAGAAAAAGAGGACCTGGAAAACAGAGTTGAATGCGACAAGCGCGGCGGCATACTCGGTATCGCCTTTTGCGAGTTCATTCCACACGATGACCATCGCGATACAGCGGGCAAGCCCCATCATGATGAGACCTGCCATATAGTCCGGATGATCCTGCAGGAAAAGGACGGCGAGCGCGAACATGAGAATCGGGCCAACGATCCAGTTCTGGACGAGCGAGAGACCGAGGACCTTTGTGTTCCTGAAAACATCTCCCAGCTCTTCATACTTCACCTTTGCCAGCGGCGGGTACATCATGAGGATGAGCCCGACCGCTATCGGGATGTTCGTCGTCCCGGATTGGAAATGCCCCCAGAACCGTGCGATCCCTGGATACAGATAACCCGTCAAAACGCCAATCCCCATGGCAAGGAATATCCATGCGGTCAGATAGCGATCGATGAATGTCAGTCTTCTGTTAACAATGGACACGAGATCCTCGTGGCTGTTGAACTTGCGCTAAAGTGAGTCCTAGGGGTTGAGTTCGTGCACCCAGGCGGCGATTGTCGACTTGATCTTATCACGAACGAGGATCGTCTTTTGCAGCTTTTCGGTATCCGATCCCTTGAATGAGGCCGGGTCCTCAAAGCTCCAGTGGAGTGTTTTTGTTGCCGACGGAAATAGCGGACACCGCTCGGCACTTGCCTCATCACAAACGGTGACGACGTATTTGTACATCATCCCGGCCTTGTAGAGGTCGAAGACACCGCGAGTCGTCTTCTTTGAGATATCGATCCCGATATCGGCCATCGCCGCCACCGCAATGGGGTTCAGCTTGCCCGGTTCCAGCCCGGCACTCTCCGCCTGAAAGTAGTCCCCGTAGAAGTGATTCAGGAGCGCCTCAGCCATCTGGCTTCTGGCGCTATTGTGAATGCAGACGAACAGGACCCTCGATTTGTCCATGCGTCCTCCGTTTTATGGATTAATCGTAATATTGCGATACGGCAAGGCAAATTTTTTTAGCAACACTTCTTGACGTCGGTGAGGAATTGGGTGAGAAGGTCCTTTGCGTCATCCCATGCTCTCTTATCGATGCAGTAGCACACGCGGGGTCCCTCTATCTCCCCTTTGATGAGCCCTACGCGCTTGAGTTCCGCAAGGTGCTGAGACACAGTGGACTGGGACAGGGGAAGCTGGTCGACGATGTCACCGCAGACGCAGGTTGTCTGCTTTGCGAGGAACTCGAGGATCGCCACTCTTGCCGGATGTGCAAGGGCCTTTGCCAGATCGGCTATGCGCTTCTGGCGGCCGGCGAATGATTCTATTTTTGAGAGGCCCATACCTTCGCTTCAGACCGTCAGCTCAATTGCAGTTGATGTTGTCACCGGAGCAACCACAGGTGGGTTCTGTGTTTTTCAGGACACCCTGGAGGATGGCCGCGGCACACCCCACGCCGGCTCTAACCGAGATCGCTGAGCATACCACTCACCGCCAGAATCCCGGTGAGTACCAGACCGACGACATATCCTTTGAACGCGAACATGCGAATGGGGATAAACGGGAGCAAGAGAGGCGTAAGAACAATTCCGGCGAAATAGCTTAATCCTATGTTCACGGCGGCCATCGGCGCCTGTCGGATTCCACCCTCCAACGACAATCCGCTCCGTGTGATGCTCGAAAGCAGCGCGTACGCGAGCACGACTGCAATCAGATACCGGATGCCGAACAAGAAATCGTTCGGGGTGACGACAAGCCTGTCGAACCACCCGAAAGTGACCAGCCTCATCGGCTTCGTAGCTTTGTGATCGGCCCGGATGAACGATTGAATGTCAGTTGCCCGGACAGGCCCAAAGAGAACGGCAAAACCGGACGCCTTCTTGACCAGGTGTGCCGCAACCCCGGTCGCTCCCAATTGCGGGAGAATCAGCCGTCTGTGGAGAACTACTTTCTCAAGGGATGTCGCCCGAATTCTTCGGACAACCTCCTCCGTTCCAAATGTCCCTTTCCCGGCTGCGCACCAGACATTGATGCCCCTGGTGTCGAGCACCATCAGCCACACGTTCAAGCCCGCGAGATTCCTGCGTACGGTATCGAACGTGAGCTTGTAGTTGGCAGTGACAAGGACGTCTGATCGTTCATCAGGCGTCCCGATTGCATAGAGCCCGGGATTCACCCTGTACTGATCCCTCCTGATGCCCCACCGGGCTCGCATTGCTCCGAGATAGTCGAGCGTACTCAGGCGCGTGGATACCTGCGGGATCTCCCCCGCCGGAGTCCGGACAATTCCCGTGACGAACTTCCGATCAAGGACACCTGAAGACGCAGGTTTGGAGGCAGATTGACAGCGTTCCTGCCTTGTTTCGATGCCCGGAGCGGATATCGAGTCCGGAGACTTCGAGCATCCGCAACGTCGATCTGATGGTTCCATGAAGTCCTGCTACGAGAAAGTCAGGTTCGGTGCGTTGCTACAGGAGAATCCAGCGTAGACTTCCCCCTCTTGATTATATCGTAATATTACGATGAATGTTTCAAAGAGTCAAGAGGAATTTTGCCGGGCGGGGGGCGGGCTCTACAGCAGGGAGTGTGATCTCTTCGATGAGATCGCTTCGTCGTGGCGCCAGATGCGCCACTCCTCGCGATGACAGGAGGTCATTGAGAGCGTCCTTCGCGAAGCGCGTCCTTTGCGTCACGGCGCCTGCGGCGCCGCAGGCGCCGCTCTTTGGCGTGGCAATCTCAAACGCAAATCGCTACTTCAGCGACCGGTTCTCCATCGTGATGGTCTCGCCGATCGTCACCAGCGCGTAGTACCCTTTTCCCGCCGGGCCGCAGTTGACCGCGGGAACGCCGTTGATGGTATCGATCCCGCGCGCCTCGTGGATATGGCCGCAGATGACGGCATCGGGCTTCCGCCGCAGGATAAAGTCGCGCACCGCGGTGCTTCCTGCGTGTTCCCCGGAATGCGTGAGGTCGAGCAGCGTGTCCCGCGGAGATGCGTGGGGGACGAAGATTTTCCACCGGGCGGCGGCAACGGCCTTCCATCCGGCTTCCGCGCGGTCCATGATCTCCCGCTCGGAGATCTCGTTGGGCGTGCGCATGGGGGACTCGGGCGCCGCCGAGACGCCGAAGAACCCGGCGTCGCCAAAGACCGCACCGCGCGAGTCGATGGAGACGCCGAGGCGCTCGAGCGCGCGCTCCAGCGGCAGCGGGTCCATGTTCCCCGCCACCGCAACCACGGGTTTGCGGAAAACGCCGACCCGCTCGATCGCCTTCGTTATCTCGGATGTCGTCCCCGCGGTCGTGATGTCCCCCGCCAGCACCACCAGGTCAAACGACCTTTCAAGGACGAGCACCCGCTCGACGAGATCGATTGAACCGTGCAGATCGCTAAACGCAAGCACGCGCATCACTTCCCCTCCTCCCCTGCCGGTCCCTCCAGCGTCCTGAGTCCCCGGACGGGAACCGGCCCGGAGACCCTCAGGTCGAACACGATGACTTCGTTCTTCCCCTTCCTCAGCCACGGCCCGGGGCAGTAGAGCCTCTGTTGCGGCCCGATGTTCCAGTAGCGCCCGAGATTGTGCCCGTTGACCCAGACGATCCCCTTTTCGTAGCCAGAGAGATCCAGGAACGTATCGGCGGGTTCATCCAGCACGCATGAGCCCCTGAAGAACGCGCAGCGGCGCGACGAGTCGGCGGGTGCCTCCCGGAGCGACGCGATGTACGCCTCGTCCATCGGGAGGTTGAACACGTCCCAGTTCATCAGCGTCATCCCGTCGAGCGTGACGCGCTCCGTGATCCCCTTCCGGTCGATCAGCGCGGGCCCGTAGTTGATCCGCCCCATCGCCTCCACGAGGATCTCCAGGACGGGCATCCGGCTGCGCGAGGGGGGAAGGACAATCGTATTCTCTCCCAGGCGCCTGTCCAGCGCTCCGACGAACGAGCCGTCGACGAAGACCAGCGCATAGTCATGCAGATCGGTGAGCGTGAGCGTCCCGCTCTTTCGCCCGAGAAGAGTCGTCCTGTAGAGGATGAGCCCCTGGTACTGGCCGTAGGCCTCCATCGGCTGAGGCTGGACCGAGTGCACCGGGGCGGGGAGATTCGCCCAGAGCGTGGAGTACTCGTTCATCGCGAAGCGGGGTATCTCCATCGCGGGGACGGGATCGGGCACCGGGGGAAGCGGGCCTCTCCCTGCGCCGATCAGCTCCCTCAACCTGAAGAACTTCGCGGTCGGACGTCCCTGCTCGTTCACGGGGGCGTCATAGTCATAGCTCGTCACGTGCGGCTCGTATCCTCTCCCGCCGGAATTCGCCCCGGCGGTGAAGCCGAAATTCGTCCCCCCGTGCACCACGTAGAAGTTGAACGACTTCCCGTGCGAGAGGAGATAGCGCACTCCCGCGTAGAGCGCCGCAGTGTCCGGCCGGGCCCATTGCTCACCCCAGTGGGTGAGCCAGCCGGGATACGTCTCGCTGGAAAATGTCGGAACCGCCGGATTCCTTCGCGCAGCTTCGAGGAAGTCCCCGTCGTTCGTGCCGGAATCAAGACCGATGGCCGCGCCGTCGATGTTCCCCGCTTCGAGCATGGGGGCATTTGCCCCGTCGGCGGTATAGAACGGGACGTCGATCCCCGCGCGGGTCCACATCGCACGGAGCGCCTCCAGGTAGGCCCTGTCGTTGCCGTAACTCCCGTACTCGTTCTCGATCTGCACCATCAGCACCGGCCCCCCGTGTGTGACGAGCAGGGGCCGGACCACCGCCGCGAGATGCGTGACGTAGCGGTCCACGGCGGCCATGTATCTCG
The DNA here is from genome assembly GCA_035516035.1 of Bacteroidota bacterium. GTDB lineage: Bacteria > Bacteroidota > Ignavibacteria > UBA10030 > UBA6906 > Fen-1273. The sequence goes on along the minus strand of DATJAS010000029.1, from coordinate 56,171 downwards.
GGTCGCTGCACCTCACTTTGATATCGGGGATGCGGAGCAGATACGGGGGGAGCCCCCCGAAATCCCATTCCGCGCAGACGTACGGGCCGGGGCGGAGAAGGACGTACATCCCTTCCGCCTGCACAAGGCGGATAAAGGCGGCGATATCGCGGTTCCCGGTTGAGAAATCGAAGACCCCCTGTTCCCGCTCGTGGTAGTTCCAGAAAATGTACGCGGCGACAGCGTTGCATCCCAGCGCTTTAGCCATGCGGATACGGTGCGCCCAGTACTCGCGCGGAATCCGCGCGGGATGGAGCTCGCCGCTCACAATCTGGAAGGGATTCCCGTCGAGGAGAAAATCGTGGGCGCCCAGCGCGAACGTGTGCCCCGCCTGCCGGGCGTTGAGCGCCAGTGGCGCGGCGGCGATGCACAGTGCAACGATGACGCTACGCATATTGCCGGGGCGCCGGGGGGAGACTAGCGCAACTTCCGGGCAAGGGCTTTCGGGTACTCCACGGAGAGGGCGTATTTCTGAACATCTTTCAGGGTACCCGGGAACTGGTTCCTGAGGTTCACGTTTGGCATGCCGTGAACGTAGATCTCGTCGGCGATGAATTCCGCTTTCCCTCCCTTCGGAACAAAGTACCCCTTGACGCGGGCATCAAAGCGCACGATCTGGTCCTTGACCTTGCGCTCGATCTTGACGTCGAACTCGCTGGGCACTCTGACGGTCGGTTCAGGCTCTGCGCCGAACAACAACTTCCTGAAATCCATGCGGGTCCACCGGGGGATTGTGGGTGATTCAGGCGTTGCCAGAAGTTGAAACGGAATGGTGAGCTATCATACGCACACCACTTCCGATTGTCAACGGGCGCGGAGCGTATTCTTCCCCGACGTGATCTGCATCAACACGGATTCCGGCGAATTGTCGCTGCGGGCCGGAGCCGCGGGAGAACCCGCGGTGAGTCGCCGGACGCGGCGGCTCACCGCGGAATGATATTCAGTTCGAGGATGCGCGCGGCCCCGATCCGGGCATCGGCTTGCGCGGGAATTTCGCGTCGCGGTTGGCCGCGGTGTATGCGAAGAACGCGATGATCGTGGCAGCCTGTTTCATGTCAGGCCCCTGCACCCGGTCAAACACGTCCATATTGTAATGGTGCGTGCGGCTGTCATATTCGAGGGGATCCTGGATGAACTGGAACCCGGGCAAGCCGATCGCGTCAAACGACTGGTGGTCGGTCCCGCCCGTGTTTTCAATCGTGATCGTCTGCGCGGTCGGATCGCCGTACGCCGTGAACCACTTCCGGAAGATCCCCCGCGCCGCCTCGTTCCCCTGAAGGTAGATCCCCCGGATGCGGCCGCTCCCGTTGTCGTGGTTCATGTACACGGAGAACCTGTCGTACTCGGGCGTCGTCCTGAGCTCCCCTCCCATCGCCGGACCGCCGAACGCGCCGGGAGTTCCCCCTTCACGCCTGCCGAGCACGGCCGAGACATATTCCCTCGAGCCGATCAGCCCCTCCTCTTCCGAGCCCCAGAGACCGATACGGATTGTCCGCCGCGGCCGGAGACCGTCTTTCTGTGCGAGCGTTTCGAGAATGCGCATCGCCTCCATGCACGCGGCGGTCCCCGTCCCGTTGTCGGTGGCCCCGGTACCGCTGTGCCAGCTGTCGAAATGGCCGCCGATCATGACGATCTCGTCCTTGAGATCCGAGCCGGGGATTTCCCCAATAATGTCGAACCCCGAGTCGGCTTTCGTCGTCGCGACCTCCAGATTGATCGCGAGACGCACATGCTCACCCTTCTCGATCATCCGGACGATCCTGTTGTAATGCTCCGAGGCGAAGACCACCTGCGGGACGATCTCCGGGGACTTCGGATCGTACGGCTGCATCCTCTGGTTGTACGGGACGTCCGGCGACTGTGGAACGGTCGCTGACTGCACGAGCACCGTGCCGTCGTCCCCGCGCCCTTCCGTGATCACCGCAGCCGCCCCCTCCTTCTCCGCGAACTCGAGCTTGCGCGGGTTGACCTGGAACGCCTCCCAGAGCTGGATCACTCTCTGGCTGTCGACCTCCGGGCTGAACCGCCGCATCGCCGCAAACATGGAATCGATGGTCGGGTAGCGGCCGAACGCTCCGCGGCGCCCGCCCCTCGCCCCCTGGACCATGTCGGCGTTCGCCATCCGGAGAAGCGCCGAATCCGCCAGCCGCTCGCCGGCCGGCTCGAAATGCGCCTTCAACTCCTCGGGAGCGGAGATGAGAACGAACTTCCCTTTCAATTTTCCCTTGAACGCATCGAACTGCTCTATCGATTTCGCGTTAAAGTAGACCGCCTCCGCTTCCCTGTCGTCGATGCCGGGAGACCAGGCAGCCGGGTAGGCGATCACCGGGAACGGGACGGGAGATTCGACCATCGCGGAGAAGTTCCTGAGCGACCAGCCCCTTCCGAGCGGGGCCCAGTGCTGGAAATGGACGTTCTGGACGCCCCACCCTTTGAGTTCGCCGCTCGCCCACTCGGCGGCTTTCCTGAATTCCGGAGACCAGCCGAGACGCGGACCGTACACGTCCGCCAGCGTGCTCAGGATATCCATCACGTGGGAATGGTTGAGTCCCTCGTCCTTGATCCTGGCGAGGGCGACTGTGTCGATCTTCTCCGCGGGCATCATCTGGGCCCACGCCGGGCAGGAGGCGATTGAGAGAAGAACGATGATCCTGGTCATCGTGTGCTTCATCGGTGAGATGTCCTCTGATGGTGAATGATGGTGGGACGATAGATATTGGACAGCAGCCCCGCGCGGCGGTTTAACAGGCGCGAAACCGGTCCCCGCCGGGGCGGTCGACTCCCCCGGGAATTCGCATGTCCGCCGACTCCACTACACCTTCTCGAATTCTATCCTCGCTGCTCCATTCTTCACAATCCTGGCGTAGTACATCTCCAGCTGGTACCCCGGCGCCACAAAACCCATGACCGCCCGGGCGACGTTCCTGAGGTCCTTGATCTGCCTGTCGGTCATGTGCGCCGCATGCTGGAGGAAGATCGACCCGAGCGTCGACTTGAGCATGTCATAGTGCCGGCAGTCCTCGTGGTTGATGAGGATGACGCGATGAATCGAGGAGAAGAGCCCGGCGAACAGCTCGATCCGCTCCTTCATGAACTTGAATTCCTTGGGGAGCTTCAGCGGCTCCGAAAGCGCAGCCACACCGCCCGAAACCACGAACGGGATATATTCCCCGTCCTGCAGGTGAAGCTCGTTCATGATGAAATCCCTGAAGGCCTTCTGGAAGCGAGGATCGCTGCAGTGAATCACCATGGCTTTCGGGTGGGCTTCAACCAGGTTGTAGACAGGCGGTGCCGGGGTATCGGGCAATGACGGGTCCTTTGACGGTTGAACACTGATGGAGTGAGTTAACCAGCTTTCTCGGTGTCGCCCAGCTTCTTCAGCGCCTCCTCGATATCGACGCCGAGGAATTTGAGCATCTTCGAGATATCGATCCCCTGGGCCTTCGCGGCCGCCACGGTGCGGAACACCGTGCCCGGCACCACGGAGCTTAACTGCTCGAGCCCGCGGCCTGAACCCGTGTCGACGATCTCGATCTTGTCGATGCTCCCGAACGGCGCGGCGACGCTCGAGAAGACCGACGTCGCCACCTTGGAGAGGGCGTCTCCGCCCCTGTCGAACAGGAGCGGCAGCCGGTCCAGGACCAGGATCAGCTTCGCGTCCGTGGACATCTTCGCCAACGCCGCCGCGAGCTGAACGGTTCCTTCCGCCTCCGCGACCAGCGCCTGTTTCTTCTTCGCGGCCTCGCCGTCGGCGAGCGCCAGGAGCGTGGCGCGCGTTTTCGCGGCTTCCCCTTCGCCCAGGAGCGTGTCGGCGTTCTTCTTCCCTTCCGCCTCCTTCATCAGCCGCTGCATCTCCGCTTCCGCCTGGAGGATCTTCTCCTGCCGCGCCGCGTCCGCGTCGATCACGCGCTTCTGCCGCTCCGCCTCCGCCTGCTTCACCACGGAGGCGTCGAGCTCACGCTGCTTCCGGACGGCCTCCATCTCCTGCACCTTGATCTGCGCCTCGCGCTCCGCCGCATCGCGGTCCGCCTGTTTCACGCGGAGCGTCTTCTCCTGGTCCGCGTTCGCGATATCGAGCGCCTTGTCCGCTTCCGCCCGCCTGGTGTCCGTCTTCACCTTGAACTCCGCCTTCTTGATGTCGCGCCCCATCTCCGCTTCCGCGATCGACGCCTCGTTCGCGGCCCGGACGGTCGCCGCCTCCCGCTGCGCGGTGCTCACGCGGATCGCGGTCTCGCGGTCCGCCTCGGCCACCTTGATGTTCGCGTCCCGCACGGCCTCCGCGACCGCGCGCTTGCCGAGCGCGTCGATGTAGCCGTACTCGTCGCCCACCTCCTGGATGACCAGCGTGATGATCTGGATCCCGAGGCGGCGCAGCTCCTCTGCCGACTCCTCGACGACCTTCCTGTTAAACTGGTCGCGCTCCCTGAGCAGGCTGTCGATATCGAGCTTCCCGATGATGGACCGGAGGTGTCCCTTGAGGATGTTCTGGACGAACACCTTGATCTCCGCCTCCCCCTTTCCCAGGAACGACTGCGCGGCGTTGACCAGGTCTTCCGGGACCGTCGAGATCTTGCACGTGGCGACCCCCTTCACGTTGATCTTCACGTTGTCCTTGTTCGGGATCCCCTTCTCGTCGATCTCCGTCTGGAACGCGGCGGTGGACATTTCCTGATAAGACTCCACGAACGGGAGAATGATCCGGCCGCCGCCTCCGACCACCTTGAACCCGAGCATCTGCTCTTTCCCCGTCGCCGGGTCCTTGTAGGCGTACTTCCTCCCGTAAAAGATACCCACGGCGTTCGGCGGTATTTTCTTGTAGCGGCTTGCGATCACGCGCAGGACGATGATGAACGCGAGCGCGAGCAGGATGATCATGAACGGAACTATCAGGTTGCCCATGGAGGTCGCTCCCGGTGTGAGTGAGTGTCACTGCTGGATTTCTTCGACGATGAGCTGGCTCCCGATCAGGCCCACGACTTTCACCGTCCGTCCCTTGGGAATCTCCTTCGGGCCGGAGCCCTTGGCCAGGTACGTCATGTACTGGCCGCTGACGTTCAGGCTCACCTCGCCGAGCGCGTTCGGCGCGATGCCGGTTTGCACGATCCCCGTCTGTCCCACCGCGGAGGACGTGGCCACGAGCGAAGACGACTGCTGCCGGTAGATCAGCTCGAGCACGAAATACATCGCGAGCGAAAGCGCGATCCCTGTGCCGAGTCCGATGAACGAGGCGACGAGGTAGTCGGCCCCGTACTGCCGGGCGATGGCCCCGGCGGCGCCGAAGCCCATCGTCAGCGTCGCGATGACCTTCACGGAGAAGAAGCTGATCGTCGGTTCCATGTCGTGGCTGAGGTCGTGACCGTCCAGGCCGTGAGAGACGTCGGCATGGTCGGTATCGTGGTCGTGCCCGAAGAAGAAGGAGCCGGCAAGAAGGATGAATGACGCGAGTGCGATGGCAATAAAGATCAGCACGTGGCCTCCAGGCTATTGGACAGACGCCGGTCCGCGGGAATGCAGGGAAGGACGGGGGTGCATCGGCGACAGAATGTACCGCATACCCGCGTGGATTGCAACACGCCGGACCGACCCCGGGCGGAATCGCCGCGACGCGTCAACCGAAACTGCAGTGGACGATCCACTGTATGCGCAGCGCGTCGGAGAGCATGCCCGTGATCCGGTCCCGGAACGGGAGGCGAAGTCCCGCCTCCCTGAAGTACAGATGCTCGCACACGACGCGTATCCGGGAATCCCAGGACGAGAGCTCGGCGGCGGTTTTCAGTCCCCACCTGAGCGGGGTCCCCTCTCCCAGCCCCCCCGCGCGCAGGACCAGCCTGTTCGCCGCTTCCACCCCCCGGGGAGACGCCGCGTCAAAGACGACGGCGCACCCCGGGAACCGATCTGCCAGCCTCACGAAGAATTCCCGGACGTCGTGAGCTTCATAATAGTAGAATACGCCTGCCGCGACGAACATGAGCCCGCGACCGGCCGGCACATTCGCGAACCACGCGTCGTCCTGGAACGACGACGCGATGAACGTTCTCCGCGGGGATTCGTCAATGAACTTTCTTCTCAGCGCGATGACGTCCGGCAGGTCAAGATCAAACCAGCGGACGCTCCCGTTGTCGACCCGGTCGAACGTCGTGTCCATGCCGCAGCCGATGTTGACGACCGTGCCATCGGGCGATGTCCGGAGGAATTCCGCCACGCAGCGGTCGACGAGGAGGCTCCGCGCGATCCAGGCGTGCTGCGTGATGCTCTTCAGGTTGCCGGCGAGCGTGGCAAAATCGAACTCCACGCTCTCCATGATTCTCACGGCCGTCGGGTCCGAGAGGAGCGGGCGGTCTTTCTTTGTTTCGACGGCGCGCCCCCAGAGGGGGAGGAACAACGTCTTCTGGACTTCGCCAAGAGGAACCGCAAGTTTTTCAGGCATGGGAGTGTCGGATACCGATGATCAGTGTACGTGAATAGTCGGGTATCGATGGTCGAAGTACGCGAATGGTCGGCTATTGATGATCAAGCTACGTGAATGGTCGGGCATCGATGATCGGGGTACGTGAAATGTAGGGGAAGGTTTCGCGAATGTCCACCGCCGCACGCTCTCCTGCACCGCGCAAAAACCTGTCATCCGGGGCAGACACCGGCTGAAACGGGATGCCTGTTGCCGATGGACGATTCGCTCGGTACATTGACTGACCTATTGGATCACCGGGTGGCCCCATGAGACTCGTAACGCGAATGCATTGGTTGAGGTCGCTCCCCCTCGTGGCGTCATTCCTTCTTGGGACAGGGTGCGGAGAGGAAGACCATGCTCCGCTACGCCCGGCGGGCGCGGCCGAGCGAGAGAGGGATTCGGTAATCGCACGGTGCAGGGACCTCCTCTCTGCCAGGCCGAACGATCCCGACTTGTGCCTCCTCCTCGGATCATCCCTCCTGCAGAAATACGTTGCCCGCTCCAGGTCAGCCGGAGGAATACTCGCAGGCGATTTCATCCTGTACGGAACCTCGTTGAACGACATGGGGAAGCCGGTCGACAGCGTCGCGGCGATTATACTTCGCTCCACGCTTCGCGAAGCCGGGGAACATATAGCAATGGCCCGGGCGCTCGCACCGCGGAATCCGGCGACGCTCAAGGAACTGGGCCTCCTTGCGCTGACCTCCTGGCCGCCGCCGTACGGGTACGCAAACTACGACACGGCCGCTGCGTTCCTGAGCCAAGCCCTCGCAGCGGACCCGGGATTGGTTGATGCCTACGAAGGCCTGGCCGCATGCAGACTCAGGCGCCACGAAGACGGCAGGGCGATTGCGTTGCTTCGTCTATCGATCGGGAGAGACTCGACCCGCGGATCGACGTATCTCATGATGGGCGAGGCGTATTCAGACAGCGGGCTCGTCCCCCTTGCGTTCGCCTGCCTGGAAAATGCCGCCCGGCTGGGGCTCGAAGCTCCGGTCGAGTACATCGAGGCAGCGCGACATTACATCGATGACCTGGCCGAAGCGAAGATGCTCGGCAAGCTTGCGGCGCTGCGAAGGGAAGGTCCGCGGCCCCTCAGACCCGTCGTTCGCGGAGCCCTCAAACTCATCGGGATGTACCACCCGGACATTGCTCTTCGCCTCGCAGCCAGGGCGCTCGCGCTGGACTCAACGTACGCCCCCGCCCACCTCTTCAGGGCCCAGGTGTTCCTGGAGGAAGGGGATACGTCGGACGCATCCGATGAACTGATCGCGGCCATCAGGCTGGGCACGGCCCCCTTCAATTCGTACGGCCGTTTTCCCCCGGGCCTCGTTGAAGAAGCATGCAGCCAGTGCGAGTACAGGCCCGTGCTTTCGCTTCTCGCCGGGACCGCCTATATGGGGAGGCGCGCACCGCGAAAGTGCCTGCCGTTTCTCAGAAAGGCGGCCGGGGATATGCCGGGGAGCTCGGCCGCGGCCTATCTTCTCGGGAGGGGGCTGCTGCTGGCCGGCGATACCGTTGAAGCCTACCGCTGGTTCGACCGGGCGCTGGATCTCCCCCCGGGAGCGAGCCCTGAAATGTACTGGGATCTGCCGCGCGTCTTCATGAAGTCAGACCAGATACCCAAGATGGTCCTCGCGTACAGGAAGATGAACTCGGTCATCGAGACTCCCCTCTACATCGAGCTGTACAGGCGCGAAGGCACGGCAGGGCTCTACTCGCGGGACGTGCTCTCACTTGCCGCCGCGGAGTGTGCGGCAGGGTATGACTGTTCATGGGCTGCCCGCGGTGCGGACACGGAGCGATTGAAGCGCCACGCCGTCGAACTCTTCCTGAGTGCGCATAGGCTCACGCCCGCCTCCGGGATCCCGGAGCTCGGGCTGGGCAACGTGTATCTGGACACGGGGAACCGGAGAGAAGCATTGCGGTACTACAGGGCGGCTGCCGCGAAGGGAAACCCCGACGCGAAGGTGAATCTGCAGAGGCTGGCAACTAGCGAGTGATATGTACACCCAGCCAGGATTCGAGCGCAGTGCAGACGGTCGCCTGCTGGTCATGTGAGAGCGTGCGGATGCGGGTCCTGTGCGATCCCCCGGCCTTCACGACCTTGATCGCGTTCGTCTTCCCGGAAAGCTCCATTGCGGTCGCACCCCAGAGGTCGTTTTCCCCGTATATGTAAATAGAGAGGTTGACCGGGGCGACGTACGCCACGGTCGCGTCGACGTCATCCGGGTAGTAGTAACGGTAGAAGAGGGCCGTCTGTCCCCCCTTGCTCGTACCGCTGCTCACCCATTTCCCGCGGTAGATCGCCCCGAGGAGCACGCGGATGTGGTGGTGATCGGCGGCCGCCTGGCGCGTGGTCAGGAAAGGCCATTCGAGCGAATCCGGAGCCGACCCGCCGAAGAAGCGATGCTCGACCACGACCTGGTTGCATCGGAGAATCGATGCGAGCTCGCGCGGTCTTCCCCCTCCGCGCGTGACCGCGTAGCCTTCAGTTTCAAGAACCACGGGGCTGCCGCTGTCGACGTGATCGACGTAGACGGACTGGAGGAAGGATTTCCCCCCCGGGTGCGCGTGATCGAGCGGCTGGCGGACCCTGATCTCATATGCCGCCCTGAACATGGAGTCCGCCTTGACGGCGGAGACTTCTTCCACGCCCGGGAGGGCCCGGAGCGCCCTGTAGAGCGCGTCGTCCTGCGCGTACGCCGTCCAGACGCAGATGAGAATGAGCGCCGCCAGGCGTTTCATGGCGACTCCTCCGCACGCCGATGTCATGCAGCCGCGCATTCAGGCGAGAATCTGCCGCGTCTCGTCATTGAGGAGCACCCAGAGTGTGTATACGCCGAGGGCGGTCCCCAGGGGAAACGAGAGGAGATGGAGGCACCCCACGATCAGGACCAGCGGCCTCGACCAGGGTCGCATTTTCAGGAGGCCGATGCCCCCGATGATCCCGGGGACGGAGAGAACGGTGAGAAGCCCGGAAATTACCACCGCGACGAGCGCGAGGATGCGCACGGCGAGATCGTCGTGCGAGATATAGCCGGCGGTGGTGAGCACGGCGAACAGGAATGCGGCGAGCAGCAATCCGACGCCCGCGTACACCAGGTGGAGAATGCCGAGAAGCTCGATGTGCTTTTTCATTGAAGGCTCCTGGAATTTTGCTACTTCATTATGGGAATGTCTGACAGCAACCGGTGAATAGCAACAGCGGTGATATTTTTCTGCAAAGGGAAAGTCTCTGTCCCCGCATGGACGACGAACAGCCTTCCAAGTTTCAGGTCGGCAAGGGCCCTCCTCATCGAAGGAGTGATGGCCGGCGCAACTGTCCTTTTCACTTCCACACCTATGCGCTTCCTGCCACGCACGACGAGAAGATCCAGTTCTGCCCCGGCGTGCGTCGCCCAGAAATAGCATTCATCCGGCGCGGCCTGCAGGCGCCGCAGGACCTGCTCTATGACGAACCCCTCCCAGGATGCGCCTGCCTTGGGGTGGCCTTCAATGTCGTCGGCCGAGTGCAGACCCAGAAGCGCATGCAGGATCCCGCTGTCCGTGAGATACACCTTCGGGGACTTGACCTGGCGTTTGGCTATATTCTGATGCCAGGGCGACAGCTGCCGGACCATGAACGTGCCGCTCAAAATGTCGAGATACCCGCGAATCGTCGTGTCCGCGACCCCGAACGAGCGGGCAAATTCGGAAGTATTCCATATCTGTCCGTGGTAATGGGCGAGCATGGACCAGAAGCGCCGGAGCGTTTCCGATCTGATGTTGAACCCGAGAACCGGGATATCACGTTCGAGGAAGGTCTGAACAAAATTGCGGCGCCACAGGTAGCTGACGGCAGCGGACCTGGCCAGGTAGGATTGTGGAAACCCGCCACGCATCCACAGGCGATTGAAGTGATCGACGCCAATCTCATCCAGCCCGAAGCCCGCCAGGGTGTGGTAGGCGATGCGCCCTGCGAGCGAATCCGAACTCTGACGCACGACGCCGGGAGAAGCGCTCCCGAGGACGAGAAACCTCGCCGGATGCCCCCGGCGATCCGCCAGTACGCGGAGAACCGGAAAGAGCCCGGGGCGGCGCTGGATCTCATCGATGACAACGAGTCCCTTCAGCGGAGAAAGCGCCAGCATCGGGTCGGCCAGCCGGGCGACGTCGGCGGGATCCTCCAGGTCGAACCGGGCCGAGGGCCTGCCCAGGCGGTCCACCACCATCCGGGCCAGCGTGGTCTTGCCCACCTGCCGGGCACCAAGGATGCCGACGACCGGGTACGCATGGAGAAGCTTTTTCAGCTTCGCGATTTCTTCGGGGCGATCAACCACGGAAATTCGTACATTGAAAATTCGGTGCCAAACACCGAGATTTCAAGGTATGGTAATGAGGGTAAACGACAAACGCAAACGAACGATCGCAGCGCGCCATGAACCTCGCCATCAGCAGCGTCAGCAAGCGCTACAAGTCGAACGTCTGGGGGCTGAGAGATTTCTCGCTCACGCTCTCTCCCGGCGTCCTCGGGCTCCTTGGCCCGAACGGGGCCGGGAAGTCGACGCTCATGCGAATCCTCGCGACTGTCTCGCGGCCGACCGAAGGCACGGTGACATGGGACGGCGTCGACACCGCCCGCTCCCCTGACGGGCTGAGAAACGTGCTCGGATACCTGCCGCAGGATTTCGGCGTGTATCCCAACCTGACGCCGGTCGCGTTTCTGTCGTATGTCGCCGCCGCGAAAGGCCTGGCCGCCGCGACGGCCAGATCACGCATCGACGAACTGCTCCTCCTGGTCAATCTCACCGGCCAGCGGGACCAGCGCCTGGGGGGATTCTCCGGGGGAATGCGGCAGCGCGTGGGCATCGCACAGGGGCTGCTGAACGATCCCCGTCTTCTCATCGTGGATGAGCCGACCGCGGGTCTCGATCCCGAGGAGCGCGTCCGTTTTCGGAATCTCCTCGCCGACCTCTCAGGCGAACGCATCGTCATCCTCTCGACGCACATCGTCCCCGACGTCGAGTCGGTGGCAACGGACATTGCCATCATCGTGCGGGGGCGACTCGTTGCGCACGAGCAGCCCGGGGCGATTCTGAACCGGGCATCGGGGAGCGTCTGGGAGTGGACGATCCCGGGCGGAGACCTCTCATCCGTGCGATCGCGCTTCCTCCTGAGCGGGACGCTGCGGCGAAATGACGGGGTGCTCTGCCGCGTCATCTCAGCCGAGGCGCCTGGCCCCGGCGCCCGACCGGCGGCTCCGACGCTCGAGGACGCCTACCTGCTGGCGGTCTCGCGCGCAAAAGCGGAGCCCGGATCATGACGACCTCGCACGTGAAAGCGGAGGCCGGATGATGACGACTGACTCGCGGTGCCCCCGCGGCGGAATCGCCGCGCCGGGCTTTTCGCCGCACGAGGAGGCTGCTCCATGAGAAGCTGGAGGGGGCTCGCGTGGCTCGTCAGGGCGGACGTGCTGGAACGGACGAGGCGCTACAGTTTTCTCGTCACGGTCGTGGCAACGCTTTACCTCGGATACCTGGTGGACAGCGGGACGGTCGGCGTTCACCTGGGACGGGCCCGCCCGCTCCCCACGTCGGCGTGGACGGGCATGATGATGGCGCTCTGCACGATCACGTTTGTCTGCATGGTCGGGTTCTACGTCGTCAGCAATGCGGTCGCGCGCGACCGGGAAACCGGGGTGGGGCAGATACTGGCCGCAACGTCGATGAGCAGCCTGATGTACGTGCTGGGGAAGGCGCTGAGCAACTTCGTCGTGCTTGCCGCCGTCACGTGCATACTTGCCGCGGGAGGCATGTTGATACAGGCGTTCGAAGGAACGGGCTTCGAGGTGTGGCCGCTTCTTTCACCGTTCCTCCTCCTGGCGCTCCCGGCGATGGTATTCACGGGAGCGCTGGCGGTCTTTTTTGAATGCGTGCGGTTCCTCCGCGGCGTGTTCGGCACTGTTCTCTATATCTTCCTTTTCACGCTCCTCCTGATGCTGCCGATGGCGACGGGTTCACGAGCGCTCGATGTGTACGGGCTGAATCTCGCCATGGAGAGGTTGCAGGCGGATGTCAGGGCTGCCGTCCCCGACTACGACGGACATTTCACGATCGGGACGAGCGCAACCAGGTACGCGAAGACGACGGACGTCCGGTGGGAAGGGATAGATTGGAACGCCGCGGAGGCAGCGGGCAGGGCTCTGCCTCTCCTCTACGCGGGGGCGCTTGCGCTCGCCGGGGGGTTCTTCTTTGACAGGTTCGCTCCGGCCCGCGGCGAGAGACACTCGCGCGCGAAGAAGACGCGCTCCTCCCGTGCGTGGCTCACTCGCGTGCGCGGCATCCCCAATGTCGCAGGCAGGATGCTCGATTCAGCCGCCGCCCCCTGGGTATATTCCCGGATGCTCATGGCGGAGACCCGGCTCATGCTGTGGGGCCTACCCTGGTGGTGGTACGTTGCGGGGACCGGGCTCTGGGTTGCCTCCCTGACACTCAGCATCGATGCCGTTCGAGCAGACGTCCTTCCGTCCCTCTGGCTCCTGCCGGTCCTACTCTGGTCACAGATGGGTACGAGGGAGGCGCGCCACAGGACAGGAGGCATCCTCTTCTCCGCCCCGCGACCGCTCGCCCGGCAGTTTATGGCGGTATGGGGGGCGGGATTCGCGGTTGCACTCATTGCGGCCTCGGGCCTCATATTCCGGCTGGCTGCGGCCGGGGATACCGGAACACTCATTTCGCTCGGGGCGGGAGCACTGTTTATCCCTTCGCTTGCGGCGGCGCTCGGCGTCTGGAGCGGCACGGCGAGGACGTTCGAAGCGATGTATGTCGCGCTCTGGTACGCAGGGCCCCTGCACCACATCCCGGCGCTCGATTTCATGGGAACGACAGAGCAGGCGATTGCCGCCGGATCGCCGGCAGTCTTCGCGGCCGCGGCAGCGGTCCTGTTCGCCGCCGCTGTAGAGGGTAGACGGAGACAGATCGGGAGATAAGGAGAGGGGTTAATCGTTGCACGTGCGGCGCGCGCCATGGAGCGGGCGAGCTAGAACGTGGTGTGCGCCACGGGGAGAGACCGGGAGGAGGTCACCCACCAGGGAAGGCTCGCCAGCGTCCGGTAGAAGCACTCCCTGTGCCCGACTCCCCCGGCGATGAGCTCCGCGAACTGGCGATTCACGTACGGGTTACGCACCATCCTGTAGAACCCGAGCTTCTGGAACGAAAAGAAGAGGCGGGCATTCAGCGCGGAGTAATGAAGCTCCGTCAGCATCTCCTGCTGCAGGCGCCGCGTATACGCCATATCCCGCGGGCGGTCAAACGCTTCGCGCATCGCGGCCGCCGCAATTGTCGCGCTCTTGAGTCCGAAATAGATCCCCTCGCCGTAGAACGACTCCGCGAACCCAGCGGCGTCCCCGAGGAGCCACACGTTTCCATCCTGGTACAATCCCTTCCGGTTCCTGAGCGGTATCGCATACCCGCGGAATTTAATGTCGGTCGGCTCGCCCAGTCCCGGGTACAGCGCGATGAATGCGCGAAGATGGTCGTTAATCTCCTGTGTCGTGAAAATGGAAAACACGCCGACGTTCAGGTGATCCTTCTTTGGAAAGATCCAGCCGTACCCCCGGGGCATCCCCCCGAAGTCAAACACGACCCGGTCCTCGAACGCCTCGATGACGCGCGGAGGGACATAGATCCATGCCTCCACCGCCGGGGCATAGGCGGTAACGCCGGTCCCGAAGAAGTGCGTGCGCACCTGGCTGAAGACGCCGTCCGCCGCGACGATGTACCGCGCTCTCACCGATCCGCGCGAGGTCGCAATATCAACCAGGTCGCCGGTCCGCCGCGCGCCCACGAACGCGCAGGAAGATCTGAATTCCGCGCCAGCAGACTGCGCGCGTTCCACGATCAGCGCGTCAAACCTCGAACGGAGGACCGCAATGCCGCTCCGCTCGCCCAGGTCCTTCACGACCGTGTCGCGGTTCCTGTACGTGAGCCAGGCGCCCCTGATCCGCCGCTCGACCACGTCGGCAACGTCAAACTCCAGCAGGTCGATCGTCTTCTGCGACAACCCTCCTCCGCACGTCTTCTCGCGGGGGAATTCTGCCCTGTCGCAGAGAAGGACGCGGTGCCCCTGCTTCGCCGCCAGGTAGGCGAAATAGCCGCCGGAGGGGCCGGCACCGATCACGGCGATATCATAGAGCGCGTCAGACACGGGTGAGAATATAGAGAGTTTCCCGTCCATTTTCCGGTTGAAATTGCTCGTACGCGGCGATAGATTACGCATCCCCAACACTCGAAGAGGAGATACGATGAACGAGAATACTGTGCGCCGCGCACCCCTCGACATGAGCGCGGCCGAATTCCGCGATGCGGGCCACGCGCTCGTGGAACGGATCGCCGGTCTCCTGGACTGGCTCCACGACAGGTCAAATCCGGTAACGCGCGCCGAGGGTCCCGCCGCGATCCGCCGTCTTCTCGGGAGCGGCTCGCTCCCCCGAGGGGGCGAGGATGCCGGCAAACTCCTCGATGCCTCCGCAACGCTCCTGTTTGAACATTCGCTCTTCAACGGCCACCCCCGTTTCTGGGGATACATCACTTCACCGGCGGCCCCCATCGGGATACTCGGCGACTTCCTCGCCTCTGCGGTCAACCCGAACGTCGGGGCGTACGACCTTTCCCCGGTGGCCACGGAGATCGAGCGGCTGACAGTCCGCTGGATCGCGGAGCTGATCGGCTACCCCGCCACGTGCGGCGGGATACTCGTCAGCGGAGGGAACATGGCGAATTTCGTCTGCTTCCTGGCCGCGCGGAAAGCAAAGGTGCCGTGGGACGTGCGCGTGGCGGGGGGAGCGGACCCCCGGTCCGCACTTCTCCGGATTTACTGTTCGAGCGAAACGCACACGTGGATCAACAAGGCCGTCGAGCTATTCGGCCTCGGCCAGGCTTCGCTCAGGAAGATCCCCGCGGGCGAAGATCAGCGGATGAGCGCAGGAGACCTCCGCGCCGCGATCGACGAGGACCTGAAGAACGGGCTCATCCCCCTCATGGTCGTGGGGGCCGCCGGGACTGTGAGCACCGGTGCGATCGATCCGCTTGCCGCAATCGCGGAAACCTGCAGGGAGCACAACCTCTGGTTCCACGCCGACGGCGCGTACGGCGGGTTCGCCGCCTGCCTCCCGGAGGCGTCCGCGGACCTGAAGGCGATTGCCCTCGCAGATTCGGTTGCGGTCGATCCTCACAAGTGGCTCTACGCCCCGCTCGAGGCGGGATGCGCGCTCGTGCGGAGCGGGCAGGCGCTCATCGACGCATTCAGCCATCACCCGGAATACTACCGGTTTGACGAGCACGCAGACGAGGGGGCGATCAATTTCTACGAGATGGGGCTCCAGAACTCCCGGGGATTCAGGGCGCTCAAGGTGTGGCTGGCCCTGCGGCAGGCCGGAAGGGACGGCTACGAGACAATGATACGTGACGACTGCGCGTTAGCAGCCACGTTGTTCAAATCGCTGGAGCGCTGGCCCGAGATCGAGCCGCTGGCAAGCAACCTCAGCATCGCCGCGTTCCGGTACGCGCCGGCGCGCCTGCGGGCAAAACCAGGTGACGAGTACCTTAATACACTGAATACGGAGATACTCGCGCGGCTGCAGGCAGGGGGGCGCGTCTACCCGTCAAACGCTCTCGTAAGCGGGAAATACGCAATCCGAGCCTGTATCGTCAATTTCAGGACGACGCGGGAGGATCTCCTCGTCCTCCCCGATCTTGTCGTAAAGACGGGGAAAGAGGTCGAAAGAGAGATGCCGCCGCGCTGACTGAACGCCCTAGGTAGTTGACGCGATGGCCTGCAGGGAAGGCGCGAGGGGCCTAATTACACATTCTCCCCGATTGCGGGGGGAGAAGATTCCGCTTGATTGCTCACATGCTCACCTGTTCCACGGCACTGGGGGGAACATGGATGCCTGGGGTGCAATCAACTTTCTTGCGGGTCCGGTCTCGGCTCTTTCACTCCTTCGGCTCTGGGTCTGCCGGCCGGAGGAGTCGGTTGCACTCGAACAGGAATCGCTCTCGCGGGCCCTCTTCAGGTCTCTCAGGGCAATGAACGCGGAGCTGGACCGGCTCGCGCAGGCAGCCGGGCACTCGAGGATCGACGCCAAGAAAGCGATATTCGAGGAGATCGGGCGAATTGAGAGACTGAAGAACGAGATGCTGCACGCAGGGGAGAAACTCCGGTACCCGGGCCCGGGGGAATGGGGAGAGACCCGGGATGAAACTCTGGCGGTTCTTGAAAGAACAGGCCGGTATTTCGGGAGAAACGTCCCGGACCGGGCGGAGCGACAGTAGAGGAGGGGGGGAACCATGATGAACGAGGGGGAAGTCGCGACGGCGGAGCTTGACGCCGACAGGTTGTTCGAGAAACCGGTGCAGCGGATCTCGCGTCACATCCGGGAGGAATTCTGGGACGGCCTCACGCGTACGATCGACGCCCAGGGTCTCCCGGCGGTGCTGGAAGATGAAAAGACGCCGTCGCACGACGACGTCAGGTACATCTACGTGCCGCGGGACGATCCGGAATCGGCCCGCTATTTCGGCCACCTCGCGGAAAGCCACCCCGAGTGGAACCTCCGCATGGTGGTCCTCCCGGAGGTGGTCACGCCAGAGTTCATCCGAGGGCTCAACGGCACGAACGGCATACTGGCGCTGGGACTCGCGGATTCGTCACCCCGGGGGTCCGACGGCCGGCCGTTCGTGGTACCGGGGGGGCGGTTTAACGAGATGTACGGGTGGGACAGCTACTTCATACTCCTCGGGCTCCTGAAGGACGGCAGGATCGACCTCGCCCGCGCCATCGTCGACAACTTCGTCTACGAGATCAGGCACTACGGTGCGATCCTGAACGCGAACAGGACGTATTACCTCACGCGCTCGCAGCCCCCCTTCCTGACATCGATGGCACTCGCCTGCTACGGCCGGCTTCCCCGCACCGCGGAGAACAAGGCGTGGTTCGCGGACGTCATCGATGCGGCCATCGGCGAATATCACAGGGTCTGGATGAATCTCGACCGGCGGACGGAAACGGGGCTGAGCAGGTACTTCGACGCCGGTACGGGGATGCCGCTTGAGGCGGAGCGCGGTCACTTCGACGCGTATCTTGCCCCGCACGCGCTCCGGAGGGGAATGACGCTCGAGCTGTTCAGGGAGCTTTACCGCTCGCGGCAGCTCGAGGACAGGGCGCTGGACGCCTATTTCGTCCACGACCGCGCCATGCGGGAATCGGGCCACGACTCCACGTACCGCCTGATCGGTTGCTGCGCGGACCTTGTCACCGTCGATCTGAATTCGCTCCTCTACAAGATCGAGTCGGACGTCGCGGCCGCGCTTGCCACGGAATTCGAGGGCACGCTCCGCCTGAATGACGGCTCCACTGCGAAAGCGGATTCATGGAAGGAGCGCGCCGCAAGGCGACGGGAACTGATCGACCGGTACCTCTGGAACGCGGAGCTGGGGATGTACTTCGACTACGACTTCGTCCACGGGAAACAGACCAGGTACATCAGCGCGACGACGTTCTATCCCCTCTGGGCCGGGGCAGCGACGAAGGAACAGGCCAGGCGGGTGCTGCAGGGAGTACTCCCGCTGCTTGAGGTTCCCGGCGGGATCGCCTCGTCGGCGCTCGTCTCCCGCGGGCCCCTCAACGACGCGCGGCCGGCCTGTCAGTGGGATTACCCGTACGGCTGGGCGCCGCACCAGATGCTCCTGTGGCAGGGCCTTGTCGACTACGGATACGACAACATCGCCCGGCGGCTCGCGTACCGGTGGCTCTACACCATCACGCAGAACGCCGTCCAGCAGGGGGGGAGCATCCCGGAGAAATTCGACGTCGAGCAGAGGACGGGCAACGTCCAGGCGGAGTACGGGAACATCGGGGCTTCCCCCTCCGCGTCCTCGCCATTCGGGTTCGCGTGGACGAACGCTTCGTACCAGGTCGGGTTAAACATCCTGACGCCGACGCTCGTCGATGCGCTCAACCGGCTCGCGCCGCCGGAGTGGGTGTTCAAAAGAAGGTGACAGGTCAGAGATTCCGAATGGCGTCGGCGTAGCCGCGGGAGACGACGAGCTCCGTGCCGGGTGCGTCCTTGAGACGCACCTTGTACCTGCCGGCAAACCACCGGACGATCTCCCGGATAAAGCGGACGTTGACGATGTACGACCGGTGTATCCGCACGAAATTCCCTCCCCCCAGCGTTCCCTCCAGATCCGCCAGCGTCCCGTCGATCGCGTACTCTTTCTCCAGCGTGTGGAGATAGGTATACTTCTCCCTCGCTTCGAAATAGACGACGTCGGCGAGGTCCACGAGGATGATCCTGTCTCCCAGCGTCACCTTGATGCGCTCGGGGGGAGGGGAGGCGAGCCGCGCAAGCATTTTCTCAACGTTCGCGTCCATCCGCAGCGACGAGGCACCAAAAAGCCGGCGCAACTTCCCGACGGTCTTTTCCAGGCGCGCGTGCTCGACGGGCTTCAGGAGATAATCGATCGAGTTCTCCTCGAACGCCCGGAGGGCGTACTCGTTGTACGCCGTCACGAATACGATGAAGGGCTTCACCTCGAGGCGGCGCGCCACCTCGAACCCGTCGAACCCCGGCATCTGCACGTCGAGGAACACGACGTCCGGGCGCGTCGAGGTGATCACGCCCACCGCCTCCTCCCCGTGGGCCGCTTCTCCCGCGATCTCGATCTCGCTCCCGAAGGCGCGCAGGAGCTTCACCAGGCGCTTTCGGGCAAGCTCTTCGTCGTCGACGACCACCGCGCGCAGTCGCATCGTCATTTCATATCCACCGGGATCGAAATCCGGATCAACGAGATCCCGTCATGCGCGATCCCGATAGACGCCCTCTCCCCGTACACCAGTTTGAGCCGGTCGCTGATGCTCTTCAGGCCGAATCCTCCCTCGGAGGGCTCGAACCCGGGCCCCGAGTCCGTCACGGTAATGACGCAGGCACTCCCTGCAAGCGCGGCATCCACCTCGATCGATCCCCCGGCCGGGTCGGCAGCGATCGCGTGCTTGATGCTGTTCTCCACGAGAGGCTGGATGATGAGGGGGGGCACCCTGACCTCCCCCGCCCCTTCTCCCGCGCGTATGGAGAACCGGAGCCGGTCGCCGAACCGGACTTTCTCGATCTCGAGATATGTGCGGACGATTTCCAGTTCCTCGCTGAGCGCCACATCGCCCTGCTGGCCGCGCTGGAGCGTGTACCGGAAAAGCCCGGAGAGCTTTTCCACGGTCGCCTCGGCGGCAGCCGGGTTCTCGGAAATGAGGCTGGCGATCGAATTGAGCGTGTTGAAGAGGAAATGGGGGTTCACCTTCGCCTGGAGGGCGTCGAGTTCGGCGCGCATCCGGAGACGCTCCAGACGCTCTTCGTTGATCTCCTTCTCCCTGAGCGTCCGCGCCATGGCCGACGCCCGCCCCAGGAGTGAATAGTAGACGAACGCCACGCTCCCGAATATCGTCGCGAGGACGAGATTGAAGAGGAGGAGCCGCACGTGGCTCCCTAGGTCAAGCGTCCCGGAGTAGAGAAATGAACGGAGGAGAAAATACCCGATCTCCGTCCCGGCGAACCCTGCGACAAGATAGATCAGGAACAACACCGAAAGCCGCGCCCATTGCCCCAGCCCGGCGAGCCGGCGCTGGGCGAGCGTAATCATCCCGTGGATCGAGCTGCCGATGCAGAGCGTGAAGACGAGCGAACAGACGAGGACCTTAGCCCAGTTCGCCGGGTTTGCGTAGGTGAGCCCGGCGGCGACCACGAGCGTGATCACGGCCATGAAGGCCAGCGAGCGGAGGATCTCCTTCCTGTTCATAGCTGGACTCCGATGCCGAGACCGAGGCCGGACGTCGTGAAGAGGGATCCGAACTCCGAGCCGTTGCTCCCGAGGTAGCCGGTGTACCGCGCGTAGACGGAGACGGGAGCGGAGGCCTTCCATGTGAGCGTCGGGATGAGGGCCACGCTCGCGTCGGCTGCATTCATGAAACAGATGGCCTCGCAGCTCCAGCCCTCCTCCGCGTACGCTCCGCGGAGGAACACGTAGTCTCTCATGGTACCGCGCGGTGAGAGCGTGAGGAGCGACCAGAGAAGATTCAGCCGCGAAGGGGCAATCAGCGACGGGTCCACCGCGACGGCTCCCCTTTGCACGGCATCCTGAAAGTTAACGAAGTTCATCCACCTTTTCCATTCCCGGAGAGTGAGTCCCTCCTGATTGTGGTAGTACTCGAGCGCCACGTTGATGCCGTTGGCGAAGGTGAACTGCCCCCCGGCCAGGAGCTTGCAGAAGATCTCACGGGAATCATCGTCGGCCGCCGCGTACGGAAAGGCGGTGAACTCCTGCGCGGGATCATCGGACTGCAGTATGGCATGGTACAGCATGGAGGAGCCCCGTTTCGCGAGCACCTCGCCGTGAAGCTCGAGGTCGTTGCCGACCACGTACGAGGTGTTGGCGCCCAGTTCGAGCCTGTCCCCCTCCCTGTAGTGAGCGACGAGCGAGAGGTCCAGCCCGGAGAGAAACGTGTACGCGCGAAGCGCGATTTCGTTCTTTCCCCAGGCCAGAGAGGAATGCGCATACACCGCATCGTTCAGGTAGACCGCCGTGAGCGAGCTTTTGCCGATGAACCCGGTCAGCGACACGAGATTCCGCCCCTCGTTCTGGTTGAGGCGGTCGGTGGGGTCCGAGGGGGAGCGCTGGGGCTCGATCACGCCCGTCGGGTTGAACGCATAGCCCGTTCCCCACTTGAGGATTTTCTTTCCCAGGAGGAGGTCCCACGACTCGCCGAGCGAGAGGTCGACCGCCACCTCGCGGACATCGAACCGGTAGTCCGGCCGCTGGATGTCGCTCGCAACGGCGGTGAACCCGAGCGATGTCGAGAAGATGCCATACCCGAGTGCGGCATCAGCGGTGCCGGTATTGCCCCGGACGGGCTGGGGCACGATGGCGTTTCCGGCATTGTACGGCGTGGCGGGATTCAGGTGCCACGCCGTAGCCTCGTCCACGGCCGATATGCGGTAGTCCAGATCCTGCGCTCCCGCAGGCGCGGAGCAGGCCATGAGCACCGCGATGAGCACTCCGCCGGGCGCGACTCGAATCGCTCTCCTCACCTCGAGGATGCGATATGGATCTACCGGTCTTGCCCCAGGGCCGACGGACGTCACCGGAGTTTCTCCAGGTAGTCCTTGTTGAACCATTTCTCGGGTATCTCCCGGGGGTTGTACCCGTTGAACGTCATCGTCGTCGTGCTCCCTTCCCGGAGCCGGTCGATGATCGTCATCTGCGCCAGGAGGAGCCGACCGTGCACGACGCTGAACGTATCGTAGAAGATCGTCTTGTAGTGCTTCCCGGAGGTGAGGTAGATCTCCGCCTTGCGGGGCCTGGAGTCTTCCGTCCTGACCCACAGGATAACGTGGTTGTACGTCGCCCCGTCGCTCCGGGCGACGAGGTCCAGGACGTAGCACGCGACGTCGTCCACCTTCTCCTCCCCCTTGAGCGTGACGTCGTAGTCCCCCGCCCATCGCGTCCGGGCCACGTCGCCGTTGGAT
Organism: Bacteroidota bacterium; assembly: GCA_035516035.1. Lineage (GTDB taxonomy): Bacteria > Bacteroidota > Ignavibacteria > UBA10030 > UBA6906 > Fen-1273. The sequence continues at coordinate 34,128 of DATJAS010000029.1, read as the reverse complement.
GCGTCGCCCAGGAGCCGCTGGAGCGGCGTGATCCTGATGGGCTTTCTCGTGTTGGGGAGGTAGATCCACATCGCATCCTCGAGCATGAGGAGGTACTGCCCCTTCACATCGACGTTCATAAACTTCACGAGCGTCCTGTCGGCCCCCTTGATGTATGTGTCGAAGCTCCCTTCGTCCTTCAGCTCGCCGTTCTGGTAGTTGCGGATCACGGCCGTCACTTCGAACGTGTCCCAGCCGTTGCGGCTCAGGTCGGCCTGCTCGAGCAGTTTCCGGGGATCGGGGCGGGATCCCTCCTGCGCGAAGGCCGGGCGGTACGACGTCCCGCCCGCCAGGAAGGTGGCCGCAGCGAGCGCGGCGGTCGAAAGGCGTATGCTGACGCTGTTGCGCATTGGCGTATCCTCCTACACGTGACCCAGAGCGTCGACGATCTTCATGCGCGACGCCCTGACGGCCGGCGCGATGGTAGAGAGCACCGTCGTCACCACGATAAGCAAAAAGACCCCGACGAACACGGCGGGCACGAGGTCGACCATGAGCGGATAGCCGGTGGTGCCACCGGGGGGCGGGGGCATGCGAAGACCGGAGTGATTGATCAGCTCAGCCAGCCCCCCCGCAATCGCGAGACCGAGAAGCCCGCCGAAGACGCCGACCATCAGCCCCTCGTACAGGAAGTTCACCAGCAGGCGGAGCCGGGACGTGCCCACGGCGAGCTGCGTGCCGATCTCTTTCGTCCGCTCGAAGATCGACATCATCATCGTGTTGGAGCTGCTCAGGACGACGATGACGAAGATGATGACACCGAGAAACGCGAAGATGGCGCTGTAGAGCTGGACGACCGCCTTGTAGAACGTGGCCAGCTCGTCCCACCTCCGGAGCGACGTCCCGGGGAGCAGGCCGGCGAGTGCCGTCGCGGCCTGGCGTGTGTGGTCAGTCTCGTCCAGGACCACCACGATCTTCGACACCCTGCGCGTCACCAGGAGCTGCTGCGCGGTCTTGAGATCGACCATGAGCGCCCGCTCATCGTACTCGGGGACGCCGGTGGAATAAATCCCCACGACTTTCACGTCCATCGCGTTCAGGGCGCCTTTCGAGGTCGTCGTCATCAGCGTGAGGTAGTCGCCGATCTTCGCCTTGAGCGACTTTGCAAGGCCCCGGGCGACCACGACTTCCGCGTCCTGGCCGCCGGCCCCGTTCTGGCCGAGGAATGCACCGGTGTCCATGGGCGTGCGGTTCCCGGTGAGCGCCATCTCCTGCTCAGGCTCGACCCCCCGCCCGATGAAGACGGCGGACTTCTCACCGTTGGACAGGAGCCCCATGAACTCCACGCGGGCCATGCTGAACCGGACGTACGGGGCTCCGGCGATCTTTGCCTGGAGCACGTCGACCGAGTCGAGCCCCAGCTCGAGCGGCTTCTCTTCCTCCCTGTCGAAGAAGCCGGCGTGATAGATCTGGATGTGGCCGAGCTGGCTCCGGATCGTGTTCTCGCTCAGGCCGCGAAACGAAAACGAGACGAACCCCCCGGCGAGAATCAGCGCGGTCGCGCCGAAGACGAGGACGAGGCCGGTGATGATTGTCCGGCGCCGGTTCCGGAACACGTTCTTGGTGGCAAGCTTGATGAATTTGAACATGGCGTAGTCTCCCGGTGTCAGGCGTGCCCTTCGACGATCGAGCCGTCGTGCAGGCGAATGATTCTCTTTGCGTACGCGACGACCGTCGGGTCGTGCGTGGAAAACAGGAACGTCACGTGCTCTTCCTCGTTCAGCGTCCGCATCAGGTCCAGGATCTCGGCGGACGTGGCGGAGTCTATGTTCGCGGTCGGCTCGTCGGCCAGCACGAGACCCGGGCTGTTGACCAGCGCGCGGGCGATCGCCACGCGCTGGCGCTGCCCCCCGGAGAGCTCGTTCGGCTTGTGCTTCCGCCAGTCCCACAGCTTCACTTCCCGGAGGATTTTCTCGACGAGCGCCTTCCGTTCGCGCGAGCTTTTCCTGGTCAGGAGGAGCGGGTATTCGACGTTCTCGTACGCCGAAAGAACCGGGATAAGATTGAATGTCTGGAATATGAAGCCGATTTTCTCCAGGCGGAGCCTGTGGAGCCCGGAAAGGCCGTTGTATCTGATCTCGGCACCTTCAAAATAGACCTTCCCAGCCGTGGGGGTGTCGATGAACCCGAGCATGTTAAGCAGCGTCGTCTTGCCGCTGCCGGACGGGCCGCAGATCGTGGCAAACTCCCCCTTCTCCATATCCAGCGTGATATCGCGGAGCGCCGGCACACTCACCCTGCCGAGCGCGTACTGCTTTGCAAGGTCCTGCGTGTGGATGAATGATAGCACCGTGTCTCCCTCCTCTTGTGCATTTCACCGCCGGCGCGGGAGCGCCGTTCATTTGACACAATATACGCACCGTGCGGGGCAGAGTACCGGAAATCGGATAGAATGACAAACGGGGGGGATGAAATGCACGGGGGAGGGGTGAAAGCGGCGGGATCGTCACGCCAGGAAGCGTCGTGATGCAAAGAGCGCACTTCGCTAAAAGCTCTCGCAATGACAGAAGTTGAGGCTATTTTCGTTTCGACTTTCCTGCCAGGTACTTCTTCCAGGGATCCCAGTAGTACGTGGTCCAGCCGGTCTTGATCCCCGGGTAGTGGTCGTCGGGGATGTTCGCGTGGACCATCGTGAGGCGGCCTCCTTTCCCTTCCTTCTCGAAGAAGAGCGTGAGGACAGAATCCGGCTGATCCTTCGTCCAGTCGTCGGACCGCCAGGTCTGGACGAACAGCCTGTTCCTGACCAGGCCGAGCGTCGTGCCGGTCAGGCTCTCCTGGTACGCGGCGCACCGCCCCCCCACTTTCGTGCTGATAATCGACTTCGCCCCGATCGCGGCGGTGTGCTGTTTCGAATCAGTGTAGAGCCTGTAGAGCTTCTCCGGCGGAGCGTTGAACGTGACGGTCTGGACGATGGTCTTGGACATGGGGGCTCCGGACTATTAGTGGAATGAGGGATCAGTTCGGGGGACGCAAGGATTCGAGCTTGCGGGACAGGAGGCGCCTCTCGGCGTCGGACGTCGTGAGCGCGCCCGCCCGCGTTATGCACTCCCGTGCGTGCTCGTGATCGTCCGCCTCGATGTACAACTGCCCCAGGACCGCGTTGTAGAGGTAGTGCCTGGAGGCGAGGCGGTCCAATCCGTCGATCCGGCGGATCTCCTCGATCGCCGCACGGGGTCCGTGGATCCTCCCCAGCACGACAGCCCTGTTGAGCTTCACAAGTGGGTTCGATTTCAGCGCCAGGAGCGCGTCGTACAGTCCCGCGATCAATATCCAGTCTGTTTCCAGGAACGATGGGGCCAGCGCGTACTGCGCGGAGATCGCGGCCTCTAAGTGGTACTCGGAAACGTCCTCCCCCTCGGCGGCCCTGTTGATATAGTATTCTCCCCGCCGGATCAGGTCACGGTCCCAGGCCGAACGGTCCTGGTCCTGCAGCAGAACGATCTCGTTGTCGCTCGTCATCCTGCTGTCGAACCGGGAGGCGTGGAAGCACATCAGCGAGAGGAGTGCGTACGTGCTGGGCCGATCGCCGATCCTGTGCTGCGACAGCAGGAGGCACAGGCGCATCGCCTCAGCGCAGAGGTCCTTCCGGATCAGCTCGTCGACCCTCCCCGAATTGTATCCCTCGTTAAACAGGAGATAGAGAACCGTGTAGACGGTGTCCAGGCGCGGTGCAAGATCGTCCCCAACGGGGATTTCGAACCGGATTCCACGCTCCCTGATCGACTGGCGCGCCCTGTAGAGCCGCTTGGTGATCGTTTCCTTGTTCGTCAGGAGCGCTGCGGCGATTTCCTGTATGCCGAACCCGGAGAGTGTGCGGAGTGTGAGGGGTATGCGCATCTCCGGCGTGAGATCGGGATGGCAGCAGGTGAAAATCATCCGGAGCTGGCTGTCGGCGATTTCCTCATCGAGGAACATCTCGTCCACCGTGCCGGCCGTAGTGTATTCCGAGTTCAGCAGGTGCGTGATGTCCTCCGAGAACGCGACCTGGTGCCTGTTCCGCCGGATCGCGTCGATCGCCCGGTTCCGGGCCGTCACGAGAAGCCACGCGGAGGGATTGGGGGGAATGGGGTTCAACCGCCATTCCTGGCACGCCTTCAGAAATGCCTCCTGCACCACGTCCTCGGCGAGCGCCAGGTTGTGTATGCCGAACAGGCGAGTCAGCGCAGAGACCATTCGCCCGGACTCATGCCGGAAGAGATGGTCGACAAGCGACACGACCGGTATGTTCGCCCCCTCGCGCACCTCAGGCCTGGAGCTGCTGGACTTCCCGGACTTCGACGGCGCCGTCCGCGTCGAATATCGGGCAGCCGCTGGAGAGCTGGACGGCTTCCTTCAGGTCGTGCGCCCGGACAAGCAGGTACCCTCCGACGATCTCCTTCCCTTCCACGTACGGACCGTCGGTCACTACTTTTTCGCTCCCGCTGATCACCGTTCCCTCACCCGAAAGGGGCTGTCCGCCGATGAATTTCCCCTGTTTCCCGAGGGCTTCCATCCATGCCTTCCATTTGACGAGGTGCTGCTGGTAGTTTTCGGGCGACTCCCGCATGGCACTCATGTCATTGCCGCCCCTGAAGAGAAGAAGGAATTCCTTCATGATGCTCACCCCGCTGGATGTGTTGTATTCTGCCGCCTGTACACTGATAACGAACGAGGGAGAGAAAACCGGACATGCTGAGTGTAGCAACACGAGGGGATGGGGGTTGGTTCTGCCGGCCCTTCAGCCGGCGGAGATCAAACCGGGGCGGAGATTTTGCCGGTCCTTCACCCGGCGGAGATCAAACCGGGGCAGAGGTTTTGCCGGTCCTTCAGCCGCGGGAGCTCAAATCGGGGTAGAGTTTCTGCCGGCACTCAGGGCAGCAGCCGTGGGAAAACCGGGCATCCGTGTGGCCCATGATATAGGCCTCCACGGCGAGCCAGTATCCCCGGTCATCCCTGATTTTCTTGCAGCTGGCGCAAATCGGGAGGAGCCCGGAGAGGGTTTTTACGCTGGCCAGGGCGGCCGTGAGCTGCTCGTTCAGGCGCCTGAGCTCCATCAGGTCGTTGAATCTTGCCACAGCTATCGCCAGTGTGCGATCCAGCTCCTCCGGCGTGGTGGGCTTGACCAGGTACCCGCCGGCTCCCGCCCGCCCCGCCCTGGCGACCAGGTCGGGACTTTCGTGCGCCGTCAGGAGGACGACCGGCCGCGGGGCAGTTCGCTGGATCTCCTCGGTTGCCTGGAGACCATCCAGACCCGGCATCTCGATATCCATCAGGACGATATCCGGTGCGAGTTCACGGGATTTCTCGACGACCTGCGTCCCGTCCGAAGCTTTCCCCACCACGGCACAGCCGATCAGGCCGAGCTGATGCTCGATGATATCGGAGACAAGGGCATCGTCTTCCGCCACCAGGACGCTCAGATTCCTTCGAACCGTCATCCTCTCAGGTCCTCCCGCTTTCTTCGATTTTGATGTGCATGACCGCCGTTGCGCCTTCTCCCTCCTGGAGCTCGATCCTGCCGCGAAGCGTCCCGGTGACGATCTGATCGACAAGATGCATCCCCGTGGAAGTGCGCCTGCGGGCGAGGACATCCTCCGGATAACCCGGGCCGTCGTCGGCATATTCGATCCGGATCGTGTCCCCCTCCAGCATGGCGGTGACACAGATCCGCGCGGACTTCCGGCCGTTGACGGCGTGCTTGATCGTGTTCGTGGCAAGCTCGTTGAACACGAGCGCCAGGCTGCTCGCCTGCCGCGGGGAAACCTCCACGGGCGAAGGCTGCACGTCGACCCGGACCCGTGCGCCCGCCACAACCGCAGAGGCGACGCGGGCGATAATCGTCTCGGCGAGCCGGCTCACCGGGATCGGGCCCCACTGGTTCGAGGAGAGAAGCTTGTGCACGCTCAGGAGTCCTTCGATTCTCGAGGCGATGCCGTCGATCGCACGCCCCACCTCCGGCTGCCCCTCCGTCTCGGCCTGCCGCCTCCCCGCCAGCATGAGTCCTTGAACGGCCAGGAGGTTGTTCTTAACGCGGTGGTTGACCTCGCTCAGCAGCTCCGCCTTCGTGCGCGCGTCCCGTTCGGTCTGCTGCACAAGCACCCGCAGCTCTTCGGCTGCCCGCTTGTGCTCGGTGATATCGCGCAGCGTGCCGGTGGTTCCCCTGGACTCCCCCGCGTCGTCGAGGATGAGCCGGGCATGGACTTCGATCCATTTGAAGCCCCCATCCCGCGTCCTGTAGCGGATTTCGTGAAGGCAGTAGTCTTTTTCCCTCTCGATGAGCGGGCGAAAGAGGGACAGGTTCCTTTCGCGGTCCTCCGGGAGAACGAACTCCAGGAACGAGACGCCGAGCGATTCCTCGACGCCGAAGCCGGTGATCTCGGTCCATGCCGGATTCAGCAGCGTCCAGAGCCCCGCCGCGTCCGTTTCGAAAATGACCTCCCCCACTCCATGCACCACCTGGCGGTACCGCTGCTCGCTCTTTTTGAGCTCCGCTTCGGCTCTCTTCCTTTCGGTCACGTCGCGGAAGCTCCAGACCCGTCCCACGGGAACCCCGTCTATCCTCTGGGGCTGTGAATACCGCTCGAATATCCGGCCGTCGAGGAACTCCACGACGTCGAAGCTGGTCTCCTCGGGGTGATCGTAAAGCTCTTTCACGCGCACGACGAACCTCTCGGGGTACTTCAGCCGCGAGAGGATGTGCCCGATCGCGCGCGCGTCGTCGCCCCCGGCAAGGATCCCTTCATCCATCCCCCACATGTCAACAAACTGGTGGTTGTACTGAACGATCTGTCCCGCGGTATCGACTACGAGGACGCCGTCGGCGGTCGATTCGAGCGTCGCGGACAGGAGCGACACGGAGCGGCGCAACGCTTCATCGGAGCGCCGGCGCTGCAGCGCCACCGAGGCCTGCTTGATGAACGTCTCAATGACCTGCCGCGGCTCAAAGTCCGTTCCCTTCGGGAAATAGATGCTCGCCGAGCCGAGCAGCTCCTCTCCGCGGATAAAGCCCATCGCGTAGACGGCGCCGAGGTTCATGAGCTGTTCCGCACGCCGGCAGATCGGCTCCGGGAACGAATGCGCCGTCAGCTCGTAGAGGTCGGCAGTTGCCTCCCTGTGGATGCTCTTCTCAAACAGGCGGCGCTCGGCTTTCTCGCTCAGGTGGAACGCGCGGCCGAGCAGGGAACCCCCGATCTTCTGCTGGAACATGCCGAGCACTTCCGGAGCGCCCTGGAACGCCCGAAGCGTGAACGCCCGCGCCTCCCTCTCGTAGGACGTCACGATGACCGGAACGCCCCCCACAAGGTCCCGCAGGCGCACGCAGATGTACGAATAGATATCCGCCTCGGGAAGCATCTCGACGAATTCGGTCGCGGTCCGGGAGAGAAACGCGAGGTCTTCGGGAGCCCGCGGCGTGCCAAGAGATCCGCTGCTATCGTCCATGGCCCTCGTCGACCCTCGTGGTGTGATGAATGAGCTCATCGAGCGTTCTCAGCAGCGTCCCGGTGGTGTACGGCTTCTGCAGGAAGAGCGCCGCCCCGAGCGCGGCCGCGGCCGCCACCGTGTTTTCCGCGCCGAACCCGCTGGAGGCGATGATGCGGACGCCGGGATTGATTCCCCGCAGCGCCCGGATCGCGGTCGATCCGTCCATGCCCGGCATCATCAGGTCGATGATGACCGCGGCGATCTCCCCCTGCCTCTGTCGGTAGAGCGTGAGCGCCTCGGCGCCGTCGGAGGCGGTCAGGGCGCGATAGCCGTTCGATTCAAGCATACCCCGGGTTATCTCGCGGATCGAAGGCTCATCGTCGACGACCATGATCGCCTCCCCGCGCCCGGCGGGGAGGACCGCCTCCGGACTGCGTGAAGCGGCGACACCTTCCTGCTCGCACACGGGGAGATAGACGCGGAACGTCGATCCCCGCGCCTCTTCCGAGTAGACGTTCATGAATCCGCCGTGCCCCCGGACGATCGCCTGGACCGTGGAGAGGCCCAGCCCCGTCCCCTGCCCCGGCGGCTTCGTGGTGAAGAACGGATCGAAGATCTTCTCCAGGATACCCCGGGGAATGCCGGTCCCCGAGTCCGTGACCGCCAGCGCGACGTAGCGTCCCGGTTTTGCGTCGATGTGAACCCGGGCGTAGTGCTCATCCAGCGTGATGTTCCCGGCGCTGATCCCCAGCGTTCCCCCCGATTGCATTGCGTCCCGGGCGTTGACCGAGAGATTGAGCAGCACCTGGTGGAGCTGCGTGGGGTCGGCGTTGATCGGCCAGAGGTCCTTCGGCACGTCGGCGCTGATGGTGATGGACCGCGGGAACGTCTCGCGCGCGATCTTGACGATTTCGTTCACGATGTGCCGCGGCTGCACGGGAACGCGCTCCCCCTCCACCCCCCTGCCGAAGCTCAGCACCTGCCTGACAATCCCCGCGGCCCGCACCGCGGACGCGTCGATCGTGTTGAGCCACTTGAGGCCGGAGGGATCCGTGATCTTGCCGCGGAGCATCGCGATCGACATCGTGATCGGCGCGAGCACGTTGTTCAGGTCGTGGGCGATGCCGCTGGCGAGCGTGCCGATGCTTTCCATCCGCTGCGCGCGGAGAAACTGCGCCTCCAGCTCCTTCTTCTCCGTGATGTCGACGGCAAGACCCTCATAGAAGCCGTGTGAACCGTCATCGCCCGGGATGGCATGCCCGGTGAGCTCGACCCATATCGGTGCCCCGGCCTTCGTCCGCCAGCGGGCTTCAAGACGGATCTCCGTGCCTCGCGATTCCACAAGCATCAGGAGCGTCTCGCGCTGGGAGGGGTCGAAGTAGACGTCCCGTCCGAGATTGCGGGCAAGCAGGTCTTCCGTCGAAGCATAACCGAGCATCTCGACGAGGCGACGGTTGACGGCGACAAACGAGCCGTCCCGGCGGACCCTGAAAAGGCCGATCGGGGCCCACGTGATGACGTCGGCAAACTGGTCCGCAGTTCGATCGGGGGTACATGGGGGGCAGGATGCCGGGCCTGTGCCGGCCGGGGGGGGTGCCGCAGATGCAGCTCCCGGGAACGCTCCAGTTTGTTCTCTCATCACTCCACCCTTCAGCCAGGATCACTTCCTCTCACTCGGACCGGGAGGCGATCAGGTGGGGACAATCTCCATGCCACAGGCAGTGCACCGGGTTTTCGCAAAATCCGCTAATTTCAGGCTCCCAGGTTACTCGAATCGTCAGATTTGCGAATCCAAGCGACGACCTGAGGAAACTGTGAGGGAAAATGGGGTATTGAAGAAATATCCGTCAATCAAACGCTTACATCGGAGAACCCACTATTTTATGGGAATGGCAAACCAGTGAGGGAAAGACGACTATCCTGCTATCCTCTCAAGAGCATCCAGGATAGTGATCATCCCGGAGGTATCAAGTGCACAGTATTCTTCAAGCTGCCGGCGCGTCTTCTCCCTCTCAGCCTGGGGAACGTCCCCGTGCGTCACGCGGAGAAACTCACGGCTTGCAGTCCCTCCTTCTGCAATATCGAGCCCTTCGTAGGTTCTCCCGGTCAGGGCCGGTAGTACCACCTTGATGGATGAGCTCCCTTCCTGGTCCGGGTGATACCAGGCGAGCGATTTGAACGGGTCTTCCAGATCCACCAACCGTTCTTCGATCGAATCCCGGAATTTCCCCAGGCGGGGAAAATGCTCGCTCAGCTTCCTGATGACGGCTTTCTCAAATGAAGCGTGGTAGGCGATCACGGAGCCCTTCGCGCCGATGAGGCCGGTGAGCGAATCAATAAGCGCCGGGCGCGGGTCGTGCTTCCCTTCGGCCAGAAACCCGCGATGTTCGGGTTTGCCCCCCTTCTTCCGGACGACGTGAAGCGAGAATTGAAACGGGATGTTCTCGAACGGGCTTGACTCGTCGAACAGGGGGATCGCGGTGCCGAACGTCTCGAAATCGAGGAACCAGAGAGGGTATTCGAGCTGTGAGAGAAACTCCGCGATCTCCTCCCTGACCACGCGCGGTTTCCCCTTCCGCGCGGCATCGACCTGGATAGCCTGGAGTTCGCTCAGCCGGAAATCCCGCGGGATATCGGCGGCCTCGACGATCCCCTTCCCGAGAAGTTCCCACCCCTTTGCCCCGATGCGGGCGATGCCGAGGACGTTTCTCGAAGGGAGAAAGTCCCAACAAATCTCGTGCATCGGGCAGCCGTACGGGGAGCTGCAGTGGGGGCCGATGTTGACGAGGGGATACTTCTTCAGCCCGATCACTTCAATCATCCTGGCGAGACGCGGCCCGATCTCGGGGATGAGCGCGTCCGCATCGGCGGTCACGTCTTTGCGCACGAAGAGCTTCGCCGCATCCACCGCCCCGTGCCGGACGTAAGTCCTGTCGATCAACATCACCTCGCACTTCCGGAGATCGATCCCCGCCCCGGAGTAGACGTATTTCTGGAGCGCGACGTCCTCGACGTGGACCTCCTTCAACTCCGTGGAGCTCTTGACCTCGATGAGATCCCACCGCGAGCGCCCTGCCGGCAGGAGAATATCGGCGCGCGCGAACCCTCCTCCAAAGGCGAAGGCCCCTTCGAAGACCGGCCTCCGGAGCTTCACGGCTTCGGCGGTCTTACGCAGTGCCCCCTCGTAGTCCCTGTAGTCACCCCCGATTTCGATTCCCCGGGGGAAGAGGGAGCGGGCGAGAGCGCCCACCTCATACCCCTGGTCAAAGACCGCCTGCGTGGCGGCGTCGACCGGGGGAATCTCCTCTTTCGCGTTGTACTGGTACCAGAGGAGCTTCTCGCACTTGAGACCGTCGAGGTAACGGGATTTGGAGAGGGATGGCATGGTATACTGGAGGGGGCGCCAGGGGCGCCCCCCATTGAAATATAACTACTTTGCTTCTCTGTCGTTGTGCTTGAGGCGATAAATTGTCCGGCTGGCCCGATTCTGCTCGCGTGCGAGCTTCGCACGCTCGGCAGGCGTGACGACGCCGTCGGATTTGGCTTTACGCTTGTCCGCCTGTATCTTCGCCTGCTGAAGTTCGAGGTGCTTCGTTTCTCGCGCGGTCAGCTCGCCGCTTTTCACACCCTGCTCGATTCTCGCCTGTTGCTTGAGCTGCCGCCTGGCAACGCGCGGCGTTGCAGTCTGCGCGGATGCGAACGCCGCGGCGAGGACGATCAGACTACAGAGTAGCACTAGCTTCTTCATGACTTCCCCCCGGAGTGATGAGTGTTTGTGCCTGTCGCACGTTGGGGGCTAATCATTCAATCGCTGTGCCAGAAGCGACTGATCAATCCCGCGCTGAAACCGGCTGTTTTGTTCTCCGAAAGGCAGCGCACTGTATAGCACAGTAGACGTCGTCTGGAGATTGCTTCGGGGCGCCTTCGGCGCCCCTCGCAATGACGGAGGAGTTACTGCTCCGCCCTGTAGAGCTCGCGGCGGCCGTCGTTCACCAGCTCGTGGTACCCCTTCATCGCGGCAGCGACCTTTGGGTCTGACATCGTCTTGCGGGCGATATTCGCCATTTCGTCGAGGCTGTTCACGTCCTGTTCGACGACCACGGTCCAGTATTGCTCCCCGCTCACGTCTGTGTAGACTCTCACGGGGGGAAGCCCCATCTCCTTCATCGCTCCGGAGAGGACCTTGAACTTCTCGACAAGCTCCTTCACTTTCCCGGGTTTGCAGTGCATGATCTCCCTGGACATGAACATGAACGCCTCCATCGTGTGTGAACGGACGGGTGAGTTGCGGATGCACAACTGAAAATAACGCCGGCTGCGCTAGGTGGTTCCTCGACGGGACGATTTTGTGCACGGATAATCCTTCGAATAATCCTCCCCCGCAGGGAATTGAGGTTATTGACCGTTTCCAGTACATTGCAGTCCCACGATTATTTCCCGGAGATCCACGTGTCCCCTTCCCCCGCTCACACGGGCAGACGCGCGATGCGAGCGCTCATCATTTCTCTTATTACGATAATTCACCCCGGCGGACTCCGCGCGGGTGACCCCGGACTCGAGGCGGGCTTTCGCACTCCTCCAGATTCGGTGCGGCCCTGGGTTTACTGGGTCTGGATGGACGGGAACCTGAGCCGCAAAGGGATCACCGCCGATCTCGAGTCGATGAAGCGGGCGGGCATCGGCGGCGTCATGATCATGGAGGTGAACGTGGGAATCCCGCGTGGACCGGTCAAGTTTATGAGTCCCGCGTGGAAGGAGCTGTTCAAACACGTTGTGAGAGAGGCGGAGCGGTGCGGGATTCAGGTGACGCTTCTTTCAGGACCCGGATGGACGGGGAGCGGCGGCCCCTGGGTGACTCCTGAGAACTCAATGCAGCTCCTGGTGGGGGCAACCACCCGGGTGAGCGGTCCCGCGATGTTCGATGGATTCCTCCCCCGCCCCTCCAGGCGCCGGGCGTTCTTCGGCGACTCGCTGCTCCCCGCCCCGCTGGAGCAGGCGAAAAACGATTACTACCGCGACGTCGGCGTGCTTGCGTATCCGACACCATCCGCTGCAGATACAATTCCCGACATTAACGAGAAAGCCCTCTACGTGCGGGCACCCTATTCGTCACAGAAGGGGGTGAAGCCGTTCATTCCAGTGGAGAGCGCGTATCCGGAACTGCCCGCGGGTGCGGCAGTTGACCCGACGAACGTCGTTGACATTACGTCCAGGCTCTCCGTGGGGGGACGGCTGGCGTGGCATGTACCGCCAGGACGCTGGACAATCGCGCGGTTCGGCCGGACGAGCAACGGAGCGAACTCGCGACCGGCTCCCGTTCCGGGACTCGGGCTCGAATGCGACAAGCTCGACACCGCCGCACTCAACGCGCACTACGATGCGTTCATCGGGTCTCTCCTCCGGGAGATCGGGCCCCGGAATCGGGCAGGAGGAGGGGGCTGGACGATGCTGCACATCGATAGCTGGGAGATGGGCTCGCAGAACTGGACGGGCCGATTCAGAGAGGAGTTCACCCGGCGAAGAGGTTACGATATCTTCCCGTACCTTCCCGCGCTCACGGGGGCGATCGTCAGAGACCGTGAAACGTCGGAGAGATTCCTCTGGGACCTCAGGGCGACCGCCGGGGAGCTTCTTCTCGAAAACCACGCCAGGCATCTCAGGGATCTCGGCCGTCGAGACGGGCTCACGCTTTCCATCGAACCGTACGACATGACACCGTGCGCAGATATGAGCCTCGGATCGATTGCCGACGTCCCGATGTGCGAGTTCTGGCTCTACGGGTTTAACACGTCGTACAGCGTCTTCGAGGCGACTTCGATTGCGCACACAACCGGAAAGCCTGAAGTGGACGCGGAGGCGTTCACGTCGGGCGACGGGGAGAAATGGCAGGGCTGGCCCGGCTCGATGAAGTCGCTCGGTGACTGGGCATTTGCGTCGGGGGTAAACCGGTTCGTCTTCCACCGCTACCAGCACCAGCCGTGGCTTCACCTCGCGCCCGGCATGACGATGGGCCCTTTCGGGGTCCACTGGGAGCGGACGCAAACCTGGTGGGAAATGGTCCCCGCCTACCATACATACCTTTCCCGCTGCCAGTTCCTGCTCATGCAGGGACTCCCCGTGGCCGACGTCTGCTTCCTTGTCGCCGAGGGAGCGCCGGAGGTGTTCCGTCCCCCTGCCTCGGCGCTCCGGGGGGATCCTCCGGACAGAGAGGGGTACAACTTTGACGGCTGCGCTCCCGATGTGTTCATGGCGGACATGAGTGTGCGCGACGGCAGGCTCACGCTGCCCGGCGGCATGAGCTATCGCCTCCTGGTCCTCCCGGAGCGAAAGACAATGTCGCCCGCGCTGCTCGGGAAGGTCCGCGACCTCGTCCGGGAGGGAGCGACGGTCGTCGGGCCCCGGCCTGAAAAATCGCCCGGGCTCTCCGATTTCCCGGCCTGCGACGAACGGGTGCGCGCGCTCGCGGAGGATCTCTGGGGAGACTGCGACGGCGTCCGTGTGAAATCACACGCATTCGGGAAGGGCCGGGTGGTGTGGGACCGCGCGACCTGGAAAGAGACGGATTCGCTCAGGAGCGGGACAGGTGCAATGGAGCAGGAACAGTACGCCGACTACGGGTTCGTGACGAGATTGCTGGCCCGGGACGGCGTGCCTCCTGATTTCTCGTCCGACGTCCACATCCGGTACACGCACAGGGAGGTTGACGGGGCCGGGATCTATTTCGTCGCAAACCCGGAGGAGAAGGCCGTGCAGGCGATCTGCGTATTCCGCACCGCGGGGATGCAGCCCGAGCTCTGGGACCCCCTCACGGGCGTCACGCGCGACATGCATGACTACTCTGTCTCGGCGGGACTCACGACGCTCCCCATCCGATTCGAGCCGCTCCAGTCGTACTTCGTCGTATTCAGGCACGCCCCACTGGCCGGGCCTGGCACTGATTTCCCTGCTCTCGATACGCTCGGAGTGATCGGGGGACCGTGGAGGGTGTCCTTTGACACATCGCTTGGCGGGCCGGGCCGCGAGACATTCAGGCATCTTGAGGACTGGACAGCCAGGCCCGAAAAGGGTATCAGGTACTATTCAGGGGTCGCGACGTACGTTGCGAAGTTCGATCGCCCCCACCCCGCCGCTCGCGCAGCGGGCGGCACCGCGAGGGTGTGGCTCGATCTCGGCGTCGTGAAGAACATGGCGAGCGTGCGGCTGAACGGGCACAGCCTGGGCACGGTCTGGTGCGCCCCGTGGCGTGTCGAGGTTACGGACGCCCTGAGGATCAGGGGCAACACGCTGGAGATACGTGTCGCCAATCTCTGGCCGAACAGGCTGATCGGCGATGAAAAGATGCGCCCCGATGCCGCATACGGCCCTGGCGGGAATCTCATCCGGTGGCCGCGATGGCTGCGGGGCGCAGACCCCCTGCGCCCCCCCGCGCGGCACACGTTCGCGACGTGGCGGCACTATACCGCGAAGTCGCCGCTGCTTCCATCGGGGCTTCTCGGCCCCGTGCGGCTCCTCTGTACCGGACAATAGGCGGCAGCCTTTGAGGACAATCACCGCGTCACGGTGAGATCGCCACGCCAAGAAGCGGACTTCGTCGCAATGACAGAGATGGTTACTTCACCACGGCGAGGCCCTTCGTTTGCACAAAATCGCCGGCGCGCAGGCGGTAGAAATAGACACCGCTCGCCAGCCCGGCCGCATCGAAGCGGACCGAGTGATACCCCGCATCGAGCAGGCCGTCGTGAAGTGTCGCGACGCACTGCCCGAGCGTGTTGTAGACCGCGAGCGTCACCGCGCACCTCCCCGGCAGGACGAACCCGATTGTCGTTGAGGGGTTGAACGGATTGGGATAGTTCTGAAAGAGGACCGCCGTTTGCGGAATCGCGGTGGCTCCACCGGGTGCTACGCCCGTGAGAAGAGACTCACCGGCCCCGCGCGAATGTCCGGCGCTGTCCGCGAGGTAGATATTCACGAACGACGGCCGGTTCGCAGCAAGGAGCGCGTATGATGCGCTCCACTGTTCATCGGTAAGCCGGAGGAACCCGCTCGTCACGAATTCCCTGTAACCCGCCACGGGCCCGATGCAGGCAAACGATCCGCAGTCAGCCGTGTTTGCCGCGACGAGGGCCATGCTCAGGGGACCGGTACCGACGTGCCATACCCAGCCGACCAGATCCCCGCTGGCATCGGCCGGGCACGTGTGGACATCCGCTGCGATGTAGTCCGCCTGTGTAAATTTGTTCCCCTGGTAGTACAACGTGAAATACCATCCCGAGGCAGGCTCGCCGCATGTTATCCAGGAATCCTGGTACACCATCCGGGTGAGGAAACCGGCCTCAGCCGCGCTCAGCGAAGTTCCGGCAAGCTCCTTCCGGGCGATCGAACCGAGCGTATCGGTCACACCAGCGAGCGTCCCGAAATACGATGCAAGACTTTGACCCACCCACGCCGTCCCGAAGAGCGGGGCAAGCCGGTCCCTGCCGACTCTCGCCAGCGTCCCCGCAGCGTCAAAGAAGGCCGGAATGGGCTCGACATAGCTCCGGGGATACGAGCAGATTGGAACGACGGTATACGACTGCTTTGCGTAGAGGAGATTATCGTGCCTCAGCTCCGCCCACGAGGCAAGCTGCGTGTTCATTTTCTCCTGCCACCAGGAAGCGGTAGCCATGAAGGGCGGCAGCGTCGATCGATCAGGAGGAGGGTTACACGCCCGGATCATGGCGAGCCAGGCGTTGTACAGCGACCCTGTCCAGAAACCGGCATCATAGCCGTCGATCAGGTAGCGCATCGCCGCGAGATTTGTCGCGTAGTGGTACTGATCGAGCTCCGGCACGAGGAGCTGAGCGGCAGCGTCGTTGCCGAGCGCATACAGGACGTCGAACCTGGACGGGAGGGCCCGCCACACCGCTGTCCCCTGATAGCTGATCCTGTCGTACACCAGGTTCCCCGTGACGTAGGAGTCCGCCACGAACCGCTGCCCGAGCAGGAGCAATGAGGAGGCGGGCTTCATGGTCGCCGGGTGGAGCGGATCGGGACTCGCCAGGATCTGGGAGTTGATTCTCTGGAATGCAAACGGCTCGGCAATGAGCGTGTCCTGGAATGCCGCGAGTTTCGTGGTGTCGAGGAGCATATCCGCCGCCGTGATACCGGTCCAGCCGAGGAGCGTCTGCATTTCCGGGAACGTCACGTTATCCGGCTCCCCTGCGAACATGCGGATAACGCCGTCGATCTTCCCGAGGAGGGGGAACGCCCCCGCGCGCGAGAGCGATTCCACCAGGAGCGCGCCGTCAATCGTCTGACGCTGGATGTCGGCGGAGGTCTGCGACGGTGCCAGCCCGCCTGCCACGGGGGGGATCAGGTATATCTCCGTCCTGCCGAGCCAGATCATCGCCTGGAAATATTCCCCGAGCTCAGGCGATTCCGTATAGTGTCCCCGTATCGTGAACTGGCTGAAGTCTATCATTCGAGGAGTCGAAGAAAACAGTGGAACCTGCGCCGGGGCCAGGTTTGCGACCAGGACGAGTATGCTTCCGACGTTCGCCGCGTCTTCCGGGAAAAACGGAACCGAGGACTGCCCGAGAAGTGCAGAAGCCACGGTGAGATAGACATCGATGTCGCGAAGCATCGCCCCCATTGCGGGTTCAGGACCGTATGCCGCCGCCAGCGCCGGCATCCCGGCCCGAAGATCCGCGATCAATGAGTCGACTTCCGGTATGAGGAACTGCTCCTCAGCAGACTTGAGTATGACGTCATAAGACGAGTGGACCGCGTGGAGGATCGCATCGACGGACACAAAGACGGGAAGATCGCGGTTGTAGATTTCGATGAACGCATTGCCAAAAGACTGCTTCTGGATGCGGTCCGTCACCATGAACCCGTGGTCGGCAATGAGCCCGGTCTCGTATGCCGTGAGCTGGTAGCAGGAATCTATGAGGTGATAGTACGCGAGCTGATCGGGAGAGACGGCCGCGTGCGCCGAGAACGTCCCCGCCGGGTGCATGGCGAGGAGTTGCGTCGTGCTCAGGTCCGTGTGCGATGCGAGGAATGCCTCGTAGGCGGCGATATCCGCCGCGGGGTTCGATTGGCCCGGAGCCCATGAAGTGCTTGCAAGGACGGCGAGTGATGCGAAAAGAAGGGGGCGGAGCGAATTCATAGGAACCTCCTGCCGACTGGTGCAGGCGTTCAGGGGTTGATTCAGCGGGGGATACCAGAATCTAACGGGCGCACCGGATTCTGTCAAATCAGTGGCATCATAGTGATATTTTATCTATCATTTTTCGCAGTTCAACAAAGAGTCACTCCTCGCTAATCCCTCACTGGAAAGGGACGCACATGCCGTCGAGCCGAACCGTATTTCTCCTCCTCATTTGTATTGCCACGCCGCTCTCTCAGGCGCTCTCCGGCATCAGGCTCACGGTGGATGCGACGGAGGCGCCGCGGAGAATCGTGCATGCGAGCGAAGTGATCGATGTGCAACCGGGCCCGCTCACGCTGAGGTATGCCGAGTGGATACCGGGCGAGCACGGGCCGACGGGCCCCGTGGTCGACGTTGTGGGGCTCCATATCACGACCGAAGGACCGGATGACACAGTCCGATCCATCCCGTGGCGACGCGATTTGGCGGACATGTATTGCTTTCGCTGCGAGGTCCCGAGGGGCTTTACATCGATAAGGGTCGCGTTCGATTACATACTCTCCCCGATCGCCAGGGGATACTCCGCCGGGGCAAATTCCTCGCCGCACCTCGTCGTCCTGAGCTGGAATACCGTGGTGCTCTACCCCTCCTCGCCCCGTCCCGATAGCATCATTGTGACACCGTCGCTGGTACTCCCCCCGGGGTGGAAGATCGGCACGGCACTGGAGCCCGAACGCACGGACGGGAACAAAGTGGATTTCAAGCCCGTCACGCTCAACATGCTGGTGGACTCCCCCGTGCAGGCGGGGGAATTCGTCAACCGGATCGACATCAGCGCCGGGACGGGAATCCCCCATTTCCTGGACATCGCTTCAGACGGGGAGGCGGCCATTGAGGCGCCGCCGGACCTCGTCAGGGAGTACCAGAACCTGGTTCGTGAAGCCACGGCGCTTTTCGGCGCGCACCACTACCGCCATTACGATTTCCTGTATACCCTCAGCGACCAGGTAGCGTCCTTCGGACTGGAGCACCACCAGTCGAGCGACGACCGCGTCGCAGAGCGGACGATCCTCGACCCCCGCATGAGGGTGCTCAGGGCGGGGCTCCTCCCCCACGAATTTGTCCATTCGTGGAACGGGAAATACCGGAGGCCGGAGGGTCTCGCCACGGGAGATTTCACCACGCCGATGAAGGGGGATCTCCTCTGGGTGTACGAGGGGCTGACCGAGTACCTTGGGAACCTGCTCACGGCCCGCTCCGGTCTCTGGAGCCAGGAGACGTACCGCGAGCACATGGCAATGATCGCGGCGCAGCTTGACAACAGGCCCGGGCGGACATGGAGGCCGCTCCAGGACGCCGCCGACGCCGCCCAGATCCTCTACGAATCGAGGCAGGACTGGGAATCATACAGGAGGACGGTCGACTACTACGACGAGGGAAACCTGATCTGGCTTGACGTTGACGGCATCATCAGGGAGCGGACGCACGGCAGCAAATCGATGGACGACTTCTGCCGCGAGTTCCACGGAGGATCGGACACCCCGCCGCTCACCAGGCCCTACACGTTCGACGACGTCGTCAGGACGCTCAATGACGTCGCGCCGTACGACTGGGCGTCGTATCTCAGGGGAAGGCTGACTTCGCTCAACCCCCGCGCGCCGCTTGAGGGCATTGAACGCGCCGGCTGGCGACTTGCCTACCGCGACACGCTGGACGCGCTTCAGAAGGACTTCGAGGAGGTCCGGCGCGTGACGGACATCAGGTATTCGCTCGGCGCGACGGTGAACGAGGAAGGGATGCTCATCGACGTCATCCCGGGCACGCCGCTGGCGAAGGCCGGGCTTGCCCCCGGGATGACGCTCATTGCCGTGGACGGGAAACGGTACACGAGATACGTGGTCCGGGACGCGATCCGCCTGGCGGCGAAAGCCACGGCGCCGATGCAGATCATCGCGCAGAACGGCGACTACGTCTCGACGTACACGATCGACTACCACGGCGGCGAGCGCTATCCCTACCTCGAGCGGATCACGTCGCGGCCCGACCTGCTGAAAGCCATCATCGCGCCGAAGGCGGGGGGGTGAGATTGCCTCGGGGCGCCTTCGGTGGCGCCTTGGGCGCCACAGGCGCCCCTCGCAATGACAGGCGTGTCAGGTCGGGATGACGGGGTTGCGTCACGGAACGGCGGCGCTGTAGCGGGCAAGGGGACTGTCGAAATCGAATCCGAAGAGGCGCGGGTTCTCCCCGATGACCGCCGCCGAGATAATGTAGAAGACGTAGTTGTAGGTCTCGTCGGGCAGCGTGTGGCGGGCGAGCAAGTTCCAGAAATTCCTCTGTCGCGGGTCCTCCGGCATTGCGTTCAGCATGTCGTGAATCTTCGCCTCGTCCCAGTTGTAGCACGCCATCACCAGGAGCCCTGACGCCTGCGCCTCGTTGTCGTACAGGTCGCGCAGGTAGCGCGCCGCCGCCTCGGTGGATTGCCTGAAATGCTGCCGATCATCCCTCGGGTCGGGACGCCGCAGATCGATCAGCGGCCCGGTCTGGAGCCCGTACTTCCAGGCAGTCTTCGGGATGAATTGCCACATTCCCTTGGCAATGCCCGAGCGGGTCTCCGGCCCGCACTCCAGAGAGTCGAGACCGCTTTCCTGCACGGCGAGGTAGAGAAACTGGGGGGGGAGGTCGTACCGGAGGAGGATTTCCGCGATCACGTCCGCGACGCTGTCTCTCCCCCCCCGCTCGACGGCCCGGGCGAGGCGGTGACCGCGCTGCCACAGGCGGATGTATTCCTTCACCTTCTCCATGAACTCCGCCGGCATGCTCACGTCGCATTCCCCGAAGATGCGGGCCACGCGGTAAATCAGCCAGTCTTCGGGGGAAAGCTTCTGTTGCGAGATGCCCAGGTCGTCCAGGAAATCGATATAGCTCGCCTGCAGCTTCCGCTCCTCTCCTTCCTTTTCTTCCCAGGCCCGGCGGAATGCCGCATCGTTGGTCTTCTCCACCTCCGCTCGCAGCCGCGCGATCTGCAGCTCCATCGCCTTCGCCGTGTAAAAGACTTCCGCAGCGGTTGCATGGAGCTTCTGCAGGTGCTCGACGCGGTCCCGGTATTGCAGGATGATCACACCGGCGCCTGCAAGGAGGAGGAGTGCCGCACCGAGCGCCCCCCAGTAGGTCGCGCGATACCGCCGGCGTACGGTGCGGAAGGCTTCCCTGATCAGTATGGTCCTCTCTCCGACTCTCCCTCCGGCGGTTCCCTCGAGATATCGCCTGATCACCTGTGTCCTCGGCATTGCACCCTCTTCACCGGCGGGCGTCGGGGCCGGGTTCTCCCCGAGTGTAAACTGCAGCACGGGCCCCCGCCGTCCCAGCCTCACCTCCCTGTCCAGGGGGAGCGGAACGCGATTCTCAATCCGCTTCCTCCCGACATAGACGCCGTTCGTGCTCATCAGGTCGACGAGGCGCCAGGCCCCGTTTTCCCACGAGACGGATGCGTGCCAGGAACTGACGTTCTCATCCGCGAACTGCATCGAGCAGCCGTCGGCGCGGCCGAGCGAGAATGAAGCGCCGAACGTCAGCTCGCGGGTGAGGAGGTTCCCGCGCTTCACACGGACGTGGACCTGAGGTGCCGGCGCTGTCTGGTCGGGGGGCATGGTACCAAGAGTATAGAGGATGATCCGGAGACAGTCAAATTGACCTCATTTGAGCAAATTCCAGGACCAGGAACACCCGGGAGGCAGATTCGGACACCTGCACACATTTAACCAGGCCGGGGTACGCCGGACGTGCACGGGGACAGGTTTTTCCCGCAAACGTCCCGTGGCGCGCGTGGTATGTTTCTTGCTCAACAGGGCCCATCCAGAGCGTGCATCAGGCGGCGGGCATGAGCGATATGAAAACTGAGGAGGAAGGGGCCGCAGGCGGGGGCGAAGCCCGCTGGCGGACCGGTATGTATCGCGGGATCTTCGAGAACAACCGCGCGATCATGCTGGTCGTCGACCCCGAGGCGCGGCGGATCGTCGACGCCAACGCGACCGCCTGCAGGTTTTACGGCTACACCCATGAAGAAATGTGCGGGATGCCCGTGGCGAATATCAACCCGGGCATCACGGCAAAAATCGCTTCCGACATGCAGGAAGCGACCCTGAAGGAGAGGGACTACTTCCTCGTCAAGCACCGGGTCGCCTCGGGGGAGATCCGCGACGTCGAGATTTACAGCGGTCCGTTCACCGACGACAGGAAGCCTCTCCTCCTTTCGATCATCCACGACGTCACGGAGCGCAGACGCGCCGAGGAGCGCCTGCGGGAGGGGGAGGAACGGTTCAGGACGCTCTTTGAAGACGCGGTGCTCGGCCTGTACCGGACCACACCGGAGGGGGAGATCGTGATGGCGAACCCCGCGCTCTGCGCTATGCTGGGGTACGCGTCGTCGGATGACCTCCGGGCACGCAATCTCGAGCAGGACGGGTTCCACCCGACGTACGTCAGGAGCGACTTCAAAGAGGAACTGGAGCGGGAAGGCGTCATCCGCGGGCGCGAGGCCGTGTGGATCAAGGCCGACGGCGCTTCCATCGTGGTGCGGGAGAACGCCCGCGCCGTCCGCAGCCCCGAAGGGAAGATCCTCTGGTACGAAGGCACCGTGGAGGACATCACGCAGCGGAAGCAGGCCGAAGAGAGCCTCCGCCAGAGGGAAGAACAGTTCCGGATGATCTCCGAGAACGTGTCGGATATGATCGCGCTCCTGGACAGGGACGGAAAGCGCGTGTACAACAGTCCCTCGTACGGCATGCTGATCCCTGACCAGGAGTCGCTCCGCGGCTCCGATTCATTCCAGGAGATCCACCCCGACGACAGGGACAGGGTCGGACAGATCTTCCGCGAGACCGTGCGGACGGGCGTCGGCCAGCGGACGGAATACCGGTTTATCGCCGCCGACGGGCGCATCCGCCACATCGAATCGCAGGCGAGCACCATCAAGGACGGCAACGGGAACGTCATCAACGTGCTCGTGGTCTCGAGGGACGTCACGGAGAAGAAGGCGATCGACCAGCAGCTCCTCCGTTCCCAGAGAATGGAAAGCCTCGGCACGCTCGCCAGCGGCATCGCGCACGACCTCAACAACGTGCTCTCCCCCATTCTCATGTCGATCGAGATGCTCCGCAAGAAGCTGCCGGGGGCGCGCGACCAGAAGCTCCTGGACACGGTCGAATCGTCCGTCAAACGCGGCTCGGCCATCGTCAGGCAGGTGCTGGCGTTCGGACGCGGCATGAAAGGGGAGCGCATCACGCTGCAACCCAGGCACTTTATCAAGGAGGTCCTGAAGATCGCGGAGGAGACGTTTCCCAAGTCCATCGCACTGCGGTCGGCGATCGCGAAGGACCTCTGGACGATTTCCGCCGATCCGACGCAGATGCACCAGGTGATGCTGAATCTCTGTGTGAACGCCCGCGATGCCATGCCGGACGGAGGTCTCCTGACGGTGTCCGCCGAGAACGTGGTGCTGGACGCCAACTACACCCGCATGAACATCGAGGCGAAAACGGGCCCGCACGTCTGCCTGTCCGTGGCAGACACCGGCACCGGGATTGCACCGCACACGCTGGAGAGAATATTTGAGCCGTTTTTCACGACAAAGGAGGTGGGGCGCGGGACCGGGCTGGGCCTGTCGACCTGTCTCGCCATCGTCAAGGGACACGGCGGGTTCATCACTGTCTACAGCGAGATGGGAAAGGGCTCCACATTCAGGACCTACCTTCCGGCGCTCCCCGCCGGCGCGCAGGAGGCGGGGAGCCGGCCCGAGGAGGCCGCTCCGCCACGAGGGAGCGGCGAGCTGATCCTGGTCGTCGACGACGAGGCGAGCATCCGCGAGGTGACAAAGGAGACGCTGGAGGCGGGGGGCTACAACGTCCTGACTGCGGTCGACGGGACACACGCGATCGCCGTGTACGCCGAGCACAGGGAGAGCATCGACGCCACGATCACAGACATGGTCATGCCCTTCATGGACGGGATGGCGACGATCCGCGCCATCAGGAAACTGAATCCGGAAGCCGTCATCATCGCGAATTCCGGCTTCGCAGGGGACGCGCAGACGACGCGCGCCACAGATTCCGGGGCGGACGCCTTCTTGACAAAACCGTACACGGCGCGGAAGCTGCTCGCGCTGCTGAACGAGGTGCTCTCAAAGCGCAAGATTGCCACGCCTTAAGACGGCGCGGTATTACTGGCTCACGCTCGTAATGAGGAATTTTCGTTCGAGCTGCTCGGAGACCAGCTTGAAGGCCCCCTCGTGGTCGTACGGCGTGAAGACCCTGACATCGCTCAGGGGGGATCCGTACGCGAGATAGAGCCCCGCAAGGCGAGCCTTGTACGCGATCGTCGAGTCGGCGCCCGAGCGCGCGACCCTGTCGAGCGATTCCACGAGTCGGCCGTACTGCCTGTTCGGGAAGAAGCTCTTGTACTCGACGAGGTTGTAGATCGTTGACTCGACAACGCCCGGGACGTCGCTCCTGAGCGAGGCATCAAACGATCTCATCAGCCTGTCGAAGTCGTACGAGCGGTAACGCGCCTCATCGGGCTGTGCCTGGACCGACGCGCCTGCCGAAAGTGCGGCGAGCACCGCCGTGGTCACGAGAACATTTCGCAGCTTCATACCTTCCCCTCCCCTGTTGTTGGTTTGCTGACCCCACGCATCACCTGCGAAAACAGTGCCAACCGCCGGGAGGAGATTCAATGAGCTGATTTTCAAGCAGTTATCGGTGCGAACGATGTGAAGCTTGCAGCCGGAGGGGTGCCACGATTGTGCACGCCCGGCGTCTGTCTTTCCCTTAACAGGTTTGAGGACAACGGGTTGGCAGGAGGGAAGACGCGTGGACAGTCGCCATTATGTGGCAGGGAATCCGTTTCGCACAGAACCCCGGCAGGGAGAGCCCCTGGCGGCGAGTTTTCTGTCTTCGCGCAGGAGTCCTCATGCTTCTTTTGAGTCCCCTGACGCTTTTTGAATATACCGTCTATTTCAGGTAGAGGAATGACTTCGTGGCCACGTAGCTCCCCGCCCGCAGGCGATAGAAATACACGCCGCTCGCAAGCGTCGTGGGAGTGAAGCGAGCCGTGTGCACTCCGCCGGGCATCTCATCGTCGATGAGCGTCGCCACATGCTGCCCGGTAATATTGAACACATCAAGCGTCACGTGAGACTCTGCCGGCGTCGTAAACCGGATGATGGTTGAGGGATTGAACGGATTTGGGTAGTTCTGCTCGAGCGAATACCGCGACTCGGCCTGATCCGCCGCCGCAGGCGCGGGAGCGGGATGCCAGTCAAATCGGTACGCCCGGTAGCTGTACACCGTCGAGTCAAATGACATCTCATAAACCTTTGCACCGTTCCGCGCCAATTCCGTTACTGTCGGCGTGGCTGCTCCCCAGCCGATCAACGTGTTGCCATTTTCAAGCCGCTGGACATAGCCCATGGCAAAACCCAGGATGTCGGGCACGTGCCGGTATTGCCACACAAGTGTCGCAACCTTCCTGTTTTCGTCCACCGAGTACTCCACCGCCCGCGAAAAGGGAGGATTGTGAAAATCGCCGTTATCAAAGAAGATGATGTGCCCGTTGGGAAGCCATCTGACCGCGTGCTGGTAGTTGAACCCGATTGAATCGTTGACAAACGTGAACTGGTTGTTCGCACCCCCCATGCGCCAGATGATCCCGCCAGTCGATCGGTCGATTTTCGTGATTTCGCTGAGATGCCGGCTCGACAAGAGAATGTTGCCATCCGACTCGACGTCCAGCGCGTTGCCGTGGACATAATCGACTGTGGGAGCGGTCATGTCGACATTCTGTGCGTCCGTGATTTTAAAGTGATCCCAGCTTCGCCATTGGAACACGACGTTCTTCTGACTGTCAAGTTCCTGGATGATGCAACCGAACACCGTCGCCGTGGGCAACCCTCCGGGGACGACGGCCGACATGTCAACGGGCTCGGGGTCGATTCCGAGTAACAGCCAATGGCCGTTGGGCAGGAGGCGAAGTTCATGGTCATCAGTGGGATAGCCGTTACCGCATCGAATCGAGTCAACGACCGTGAGCGTGCTGTCCATAACATAGAACGCACCCGGCACAGCGTCTTCGTATGTCAGCTGCCCGTTCGGCTGCAGTTTGAAGTCATGCGCGTCGCCGAACATATCGCGGGCAAAAACCGGCGTTCCATCATTGCGGAGTATCAGGAGCGCCGGGATATCGGTAGGCGCAGACTGGAGATTCGACAGAAACAGGTACCCGGGAGATGTAGCAGCGGATACGAGGACTTTCACCCGAGGGGTAATCACGCCTGTGTCCGCCGGCACGCCCGCGGCCATCGGTCGGCTGGCTGCCCGCGGAATCCCGGGTGGAAACTCCGTCGCGCGAAGGGCCGAGGCGAGATTCACATACGGCTCTTGCCTGGGGGTGATGGTAAATCGAAACTCATCTCCGGTCCGGATGCACTCTCCCCACGAGATCGTGGACGTGTCCACCTCGACGAGAACTCCCTCACCGGGCGCAAATGGCCGGGAGGGGGTGCAAAGGACGGTGCACCCGTCATCCGAAAGGGAAATGCTGAAGGGATGGGGGCCGGTGCTTTCACCCTGGACGCTGCGGATGAACCGGTCGGCCGCGTCAGTCGTTATGCCGCCCCTGACGCGTATAATGATGTTCGAGCCGGGGAGGATAAAGCGGGATCCCGGTATCGGAGAAATGTATGTAACCTCATATCGGGCCTGTGCGTGAACGCCCGCACGAACCGTCAGAAGACACAAGACTGCCAGTGCGCAGCTACGCATTCTCTTCCCCATCGGGCACGCCCTCACAACATCATCCTCTCCACCCGGGGGGGTAGCCCGTGTTGCACGCAACACGGCATGGACCGATACCCCCCGTCCCCTCCATGCGGGACCGACAGGGATTGGACACAGAGAGGGGTGACAGGGTTTAGCGGATACTGGGGGGCCGCGAGGTCATACTGACGGAGATTTCGAGCCTGCGAATAATGAGGATCTGAATCGTGCGGACGGGACTGATCGGGAGACCCCAGAGGCCGAAGAGCACCCCGGCGTAAACGATAGCCATGTGGAGGAATTGACCGTGGAGTAGTAGAATGGTGGTCAAGATACCGCAGTCGCGACCCGGAATTGGTGTCGCGGGACACGTGCAGGCGTGCACACGGGTTACGCCCCCCGAGGGGGCCCTTTCCTTCGAAGGCGGTTGTTCAGAGCCCGACGCGAGAGCCCGAGCAGCTCCGCGGCGATCGTCTGGTTGTTCTCTGCGCGCCGGAGGGCCTCCCGGATCAGCGCATCGTCCGCCTCCTCAAGCGTAGGCAACCGGCCTGGAAAGAGCACGGCCTCGTCATCCGTCCCGTCGGCGGACCGGTTTTCGGTGCCCCCCCGGGAGCCCGAGGAATCGGCGATCTGACGCCGGATCGAATCGAGGGAGAGGATTCCCGACGCGTGGATGCTGACCGCGTCGGTGATCATCCCCTGCAGCTCCCGCACGTTGCCCGGGAAATCGTAATTCTTCAGAAGCGTGAAGAGCTCCTTCGGGACGGTGGGGCGCTTCCTGCCGAGCTCCGCCGCGGCCTTTGTGATGAAGTGATCCACCAGGTAGGGCACGTCGCCGCTCCGTTCCCGGAGCGGGGGGATGTTGATGTGGTGCGACTTGAGCCTGTAATAGAGGTCCTTCCGGAACGTCCCGCTCTCCTGCATCCCGCGGATGTCGCGATGTGTGGCAACGATGATGCGGGCGTTCGACAGTCGCGCGACGTCGGAGCCGAGCGGGTAGTACTGACCGTCCTGCAGGAGCCGGAGGAGCTTGACCTGCGACTCGAGGCGTAGGTCCCCGATCTCGTCCAGGAACAGCGTCCCGTCCTCGGCCTGGTCGATCAGGCCCTTCCTGTCAGACTCGGCCCCCGTAAAAGCCCCCTTCCGGTGGCCAAAGAGCGTGTCGGCAAAAAAGGTGTCGTCGACGCCGGCGACGTTCACGGTGACGAGCCCTCCCGGGCGCCCGCTCACCGCGTGGATCGCACGCGCAAACAGCTCCTTCCCCGTGCCGGTCTCCCCCGTGATCAGGATCGGCAACCGGGTGCTCCCCACCGCTTCGCAGTACCGGAAGAGCGACTGGACCTGGTGGGAGCGCGAGATAATATCGCTGAACGCCCCGGGATGCTCGATGTCGGCGCGGAGGAGCGATGCTTTCAGCATCTCGTTCTCGCTCCTGACCTCATCGAGCTCGAGCCCGCGCCTGATGGCCGTGACCAGGCGGGCGTCATCCGCGGGTTTCAGGACGTAGTCGTACGCCCCGAGCCTCATGCAGCGGACGGCGCTCTCGACGTCATTGAGCGCGGTAACGACGATGACGTGCAGATCGGGGTAACGTTCGACGATGACCGGAAGGAGCTCCGCGCCGGAAACGTGGGGCATGTTGATGTCCAGCACCACGAGGGAGCAGGGCCCGGCCGCCAGGATATCCATCACGCGGCGGCTGTCGCTGCAGGTCGCGATGTTGGTGATGCCGTTGGACGACATCGTCAGCTCGAGGCTGAGGAGATACTGCTCCTCGTCGTCCACGAACAGTATCGGGTGGGAGGGGAAGATGTTCGAGTGCACGTCGTCCCCTTCAGCGCGGCTGGAGCACCGGCAGGAGGACCTTTGCCCTGGTTCCCTTCCCCGGCTCGCTGGCAAGTGAGAGCGTGCCCCCGTGGCTTTTGACAATATTGGAGGAGATTGAAAGCCCGAGGCCGGTTCCCCCCTTTTCTTTCTTCGTCGTAAAGAAGGGATCCATGATGTACTTCAGATCAGCTTCCCGGATGCCGCTGCCCGAGTCGCGCACGATGACCCCGACTTCGTTCGTTTCCCGGAAGCTGTACGTCGTGAGCCGGATCTCCCCCGGCGCCCCGTCGAACGCCTGGCAGGCGTTCGTGATGAGGTTGATCACGACCTGCTCGAGCTGGCGGGCGTTGCCGCGCGTCAGGGGCATCTCCGGAGAATAGTCCACCCTGAACGTCACGGCGGACTTCCTGACCAGGCTCTCGGTCATGGCGACCGCCATCCGCACCACGCCATTGAGGTCGACGGCCTCGTTCAGCTCCCCGCCGTCCTGCCGGGCATATTCGGTGAGGCTCCGTGTCAGGTTCTGGATCCGGTCAGACCCCTGCAGGATCCCCTCCAGGGATTGGTTGAGCTTGTCGCGCGTGGAGGCGAACGGCAACCCGGCCACGCTGAAGTCACCGTTGTGCGCGCTGTATTCGTCGAGGACCGGCAGCACGTCAGCCCAGACCCGGGCGAAGAGGCGGGCGTTCAGGAGTATGAAGTTATTCGGATTATTGACCTCGTGCGCGATCCCCGCGGCAAGGACGCCGAGCGACGCCATCTTGTCGGCCTGGATAAGCTGCTGGTGCCGGATCGCCTCGGCCGCCGCCGACTTCTTCACCTGCGTGATATCGTTGATGAGCCCGTCGTATGCCACAGGGTTCCCCGCGTCGTCCTTCGTCACGACGATGGTGTTCCTGATCCACCTGACCGAGCCGTCCCTGTGGATGATCCGGTGCTCCAGCGGCTCCACCTGCTCGCCCGCAAGTGCGCGGCGCGCCTGGTCGAGCACCCTGTCGCGGTCCCCCCGGGGGACCATCCGGTACCAGAGGTCGGGGTTGGCCCGGTAGTCCTCGGACGTGTACCCGGTGATCGAGACACAGCCGGGGCCGTGATACGTCTCCACGGCGACCCCCTCACGGATGTTCACGGTGTAGATGTAATCCGTGAGGTAGATTATCAGCCGGGCGTACCGGGCCTCCAGTTCAACTTCCCCCATGCACCGCTCCCCTGTCGGCGCGGACAAGCCCGCGCCTCAATTGTGGTAAGGATTATGCGCGCATCCCCTTCAAAACGCAGGAAATGGGCAAAGCATATGATACAAATCTAATGCGCCAACAGCAACGCACTGATATAACGTTGATTGCGGGGAGAAAATTCACATATTGGGGAGATTGCCACGCCAAAGAACGGCGCCTGCGGCGCCGCAGGCGGCGTGGTCCAAAAAGCGGACTTCGCTCAATAGACGCGATGACAAGGGAGTAGATGAATGTTTTACATACTGTGGTTCATCGTCGCGTTCGCGATCGTGGGATCGGGGTACGCGTACGTCGGCTGGAGGCTGATCGCGCCGGCGCACATGGCGCCGCCGTGGAACCTGATCTCGTGGTGCGCGCTGGCAATACTCCTGCTCCTGCCGGTGTCGGCAATGGTACTCGAGGTGAACCGGATCGGCGCTTCGTGGAAGCGGGATCTCGAATGGGCTGCGTACCTCAGCCTCGGTTTCTTTTCCCTGGTGATCACGCTCCTCCTCGTGCGGGACGCGGCCTGGCTTCTCGGCATCGGCGCGAGAAAAGGGGCGGCGCTCCTTGCGGCAATCGCCGGCCGCACGGCCGGTACGGCGGGACCTGCAGACCCCGGCAGGCGGGCGACGCTCATTCAATCCGTGAACCTGGGTCTACTGGCGGCCGCGGGCGCCCTGGCGGGATACGGGTTGTTCGAGGCGCGAAGACGTCCCTCGGTCCCGCTGGTGGAGATTCCGGTCGACGGCCTCCCGGAATCGCTGGAGGGTTTCCGGATCGTGCAGATCACGGACCTCCACGCGGGACTCACGATCGGGAGGCCATTCGTGGAGACAATCGTGGAGATGGCCAACGGGCTCGACGCCGACATCCTGGCGTTCACCGGGGACATGGCCGACGGGAAGGTGGCCGACCTGCACGGGGACGTGGAGCCACTCGGCAGATTGCGGGCGCGCTACGGGAAGTACTTCATCACGGGGAACCACGAGTACTACTCGGGGGCGCTTCCCTGGATCGAGGAGGCCCGGCGGCTCGGCTTCGACGTGCTGCTCAACGAGCACCGGCTCATCAGGCGCGGAACGGGGAGACTCTTGCTGGCGGGAGTGACAGACGTGAGCGGGGGACAGTTCATCCCGGAGCACCGGTCGGACCCGCACCGGGCGATTGCCGGCGCGCCGGAGGCGGACGTTAAGGTCCTCCTGGCGCACCAGCCCAGGAGCCTCTACGAATCCAGGAAGGAGGGCTTCCAGGTACAGATCTCAGGCCACACGCACGGCGGGCAGTTCTTCCCGTGGAA
This sequence comes from Bacteroidota bacterium, assembly GCA_035516035.1. Lineage (GTDB taxonomy): Bacteria > Bacteroidota > Ignavibacteria > UBA10030 > UBA6906 > Fen-1273. The sequence goes on along the minus strand of DATJAS010000029.1, from coordinate 3,405 downwards.
CCTGCTGGCCACGGTCGGTCAGCCGTCCATCCGGGGACTCCGGAGATTCCAGGACACATGGCTCTACGTCAGCAAGGGGACCGGGTACTGGGGCCCACCGGTGAGGATCGGCGCCCGCTCGGAGATCGCCGTCATCACGCTCACGGGAAAGAAGGGGGGGATCTCCTCAGCTTCCTGACTGGGCGAGGAGCCACTTCGTGGCCGCCTCGATGTCGGAGAATGCCCTCAGGTTCCTGCCGGAAAATTTCACGATCGCGACGAACTCCACGGCGCGGAGGCGATCGAGCCCCACCACCGCGCCCGCACGGACGTACGGGCCGTTGTGCGCGACGAACTCCTTGAGGACCTTTACGATGGCCGAGGTGACCTGCGTACCCGTCACATCGGTCACCGTGAGGAGATCACGGCGACCCGAGCCGTTGACAAGCGCCTTTGCCTGCCTGATAACCTCGACAACCCCTTCCAGGTCGGCGTGCGCGATATCAATCAGGAGTAATTGCCGGCCGGAGCGTTCAACAAATTTCGCCTCCGCCATTCACGAACCTGCAAGTTCTAGTGACCGACTTTGATGTATCCCCAGCCTTCCCTCTGCTTCATGAGGATTTCGTAAATCCCGTCGGGAACCGTCCCGGCGTCGGCGAGGATCTGCGACCGGTCGATATTGTTGTTCTTCAGTGCCACCCGGCAGACTCTGAACGCCACCCTCGGATTCTTGATCGCGGCGCTGACGTCGGCGAGGTAGGACGACTTTTCCGGCATGACGAGCTCGTAGCCCTTCCCGTACATGACCACCTCGACCTGCGCGTCGGGGTTGGCGGCGGTGATCTCGTGCACCCAGCGCACGACCGCTTTCTGGTCGAGCGAATCCCTGCTCGTCAGATCGAAGACCACCCTGTACGACTTGTCCTGGGCGTACACAGTCGTTGCTGCCAGGGCGCAGAAGAGCACGAAGAGATATTTCATGGGGAATCCTCCGGGGTTGTTGAACGGTGTTGAATACATTCAGCGCCCCGCGCCCCGCCCGGGGCACGGTAAAGGCGATCGTCGTCGACGGGTTGAACGGATTAGGATAATTCCGGTCGAGCGAAAAATCAAGCGGAATCCCGGTCCCGGCCGTTCCTGAAATCACACTGAACCAGCTCTGTATATGCCAGCAATCACATAGGAAAAAATTGGACTTGAATAGTCGTATATAATTATTTATACTTAGTCTAATTAAATATAAGAAATCGATCGACTGATAGATTTTTCAACATATCCAAAGACGCTCATGAGCGCGACCCCTTCTAGACTTGCCACTATCCTGACACTCATACTCATCGCAACTACCTGCAGGGCGGTGTCCCAGGATGAGAAGACCACGCTCGGGGGATACGGCAACGCCGTCTATACAAGGCAGATGGAGTCGGGGGACGCAAGCGTCGACCTCGAGCGCGTAGTTCTCTTTATCGGCCACACGTTTTCCCGGAAGGTCTCGCTCGTTTCCGAGCTGGAGATGGAAGACGCAAAGGTTACGGGAGGGGAAGGGGGAGGCGAAATCGCATTCGAGCAGGCGTACATCCAGTTCACGCTCGATGCCGCCCACCGCGTCGTGGCGGGGCTCTTCCTGCCGAGGATCGGCATACTCAACGAGAACCATCTCCCCGCGTCGTTTAACGGAAACGAGCGGACGCAGGTAGAGACGTACATCATCCCCTCCACGTGGAGGGAGCTCGGCGCCGGCTTCTACGGGGAGAACGACGTACTCCCCGTCGAGTACAGCATCGCGCTTGTCAACGGGCTTGACGCATCCGCTTTCGCACACGGCTCCGTGATACGGGAAGGGAGGTTCGAGGGACGCAACGCGTCGGCCGAGGCGCTCGCCCTCACGGCGTCGATCGCGAAGTCTTCGGGAAATGCCAGGATCCAGGTGTCGGGATACTACGGCGGCGCGGCCGGGCTCCCCCCCGCGGAGGTCGACACGCTGCCCATCCACGGAGGAGCGTTCGGGACCCCCGTGGCGCTCGCGGAGGCGGACGCGCAGATCACCGCCGGCAGGTTCTCGCTCCGACTCCTCGGGACGCTCGTCTCGATTCCCGACGCCGGGAGCATTAACGACGCGTTTCACAACAACACCCCCCGATCCGCCCGGGGGGGATACTTCGAAGCGGCGTACAATCTCATTTTTCCCTCCGACGCCCCGGATGCGAACGTCGAGACGGCGAACACTGGAAACGCATACGCCGCGACCGCGAAAGGGGCGACCGCCTTCATCCGGTATGAGCGCCTGGACATGAACGCCTCCCTCCCCGCGAACGGCGTGCGGGACGGGACTCTGGACCAGCACCACCTCGTCGCAGGGGCGAGCTATTCCCCTCTCAGGGACATTGTCATAAAGGCGGACGTCCGCTTCCAGTGGACGGGGGCTCCGCCCGGCGGATCGGGAGGAGAGCAGGAGACGACGTTCCTGACGCTTGGCATCGGGTTCGAGTACTAGGGAGGAGATCATGCGACGACGGAGTTTCATCGCGACGGCGTGCATCGCGTGTCTCGGGGCGGGATCGGGCGCCCTCTCGGCGCTTCTCTCATCGTGCGCGCCGGAGGACGTGGTCACAGGCGACCTTGAGGGGGAAAGCATACGCGTTTCCCTTCCGCTCCCGGGACCGGGGCCCGCGCATGTCGTCCGGGCGAACGGGTACCCGGAGACGATCGCGCTCGTCACGGGAAGCGATGGAGAGATTCACGCGCTCCTCCTGCGGTGCACGCATGCGAACAACCCGCTCCAGAAGAGCGGGGACGGATTCTCCTGCAGCCTCCATGGGAGCCGGTTCGACACCGAAGGGAACGTCATCCACGGTCCAGCGAGTCGGCCGCTCAGGCAGCTCAAGACGCGGATCGAGGGACATGCGGTCGTCATTTTCGTGGGGACTGAACCGACATCCAGTCGGTGAGCAGGAGCTTGTTCAGCACGTCCCCCAGCGCGAGCCCGAGCGAGGAAGGAACTCTGCCGGGAGGGCCCGCCAGTGACGCCGGGACGATGATGAGGTTGCCCGGTCCCGACGGCCAGTTCGTCGAGGCTCCGGTCCCCGCCATCTTGAACGTCCATTTTCCGCTCCCGAGGTCGCAGTCGATGTGGTTGGAATCCCCCTGGTACCACCCCCTGTCGGAGGGGTTATTCGCCACCCAGATACGGTTGGGGTCAACCACCCATATCCTCCCGTGGCCCGCACCGTCATCGGATGTGCCGTACGCGATCAGCACATGGCCCCCGCTCCCGTCAGCCGGGTTCGGCTGGTTGGTGATGCAGACGAGGCAGGGCCCTTCCTTCCCTATCGTCTGTTTGGCGAGCTGGAACCCGTTGTTGCAGTTCTGCGAGTGCCCGCTCTGCGCCTGGTCGAGGTAGGTCTCAAGGACCTCCGCGGAGAG